>NZ_JAUYWJ010000034.1:0-79908 GCF_032656585.1 Streptomyces herbicida
CGGTGCCGCCGCAGCTGCTCGACCTCCTGGAAGGAACCCGGGTCCAGGAGCAGCTCGATCCGCTCCCGCGCCGTCAGCTTGCCCTTGGCGTGCTGCGCCTCGGTCGCCTTCTCGCTGGGGCCCGCCAGCGCCTGCGCACGGATGCCGTGCAGCTCTGCCACCCGGCCGCGGATGTCGGCCGGCCCGGTGTCGACCGGAGCGGAGGCAATCGTCGTTGACATGTGGTCAGGTTCCTTCCTGGAGCACCAAGATCCGTCACTGCCAGCTGCGCGGGGCCCGGTAGGAGTGCGGCCTCCTCCACCACCGGGAGCCGTTGACCGGACGCCCCGCCTCGCTCTCCTGCGCCTCCGCGCACAGCGCGAGCAGTACGACGGTGAGCGCGGCCAGTTCCTCGTCGCTCGCCTGTCCGCGCTCGATGCGCAGCGAAAGTTGTGCTTGGCCCGAATCGCTCATGTCCCCTCCTCCAGCTTTTCGGACACCGTCGAACGAGCCGCTCGAGAACCGCTCCTCCCCGACTTGAGAACCGGCGCAAAAAGGCGTTTATGCCTTATTTCAGGCATGAATTCGGTCCCCGTCACATGTCCTTGGCGCGCACGGACCGCAGCCCGCGGGCAAGAGCCTGGGCGCTCGCGATGGCACCGCCGACCCCCGTCATCACCACGGCCACGGCCGTGGCGTGCTCGGCCGCCCCGCGCCGGGCGATCTCGTAGGCGGCGCTGCCGCCCGGCCCGCAACCACCGAGGACGAGCCGGCGGTCCGGGGCGAGCATCTCGTGCAGCACGGACACCGACACCTCCGCCGGTCCCTCCATGCGCAGGGCCACGATCCGTTCGGGCCCCTGGTGGTCACGGGCGAGGACCTCGTAGGCACCGGTCGGCACACCCGGCACCCCGATCAGGCAGATGACGTCCGACAGCGGTTCCCCGGGGCGCAGCACGGCCAGGGCGAGGCCGCGCGGCGCGGGCGACCGCGGGGCCACCCGGGGCACGTCGGAGCTGCGCAGCGGCTCCAGCACATGGGCGACGGTGCACTGCAGGTCCCGGTGGTCGGGCAGGGAGCGCAGCAGTTGCACGCACTGCGACAGCGTCGCGGACGCGTCCCCGTCCGCCAGGCTCGCGCGGTCGTACAGACCGGTCAGCAGCAGCCCGCCCTCGGGGCTGTGCTGGGCGACGAGGGTGAACGGCAGGCTCGTGTCACCACTGACGCTCTGCGGGACGTCCACCTGGACGCCCTGCTCCCGCAGTTCGGCGAGCAGCGCCTCCGGCAGCTCGGGCCGGCTGTCGAAGACGACGACCGTGTCGGTCAGGTCGGCGTCCTCGCCCCGGCCGCTCCAGGCTCGGACCCGGTCGGCGGACACCCAGGCGTGCGCGATCAGGTCGAACGCGGTGTCGCGCACCTGGTGCAGCAGCTCCACCAAGGGGGCCGCCGGGTCGACGGTGACGGTCATCGGCAGCGGGTTGCCGAGCAGCCCGGGGATGCCCGCGGCGCCCTGCATCGGCACGTCCCGCCCGGACAGATGCACACCGAAGCTGACCGGCACCGGCCCCTCGGCGCCCGACGCCCGGTACAGCAGCAGGGCCCACACCACATGCAGCGCGCTGCTCTCGCCGACACCCCGCATCGCCGCCCAGGACCGCAGCCGCGCGGTCTGCGGGGGCCTGAGGCGCCGTTGCAGCCGGCCGGGGCCGGTGTGCCCGGTGGGGCCGCCGGGGCGGCCGGACCGGACGGCCACGCCGGGGGCCGGCGCGGCCGCGGACCAGAACGCGCGTGCGGTGGTGGCGTCCTGACGGGCCAGCCAGCGGGCGTGGTCGCGGACGTCGGGCCGCCGCTCGCCGCCGGGCAGGGTGCCGCCGCTGACGTAGGCCCGGAGGAACTCGCGCAGCAGGAGATGGACGCCGCGCTCGTCCAGCAGGGCACGGTGGTAGGTCAGCAGCACCCGCACCGGCGCCCGCTCCGGCGGCAGACGGTCCTGCGGCGACCAGTTCTGGGCGAACCAGTCCTGCACCGCCGGCCCCGGCGTCCCCTCCAGCAGGGTCACCCGCAGCAGGCCCGGCCGGTGCAGGTCGAAGCCCCGGGCCCGGTCCCGCTTGACCAGGTCGCCCCAGGTGACGGTGGAGTGCGCATGGTGGACGACCTCGATCTGGGCCCGGTCGTGCAGGACCAGACGCGGTGCGGCCGTCCAGTCGAACGACGCCCGCAGCACGGCCTCGCGCTCGACGAGCGACTGCCAGGCCGTGGCGAAGCGGGACGGGTCCAGCGGCCCGGACCAGTTCCAGAAGAGCTGCTCGACATGGCGGTCCGGCGATCCGGCCGCGGCCGCGAGGATCAGCTCGCGCTGGTGCCCCGTGGCCGGGACGATGCCCTCCACGCCGGGCAGCAGGGCCAGTACGTCGGCCAGCAGCTCGGCGGTGAGCGGCTCGTGTCCGCCGTCGCCCGGCTCGGCCGGGAGGAAGCTGAGGCTGTGCCGTTCGCCGTCGTCGTCGACGGTGACGGAGTACGCGCGGTGCCGTTCGGCGAGCCGGGCCGCCACGTTCTCGGCCCCCGCGGTGCCCAGCGGCCCGCACAGTTCCAGCACGACGGGGGACCGCGGCGCGGTGCCACCCGGCTCGTGGACCACGGCGAGGACGGTGTCCTCGGAAAGGTGATGGCTGCTCATCCGCTGTCCCGGGCACCGAAACCCGCCGCCACGGCGAAGAGGACCGGCTCCCTGCCCCCCTTTTCTGCTCGTTCCCGCTCCTGTTCGGATCGTTTCTGCGCGAGATACGCCGACTGCTGCGGCACACTCGGCACATACGGCCCCGCCGGACCGCGCGCCCCGCACGGCCTCGGCGGCACCCGCTCCCCGTACGGCACCGACGCCCTCGTCGGCCCCGCGGGAAGGCGTCCACGCACCCCCGCCCCGGCCGCCCGCGGGGCGCGCCCGGGCTCGGTGCCCGCGTTCCTCCTCATCGGTCGCCGGGTCTCTGCCACCCCGGAAAGCCCGGTACGCCCGCGGCCGGCGGCCCGGCCTCGGCGAACACGGCGGCGTCGTACGACGGCACCTGCCGGGCGGCCCGCGCCGGCCGGTGGGCGGCGCTCACGAGGTAGCGCCCCTGGACGAGATGGGCGGCGAACGCCCATGCGCGGGCGCCCTCCGAGTCCTCCGCCAGGGTGATGCGCCCCTCGCCGTCGCGACGGAACCCGAACGCGGCGAAGCGGCGCCGCATGCCCTGTCCGAGGGCCTTGGTGTACGCCTCCTTCAGCGTCCACAGCTGCAGCAGCCGCAGGGTGCGCTCGGCCTCGGGCAGCACGGCGAGCGCGGCCGCCTCCTCGGGCGTGCACACATACTCGCCCAGCAGCTCCAAGGGCGCCTGCCGGCCGACGGGTTCGGCGTCCACCCCGATGGGGCCCGTGCCGCTGACACCGACCACGATCAGCTCGTCGGTGTGCGCCAGACTCAGCTCGAGCTCCTCGCCGAGCCCGCGCAGATGGGGCCGCCCGCCGGGCTTGTAGGCGAGGTCGAGGGCGTCGGGAGGCACCTGCAGCACCGCCCCGGCCGTGTACTTCATGACCGCGCGGGAGACGGCGAAGCGCAGCCGCCCGGCGCTGGCACGGGTCTGGCGGTAACGCGGCCAGTCGTGCCCGAGCAGCGCACGCAGCCGCGGGTCGAGCAGAGTGACGGTGAGCCACTCGCCCCAGGTCGTGTGCACCACGGCGACCCCGGTGGACTCGACCGCGTCGGACACCGGCTCCCAGGGCCCCTCGGGACCGGCGAGGTGCAGCGGCGACGGCAGCGGCGGTGCGAGGTCCACCGGGCCGCTCACGGCCCGGTGCCCTTGTCCGTCGCGGTCCTCGGGCCCGTTCACCACAGCGACTTCGTGGCGTACACGTCGCAGTCGACGTCGCGTCGGCCGCGCTCGGCCAGCTCCGCCCAGACGTCCTCGCGCGGATCGGCCGGCACGGGCGGCCGCGGGACGCCGAGCCGTTCGGTGAGGCGGACGAGCGCGAGCAGGGCCCAGTCCGGGCTGCTGAGGAAGGTGGTGTGGTCGGCCGCCCGGCGGACGCCGAGCACGGCGGCGGCCAGCAGCACATGGGCCTGACGGTCCGCCAGCGCCCGGGCGGCGGGGTCCTCCGGCGAGGCGTCGGCGGCCTGCAGACAGGGCAGGCGCAGGGTGCGCCGCTCGGTGCGCAGCCGCCGGGCGGCGCGGGCGAGCGTGCCGTCCTCCCCCTCGGCCGGCCTGGCCGCCGCCGCGGTGGCCAGGGTGTCGGCCAGCACATGGTGGCAGCCGGTGCCCTCGGGCAGGAGGCCGGCCGGCACGGCCGGGTCGCCGATCCTGAACAGCGCGGTGGCGTCCGCCGCGGGCTCCCCGTTCCCGGCGAGCTCGGGCAGGGCGGCGACGAGCCGGGCCCGGCAGGCGGCCGGGTCGGGCCACTGCCCGCCGGCGGCGAGGTCGGCCCTCAGCTTGGCGAGCGAGCGCTGCTCGAGGCTGCCGGGCGCGAACCCGGTCTCGTTCAGGACGAGTTCGAGGTCGTTGTGGACGTCGGCCACCAGCTGCGGGACGACATATCCGACCACGGCGGTGAGCAGGGCGGTGGCCTCGGCGGGCAGGACCAGGGAGCGCAGCGCGACGGTCGTCAGGCTCTCGCAGGCCAGCAGGTCGGCGAAGTCACCGGCGAGCGTGCCGTGCCACTGCCGGGCGGCGGGTTCGTGACGGCCGAGTTCGTCGACGACGCGGGCGGCGGTGCGCAGCACGGTGCCCGTCGCCGCGATCAGCGCCGTCGGCCCGAGCAGGGCGGCCAGTTCGGCCGGCCGGCCGGGCGCCGGGCGGGTGCCGTCGGCCGCGGCGAGCAGCGGGCGGGTGCCCCAGGCGTGGCCGAGGGCCAGGTCCCGGCGGAAGAGCGGGCGCAGCACCCGTACCAGCTGGTCGGCACCGGTGTAGTGGCCGCCGGCGGCGCGGGGCAGGAACTCGGCGCGCAGGTCGGCCGGGGACGGCGGGCCCTCGGTGCCCTCCACGGCGCTCAGCGCGGGAAGGCCGTAGCGGTTGGCGGGATCGGCGGGATCGCCGAGCTGTGCCTCGAGCCGTACGGCGCGCAGCGCCACCTCCACCGGCGGCGGCAGTTCGGCGTAGGACGCCCTGCGCCGCTCGCGGGCCGGTCGTGGCTCCGCGCCGGCGGTGTCGGTGTTCTCCCCGGTCGGAGCCGGTCGGGTGAGGGCCATCGCGGGCCTCCTCATCGCAGACGGCGGACGGCGCTCTCCGCGTGCCACTTGGCCAGGCCCAGCGCTTCGGTGCTCGCGCGGCCCAGCCACTCGCGCACATACCGGCGGGCGTCCGCAAGGGTGGCTTCCTCGCCCAGGACCGGGGCCACGGCCTCTTCCCTGAGCAGAACGTGGTGGGTGCAGCCGACCCGCACCCCGGACTCTTCGGGCAGCAGGTACCACTCACCGGCGTGCGCCGCGATCAGTTCGGGCGTGACCGTCTCCTTGAAGACGATCCGCCCGGCGTGCGGGAAGCACAGGCGGACGGCCTCGACGGTGACGGTCTCGCCGGTCTCCTCGGCACAGGTGTCCATGGCGGCGAGCTGCACGCCCGGCTGGTCCTCGGTGACGCTGGTCCACTCGACGTGCGGGACGGTCTCGGCCCAGTTCTCGATCCGGTAGAGGAAGTCGTAGACGAGCTCGAAGGGACCGTCCACCAGCACGCTGTCCTCGAAGGACAGCAGCAGTTCGTCGAGTTTCTCCCAGTGCTCGGCCATCTCCCGGACCCCGTCCAGCTGGGCCCGGAGTTCGGCCTCGGGATCGTGCGCGGTGGACCGGTAGGGTCCGGCCGGCGGCAGGTCGTGCCTCAGGGTGACCAGGGAGCTCTCGTCGTCCTGGGCCTGCACGGTCCAGGCGCCGGTGGTGGGCGCGTCCGGCCAGAAGGTGTCCTGCTGCTCGAACTCGATGGACCGCGACTGCGGTTTGAGCACCCGTCGGGTGCGTGAGGAACGGACGTGGTCGGCCGTCACGTCCCACATGCGCAGATGCTCGGTGACCCCGTCGAAGTCCATCCGCTCGACGTGGACGTGGGAGGAGAGGAACACCGGCCAGCGCACGGCGTCGGCGAGCATGCCGTAGACGACACCGGCGGGGGCGGCGACGGAGATGGTGTGCTGGGCCGAGTGCCCTCGTTCGGACGGCATGCCGATCCCCCCTCCTCCGTGTGTCCTCAAAACTGCGTCGTGCGCCTAGAGCGGTGCTCGAACAAAGACGGAGGTGGCGCTCAGGTCGCACTCGGCCGGCCGGGCCCGGTGACGCCGGGTCAGCCGATGGCCGTGAGCCGTCCGGACCCGGAGGCGGGCGGTACGACGCCCTCCGGCCCGGCCATGAGGATGGAGCGCTGCAGCTTGCCCAGTGCGGGCGACGGCTCGAGACCCAGGGTGCGCACCAGGGTGGCGCGCAGCCGCTGGTAGGCGTCCAGCGCCTCGCCGCGGCGCCCGGAGCGGTACAGGGCCAGCATGTACTGGCCGCACAGGCTCTCGTGGGTGGGGTACCGGCTGACGAGCACGGTCAGTTCGGCCAGCAGCTCACGGTGCCGGCCGAGCCGCAGGTCGGCCTCGATGCGCTGGTCCAGCGCGCACAGCCGGCTCTCCTCAAGCCGTTTGGTCTGCGTCTCCAGATGCGTTCCGGCGTGCACGTCGGCGAGGGCGGGGCCGGTCCACAGCGCGAGCGCCTCGCGCAGCCGCTGGGCGGCGCCGGGGTAGTCCTCGGCGTCCATGGCCCGGTATCCCATGCCGGCCAGCCGCTCGAACTCCCGGACGTCGCTGGTGCCTCCGCCGCTCTTGAGCAGATAGCCGCCGGGCACGGTCAGCAGGACGTCCTTGGCCGAACGGCTCTCTTCCGCGTCCCCGCTCTCCAGGGCTACGGTGATCAGCTCGCGCAACTGCAGGATGTAGGTCTGCAGCGTGGGGCGGGCACTGCGGGGCGGCTTGGCGCCCCAGAGCTCCTCGCTCAGTGTGTCCACGTGCACGACCTGGTCGGCGCCGAGTGCGAGCAGAGCTAACACCTGGCGCGGTTTGGGTGCCGTCGGGGTGATCGAGACGCCCTTCTCGCGTACGGCGAGTGTGCCGAGTATGTCGATGTCCACGCCGTCTCCCCGTCGCTGCTGGCTGCCTTAGAGCGGTTCCCTAGCAACCCGAGTAAAAAACAGCACGGGCGGTATGTCAATACCGTACCGGCCTCCCTGCTTACCCTCTATCCGTACGCGAGACCCGCTCAAGACGGTAGGGATCTTCCCTGCTTACTTGGACAAATAGGGCACAAAAACCGAACAAGTAGGTCATTTACGCCTGAGTTTGACTGGACCATTACCGAACTATGTGCGCGGTTTTTGTTAAGGCCCCTGTTCACTCGGAGTCGGCCTCACCCATTGGCTTGACCAAAATCTTCTGGGGCGAGGCCGCCAGACGCGGCAGGATGAACGACCAGAACCGGGCCACCCGCTCCCTGGACAGCCACTCGCCGTCCACTTCACCGAGCGCCTCGAAGCCCACGGTCGCCGCGACCACGGCCGCCGCCGCGTCCTCGGGCGCGACGTCGGCCGCCAGCTCCCCCGCGTCCTGCGCCTGGACGACGAGATCGTGGACCCAGGCGCACCACCACTGGGGCACCCCCGCCCCGCTGTTGCGCGACGGGTCGGTGCCCAGCTTGAAGCCCGCCCTGACGACGGGGTCGGTGGCCACGGCGGCGAGCAGCCGGCAGGTGGCGTTCACGAGCGACTGCAAGAGGGTGTCGGCCGAGGACAGGCAGCGTTCGGCCATCTTCTCGATGGAGTCCGCCGCGGCTCCCTCCACCTCCCTGGCCAGCGCGTCCTTACTGGGGAAGTGGAAGTGCAGGGCCCCGGTGCTCACTCCCGCGCGTTTGCTGATCACGGGCAGGGTGGCCAGCGCGTACCCCTCGTCGGCGAAGACCTCGGCCGCTGCGAGGATGAGGGCCTGGCGCGTACGAGCCGCGCGCACCTGCTTGACCATCGGTGTCCTCCTGGGGCTGGAGCGGAACACGGAGTGCATCAGTCCGCTTCCCTCAGGGGCGTGCGGCGTTCCGTTTCAGGACATTAGCAAACCGCATGATTGGTAGGTTTGCTAGGGTGGGAGTTGTACAACACTTGCGCGGGCTTGGTAGTCACACACCGTCAGACACCCTGCTCGTGCGGTGTGGAGCCGTCGGTGATGTTGCGTGCGAGCGGACCAAGGTCCGCCTCACAGCCGACTCACAAAAGAGCACGTACGGTTTGCTACCCCGTCCGGATGGGCCTCATGGCGCGATCCGCACGCCCGGGTCGATCCGTCGAACGGATTCCGCATCGCCAGCGGGAACCTTCACGCTCGGCACAGCAAACCAGACGTCAGGTTTGTTGATGGGCCGAAACCCCCCGCAGACGCGCCGGGTGCCGCGGTCTGCGGGCGCGGCAGCCGACGCTGCGTCAGGCCTCGGAAGCCGCGAGCGCGGCCTGTCGGACACGCTCGGCTTCCTTAATGACCCGGGCGCCTCGGTCGGGCGCGGTGTCCAGCCGGATCAGTGCCGCGGGTGTGGCGATGGCCGGCAGCATGTGGTTGTACAGGACAGAGACCCGATCGCTGAGGTCCGCCCAGTTGGAGTTCGCCTCGGAGAACATCTGGGTCCCCAGCCATGACCCGAGGAAGCATTCAGCCGTCTCCTGGGGGACGACGTGGGGCAGTACTTCGCCCCGCTCCTTGGCATCGGTCAGCAGCTTGGTCGACAGTTCGATCCAGGCCGGCCATGCACTGCCGAACAGGGTGCGGCCCTGCATGTCGCCAGAGAGGCGTATGCCCGCCAGCAGGATGACGTCCTTGGGGATCTGATGGGCCAGCGTCATGCCGATGTCCACCCACTCCTGGAGCTTCAGCTCGCGCGGCACCCAGTAGTCGTTGTCGATCTGGGCTCCGATCACACCGCGCGCCAGAGCATCCTTGGAGTCGAAGTGGAAGTACAGGGCGCCCTTCGTCACTCCGGCCCGTTCGAGGATCTCCGCGATGGTCGCCGCCGCGTACCCGCGTTCGGCGAAGACCGCGGCTGCGGCCTCGATAACAGCACGACGGGTCCGTACTGCACGTTCTTGCTGTGCCACGCGACCCTCCTCCATTGAAAACAAAACCGAACATGACGTACGTTACCCCACTTCGACCGCGCTTACCCGGGGGTGGACGGGAAGGAATCCCATGATGGCCGGGAGTCGTTGGGCGACGCATGTGACGGGCGGGGCCTGTGGGGCCGGGCAGCCGCCGCCCGTCACTTTCCTCCCAGTGTTCACCAGGCGGTGCGGCCTCCATCCACGGGAAGTGTCGCGCCGGTGACGAAGCTCGCCTTGTCACTGCACAGCCACGCGGCGGTCTCCGCCACTTCCTCCGGCTCCGCGGCCCGCCCCTGCGGCGCGGACCGATAGGCCTTCTCGGCCGCCGCGGGCGACACGGCGAACCACTCGTCGATCATCTCCGAGCGGGTCAGGCCGGGGGCGATGGTGTTCACCCGTATCCCGTGCGCCGCGTACTCCACGGCTGCGGCCTTGGTGAGCCCGATCACCGCGTGCTTGGAGGCGATGTAGGGGGCGGCTGTCGACGAGGCGACCAGCCCGCCCACGCTGCTGGTGTTCACGATCGCCCCTCCCCCGCCCTCCACCATGACCGTGATCTCGTGGCGCATGCAGTTCCACACGCCGCGCACGTTCGTCTCCATGACCAGTTCGTACGCCTCGTCCTCGAGGAGGTGCAGGGGCACCTTCTCCACCCCGACACCGGCGTTGTTGAACGCGGCGTCCAGGCGGCCGTAGTGCTCGACCGTGTGCTGCACGGCGCGCCGGACCTCGTCGCCGCGGCGCACGTCCATGGCGTGAAAGCTCGCCTCGGCACCCGTGCGGCGCAGTTGGGCCACGACGTCCTTCAGCCGGTCCTCGCGCCGGGCCGTCAGGACGACGACGGCTCCCTGCCGCGCGAACACGCGTGCCGCAGCGGCTCCGATGCCACTGCTGGCGCCGGTGATGAGGACGACCTTGCCCGCCAGTGGTGCAGTCTCCGCCCCGGTCACGACCGCACCTGGGCCGCTCTGGCAGCGAGGTGCGCCGGGGTCCGGTCGCCGTGCCGCCACACGGTGCGCTCGGCGGCCTCGGCATCGAGGGCGCAGAGCATCGTCTCGTCGATCTCGGACAACTCCTGCACCAGGTACCGGACGCCGGCCCGCTGCATGAGCTCCCGCTGGAATCCGTGTACGAAGGGGCTGGGGTGTCCGATGAAGGGCACGTCCAGTTCCCTGGCCCGCTCGGCCACGGAGGCCGCGTCGTCGATGAAGAGCGCCTGGTGGGGGGCGAGCGAGAAGAAGTCCCGGGTGATCTCGCGGATGCCGGGCCGAAAGGCGTTGGTGCAGATGTAGCGGGGCTCGCTGAAGTACGTGGCCCACGGCCCGAGGTGACGCTCGAAGTGGCTCTCGTCCAATCCGCCGTAGCACACGAGGTCCAGGCCAAGCGGACGCAGCCGCTCCAGGAGGGCGACCGCTCCGTCGAGCAGCCGTACCGGCTGGTCACGAAGGTAGCGCTCGCGTTCCGCGAAGTAGGCGCCGAGCACCTCCTGTGGAGGGGCGGTGATGCCGGTGACCTTCACGAACACCTCGGCGGCGGCAAGTTGTGGCTGGGAGAGCAGGGCCCGCTCGAGTTCAGGCGTGTACTCGACTCCGTGGCGGGCGACGAGCCGGTGGATGACCGGGCTGAAGGTGTCGTTGAGCAGGACGCCGTCGATGTTGACGGCGGCCAGGCGGAGCGTGCTCAGTGCGGGGTGTGACACGGGGAGACCTCCCTGTGGTCGCGGGACGGGCAGCGCTCATGAACGGGGTGTCAGCAGCACCGGAAGTTCCGTGTGGCCGCTGGAGATGAAGGACTCGAACAGCCCCAGCTCGCGGGGATCGGCGGCCAGTTCGAGGTGCGGGAACCGCTCGAAGAGGGCGGGCAGTGCGATCGTCGCCTCGCTCATGGCCAGGGGGCGGCCAAGGCAGTGGTGGACGCCGTGGCCGAAGGACAGGTGCTCGTGGCGCGTGGGGCGGGTGGCGTCGAAGGTGTCAGCGTCGGGACCGTGCGCGCCGGGGTCGCCGCCGGCGGCAACGAGCGACAGAAGGATCGGCTCCCCCGCGGGGATCACGGTGCCGTCGAGGTCGAGGTCCTCGACGGCGAACCGGAGCGGGATGTTGGCCACCGGCGCCTGGGACCGCAGCGTCTCGTGGACCACCGCCTCCCAGGTGACGATCCCTTCCCGCACCAGCCGGAGCTGCTCGGGATGGCTGAGCAGGGCGCAGATGGCGTGGTCGAGGAGGTTGACGGTCGTCTCGTGTCCCGCCCCGATGATCAGCAGAAGGGTGTCTATGAGTTCCTTCTCCGTCAGTCCGTCCCCATCCTCGTCGCGCATGGCGATCAGGGCGCTGGTGAGGTCGGTGCCCGGGTGGACGCGCTTGCGCCCGACGAGGTCGTTCATCAGTCCGTACAACTCGGTCTGATTCTTCTGGGCCGTCTCCGGAGTCGTGGTGGTGGTGAACAGCACGTCCGTGACCCGGTGGAGGTCGTCGCGCTCACGGTCGTCCAGGCCGAGCATCTCCGAGATCACGCGGATGGGCAACTCGTAGGCGAACTCCTTGCGGATGTCGACAGGTTGGGCGGGGGGCAGGCCTTCCAGCCGGGTCAGCAGCTCGGCGGTGATCTCGACAATGCGCGGTCTGAGGTCCACCGTGCGCCGGGCGGTGAAGGCGCCGGCGACCAGCTTGCGCAGCCTGGTGTGCTCCTCGCCATAGGCGGTGAGCATGCTGCGCACCGACACCCACATGGCCAGCGGCCACGAGTCGTCGACCTCGTCGTTGATCCACGCGGGCCAGTGGCGGTAGGCGTCCTTGGACACCCGCGGGTCGGCCAGCACCTGCTTGATCAGGTCGCCCCGGTTCACCGACCAGGCCAGCACGCCGCCCGGCAGGGCGACTTGGACGACGGCGCCGAGTTGCCTCAGCCGGGCCGCCTCGCCGTGCAGGTCCTGGCCGGAGGGGTCGAGCACAACGGGAACGGACGGATTCTGCACTTGCTGCCTCCAAAGTGGCGATCAAGCGTGGAGATAAAGAAAACCGCTGAACAGGTTTTTTACTGGCCGCTCTAGTCGATCGCGCAGCGGCCGGACGTACCGATTTGTTCTTCAATACACTGAACGTCGCTTAGATCAGGCTCGGTTGATACAGGATCAAACCGCCCGAAACGGAATCCTCGATTCAAGCGCTCTTCGGACACTTGACCAATCCTTTACCTGGCTGGCAATATAAGAAAACCGGTAGGTCCGTATCTTATTAGCTGTCGTCGAACGAAGTTTCAAGACGGGGGGTCTCCGATGGGTCTGCCCACCAGCCAGAGCACAGTCGAACTGCCCGTACTGCCCCGACTGACCACGACGGTCCCCAGGGAGTACGTTCACCGCGCAAGCCTCGCGGAGGTCTTCCTCACGGGCTGCACAACCCACGACGACCTGCGGTTCTCCCTCACCGGTCAGTGGCCCCGGGCGCACACGCTCTTCACGAGCCCCGACGGGAGCAGTCACGATCCCCTGCTCACCGCAGAGACGTTTCGGCAGGCCGGCATGTTCCTCGCCCACGCGGAGCTCGGCGTACCGCTCCACCACCGCTTCATACTGGGGAACCTCAACTACACGACGGCCCTGCAGAACCTGCGGATCGCGCTCAGCCCAACGGACTTCGACCTCGAGGCCAGGTGCACGGAGGTCGCCTGGCGCAGGAGCACGGCCAGTTGGCTCCAGCTGGAGCTGTCCGTCCGGCGGCAGGGCAACGTGGTGGCGCACGGCTCGGGAAGCTTCTACGTGATCCAGCAGGGCGTCTACAAGCGGCTGCGCGCAGCCCGTCGGCCGTGGTCGGGCCCCGCCTTCGACATCCGGGTGGACCGCGACCCGCTCCCGCCGGCGACCGTGGGCCGCACCTCCACGGCCGATGTGGTGCTGTCGGCCACCGACTCGCCCACCAGCTGGCTGCTCACGCCGAGGCTCGACCACCCGATCCTCTTCGACCACGCCGACGACCACCTGCCCGGCATGGTCCTGCTGGAGGGCGCACGGCAGGCGGCCTCCGCCCTGGTGACGCCCCGGACGATGACCCCGGCGAGCGCGTCCACCTCGTTCCGTCGCTACGTCGAACTCGACCGGCCCTGCTGGATCGACATCACGCGGGTGTCCCCCGAGAGCGGCGGGGTGATGACTGTGGAGGTCACCGGCCGTCAGGACGACGAGACGGTGTTCACCTCGACGATCAGCGGGCCGGTCGGATGAGGGTGACAGCCACGGCATCGTCACGCCCACTCCCCCGCCTGCGAGACCCCGGAGACCGCCGCGCCGCGCGCGAACCCGGCCCTTCCGTGCACGAGAAACTCATGGGCGGGCCTCCCCCTGCGTGGCCTGCGTTTGAGTGACGTGCAGCGGACTGCAAGTCCGCTGCACGTGCACATTAGCGTGCAGCGGTCCCATCCAATAGAGGATTAATACCGGAAGGTCTGTTGTTAACGTGGGTGTCGCCAGGCGAGTTGCGCCAAACGCAACCGGCCGGCCGGGATCGACCGCACCCCCGCGCAGACCGGAGCCGGCGGGTACGAGGGCGTGGCCCGGCTCCCCGCAGGGGCCGGCGGCCGCCGTACCTGATGCGCCGTGACAGCGGCCGCCGTGCGGACCACGCCCCTGCCGCGGCCGACCACGACGCCTATTACGGCGTAATGGCCCCGCCCGGGACGGCTCTGTCGGCACACCCGCCCTACAGCGGCAGCGTCAGCCCTCGCTCCCGCACCTCCGGTGAGGTCGGTCCGCCCTCCGAACGCTCCGTCTTGCGCCCCTTCTTGCCCGGTGCCAGCGTGCGCGGGTCCACGGCCTCGGCCGGCGCCCCGGTCGCGTACAGCCCGTCGGGGACGGCGTCCCTGTCGTGCGGCAGCAGCCAGAACACCCGGCGGCGGAAAGTGCCCGAGGACCGTGACGGCTTGGCGCTGGGACCGAGCAGGGCGTAGCCGACCATACGTCCGTCGCGGTGGTAGGCGGGCCTGCCCTTGCGGGTGGGCAACCGGTCCAGGCTCTGGCGTACGTAGTCCAGTTCGGTGACGTCCTCGAGCCAGACGAAGTCGACCTCGTGGATGATCTCGTCCTCTCCTATGAGGGCGCTCATGCTGTCTCCTCGTCGGCGACCAGTCCGATGCCCGGGTAGTACTTGCGCTGGTTGGACAGGATCATCTCCTTCGGAGACGCCAGTCCCACCACCTCTCGGACCCGCGCCGCGAAGGCCCGGGACGATATCGCCGGAGCCCCCTCATTTTGACACCACGTCTTGTAGGCCGCGTAGAGCTGAGCCTGCTCCGCCCTCAGATCCGGCCCCAGACAGCACTCCTCCGACAGGAACCGCCCGGTGTGGTCCTCGGTCTCCGCGTACGCCGTGGTGGCGATGCGCACCCGCTCCGGGCCGGTGAGGTCCTTCTCGCCCCGCAGATAGCGGCGGGCGCCCAGGATCAGCCAGTTGAGGATGCCCGGCCCCTCCTCGGTGACCAGGACGTCCGCCAGGTTGTCGATCTTGCGGTCGTCGGACACGACCCGCTCGAACGGGATCAGCCGCATCCGGCGCCAGAACGCGAAACCGCCGGTGCCCACCTCGGGCCGGTGGTTGCCGAGCAGCCAGAGCTTGTGGGTGGGCTGGAAGCTGAAGAAGTCCTGCCGCATCCGGCGTGCCTTGATCCGGTCGCCGCCGGTCAGCAGCTTCACCCGCGCCTCGTCAAACCGGTCCCCGGGCTTGACCTCGCTGCACACGATGACCCGCCGCCCGTGCAGCTCGGCCAGGTCGGTCGGATGCCCCTCGTACGGCCGGGCCATCAGGAACCCGGGCGGCGCGGCGTCCGCGTAGTCGCCGACGAGCTTCATCAGCACGTCCAGGAGCACCGACTTGCCGTTCTTGCCGGAGCCGAACAGGAACGGCATCACCTGGCCGCCGACGTCCCCGGTGATGGAGTAGCCCAGCAGCAGATGCAGGAAGTCGATCATTTCCGCGCCCTCGGGCCCGTCGCCGAAGGTGTCGGTGAGGAACCGGTCCCAGCGCGGGGTCGGCATCGCCTGCGGGCCCGCGGTGGTGGAGCGGGAGTGGAAGTCCTTGTCCGGGTCGGGCGTACGGATCAGACCGGTGCGCAGGTCGACGACGCCGGCCGGGGTGCACAGCGCGTAGGGGTCGGCGTCCAGCCGGGCGGCGTTGAGCACCATGCCCGGCGCGGACTTGGCCTGGGTGAGCATCGCGTTCATGCCGCTGGTGCTCAGCGCGCGCCTGCGGTGCTGCTGCAGCGCGGAGGCACTGTAGGCGCCGCGCGGGTCGTCGGTCGCCAAGGACTCGGCCAGGTCTCCCGCAGCCCACATCACCGTGTCGTCCTCGTCGATCTGCCAGCGGGTGCTGTCCCAGCGGTACCAGCCGAGCCCGGGCACGTGCCGGTAGTCGTTGGAGTACAGCTTGACGAACAGTTTGGCATTGCCGCGGTCGCTGAGGGTGTCCGGCAGCAGCCCGTCGGCGGTGGCCTCCCCGTTCCCGCCCCCGCCCGCGCCAGGCCGCTGCTCGACGGCCTGCCTGGGCACCTGCGTGGCGGGCTGGGCGAGGATCTGCGCGGCGACCGCCTGGGCGTCGAAGAGCGCGTTGTCGTCGGCGGTCACGCGCGGCCTCCCGGCGACAGCGGCCGCTGCCGACCCGCGCTCAGACCGGAACGGATGATGGCGCGGTAGCGCCGCTGCTGCCCCGGCCGGGCATGTTCTGCGGCCTGGTCCAGCACCCGCTCGGCCTCCTCCTCGGTCAAGTGCCCGGCGGCGACCAGTCCCCCGGCGGTGTAGGCGGCCCGGTTGAGCTTCTCGGAGAAGCCCGCGCCTTCGGACACGGCGGCACAGGCGGCCACTTCGGCCAGTACGGCGGTCAGGGCCCGGCCCGCGGCCGTGTGCCCTCCCCCGGCCGCCAGCACGGCCTGCCGGGCCCGCGGCGGCACCGGGCGCGGCACGGGCACGTGCGCGGGCGGCAGATGCCCGGTGCGCTCCAGCTCGCGGGCCAGCCAGCCGGGCAGCGGCGCGGGCTCCCGCACCGGTCCGACGGGCTCGTACACGCCCGCAGCGGTCACGGTGCCCGGGGCGACGATGTACCCGCCGTGCGCCCGTACGTCGACCTGCCAGGCCAGCGAACGGCCCCCGCCCGAACCGGTGGAGCACTGCCAGCGCTGCCCGCCCTGGGCCCGGTACCAGACGTGCAGGCCCCCGGAGGGCGTGCGCACGCGCAGGGTGTTCTCGTCGTCCGCGGGGCTGCGCTCACCGCGCAGGGCGGCCAGTACGCCGATGGTGTGGAAGCCGTTGGCGAGCCCGGTCAGATCGACGCTGGCGGAGATCTCGATGCCCGGCAGCAGCCGGTCCCGCCCGGGCAGCTCCTGGGCGTGCGCGTCGATGTCCACGACGACCAGACTCGCGGGCCCGCACGCGATTCCCACGCCGAAACGCGGGTTGGCTCCCCACCACTGCTCGACCCTCGCGTAGTCGAGGGTGGCGGCGTGGAACCCGTGGCACCAGCGACCGGCGGCCGGGCAGCCGCAGTCCCGGTGGGTGTGCCCGGGCTCGCGGCAGGCCTCGCAGTTGCCCGCGGGGGTCTTGCGCCCCGGCGCCAGCGGGTGGACGGGCCAGCCCCGGCCGACGCACCACCGCGCCGTCGCGAGCGATCTGGCGGCATCGTGCGGCTCGGGCGACGGCTGCCTTGAGTCGCTGCGCGGAACCCGCAGCTCAGCAGGCATCCACATCCCCCATCAGCGACTGAAGCGACTCAACGACTGAGACAGATTAGCGAACCACGAAGACAGAAGGGGACACAGGGAAAACAAAAATCCCTGCGTGTGTCGCCCGGTCGCTCCAGCGACTGAACGCAAATCCTCCAGCGACTCAAGCCACTTCGGTCGCTGTCTCAGTAGCTCAACGAAGCCGCAGGTCAAAGGGTACGCACACCCCAAAACAGCGACTGAAGCGACTCAAGGTCCCTATATATGACGCCCACACGCGCACACGCGCACGCGCGAATGTCTTCATATACCCGGACCTTCGGTCGCTTCAGTCGCTGTTTTACCTCCGACACCCCGTCTGACCAGGCCTTTTATCTCAGCGACTGAAGGCGACTCAAGGGATCCTCAGTCGCTCCCCTTCAGTCGCTGCCCACGCCCCCACCATCCGAGAGCTCCATTCCGGCAGCGACTGAACGCGCGAAGCGACTCAAGCGACCCTGCAGCGAACCTGGACCCGCCACCCCTCCCCCACCGCTCGGACTCCGGGACCCAACCCCGTCCCACAGTCGCTTCGGTCGCTTCGGTAGCTGCTGCTGCCGCCCGGGCTCTGGTCATTGAACGCCCGGCCCGAGCCCGACCCAGAGGTCGTCGCTCTCGTGGATGACGTAGAGCGGATCGGTCCTGGCCTTCCAGTCGACGGGAACGACGTAGTAGTGGCCGCTGCGTTGGATCAGGAGCCGCAGTCCCGTATAGCGGTAGGGCATCCGCAGGTCCTTGCGCGCAAACTTCTCCTCCTGGACCCCGGGCGGGGGCAGGCTCAGCGGCTCGGTGCTGAGGAGCATCACGCTGGGCCAGCTCCGCACATGACTGGCGTGGACCCTGGCGTCCTTCTCACCGAGCTGCAACGCGGTCTCGGTGAGCGCCCAGAACAGGCATACCGCGGCGGCGAAGAAGAGCAGGCCTCGACGGCCCGTTCCCCCTGGCCGGCTGCCCTCGGCGTGGGCGGCCAGGCCCAGCAGGAATCCGACCGCGAGCGTGAGCGGAGCGGCCCATTCGTACGGCTGGATCCGTGACCAGAAGACCAGCAGGACCAGTCCGGCCGCCAGGACCACCGGGTAGAGCCGTGCCACCGGATCCAGGGCCGCGAGAGCCCGTCGAGCAGGCTGCCCGGACAGTGGACGCCGCATCACGTACCAGGGAGCGGTCGCCGCGATCAGCACGAGGACGGCAGCCACGAGAACCGGAGACCGCAGCAGCTTCAGGCTCTGGAGCACCAGCGGAGCGAAGCCGAAGTCGAGGGAGTAGATGGAGAGATGGAAGTAGCCGTAGTACTGACTGCTGTACATCGCTCCCAGATAGAACATCAGCGCGGCGATGACGGATGCCTGCGCAATCACGGTCTTGAGAAGCGCCGTCGGGCTGGCTGGCCGACTCCTGACGCCTGTCCGCCCGAGCTGGGGAGGCAGGTCCTCCGTGGGCTCATTCATGTGCCATCAGAGGGGGGAACCTCGGGAACGACCGGAGGAGAAGGTGGAGGCGAAGGTGGAAGCGAGGGCGTGGCGGACGGGGCGAGGCTGGGACCGTCGTCCTGGTCGCAGTCGGTGCATGTAGGTGGAGGCGGCGGTGACGGGATGACGGTGCCGGCTGCGGACGATGACGCCGGCCTCGGCGAGGGGACGGGGGCGGTGCCGGACAAGGACGGCGATGTCGTCGAAGGCGAAGGCGACGACGACGAAAACGCCGGGGTGCTGGCGGAGGGACTGTTGTCCGGCTTGTGATCGGAGGAACGGCAGCCGACGGCCACGAAAACCCCCGACAGGGCGAGCATGCAGACGACGACCATTCGTCCAGCCTTGCCCGACATGCGCCCTCCTTCGTTGCGTGCGAGAGTAACGCCGTCCAGGCAGCCGAACGGGACACCCGCACAAGGAGCCGTGCCGCGTCATCCGAGCGGCGGACACTGCAGTCGCGGCTCCTATTACGCCGTAATAGGAGCCGCGATGATCATTCCGAGCCCGAACAGCCAGTTGGTCAGGCGTTTGGGATCAAGGTCCCGGCGTGACAGCGCGGCCGCCACGCCGGCCGTCAGGACGATCACCGCACCGGCCCGAGCAGGGCCCAGGCGGCCCGGTCGAGATGGGTCCTACGTGCACATTGGGTGGCAACGGCTGAGCGATCAGCATGCACACCGCCCCCGGTCAAGACGGCCGCCCGCCGAACTCCCAGTCGTGCACCTCGATATCGGCGTACCGCTCCGCGGTCAGGATGGCGCGTGCCGTCACCGGGTCCGGCGCCCGGACCAATGCCGCCGTGCCCAGCCAGGTGGCGCCGTCGTCGGACAGCAGCGGCCCGTAGGCGATCAGCTCGTCCTGACCGGGCGGCACCGCGAGGTCGGCGGCCTGCCCCGTGCCGAGTCCGAGCACCAGGTACTGGTTGCCGCCGGTCCGGCCGCCGGGGAAGTCCCACATGGTGCGCCCCAGCATGTTGCGCCACCGCCGCAGCAGCACATCGCGATAGACGCCTGCCTGATAGTTCGGCTCGTCGAAGGCGAAAGCGCGAGCGGCGGCGGTATCGGGCAGATCGAGAATGTGCACGCTTCCGGTGACGGTGTCGTCGTCGGCGGTGAAGGTCGGCCCCCGGGCGATCATCTCCTTCGCGTACCGGTCCATGTAGGACCAGTGCTCTTCGAGCAGTTCGTCGCGCAACGGCAGGGAGCCGGGCCTGTCGCGGTGATAGCAGAGGAACTCCATGCCCACAGCCTCGCCGCAAGGAGGCGACCGGGTCGAGCGGGTTTCACTGCACCGGCCACCCGACAGCCTCAGGGCTATTACGACGTAATAGCCCCGCCCCCTCCGCTCTCCCCTCCCCCACCCCGCTCCACACCTGAGCGCCCATCCACGCGGACTCAAGTCCCCCCGGCCAGGCTGCTCGCGGAAACGCGGCACACCCGCCCGGCAGCCGGAAGGAAGCCCGCCGATGGCCTCAGCACCGTGGAACTCGACGTTCGAGACCGTCCTTCAGCGCGGCCTGCCCGGTCTGGGCAAGGACAAGGCGCCCGCGGCCGATGAGCCTCTGGAGACGTACGGCCTGGACTCCCTGGCCCTCATCGGTATCGTCAGCGCACTGGAGTCCGCGTTCGGCATCAGTCTCGCCGGCCAGGTCGTCGTCCCCGTCCGCACCCTGACCGCCGGTCAGCTGTGGGGCATCGTCTCCGCGGCGCTCCAGCCCGCCTGGGACACCTCGCGCCCCGCCTCCCGCCGCGCCCCCCAGGGCCCGAGCCCGTGGGCCATCGCCTGACGGTCCCCCACTCCCCCAGCGCTCCACCCCATTACGGCGTAATAGCCGGGGCGTCCTGTTGATCCCGCCCCGGCTATTACGCCGTAATACGTCTCGGTACGACGCCTCATGCACCCTCCGCCCCCCACTGGGTCTGGCCAACTTTCCCTAACTAACGTGTCGGACGCGATTTCGATCATGCGCGTTAGTAAGGTAGGCACCATGAGTTCTCCAGCCACCTCCAGTGACCGCGAGAAGGTCGTTTCCAAGCTGCCGGGTCGGCTCCGGCAGGACCTCAAAGTCAGGGCCGCTCAGCACGGCCTCGAAATCCAGAGCGCCGTAGAGCGGGGCATCACCGCCTGGTGCGGTCTCGCCTCCGCCCTGGAACCCGTCGACACCTCGGGTGCCGACTCCTTCTCCACCTTCCTCCCCCAGGGCCAGTGGGACGAGTTCAAGCGGACGACCACCGACCGCGGGGTGTCCCTCATCCAGGGCCTGGCCCAGTCCGTCAGGCTCTGGCTCGACACCAACCCCGCCCCCGATGTCGTACGCCCGGCCGTCACCCGCCGCATCGTCGTCTGCAACCAGAAGGGCGGTGTCGGCAAGACCGCCATCACCGCCGGTACCGGCGAGGCGATGGCCGAGGACCCCAACAAGCTCCACCCGGTCCGTGTGGCCAAGCAGTTGGTCGCCGCCCTCCGCGCCGTCGAGAACGACGAGCCCGAAGCCATGACCGACGACCCGATGGACGTCGAGAACCTCCCCGGCCTCGGCATGCGCGTCCTCCTGGTCGACTTCGACCCCCAGTGCCACCTCACCAACCAGCTCGGCGCCGCCCCCGTGCCGATGAACGGCGACAGCCTCACCAACCACATGGCGGGCGACCCCAAGGGAGACATCCGCGACCTCGTCGTCTCCATCGACGACGACAACTTCGACGGCCGCCTGCACCTCCTCCCCGGCTGCAACGACGCCTTCCTCCTCGACGTGCGCCTCTCCGCCGTAAGAGCCCGAGAAGCCGCTCTCGAACGGGCCCTGGCCCCCCTGGAAGCCGACTACGACGTCATCCTCATCGACTGCCCGCCCAGCCTCGGCCTCAGCATGGACGCCGCCGCCTACTACGGCCGCCGTCGAGACAACGAGAAGCCGGGTCAGTCCGGTGCCCTCGTCGTCGTCCAGGCCGAGGACAGCTCCGCCGACGCCTACGAACTCCTCACCACTCAGATCGAGGATCTGCGCGCCGACCTCTCCCTCGAAATCGACTACCTGGGCATCGTCGTCAACCTCTACGACGGCCGCCGCGGCTACATCGCCACCTCCTCCCTCCAGGGCTGGGTGGACATAAAGGATCCGCGCGTGGTGGGCCTCGTCGGTGACCTGAAGGAACAAAAAGAAGCAGTCCGCATGAAGCAGCCGTTGTTGTCCTACGCACCCAAGTCCCAGCAGGCCGTCAGCATGCGCGCCCTGGCCCGGGAGATCTCATGACGAAGAAGGCCGAGCAGCTGGGTGCCGGCCGGTTCGGAGCCTCGGCACGACCGGTCAGCGCCCGCCGCGCAGCCGTGGCCGCGGCCACCGGAGTCCCCACGGACGGAGTCGCCCCGCCCACCGAACTCCCTACCCACCGCATCAGCCCGAACCCCGACAACCCCCGCTCGACCCTCGGCGATCTGACCGAGCTCGCGGGCAGCCTGAGCACCCACGGCCAGAAGCAGGCGATCACGGTCATGAACCGCGACACCTACATCAAGGCCAACCCCGAGCGCGAGGCCGACCTCGAGGCCGACACCTATTACGTCGTAATCGACGGCAGCAGCCGTCTGGCCGCGGCCCGCGAAGCAGGCCTGGCCACCGTCAAGGTCATGGTCAGCGACGACCAGGGGAGTACCTCCGAGGAACTCCTCGAGTCGGCCCTGGTCGCCAACATCCACCGCCAGGACCTCGACGAGCTCGACGAGGCGAAGGCCCTCAACCGCCTCCTGGCCATCCACGGCAGCCAGACGGCCCTCGCCAAGCGCCTCCACCGCTCCCAGGGTTGGGTCTCCCAGCGCCTGGCCCTCCTGAGCCTCACCCCCGAACTCCAGTCCCGCATCGGCCACGACCCCATCGACCTCCTGCGCGCGGTCGGCAACAAGCCGGCCGACCAGCAGGAGACGGCCCTGGAGGAACTGAAGGCGGAACGAGCCCGCAAGGAAGCCGAGCGCCCTGCGCAGAAGCCAGGCAAACGCCCGGCAGCCACCCCTCCGGAGTCCAAGCCCGAGGCATCCACTCATTACGACGTAATAGAAGACCCGGCGCCCGAGCCACAACCCGACCTTGAACCCAACCCCAACCCCAGCCCCAGCCCCGAACCCAGTCCCGAACCGGAAACTGCGCCCACAGCCTCCGCCACCACACCCACCGTCGACACGGACCTACTGGTCCCCGAACCCCGCTCCGACTCCTCGATCCCCCCGAAACTCCCCTACGACGACGGCGCCTTCCTCGCCATGCACCTCATCCGCAAGATGACGGACACGGAGTTCGACAAGATGCTCGGCATCCTCAACGAACACCAGCAACAGCGCGCAGCCGCCGACAACTGAACATCACAACGGGGGCCCCTGCCGAACGAAGGCCGGGGCCCCTCGGTCTGCCTATTACGTGGTAATGGCTCACGGGAAGCATGGGGGAGTGGCTGCCCTGATCCGGCGGCCTCGCGTATGGCCGGAATCCGGTGTTGATCACCGGCCCGCATTGTCCCAGGCTGAGGGTCTTGCACAGTCGAGGAACGGGGGTTCCGGTGAAGGTCCTCATCTCCGGCGCGAGCGTTGCCGGTCCGGCGCTGGCCTTTTTCCTGCATCGGGACGGGCATGAGGTGACGGTGGTCGAGCGGGCCCGGTCGCTGCGCGACAGCGGCTACGCGGTCGACTTCCGCGGGGCGGCGTTCGAGGTGCTGGAGGAGATGGGCATCCTCGAGGAGGTCCGCGCGCACGCGACCGGAATGCGCGGCACCGATCTGGTGGACGCGGATGGCAAGCGCACGGGCGAGCTGCCGGCCGAGACGTTCGCCGGGGAGCTGGAGGTGCCCAAGCGGGAGCTGACCCGCATCTTGCACGCACACACGGCGGACGCGGCGCGCTATGTCTTCGACGACTCGATCAACCACATGGAACAGGACGCGCGCGGCGTCCGGGTCGGCTTCGAGCGCGGCGAGCCGGACACGTTCGACCTGGTGATCGGCGCCGACGGCATCTATTCCGTGGTGCGCCGCCTGGTCTTCGGTCCGCACTCCGCGGTGACACGGCACCTTGGACTGTCGGGCGTCGGGTTCAGCACGGCGAACCATCTCGGCCTGGACCATCGAGGCGTGCTCCAGCAGCTGCCCGGCCGGGCCGTGTACCTGTTCAGCTCCGCGGACTCTCACCGGATGTCCGTCAGCCTGTCCTTTGCCAGCGACTCGGCGGAACTGGATCTGCTGGGGCGTGTGGAGCAGGAGCGGATCGTGCGTGATCGGATGGCCGACGCTGGATGGCTGGTACCGCGGCTGCTTGAGGATATGGCTGCCGCTTCGGACTTCTACTTCTCCTCGGCCTGCCAGATAGAGCTGGACCGCTGGTCTGAGGGCCGCGTCGCCCTTGTCGGTGATGCCGGCTACTGCGCTGCACCAACTTCCGGCATGGGCACCTCCCAGGCTCTGATCGGCGCCCGCACCCTCGCCCGCCGCCTCGCGGAAGCGGACGGCGACCACACCAAGGCCTTTGCCGCCTACGAGCAGGAACTGCGCCCGTACGTCACACGGAACCAGGAGATCGGCCGCGAGGGAGCCCTCCGCTTCGGCGCCTAACCGCATGACGCGATTGATGCACCGCTTAAAGGTGTTGCACTGAGAGGTTCTGCCGAACGAAGGCTGGGCCCCTCGCGCCACCTATTACGCCGTAATAGGTGGCACCCCTGGTGTGGACCCTTCACCGGCACGAGCGTCACGTGGCGCGATCCTGGCCGCCATTACGTCGTAATGGATCACCGGCAACATGGGGGAGTAGCAGCTCTCCGCCTGCGTCTCCCTTCCTCTGCCCTCCCGTCGCCAGCCCACCCGGCTCTCCCCCCGGGTCACCCGCGGCCCGTCCCACCCTCCGCGCCGACACGACGCAAACGTGGCTGAGCTGGGGGAGTGGTTGCTGGAGGCACACGCGCGCCTGCCCGTTCGACGCGCCCGCCGTTGTGGCTGACTTTCGCTGGCTGAGGTCCAGAAGGGGTGGCGTAGGTAACGCGACAAGGCAAAGCGGGTATTGCTGCTGTGGGAGGCCCTGGCAGGCTCCCATGAGCCTGCCGCTCAGTGCGCTCCCCTCCCGAACTGCCCGCGTTCCGGAGGAACCTGACGCACTGCCAACAGCGGGCTGCGCAACCGAAGACGGCCTCAGCTCCAAGTAAGAGAGCGTCAGTCGCCCAAACCCACGCTGACCTGCGAGAACGCCACCTCCGACCCAGTTCCTGGGAACTGCCAGGCAGTTCCTGGAACAGCACACACGGTCTGAGGGATCGTGGGCCAACGATCCTGGGAACTGGGTACCACGTTCCTAGGATCGTGGCAGATTGACTTGACGTTCATGAAGGCGGCCCAGAAAACCCCCTTCTACGCCGTTCGGGCGGCACTCGAGATCCGGTCGAGAAGTCCAGCGACACGTCCCTCTGGGCAGGGCTGATCGACTTCTTGCTCATGTACGTTAAGTTCATCAGGTCGGCCTGAAAGCCGCCCTCGTGAACTCTTCAGCAACCAGCCTCGGAGGCCCTGTTGGGAACAGCGCGCAGACTGCTGGACGCTGACACCGGAGAGATCGTCCCCTATGCGCCGTACGCCTTCTCCGGCCGGCACACCCAGGTCGACAAGGCACGGGTGGAGGCGATCACCGAAAGCAGGGCCTTCACTCCCAGCCAGAAGTTCCTCGTCCTGTGGTGGATCGGAGTGTCACCGGAAGGCATGGAGCCCCTCAAGGCCACCGGCGCGGACATCGGCCAGCGGGTCGGCATGTCCACCGATGCCGTGGGGAAGATCAACCGGAAGTTGGCCAAGCACCGCATCCTGATCGTCCGCGGCCGCATCGGAAACTACAACTTCTACCGGATCAGCCCGTACATTGCCTTTCACGGGACTGGGATCGAACAGCGCGAAGCCATCAAGACCTGCAACCCGCCGGACATCCCCGGATTCGACGAGACAACCCCCGCACGGTGGGAGGCAAAGTGAGTAACACCAAGGACATGACCCTCCGCCTGCTGGAACACACCGCCGGCCTGCCCGCCAACCAGCGCCTGATCCTGATGCTCTACGCCGCGCACCCCACGGACCGCGCCGGCACGGTCAGCAAGACGGCCGCCGAGCTGGCCGACGTCCTTGGCATGTCGCCCACCGTCTTCTCCCGCACCCGCCGCCAGATCGTCGAGTCCGGCTGGCTGGAGGAGTCCGAGCGCCTGGGTCACATCCGCTACTACCGCCTGAGCCCCAAGGCCACCGGCGAAGAGGTCGTCGTACCACTGCGCCGCGCAACCTGATGTGCCCCCGTCCTGGTGGACTTACCTGATTGACCTGAAGTTCATCAGCTAAGTCCACCAGGACGCCTCGCATGCACTGCAGTCAATGACAAGCACACATACGAGACCGCCCGGGCCACACCCGGGCCGGGCGCGACTGGAACCAATGGGCCACCCCCGTCCCGCGTTTCCCCGGGTGGCAGGTCTTGGAAGCCGGCCCAAATCCTCCAACCATCACCGCCCCTGGACGCGGGGGAGTGGGCCGGTGGTGCGCCGACGTCAGCCGCCGCCCTCGGTGCGCAGCTGCTCCCCGGCCGCCTGGTAGGCGACGGCGGCGCGGGTGAAGTAGTCGAAGAGGACGTCGAGTTGCTCGGGGGAGTAGCTGCCGAGGATCTCGCCGATCCTCTGCCGGGCGGGGGCCATGACACGATCAAGGTCGGCGGGCTTGCCCGCCGGTTCGACGATGACCTTGCGCCGGTCGTCGGGGGAGGGGACGCGGCGTACGTAGTCGGCTTGCTCCAGGCGGTCGATGAGGCGGGTGGTCGGTCCGGTGGTGAGGCCGGTGCGGGTGCCCAGCTCACCGGGGGTCATGGGGCCGGTCAAATGAAGGATGTTCAGCGCGTACAGGTCGGTGGCGCCGAGCTCGCAGGCTCTGGCGCTGGCGTGGCCGTGGAGCATCACGGCGCTGAGGTAACGGCGGTAGATCTGGCTGGCGTCGGGGCGCCTGGCAGGCGTTGACACGGGCTTCCTCACTCCATAATCTCTTCTTTAAGGAAGAGAAGTCTTCAAAGAAGTATCTTCTTCGAAGAAGATATCACCGGCGCACCGGAGGACCACCATGGCCGCGCACCTGAACCCCGCCACCCCCCTCGACCCGGCCCGCACCGCGGACACCGCGGCCGTCCATGCCCTGCTCGAGCGCAGCTGCGCGGCCTGGGCGAACGGCGACGGCGCCGCGTACGGCGACCAGTTCACGGCGGACGCCACCGATGTCACCTACGTCGGCACCGCGTATCACGGCGGTACGGAGATCGGCCGCGCCCACCAGGCCCTGTTCGGCAGCTTCCTCAAGGGCACCCGGCTGATCGTCGAGATCACCGACCTGCGCTTCTACGGCACCGACACCGCCGTGGTCATCACGCGCGGCGATGTGCGCAAGGGCGACCCGAAAGCCGACGACGACCTGGCCAAGCTCGGCAAGCTCGCCACGTACACGGTCGTCCGCGAGGCCGACGGAGCGTGGCGCATCGCCGCCGTCCAGAAAACGCAGCGCAAGCCGCTGATGGAGGCGGTCTCCTTCCGCTTCCAGCCCGCCACCCGCCCCACCGCGCGCTGAACCCCGAGCTGACCGCCCTGCGCGTCGCCTAGCAGATGGACGCCTAGGCTTTCACCCGGCACCGGCACAACCCAAGGAGCGCGAACGTGTACGACCCCGCACCGGAGCACCCGTACCCCGACGCCCACCGGCCGGACGACGCGCCCGCACCGCACGCTCTGCTCGAGCCCGTACTCGGCTTTCTGGGCACATGGCACGGCCGGGGCCAAGGGGAATACCCCACACTCGAGGGGGACTTCACGTACGCACAGCAGGTCACCTTCAGCCACGACGGCCGCCCTTTCCTCCGTTACGAGGCCCGGGCCTGGCTGCTCGACGCCGACGGCGCACCCCTGCGCCCGGCGGCTCGGGAGAGCGGATGGTGGCGGCTCCAGCCCGACGGCCGGGTGGAGGCGCTGATCACCCAGCCCACCGGCATCGCCGAGATCGCGGTCGGCCGAGCGGCACAGGACACGGTCGATCTCGCCACCCACGAGGTGGCCCTCACACCCACTGCCAAGGAAGTCAACGCCACCCGCCGCCGCTACACCCTGACCGACAACGACACACTCACGTTCGTCCACGACCTCGCGGCGGTCGGCCAACCGCTGCAGCACCATCTCTCGGCAACCCTGCGACGCACGCGGTAGGCCGTACCGTGCCGGCACCTCCTCGCCGAGGGCTGGGCGAGATGTACGCACCCTGTGACATCTTCCGGGCTGCGAGAGTCGGCAGCTCCTGCCTCGTCTCGTCCTGCGCAGCGTTCAGGCGGAGTGTGGGCGGCGGCGGGCCCGGGCCCGTAGGAGAAGCGCCGTACCGGCTGCTGAGGCGAGGAGCAGGCCGCCTCCGGTCCAGGCCACCATCGCGGTGCGGGATGTGCCGGAGGAGTGCGCCGCCGCCTGTGTGGAGCAGGCGCCCGCGCGTGCTGCGGGGGAGATGCGCAGCCGGGCCCACGGTTTGTCAGGGCCGTCCTGGTCGACGTCGTGCCGGTAGACGACGTAGAGGCCGGGCGCGGCGTCGCACTTGAGGGTGGTGGTGGCGGTCAGGACGGCTTTGGCGCCACGCAGGGTGGGCCGGTCGGTGAAGACACGCGAAGTGAGGGTGATGTATCCGTCCTTGCCCTCGTCGTCGTTGTCGGTGATCGTGATGCGGCTGCCGGCCCGGAAGGTCCGTACGTCCCACGGCGACTGGGGCCACGTGTCGGTTGCCGCCCAGCGTTCTTCGCGGTCCGGCGGGGGCATGTTCTTGACCTTGTCGCGGCAGGCGCGGCGTGCGTCCTCGTCAGTCGGCTCGACGTGCACCCGCGCCCATGGGGCCGGACGACCCACCGGGCCCTCGGCGTTGGCTCCGGCCCGGGTAACCGGATAGGTGCCAGGCCGGGTGTCGCAGGCAATGGTGACGGTGGCCGTCAGCAGTGGTGCCACCATGCGCAGCTTCCCGGCCGCGACGAACGCGGGTGAGTCGACGGTGTCGCCGTACGCGGCCTGTCCGTCCGCTGCCTTGACCGCCAGACTGTCGCCGGGATGAACGGACCGGACACTGTGCAGTGGCAGCGTCGGTGTCGGCGGGGAAGCCGAGGCCGGCCCTGCTGTCAGGAGGGGCAGCAGGAGCGGGAGCGCCGCCCATGCGGCTGTACGGAGTCGATCCATCGCCTTGCCCGTCTTGATATTTGACGTTATGTCATGGACTGCTCAGTAGTATGCTGCCGATCTTTGCATCGAACGAATGTGTGATTCTGGAAAGTTCGGGACCGCTTGCCGTTCGGCCTCCTCCAAGATGGAAAGAGACCTCATTGCGTTCCAGACACAGATGGATTCCGGCCCTCGCGCTCGGACTGTGCGCCGGCGTACTCTGCGCCGCTCCGGTTTCGGCCGCGACCGCCGCCCTGCTGCCGCAGGCTTCCGCAGCGCCGACGCCCCCCGCCACCAAGGCCCAGGCGCCGTCGCAGCCACCGGCACCCTCGTCGTCGGCGACCACGGGGGCCGCCGAACCGACCACCTCACCCTCACCCTCGCACGCACCGAACCTCGGTGAGGAGGAGAAGTACTGGACGGCGGACCGCATGGACAACGCCGTCCCGGTCGACTCCATTACGGCTCCGGCCGCCGCCGCACGGCACGGCCTGACCGGTGCGGCCGCCGCGCACCGGCCACCGCCGTCCGGCACGCCCGATCCCGAGCATTTCGGCGGCCACCCGATGGTGGGCACGTTCTTCTTCGACGGCACGCCGCTGGGCGGCAAGAGCACGTACTGCACGGGCAGCGTCGTGCACACGGCCGCCAAGGACATCGTCCTGACCGCCGGACACTGCGGAGTCGGCCTGAACGGCGCCAAGCACCGCATCTTCGTGCCCCAGTACCGCAACGGCGAGTCCGCCGCCGATCAGCCGCACGGCGTCTTCCCGGTCACCCAGGTGTACTTGGACCCGCGCTACAAGAAGAACACCAAAGCGCCCACCTCCGACCTCGACCTGGCCTTCGTATGGGCCGGCGCCAACAGCCGGGGCGAAGTGGAGGACGTCACCGGGGCTCTGACGTTCACGCCCACCACCAGCTACACCCACAAGGTGACTGTCATCGGCTATCCCAGCACTGACAGCGTCAACCCCAAGCATGAGCCGGTCCGTTGCCCCGTCACCACTGCGCAGCTCCCCGGCTTCCGACAGATGCGCATGACCTGCAAGGGCTTCTACGGAGGCGTCTCCGGCGGCCCGTGGATTGAGGACTACGACCCAACCACCGGCACCGGCAAGGTCATCGGCAACACCGGGGGGTACAACGGCGGCGGCAACGACGCCAACGACGACTGGGTGACGTACTCGCCGATCTACGGCGAGGACGCCCAGGATCTGTTCAACGACGCGGCCGCGCACCGACTGGTGGACAGCAAGCCTCCGTACCAGCCGTCGACGGACCCATGGCTGCCCGGCACGGCGCCCACCTGGCAGCACGCCAAGCTGCTGGCCTCCGGCGACTTCCGCCACACCGGCCACAGCGACATGATCGTGGTCTGGACCGACGGCGAGGTCACGCTCTACCCCGGCAACGGACGCGGTGGCTACGACACCGAACGGCAGCTGCTCGCCGCCAACAGCACATGGACCCACGCGGCCACCATCACGGCCGGCGACTTCACCGGCTCCAACCAGTTCGACCTGCTGGTGCGCTGGTCCGACGGCGAGGTCACCCTCTACGGCGACGTCGGCTCCAAGGGCCTGAACCGGGCCGGCACCCAGATGATCAAACCCAACGACACCTGGAAGAACGCCACCCAGATCGCGGCGGGCCGCTTCAACGCCTCCCAGTACGTCACCGATCTGATCGTGCGCTGGGTCGACGGCGAACTGACCCTCTACACCAACGTCAGCGCCGGCACCTTCGGCCAGGAGCACAAGCTCAAGTCCCCCCACGACACCTGGAAGGACGCCACACTTCTCACCAGCGGCGAGTTCTCCGGCAACCAGACGTGGGACCTCATGGTGCGCTGGTCCGACGGCGAGCTCGACAACTACGTCGGCACCACCACGTCGGGTCTCGGCACCGAGCAGCGCATCCTGAACCCCAACAAGCTGTGGACGCACGACGCGGCCATGACGACCGGCGACTACACCGGGAACGGTCGTACCGACGACCTTCTCATCCGCTGGTCCGACGGTGAGACCACCATGTACACCGACACACTCGCCAACCGCCTGGGAACCGAGCACACGCTCGTCGCCCCGACCTCCTGAACCCACCGAACCCACCCGGCCGGCCACGGAACAACCCGTGCGCCGGCCGACGCCGGCCGATGTCCTCGAGGACGCTCCGCCGTCGACCCGGCAACATGGCGAGCGCCTGGACCGAGTGATCGCTGCTGAAGCAACCGGCACCGCCACATGACGCTCCTTCATGGTGACGTGGGGCTGGGTGACCGGCACATGCAAGGCGCGGAACACCTGTCAAAACAGGCATGAAAGCCATGTACCTCAGATCTTGCTCATATGGGTAGGTCTGGTGATCATCGGACTTCTATGATCGAACTGGCCGGCCGCGGGCCCGAGTTGCTTCGCAGGCCGGACCCCTATGCACAAGACCGAAGGATTTCGAGTGTTCAGAACCGGCTCCCGGGCCTCATACCACCGCCACACGCTCCCGTTGCTCGCGGCACTGACCACCGGGGCACTCCTGGCCATGGCCGGTCCAGCGAGTGCCGCGACGGACGAGACGGCAGGTGCGCCACCGTCAGGAGCCCGTGTGGGCATACCTGATTCGGGTTCCGGGCGCGTCGTCGTGGCCGACTCCTCGGGTGCCCGGCTCGGTGTCGGGCTGCCCGGCTCGCCGCAGGCGCAGTCCGAGACGTACCCGGACGGCACAGTGATGTACGCCGAGCCGGCGGCCCCCACGGACGTGGCCGTCCGCGTCTCGGACAGCGGCGCGGTCAGCGCGCTGGTCGTCCTCAAGAATGCCGACGCGCCCAGCGAGTACCGTTTCCCGCTCAACCTCCCCGAAGGCAGCAGCGCGGCAGTCAACGCCAACGGCGGGGTGACCGTCGCCGACAAGGCCGGCCGCCCGGTCGGAGCGTTCGCCGCCCCCTGGGCCTTCGACGCGAACGGTGCGCCGGTCCAGACGAGTTACCGCCTGGAAGGCGGTGAACTCGTCCAGACGATCCAGGCCGACGAGAACACGGCCTTCCCGGTCGTCGCCGACCCTTCCTGGTGGGACAAGGCCAAGGAGATAGGCGAGGGCATGGTCACCGACACCTGGAACTCCATGAAATGCGGAGCCGCGCTCGGGGCCGCCTTCATCCCTGGAGCCAAGGCCTACAAGGTGATCAAGGAAGCCGGGGGGATCAAGAAGATCCTCACGGTCCTGGCCAGCGTGGACACCAAGAAGGGGGCCCTGTCCGCCCTCGGCTCGGGCGGATCCAGCCTGTTCGGCATCAAAGCCATCAAAAAGGCATGCTTCGACGACCTGAAGTAGTCCGTCCGGCAACTCGCTCTTCTACCTGCCGCTGGTCTACTTCCTCGACCGGACGGTCAGCGTGGCCCGGCCGGCAGGCCCCGTCTTCGGCATCGCCACCCTGACGTTCACCGCCGACTGGAAGGGCATCGGAGACAGGCCCTGGTTCGTGCGGGCGATGACACTCGCCATCCTCGCCGTCGCCCTCACGGCGCACTGCTGTCGTAACACCGGACAACCGGTCGCTGCCCGCACTGCCCGGGCAGCGACCGGCTGTGCGGCCGGCAGACGCCGCAGGCGCCCCGGGTTGAGGCTGGAGATTCCAGGGCCTGCCCCTTTGTCCTGCAGCGGTGAGCGGAGCCGTTTCAGCTGTGAAACGGGGCGCGTCCTGGCAGTGATCGCGGCAGGATGCGATCATGGTTCAGCCGTTGGAGGTTCCGCGCTTGGCTGCGGGTGACAGGTTCCTGCTCCGTCCTTGGGAGCTCGGCGATCTGCCTCTCGTGCGGGAGGCATCGAGCGATGACTACATCCCGTTGATCACGACCGTTCCCGCGACGTTCTCGCAGGAGGCGGGCGAAGCCTTCGTCCGACGGCAGTGGGAGCGCGCCTGTGCCGGCAGCGGGTATCCATTTGTCATCGTGCGGATCGAGGACGGGTGCCCGCTCGGAATGGTCGGACTCTGGCTGAAGGACCGGGGCGACGGACGAGCATCGCTGGGGTACTGGCTGGCCGGGTCGGCCCGTGGCCAAGGGATTGCGGCGGAAGCCCTCTCCGCGGTTGCGCGCTGGGCCTTCGATGACCTGCAGATTCCCCGTCTTCAGCTGTATGTCGAGCCGTGGAATGCCGCCTCGGTGCGAACGGCTGAGCGCGTCGGTTTCCGGCGTGAGGGTCTGCTCCGCAGTTGGCAGCAGGTGGGCGAGGAGCGCCGGGACATGTTCATGTATTCCATGCTGGGCACTGACCTGTCCTGACCGGCCGCCGGCTGACCTCGGCTGCGTAGGCGGCGCAGTCTCCGGCGGCGGCTCGCTGCCATGTGACGGCGACGGTGACGCCGGTGCCCGGGGCGCGGGCGAGGACTGCGGCGGGCAGTTCGGTGGCGAGCTGGAACAGGGTGGTCGGGCGTGTCTGTGCGAGCGGGACGCCGAGTTTGCGGAGCCGTTCGCCCACGGCCCAGGCACGGATCGGGCGGCCGGGGCAGTCTGCTGCCTGTGGCCGGCGTCCTACGGCCGGCCCACCGCCATGTAGGTGAAGCCCAGGGTCCGCATATGTCGCGGCTCGAGCAGGTTCCGGCCGTCGAACACCACCGGCCGCCGCATCGTCGTGGCCACGCGTACCCATGGCCGCAGCGTCACAGCCTGAGCCCAGGGAATACCGCACAAGGAACAAGTGGTCTCCGCCAGTACGGAGCAGCGCCAGGCGCTGCCGGCTGCGCAGGGCGACCTTGGACATGGCCATGCGCCTCGAACCTGAGCGGGGTCAGTTCTGGGCGGTGGGCCGGACGACGATCTCGTTGACGTCGACGGTTGCAGGCTGCTCGATGGCGAACGCGATGGCTTGGGCGATCGCCTCGGGCGGGATCGCGATCCGGTCCCGCATCTGCGTAATCTGTGCTCGGACCTGCGGATTCGTTGATGCGGCAGCGAAGTGGGTCTCTACTACGCCGGGCGAGACGGTGGTCACCCGCAGAGAATCACCGGCCTCTTGGCGTAAGCCTTCGCAGATGGCGCGGACCGCGAACTTCGTGCCGGCATAGACCGCCATGGTCGGCACGATGCGAAATGCGGCCGTGGAGGCGATGGTGATGAAGTGGCCCGCGCCCTGGTCCCGGAAGACCGGCAGCGCTGCGCCGATTCCGTGCAGCACGCCCTTCACGTTGACGTCGACCAGCTGGTCCCATTCGTCGACCCGTAGATCGTCCAGAGGCGAGATCGTGCCGGCTCCGGCGCTGCTGACGAGCACGTCGAGCCGGCCGAATTGCTCGCCGGCCAGTGCGACCAGGGCGTGCAGGTCGTCCGGCCGGGTCACGTCCGTGCGGGTCTGCACGGCCGTGCCACCCGAGTTCTCGATCCGCGCCACCAGGTTCGCGAGGCGCTCGGACCGGCGCGCGCCCAGGACGAGCCGCGCGCCTCGCTGGGCAAGCAGCAGTGCGGTCGCCTCGCCGATGCCGCTGCTGGCTCCGGTGATCGCCACGACCTTGCCGTCGATTCCGGACATGTCTTCCTCTGCTTTCTGAATCACCGGTGGCCGGTGACGTACAGGTCATCGGTGAGAGCTGTACCTCCCACTCGGGATCCAGTCTGTGAGGTGTTTAGCCTGGTATCCAGAACGTGTTTATTCTGGAACCAGGGGTGCCATCCACCGTGCAGACGCAGCCGAATCAGCGCCGTGAGCTGGGCGTTTTCCTTCGCAGCCGGAGAGAGCGGATCACCCCTGACCAGGTGGGACTGCCGCACACCGGCCGACGACGGACCCCGGGCCTGCGCCGGGAAGAACTCGCGCTGCTCGCCGGGATCAGCGCCACCTGGTACACGTACCTTGAGCAGGGCCGGGACATCCGCACCTCGGACCAGGTGCTCGACGCCCTCGCCTCGGCGCTGCGACTGGACCGACACGAACGCGGTCATCTCTTCCGGCTCGCCGGTCACGCGCCCGCGGTCGAAATCGAAGAACCCGAGCCTCTCGCCGCCGAGGTGGCAGCCGTCCCGCTCCTGCTCCAGCCGCATCCGGCGTACATCATCGGCGGCAACTACGACGTGCTCAGCCACAACCAGGCGGCCGATGACCTGTTCCCGCGCCTCACCGCGGCGGACGGGCGAGCGAACTTCGCCCATTGGGTGTTCCTCGAACCTGCCGCCCGGGGCGTCCTGGTCGACTGGGAGGCCGAGGCACGTGGCCTGCTCGCCCGGTTGCGGACGCTTGCCGGACGCCACCCGGGGGATCCCCGGTACACCCGGCTGATCGACGAGCTGAACGCGGGCAGCCCTGAAGTGCGTGCCTGGTGGCCGCAGTACGACGTGCAGGCCCGGCATGGCGGACGGAAACGGCTACGGCGCCCGGGACGCGGGATCGTCGACTTCGCTTACACCGCATTCCACCTGGCCGAACAGCCGGAACAGACCCTGGTGATCTACTCCGACGACCGGGAATCGGCTGATTGAGCTTCACCGCAGTCCACCGCTCTCGTGCCTTGACGGACAGCATGAGGAATGTGCGACGTGAGGGCGCCGGCTCCCGCACAGCCGCCCTGACCATGGTCTTCAGTCCCGTCGAGTCCGCCCGGCAGCGGTGATGGGCCGCGATCGCACCACACTCGTAGCTCTGGTCCGCGCCGGAGCACGCTTCGAGAGGGGCGTGCTGATAGAGCGTTCTGAAACGATTGCGGCGTGACAAGCCACCGCAGCACCAGCGCAGCACCCCGCCGACAACTGAGCGAACCCCAGCGGCTGGACCTGGCCGATCCGGTCGCTTTGCGGCACTTGTGGGAACTTCAGCGCGCGGCCTACGCCGTGGAGGCCGAACTCATCGGATTCGACGGCATCCCGCCACTGCACGAAACCCTCCAGGAGCTGCGCGGCTGCACGGAGTCATTCCTCGGAGTCACGGACGAGACCAGCTTGGCCGGAGCCGTGTCCTGGACCCGACTGCACGACGGCACCCTGGATATCTGCCGCCTCGTGGTCCATCCCCGTGCACACCGCCGCGGCATCGCGACAGCGCTGCTCAACAGTCTCGATGCCCTGGAGCCCGCAGCAGTGACCCTGGTCTCCACCGGCACCGCCAACCAGCCCGCCCTCGCCCTTTACCAGGGACGCGGATTCACTCCCAAAAGCGAGCGTCAGATCGCGCCCGGCGTCACAGTCACACTGCTGGAACGAAAGATCGATGTGGCACCTGACGGACTGCCAGTCAACAACTCCTGACAATTACTCCTCGACCAAGCGACCCCCCTTGTTCGGCATCACACACTGGGCAGCGGGCGCCCAGGCAGGAAAGTCGGTCAGCTGAGGTAGCTCGCGCGTCCCTCGTCGTCGAGTTCGAAGGGGCCCTCAGGGATGATGCAGAACTCATTGCCCTCAGGGTCCGCCATTACCAGGAACCCTCCGTCGGCGTACTGCTCCATCCTGCGTCCGCCAAGCGTCTCGACCCGCCGCTGCTCGGCGGCGGGATCGGGTGAGGTCACGTCGAAGTGCATGCGGTTCTTGCCCGACTTGGGTTCGGCGGTCCGCTGGAAGCCCAGACCCAGGTCGTCCTCTCGCCGCAGCCATACGTATGGGCCCATACGGCCCACGATCGGCCTGCCGAGCAGTTCAGACCAGAACACAGCAAGCCGCTCGGGGTCGGTGGCATCGACGATGAGGGCATTGATCCGCACAGGTGAGTCCGCCATACCCTGATCCTCTCAAGGTTGCGCAAAGCACTGCAGCTGACGGCCACGTCGACATCGGCATCGAATCCGAAACCGGGGTTGATCCGCTTTGACCAGGTCATCCACGCTGCGGGTGGACCCTCCGCGCGCGTACGCCTCCATGATGACGGCGTAGAGGGCCTGGTCGACGCGGCGTCGGCGTTCCATCAGCGACGGGAAGAAGCTGCCGGTGCGGACCTTTGGTGACTCCAGCAGCTGATCGAGGCCGAGGCCACCCGCATCAGGTGTGCGCCCAGGGCAGACGCCGCGCACTCCCACGCCTTGATCGGCTGCACCACGAGAAGGGACACGATCCGGGCGAGGCCGGGAACAACGGGGGCCGACTACACCGCGCCGGTGGCGAACAGTTCGAGGTGTCCGCACTTGGGGCAGCGGTACGCCTCTATCTGCCGCCGGGGCCGGCCCATCCGCTTGGCACCCCCGAAAATCCCCCGCTCCAATGCGCCTTCGATCCAGCGCGCGTACCCGCGCGAGTGCTCGCCGGCGTCCTCGATGAAGCCCTCCATCAGACCGACCGTGCCGCAATGGGTGCACGTGTAGTTGTTCATCCCTCGAGTGTAGAAAGCGGTGCGGCCAAGACGGACTCGTAGCCGTCGACTCTGCCCGGTTGGGACGGCGGAGGTCCAGGCCCACGGTCGCCGTGGCGGTTGGGCCGGCGAGGCAGGCGGGGAAACGCCCGGCGAGCGCGGTCTGCTCGGCTGGGTCGATGGTCAGGCGGTAGCGGGTTTTGTCGGCGACCCAGTCGGTCACGTACGTACCGCGCTCGTGGTCGGCGAGGTCCTGACGGGGCGATCATCGCTACGGCCGCCCCCGACCGTTGGATCGGCGAGCCGGTCCGCGCACTGGACCTCAATCCGTGAAGGCCCTGACGGCCGTCCCGCCCCGTGACTTGCAGCGGCGTCCCGCCAGCTTCGGCTGGCGGGACGGGGTGCCAGGCGCTGGTCAGCTGATCCTGGCGACATTCTCCGCCTGGGGACCCTTGGGCCCCTGAGTGACGTCGTACTCGACCTGCTCGCCCTCGTTCAGTTCTTTGAAGCCGGTGCCAGTGATGGCGGAGAAGTGAACGAACACGTCCGGTCCGCCGTCGTCCTGCTGGATAAAGCCGAAACCCTTGTCGGCGTTGAACCACTTCACGCGGCCAGTTGCCATTGCTCTTGATCCTTCTTGATGTCCCACGGCACCGACTCGCGGTACCGACCGCAGCCGTTACAAGGCTCGGCAGTCCAAGTCTCCACCCTCTCCAGGGGCTCCGCCCGCATCACCGGGCCGAGCTCCTACTCCTGTGACTTCGACCGATGGGTGGCCAGGGGCGCTCGGATGCGCCCTGGCCGGCCTCCGTGACGATTCGTGGTTGGCCCCTGTGCCGACCGATAGTTCGTGCTGCTGCGGGGCCGTCGCCGATGGGGTGTCAGCGACGTCGCCAGGCGCCGGATGGCTGTGGCGGCTCGTGTGCCAGCGGGATGGCCGGAGTTCGCTCGCCTCTGCAGCCGGGATCATTGCTGGCGGACGCGAGCCCCGGAAGACAGCGTTCTGTCATTCACAAGGACTGCAAGAAGACGGCGAGGGCGAGCATGTCGATTCGGTGGTAGTCCTGCGGGCGTACGACGATGGTCAGTGAACCGCACACGCCGCGTGCGCGCGAGTGGGCCACGAAGGACAGAAGGATCAGTTTCACCAGGCCGGCCTGGTCCATGTTGTTGATTCGGGCGAGGTCGGAGCCGGTGATGGGCATCGCAACGTGGTCGCGGTGCCCATGGTGGCGTATGGCTTCCCAGAGCAGAGCGAGGCTGCCCCATAGTTGTTCAGTGTCGCAGCTGACGACCAGGTTGTTGTTCATGCGGCCGTAGGCGACACAGAAGTAGTTCCGCTCTGGATTTCTGATGACGGCGACGGTGCCCACGGGGTAGCGCACCCGTTTGCCCTTTCGCTTGGCTGCTTGTGGCTCGGTATGTACTGGAGTGGCGTCCGTGAGTGCTTCCGTCAGACGGGCGTCGAGGGCGGCTACGTCGCCGTTGTAGATCCTGTGTAGAAGTTGGCCCTGGACGCTGCGGGGTGCGACGAGGGATTCGTCGGTGGTGTCGGTGTCGAAGGTGTCCGTGAATCCGATGACGAGATGGCAGGGGTATGTGAACAGGTCACCGATTTCGACGGTGACGGTGACGTCGGGGTGTGTGAATGTGCGGCTGAGGGTCGTGCGGGGGAAAGAGGCGTACGCGGCGAACAGTGCGGCCAGTGCGGTAAGGCCGAGTAGAGCCGGCCACCGGGGAAGGGGGCTGTTCGGCCACAGGGCGAGGACCAGTTGAGCCGCACCCGACAACAGGCCGAAGCAGAAGACCCAGTTGCGTCCCAGCAGGGTGAGGCCGTGCCTGGTGCCGAGCAAGATCCGTATGCGCTGTCTGGCTGCGGCCACAGAGTGCGTCCTTGCGTTAGTCGGCTGGGGGGCGTCGCCGTGCACGCAGACGGTTGGCTTTCGCCGAGTCCGGGGCTTGGAGGCCGGGGTCGTCGTACAGCACATGCGGCAGCTCGACGAGCGCCTCATGGACGTAATCGTGGAAGGCGCTGACGGTTGGCGCGGTGTAGGCCAGAGGCAGGACACCGAAATGGATGTAATGGAGCATCTTGCGGTGTAGTTGCCCAGGACTCAAGACGCTGACCAGGGTTCCGAAGTTGGCGTCCTTGAAGTGTGAGGCCGCTACGAAGCACTCATCGGCGCTGTTGTAGACACCGTCGTCGCCTTTGTACCGGTGGTTCAGGTCGTCGCCATGCACGTGCGCGGCGGGGATGCCGCGGGCGACCAGGTAGGTGGTCCCTGCCGCGCTGAGGCTGATCTTGTCGGGGTGGCCGTGGAACATGTGACGACTGCCAGGCACGTAGAGCTCCACCTCCTGCCCGCTTTCAAGGAACTGGGTGTAAAGCTCGTAGCCGCGATTGAGGCGTGCCTCGAACTCTTCGTTGGGGTGAACTCCCCCCACCAGCGGGTGCTGGGCCGCTACTTCAATCAGGACGCGGGGTGTGCCACTGCGCTCGGTCATCAGCGATTTGGCGCGCTGGAGGCTTTCTTCCCACGCTGTGCGCACGGCGTGGATCGTCTCGTCCGGGACGTTGGCCATGCGCCTATGCCTACCCACCGGCTACAGAACCAGCACTTCTGTCGCGCCGCGTGAGGCAACAACGGCCCAGGTGCGTTCGAAATGACGGACGCAGACGCTCAGCAGAGAGCGGTCTCCGCCGTCCAGGGCCAGGGAAGCGGTCTCCGGAGCGCGGGCGGGAGGCAAGGTCAGTGTCATCCACCCCCAGTGGTCGTCACAGAGGACGAGCGTGGAGCGCAGATGGGTGGTGAAGTAGCCGATCTCTATGGTTCCCGCTGCTGTCAGTGCGTTGGGAGACGATGCCGCGCCAAGGATCTCCCGCAGACGGGTGCGGACAACGGCGATCTCGCTCGAGATGCTGACACCCCGAGGCCCGTACTCCGACTCCGACTCCTCGACATCGGCCAGGAAGCTTCCCGAGGCGTCGGGGAGCAGCACTTTGATGGCCGCGCCGGCCCGCAGGGCCGCGGCGAGGGGCTGCTTGTATATCTCCAACAGCCGAATGGCACTCGTCGACATGATGCGGATGGTGCGGGCCCGCGACAGGTTCTCCGGCATGGCAGGGCCGGCAACCCCATCGACGCTGACCTGCTTGATGCCCAGCTGGGCGCAGGGCTGGACGAGGTCGTCATTGAGGAGACCGAACTGTTCGGGTACCTCGTCGGCTCGTATCCAGCCGACGGCGTCACTCTTCGGTGCTATCTGGTTGAGCGCAGCGGTCACTTCGAAGGCGAGGTCACGGGCATCGGTCCAACTGGCACGGACGAGGTTGGCCTCCACATGACGGATGAACGCTGTCAGCTTGCGACGCTTGGAGCTGTCGGTTTCGACCTTGGCAGCGGGCAGCGAACCAGGGTCTCGATGGATGAAGGCCAGCAACGGCTTCTTGGCCTGGGCCGCATAGCGGTATTCGCTCTCCGTGTAGCTGAGCTTGGTCTCCGGGTGAAGCGATCCGTACTTGCCGGCGATGATCACCACGTAGAAGTCGCACTCGTCGATGAATCGCTTGATCAGCGGCCACGCCCCGTCAGGGCTGGCAGGAAACTGCTCCATGCCCACGGGAATGAACTGATTCTTCAGCAGGGCGTCCGTCAGCACCCGCCGCTCCTCCGCTAAGTCCTCACGGGTGGAGCTGATGAACACCTGATAGCGCTTTTGCATGCGTCCCCCCGACACCAGCCGCGCTCCACTGCCTTCTCACCGGGCGCGGACTGCCACGGTTGTACCCGGTTCATGCCTCCTCCACCATCGAATCCTGAAAGATGCGCATATCAACGCAGGAGGCCGAGTACGGCAGCTTCGCCACCGGACCGACCACGATGATCGCATTGCGAGTGTCCAACGGACCTCGAACCCCCACGTCAGGGACGAGTCGGTGGGACAGCGTGACAACCGCTGTGCTGCCTACCCGGTATGACACACTCCTCCACGCGCATACCCGCCTGCTCCAACCAGCCGGAAAACTCCGCTGGTTGCACCGTAGGCGCATGACAGCATGAAGGGGCGCAGAGAATCACGAGCCGCCACAGCATGCTTTTCCATGCGGTGGCGCATCTGTGAATAGAGCGACCTCGGCCGGCAAACGCAACGCTCGGAGCCGTTGCCCGCCTGTTGTCGCGATCGCGCGACGGCTTGCTCCAATATCTTTTATGTGTGACTCACAAAGTCACACTGGCATCAGTTCTCACGGCGCTTTTTGGTAAAGGCCGCTCAAAGCTTTAACTCGTCCATCGCACGCGCATCAGCAGTTTCGGTTCATCGGGGATACCTGGTGCGCCCCCTGCCGCACCGCCAGCCATAACGGCAAAACGGTGTGCTTCAGTTGAGAACGCCGGCGCCACGACGAAGGCCGTCGTGGCACCGGCGACGGTAAGGACCCTGCCCACTTGGAACCTTGCCCGGATTCAGCAGGCAGGATCCTTTTCCTTCGAGCCACCAAGGGGGCCCACTAATGAAGGTACACACGCGCAATGATCGATACGTGATCGGCGAGCTGGGGGGCGCACACCGGTGATCCCGCAGCGTCCTCCCGTAACGGCCACGGTGAAAATCATGGCTGTGATCATTGCAGTTCTCGTGGGTATCAACATCGCGCTCATCGTCGGCATCATCGGGTCCGCAGTGGGCATCGGACTCCCCGCCGCTCTGGGTTGGGGCGGCGGCGGATTTCTCGGATCCGCACCACTGGTGCTCCGTATCGAGCAGGCATTAGGTCTGCTGTGAGGAAGGTGGTGTGGGACGCACCTGTGTGCGTCCCACACCACCGCTCGCTCGTACGGGCCTCACTCTCCGGGGGCGTTGGCATGCTCCTCTGGTGTGCCCGGTCCACAGCCACCAGCCTCGACACCATCGTCGGCCGCTTCTGGTGCATGGACATCTCGCTCCACGGCGAGTGGCGGTTCTCCAGGCGGGCGTGCGTGGCATCCAGGCGCTCGCACCGCTGCCTCGGGCGTCGGATGACCTCAACGCCGGCCGACCAGGTCACTGGCGGCTCAAGGCGGGCCGGCGTGTGCCGGGCGGAAAGGGGCGCCGCGCCGCGCGGACGCGTACGGCCGCTTGACACTACGTCTCTGACCAGCGGGAATGGTGAGGTTGGGGGTGGACTACCAGGTGTCTAAGCGAGCCGCTGGCCGATGGCTGCCGTCGCAGCCTCCTGATCCTTGCAGCGCCACCACTCGTCGACATTCGCGAAGATGATCAGCGCCGCTGTGCGCAGTTCGGACTCGTCCGCCTCGGCACCGAGCAGGTTTCGGGCATCCTCGTGGAAGTCGAGGCTCAGCAGCCAGCGCTCCGGTCCGCCGTCCGACGGGGTCACCGAGACCTCGACCTCGAGGAAGGTCCGCTCGGCTTCTCGCTCCCCGTCGGACAGCGTCCGCTGGGTCAACCGCACCTGTTCGAGGTGTGTCGGAACGGCGTACGCCGGCTCGTACTCGCGGAGCAGATCGCACAGCCGGTCCCGGATTTCAGGTGTGAAGACCATGTTGTTCCATCAGCAGGCGGGGCGCCTCGGCTCGGCGGACGGAGCGACCACGGAACCGGGTGCGTCTTCCATAGAGTAGGCCGTGATGATGCCTTGCGGATTGATCCTGTGGTCGCGCCCGTACGGGCCGGGATTGTCCAGGACCCCGAAGTACTTGCTGCACGGAGGCATGGCCTCCATGTAGTAGTGCCAGCGCCCCCCGGGGATGTACACCTGCTCGCCGCGCCAGATGGCGTGGCTGATCTTCTTGTCGAAGTCGCTGTTCCAGCGCCCTCGGTGCACGAGGTGCCGGTAGCCCCAGGAGTTACTGCCGCACCGCAGCGGGACGACGAGAGGTCCCCGGTAGTACTTCTTCACGATGTGCGACTGGGACTTATGGGCGCACGGGTCGGCCGCCGAAGCGGAGCCGGCGGATCCGACAACGAGTGAGCCAACGGCCGATAACGTCAAGACACCAGCCGCGGCTCGCCGAGCAAGTCTCATGCTGATCTTCCCCCTGTTCGCATGTGACGCCTCGACAAGTCCCGAACCGGTCAGATTCGGTGGCGAGGCTCGGTCGGACCGATACTTTCGTACAAACGTGCGAACATGCAAGCGAATTGGGGGCAGGTATGAGACATTTGACGCCTGCGGCGAGGACATTGAAGCCGGGGTCCACGAGCTGCCCAAAAGAAGACGGCGGCACGGTAGCTCCTGCCGGTTTCCGGTCGGGGCTGCGCGCGCGTGCGACCGCGCCGGTGCTTCCTGAGAGTCGTTGAACCGGCGGCCCCCCGTCCGAAGACGGACGCACGCGAACGTGTGTGCTCGCCTAGCGCGAACGCCGGTCCCTGTCCCAAGGATTTGCTACCACCCGGGGGAGGCGTCTGTCCGGACACGCATGCACGTCCACGCACAACGCAGCCAGCAAGGCGGGCCCGTGAAAGGTACGCCGAGAAGTACCGCGTCAAGCAACTGGATCACAAGTGGCTGTGTGGCGCCGCGCATTCCGCCCGGGCCGCGCCCTCGGAGTCCTCGTCCAGCCGCCACAGCCGGGGCGTGGGCCCGGCCCGGCGGAGAGACCCGCAAGGCCCTCGCGCGCCTGTGCCCGGCTCGTCGATGCCCCGGCGCCTTGGCGCCCGCCCTTGTCCGACTGCCCCGCCGCTGGGCACCGCAGACCGCGACGATCCGGCCTTCCATCCTCTCTCCCGGAAAAGTTCCGATCCGATGCAACCCGGTGCCGGGCCCGTGCGTATGGGAGGGGATGACTGCACTTCACCTGGGGGATTTCATGTACGTGGACCGTTCGGCCGGTCGGACCGCCGGCCGTCTCGGCGCCGCTGTCGCGGCCTGTATCGCTCTGCTCTCGGCCGTCGGCTGCTCGGCGGACGCGGGTACCGGCGTCCGGACGACCGGCGACGCACCGGATGCCCGGGTATCCGCCGCGGCAGCGCCCACCAGGGCGACGGGCGAGAACAGCGCCGGCACGGGCAAGGCGTCCGGCGTGCGCTCGGCTCCGTCCATGCCGGAGCCTGCCGTGCTCGCGCGGGCGAAGGTGAACATGTCCGACGGGCAGACGGTCGGTGTGGGCATGCCGATATCCGTCACCTTCCCCCAGCGGGTCCCCGCCGCCGAGCGCAGGGCCGTGGAGAGCTGGCTGCGGGTGCAGACCTCGTCCGGCACGAGGGGCGCGTGGAGTTGGGTGCAGGACCGCACTGTTCCGGGCGGGGAGCGTGTCGACTTCCGCCCCAGCACCGCCTACTGGCAGCCGGGCACCAAGATCACTCTGCGTCGCGGCTCGCACGGCACGAGCCACTTCACCATCGGCCGGTCATTGGTCGCCACGGTCGACACGAAGACGCACCTGATGACCGTCGACACCGGCGGGAAGCGGCATCGCATCCCGATCACCGCGGGGAGGCCAGGGCTGGACACCTGGAACGGGACGATGGTGGTGATGGACAAGCAGTCCAGGGTGTTCATGGACTCCCGCACCGTGGGCATGGGCCCGAATGACACGTACCACGACTACTACTACTGGGCCGTGCACCTGACGACGTCCGGGACCTACGTGCATCAGAACCCGCACGCAAACACGGCGGCCGGGCACAGTAACGTCACCCACGGCTGTGTCGGCCTGGCCACCACAACCGCCAAGGGCTTCTACGACCAGGTGCACGTCGGCGACGTCATCACGGTCACCGGAGCGAACAAGGACACCGTCGCCCCCGGCAACGGTTACGGCGACTGGAACCTGACCTGGAGCCAGTGGCTCGCGCGCAGCGCCGCCGGGCAGACCACGACCGCATAATCCCTCGCCGAAACCATGGCAGGACCCCCCATCGCACCGCCGTACACCACGCGCCTCGCGCCGTGAGAGAGAGCACGACAAGGTGACCGAAGACGAGTTCGACCTCTTCTACACGGCTGCCTACCCGCGTCTGGTCGGTCAGCTCTACGCCCTGACGGGCGACTACGCCGAAGCCCAGGACGTGGTTCAGGAGGCGTTCATACGTGCCTGGGACCGGTGTTCGTCCGTCCTGGACGGCGAGCGGGATCCCGAGGCATGGATCCGCACGGTGGCTCACCGCCTGGGGGTGAGCCGCTGGCGCCGCGCGCGCCGCTGGTGGGAGCTGGTCCGCGGCGCGGGCGCGCCGCGGCCGGTGCCCGAACCGAGCACGGACCATGTGGCGCTGGTCGCCGCTCTGCGGCGCCTGCCCGAAGCCCAGCGGACCGCGATCGTGCTGCATCACCTGTGCGATCTGAGCGTGGAGCAGATAGCCGCCGAGACCGGCGCAGCGACCGGCACCATCAAGGCGCGTCTGTCACGCGGCCGTACGGCACTCACCGCTCACCTGGTGAGCGAGGAACCCCACCCGACGGAGGAAGCCTGTGCCTGACCAGCAGCCCCCGCAGCCCCTGACCGAGACGGAGCTCTCCGCCCGGCTCCACCATCTGGCCGCACACAGCAACGCACCGGTCCCGACCACAGGCGCGCAGGTCAGGAACCGGGCGGTACGCCGCCGGCGCGGCCGTCGCGCTGCGCTCTGCACCACCGCTCTGGTGGCAGCGGCCCTGATCACCGTCACCTCCGGCGTCCTCGATTCCCCCGCCAAGCCGGGCGTACCCCCCGCGGCGTCCGCGTCCCGCGCCCCCGCACCCGCCCCGTCCCGGGCGCCCGTTCAGCGGGTGAAGGTCGACCTGGACGCCCACACGATGACCATCGGCAGCAAGAGGTTCCGCATTGCCGCGCCGGCGAGCTTCTGCCCGATCGGCGAGACGGCGGTCACGGTCACCGCCAAGTACCCCAGTGTGCAACTGCGCCCCGGCAAGGTCATCAGTCATTCGGGCATCAGGCGGTGGGCGGTCACCTTCACCGACCGCAGTCACCATCAGCGGCTCCTGATGTTCGGGCTGGATCCCGCCGACCTCGACGCCCTCGGCGCGGACGCCGTCTTCGGCGCCGTCGGCCTCGCGCCCAAGGACGGGAAGGAGGTGTACGACACCATCAGGCCCGGCGCACGTGTGGAGATCAACGGAGGGCGGGCCAAGTACGCGCAGCCTGACTCCGTATGCGTCGACCGTCAGCCGGTCACCGGCGCCCGCTGACGCCAGACCCCCGGCGCGCAGTGCTCGCGTCCGGGCTCGTCGTCCCGTCGATGCTGGTGCGCCCCGGTGAGGGTGCGCGTCACAGCCGTGGCCGTGGCTGCCGTTGCGCAGGCGGCCCGTCCTGGCCGTGAACGAGCGAACTGCTCCGTTGCGACGGCCCGGTGGCCCGGTCGTCCGATCTGCCCCGCATGCGTTCGACCGTCCACGTGCCCGTGCTGGCTGCCTTCCGCCACGGCCGGGCATCCACCCGACTAGAAGCGTGCGTAGCGCACGCATTAGTGCTACGGTGAAGAAGAAGCGTGCGCGGCGCACGCATCTCCTCTGTCTCGCACATCCCCGGAAGGAACGTCTCATGACCCGCACCGGTATCGAAGCCGCCCTCAACGACCTGCTCTTCAACCGTGGCATCACCCTGCAGGAGGCCGCCGACCGCCACTTCACCCCGCAGTACCGTCAGCGCACGGACGGCGAGTGGGCCGATCGCGCCGAGTTCCTCGACCACATCGCCCACCTGCGCGGCATCGTCGCCGACGGCAAGGTCGAGGTTCACGAGGAGTTGTACGACGGCGACAAGTACGCCGACCGGCACACCTGCCACATCACCAAGACGGACGGCACGACCGTGGTCATGGAGGTCTATGTGTTCGCCGACCTCGCCCCCGACGGCCGCTTCTGCCGCATCGAGGAAACCACCCTGATGCTCAAGGGATCCGACGCGGACCGCAACATCGGCAGCGCCCGCTGACCCCCCCCCGCCACAGCGACGCGCAACGACGTCCGAGTCCCGCAGCGGAACTGCCCACACGCGAACGGAAAGACTTCATGATGGGCAGTTCGGCGGACAACGCGCTTGCCGAGTCCTTCAACGCAACCTGCAAGCGGGAGACAGCCTCGGGCACCGCAGCCCGATCGCCTTCGAGACGGCACTCGATACACCATCAACCAAGCCGGCCTTAGCCGCATGAACCCGTGTCCAGGATCAAGAGTCAGGGCGAGTACGGGGCTCACGTACCGGGGGTGTCCCGGACCGCGGCCACCAGTCCGGCCACCAGAGCAGCTCTCTCGAGCATGCGGTCCACCACGAGGTACTCGTCATCGGTGTGCGCCCTGCCGCCGACAGCTCCTGGGCCGTCGAGTGTCGGCACCCCGAGGGCGGCGGTGAAGTCGCCGTCGCTGCGGCCGGCAAATGCTGCCGGGAAACTGACCAGCCGGATAGTGATCAGGCTGTGACCTGTCCGTACTCAGCTCAGCGGCGATGATCACTACGGTTCCACCGTGCCTATGAACGACGACATGCCCGCGGGTCACGACAGCCGAGACGACGACAAGTGGAATGTGGTCCTCAACCACGACTTCGTTCGGGGCGCCACGGTGACGGAAGCCCCCGCCCCCGCGCGGAAGCGGGTGTGGCCGTGGGTTGCCGCCCCGGCGGTCTTGGCGGCGGCAGCGGCATTCCTCGTGCTGAGGCCCACGAGCTCGTCGTCCAACGAAGCTGTCGCGCCTGTGTCGACTGCTTCCGCCCCCACACCCGGCGCCTCCCGGTTGAGCACTGACGCAGCACGGCCGGTGATCCCGCTGACCGAGGCGTTCCCGGCTCATGTGGGAGGCGGTACCGGCGCCTTCACCAAACTGGGCGCGGCCATGATGAAGTCCTGCACCGAGTCCGACTCAGTCGGACCGAACCTGGCCGCCATGATCGCCGAAAGCAAGGGCTGCGTCGGCGAGGAGATCGCGCTCTACAAGGACGCACAAAACAACCAGTTCAATCTGGCCATCTTCACGATGAAGGATCCGCAGGACACGGTGAAGCTGGTGACGCAGCTGACCATGGCCTTCGACGACTACGAGGTGGCCGCGCAAGCCCCACCGCCCGGATCGGGCCTGCGCACCCTGCCGGCCGACAGCGGAATGGTGCAGTCCTTCACGGGGCATGGTCGGGCCATGGTGGTCGGGCTGGCCCAGTGGTCGGACGGCCGGGCCCGCGACTATCAGCAGCTCGTCGACCATCTGGAGCCTCTGCTCAAGAAGGTCTCGGAGAACGTCACTCGCTACGAGAGCGCGCATTGACTCTGAGCTGCACACCACTTGGTCAAGCAATGCTCACACGGCCGGACTCGCGCTGAGATCACCCGGGGCGTGCCGACCGTGCCCGGGTGATCATCAGTGACGTGCAGTACGACTCGCCGGGCCGGTACGACCGCTCCAACCGCTCCCTCAACAAGGAATGGATCGACCTCACCAACACCACCCGCCGGGCGGTGAACCTGGACGGCCGGACCCTGTCCGACGAGGACGGCCGCACCTACACCCTCCGCCACGTCCGCTTGGACGGCCGCGCCGCCGTCCGCGTCCACACCGGCGTCGGCCGCGACAGCCGCACGGGTCGACGGGCCTGGCAGACGTCGGGCCCGTCGACGTTCCCGCCCGCTGCGGCTTCGGTCGGCAACCGGTCGTCTGCGCGGTCCCGTCCGGCGGTCACTCGTGTGGCCCGTCCGATGTGCCTGCCCGTCAGGTGGTCTCGTACGTTCGTGGTGCCCGGCTCTGACAGGACTGCCGGGTTCACGGCCCCGCGCCCGGTTCGCACGCCGCGTGGGGCCGTTCACCGTTCGGCGGGGAGCCGGCGGGCGGCCTGCCGCGGGCGGGCGCGGCAACGGACCGCCAGGGTTGGTTCTGAGGGCCTCACATGTGAGACCTCCGGACACGATGATGCGGGGTGATGTCATACGCCGCGTGGATGCTCGGCCGGCCCTGCCGGCCCCGCCGGACGGGACCCGGCCGGCCGGAATGCGGGACCTGCCATGTCCGGCAAGCCGGTCTGGGCGGCGAGCGGCCGGGACACAACAGTGAAACCGCCGGGACGTGTCTGGTACAACCGGCGCCGCACCCGCGGCGTCATGAGTGTCATACGGCCAATGAGCCGCTCCGCGCAGCAGAAGGGCAACCGCGTTGTCAGCTCCACTCATACTCCGGCGAGTACTCTCCGCCACCGCACTCGCCAGCATCGCGGTGATCGCCACCGGCTGCGGCACGGGCTCGGCCGGCTCCTCCTCCAATGGCACCGCCGCAGCCACGGTTTCCGACGCACCGGCTACTTCGGGCGCACCGGCTACGACGGCGCCTGCCGCGGCGGCTACAGCTCGGGCCAGCGGTACGGGCACCGCCACCAAGGCGCCGACCGCCACCAAGGCGCCGACCGCCAGCAAGGTGCCGGCCGGCACCACGCACAGGGGTACCGCCGCCTGCCCGACCCGCTCTCTGAACGCCAGACCGGGTGTCAGCCAGGGCGCCGCCGGCAGCGTCTACCAGGTGATCGACTTCACCAACATCTCCAACACCACCTGCACCCTGTACGGCTACCCCGGGGTGTCGCTCGCCGGGGGCAGTCCCGTCCGTCAGATCGGCCCGGCCGCCACCCGCAACAGCACCACACCCCCCACGCTGGTGACGCTGGCGCCGGGGGCCACCGGCAACGCGCTGCTACGGATCACCAACGCCGGCAACTACCCCGCGGAGCAGTGCCACCCGACTGCCGCGACATACCTGCAGGTCTATCCGCCGGGTCAGACGACCCCGATCTACGTCGCCTACAGCTCGACCGCCTGCGCCGGGACGGTCGGCATCCTGAGCGTCAGCACGGTGCAGCCAGGCGCGGGGAGCGCGTCGTAGCACGCCGATCCGGAGCCCGAGACCCGGCGGGTGCGCACGACATCACCGTCCTGCTGCGCGCCTCGGAGCCCGGACGGCCGATCACCGGCCTGTCGGAGGCTTCCGGTGGCTCACCCGCACTGGCGGTAAGGGCGCAGATCGTCGAGCTGCTGACCCAGCTGGTCGGCCGGGATCCCAACGCCGGCTGAACCTGCCCGCTTGAACGGCTGTGGCCCCGAACACCTGCGTGTTCGGGGCCACAGCCGTATACGTACTGGACAGGTGGGCCCTCGGTGGACCGAGGCGCGCGACCTGTCAGGACGCTGAAGGTGTGGCCCGGTGCACCCGGGCCACACCTGTGCCCGTCAACTACTGCGAGACCGGTTTCAGGTAGCGGTCCCAGATCTGGGCTTTGTAGTACGGGCCGCAGCCGTCACTGTCGTACTGAGGGCTGTCGAACACGACCCAGTAGGCCAGCTCGCCCTCCTGTGCCGTGGAGTGCCGAACGGGTGCGGGCGGCTGGAAATCGTTGATCACCCCTTGGAACTCGGCCTGCCACGGGCCCGGCCAGGACGGGTCCTGGACCACGGTGACCCTGGTACCCGGCGTCATCGCGCTCGCCGGCCACGAGATGTCCGGGCGGCCGCTGTCGCGGTTTGTCGGCGTCATTGGCTCCGGTCCTTGAACTTGAAATCGGCGGCTTCGCGCGTTCGGGTGTTGTACGCATAGTGGACTTCGACACCGTCCACGGTTTGTTCCATTTTCACCCATCCGTCGGAGGCGGGCCACCGCGGATCCTTCATGGTGATGGGCAGTTCATTGCCGTAGTCGGCATTCTCCATGACCAGGTCCATGGCGCGTTGCTCATTGCCACCGCCCGCCGCGGTCCGCCCGGTCGACTCCGCCTCACGCAGTGCCTGGCCGAGGCCATTGCTGAACCGGCCGATACCGTCGCTGACACCGTAGATGCCGGCGCCCACCAACGCGGTGCTGGTGACGATGGCCGGCGCTCCGGCCAGGCAGCCGATTCCGGTGAGGCACAGTCCGCCGCCCGCCACGTCGCCGCTGGCGCCGACTCCGATGCCCGCGACGCCGACACCTGTCTCGAGCAGACCCGCCCAGATGTCCGGGTTGCTGACAATTGCCTTTCCGTAGTCACCGATCGTGTTGACTGTGTCCTTGAGCCAACCGGGGACCCAGTCACCGTCGTCCTGCTCGGCCTTCTTCTTGCGCCACTCCGCCACGATCTTGCGCCACCTGGCGTCCTGTTCACGCTGCTTGACGACCGCGGTGCGGTAAGCCTCCGCCGCCGCTTGGCCGGCGGCGGTGGCATCCTTGCCTGCGGCCGTGGCCGAAGCGCGTGCCTGCTGGGCCGCCGTCCAGGCCGAGTCGGCCGAACCGCGCGCCGCGGTCGCCGAGTACTGGGCCCGGGAGGCCGAGGTGACCGCCGCCGCTGCAGCGTTCTCGGCGTCCTGCTGGGCCTTGCGGGCCGTCTTCGCCGAGGCGGCCGCATCCTTGGCGGACTGTTCGGCCTGGGTGGCGTAGCCGGCGGCCTGGGTTGCGTGCTTCTTGGCGTCCGCCGCCGACTTCTCGGCCTGCTTCGCGTAACCGGCGGCCTCGGCCGCCGCCTTGGCGGCGGTGGCTGCTGCCTTGCCCGCTTCCGCCGCGTTCTTCTGGGCGGTGGCGGCGACGCCCGCAGCCTGCGAGATGAGCTGCTGGATCTGGGCCTCGTGGGTGGCGGCAAGCTGGTCCCGCCGCTGCGCCTTGTACTGGCCGACGCCGATGAAGGCGTGGAGAAGGCCAGAGGGTCCTTCGAGGGCGATGCGTGCCGCGGCCTTCACCTCCGGTCCGCCACTGTCGGCGAGCTGGGCGGCACGGACGCGTTCGTCCTGGGTACGCGCCTGGGATTCGCCGGTGGTGATGAACTGGCGCAGGGCGTCCGGTGTGTCGGAGTCCAGTGCGGTGCGGCCCGCCTGCTGCTCGATCGGGCCGGCTGCCGCGATCGTCCGGGCGATGTACAGGCGCATGTCCTGTTTCATGGCCGCGTACTGCCCGGTGGCGAGGAACGCGCTCACCGTTGTGGAGTCGCCGTCGAGAGCCTGGGACGCAGCGGCGCGTACGTCGGCGGAGCCGGCTCCTTCCGCCAGTCGTTCGGCGTCCTGACGGTCGTCCTGCCCGATCGCCTCCTGGCGGCCGGTGCGGATGTACGCGGTCACGTCCGCGTCGGAGCCCGCCAGCGCCACCAGTGCCGCGGACTGACTCCACGGACGGCCGGTCCTGGCCGTAGCCAGGGCCACCTTGCGGACTTCGGGAGCGATCTGCGCGGGGTCCGCGCCGGGCTGGGCAGCCCGGTCCGCCAGCTTGTCCGCCTCGGTCTGGAGGTCCTTGGCCTGCTGTACCGCCGCCTGCTGTGCCGCGGTGCGCTGGTCCTCCGCGGCCTTGAGGTCCTTGGCCCGGTCGATGGCCTCGTTGGTACGGGCGGTCAGTTGCTCGGTGGCGATGCGGCTCGTCAGGGCATGGACCTTCTGGGCCGTGGAGACCGCCGCGCCGGCGGCGTCGGCGTCCTTCTTGGCCTCCTTGGCATGCGTGGCAGCCTGCTTGGCGGCGGTCGCCGCCTCCCCGGCGTGGGCCGCCGCTGCGTCGGCCGCCTTGGCCGCGTTCTCGGCGTGCGTGGCCGCGTCGTTCGCGGCGTCACGGGCCTCACCGGCAGCGGAAGCGGCCTCCGTGGCCAGCGACTCGGCGGCGTCGGCGGCACGGCTCGCCTCCCGGGCATGCCGATGCGCGGCTGCCGCGGCACTTGCCGCTTCGCCGGAGTGGGCGCCGGCCTGGTCGGCGTAGGAGTTGGCCTGGTCGGCCGAGTCGGCGGCAGCGTTGGCATTGCTGCCGGCGCTGCTGGCCGACTTGGCGGCGTCGGCAGCCGACGCGGCGGCGGTGTGGGCCGAGTCGGCGGCCGCGGCGGCGGCATGAGCACCCGCTGCGGCGTCCCGGGCCTGCTGGGCCGCCTTGCGTGCGGCGCCTGCCTGGCCGGCGTCGACGGCCGCGTTGGCGGCGGCGTTACGAGCTTGCGTGGCGGCTTCGGCGGCACCGTCCGCGGCCGCGGCGGCGGCCGAGGCGGCATTGGCGGCGACGCGGGCGGCGTTGGTGGCGGCATTGGCGGCTTCGATCGCCGTCTGCGCGGCCGTGGCTGCCTGCTTGGCCGCACTGGCCGCGCGGGCCGCCGCTGCCGCCGCATGCTGGGTGTCCTTCTGGGCCGCCTGTGTCTCGGCAGCGGCCTTCTGGGCCGCTGACTTGGCCAGTTTCGCCGCCGTGACCGCGCGGGCGGAGGCGTCCTTGGCGGCCTGGGTCTGCTGCCCGGCCAGCTTGCCCGCCCGCTTGGCCTGATCGGCGAGCTGCGCGATCGTGGCGTGCTCCTGGTCACGCGAGCGGGCCACGAACTGCCCGACCTGCAGGAACTCATGGATGTCGCCGGCGGTGCCGTTGAGCGCGATCCGGCCGGCAGCCTGGACGTTCGATCCGCCGGCCGAGATGATCTGGGCGACTTCGACCCGCTCGTCCTGCTCCTGGTCGGTGTACTGGTCGTTCTCGAGGAACTTCTTGATGTCGTCGGGTGTGCCGTTGAGCGCCGCTCGCCCGGCCTGCTGGACCTGCGGACCGCCCGCGTCGATGATCTGCGCGACGCGGACTCGCTGGTCCTGCTCCAGTGGCGCCTTCCAGCCGTCCTTCAAGAACGACCGGAGGTCGTCCGGCGTCCCGTCGAGTGCCTTGCGGGCGGCCTCTTGGAGGCTGAGGCCGCCGACGCTGGCGTACTGGGCGACGGCCACCCGCTCGTCCTGGACAGCGATGTCGGGAGCCTGAGCGAGGAAGGTCCTGACATCGTCGTCACGGCCGACGAGAACGGCCTCTGCGGCGGCTCGTATGCCAGGGCCGCCCGTCTCCCACAGGCGCACCACCTTGCCCCGGTCGGTGTCCGGAAGCGCGCTGGCGATGCCGCTTTCCGTCGGTGCGGTTCCGTCGGCCATGGCCTGGGAGGGTGCGGGTCCCAGCAGGCCCAGTACGAGCGCGCTGGGCAGCAGGCCCAGGCACAACACGCGGATCGTGTGCCGTGTCCCTGCCGCCACGCGCCGCGGGCGTCTTGGATGTGTCACTGCGGACTCGATTCGTTTCTTTTTCTCTTGTTGGGGGGTGCGCACCGGCTTGCCCGCGCCACCGGGGTCATTGGTCAGTGACCCCTGCGCGGTGGGGTGCCCGAGGGGCGGCCCGTCGGTTGTCCCGGGGGCCGCCCCTCGGACGCCGTGCCGATATGTGTCAGTTGGCAGGTGCGAGGCGGACCTCGTCGTGCAGGCCCTTGGCGTTCACGGCCGGGTAGAGGCTGACGTGTCCGTCGTTCCAGCGGACGAGGAGGTCGTCGGCCGTGGTGTTGGCGGTGAAGGCGCCGGCGGTGACCACGGTGGCGTCGGCCCAGGCCGACTTGGCGGGCCGGACCTTGATCTCGCCGGGCAGGGCCTTGCCGGTCGTCAGCCCCGGGTAGATGGTGGTCTCGCCGTCCCGCCAGCGCACCAGCAGGTCATCGGTGCTCTTGCCGGTGAAGGAGCCGGTGCTGATCTGGTCGGCGTACGGCCAGGTGGCGTTCTTCGCGACGATCTGCGCCTGCTTCTTCAGCCCGTTCGCCGCCAGGTCGCCGAAGACGGAGACATGGCCGTCCTTCCAGACGACCAGCAGGTCGTCGCGGTCACCTGCGGGGGTGAAGCGGCCGCCCACCAGCAGCTGCGCGTCGTCCTTCCAGGTGTCGTTCTTGGGCGGGGCGAGCTGCTTCTCCCCGTGGAAGCCCTTGGCGTCGACGGTGGCGTACTGGGTCATCTCGCCGTCGATCCACCGCACGACGAGCCCGTCCGTGCCGCCGCCGGCGTGGACGCTGGTGAGCGAGAGTGCCTTGGCCCAGATGCTCTTCGGGGCTGCCAGCCGGTACTCGGCAGCAAAGGGATGCGCGGAGTCGTTTCCTTCGCCGCCCTGGTAGAGGGTGACCTCGCCGTCGTCCCAGCGGACGATCAGGTCCATGTGGCGCCTGCCGCCCGCGGATCCGCCGGTGTAGTAGCCCGCGGTCATCTGCACGGCGTGCTTCCACGGCGCGCCCGCGAAGGCCGTGCTGTAGGCGACCTGCTGGACCCAGGCGGAGAGGTCGTCGACCCGGGCGGACACGGCTCCCGTACGGGTCTCCGCCGGGTCGGTGCCCAGGCAACCACCTTGCCAGGAAAGGCTGTTGACACCGACGATCGCGGTGTGGCCGCCTGTGGTGCTCAGCGCGGGACCACCGGTGTCGCCCTTGCAGATCGCGGCGCCGTCCGACTTCGCCGCCAGATCCACGGTGGTGGTTCCCACACTCTGGACGGTGAACGCGGCCGCGTGCGCCTGGCCGGGCACCCACTCGTCGTGCGTGCGCCCGTATCCAGCGGCCTGGACCTCGTCCCCGGTGCCGGGCGCGGCGCCGGCCACGGGGACGGGGGTGATACCGCTGACCGGCTTGGCCAGCTGGGCCATGACCACGTCACGGTCGGTGCGGGGCACCAGACTCACCACCTGCTGGGCGCTGCCGCCCAGGGTGGCCGTCGTCTTCAGCTTCGGCGCGCCGGGCTCGAGGGTGCCCCCCGGGGTGCCGGTGAAGCAGCTCGCGGCCGTGAGCAGCCACTGCGGGGCGACCAGCGTGGCCGAACAGCCGCGCTGGCCGCCGACATCGAGTCGTGCGGTGGCGGCCGACACCGCTGCAGAGGCCTGCGGGCCCGATATGGCGGTCGCAGGCGTGGCCGTCAGGGCGGCGGTCAGCGACGTAGCGGCGATCAGGCCGCTGGTCCACGCAGTGCGCGGACGGATGCCAGACATGGAGTTCCTCGTTGTGGTGCGAGATCGGGGAAGGCAGAGGCAGATGGGCCGGTCAGCCGGTGACGCGCAGTTCCAGCAGGGTGGTCGGTGAGCCACCGGCGGCCCCCTCACCGACGCTCTGGTAGCCGTTCTTCTCCACGGTCACCGTCTTGGCCGGCGCCGAGGGGTCGGCCTGCGGCCTGAGATCGGCGCTGATCGGGTGATCGGCGGTCTCCAGGGCGAAGACACGCGGCAGTTCGAGGCTGAGGTAGCCGGTCTTCGCGGTGGCCTTGAAGCAGTAGGCGCCCTGGGGGTTGCCGCTGGGTCCCTGCACGGTGAGGACCTTGATCTGCTGGGCCGAGTCGTCGCACGAGGCGAGGGTGATGTGCCCGTCGCCCTTGATCAGTTTGATGCCCTTGTCCCGCTGGATCTGATCCGCGTTCGGGTAAGCGAAGTCCTCCACCGCGGACGGCGGCGTAGCCCCCGCGGTACCGCCCGTCGGCTGCGGGTCGGCGGAGGCGAGCACCGGAGTGCACGCAAGCGCCACGATCGCAGCAACCCCCGCGACGGGGAGCATCCTGCGCATACGAGGAGTCACCCGAATTCCTTTCCAGGCATGGGTGACAGCACATCTGCAGCCCCCCACGCACACGTAAAGCAAAGATAAATGGTCGGTTGCGACCCTAAAGCGACGTCGCAACCGAAAACAACGTGATCATACTCATGGGTAATACACGGAACCTGCACATTGGGTTCACGGTTAAGCGTGAACATAGCGTCGCCAACAGTGCATAACGTCCGGCCTGGAGGTCGCCGCCGCTGCCCGACGTACCGTCGCAGACGGCTGAATAGTTGCACGTTGCATTACCTCGGTAAAGCTTGATGCAAATACATGAGGTGGAGGGAACGGAAGGGGTTTCATTACCGTCCGTCCAGGGCTGCTGCAAAGTTTCGTCATCTCGGGTTGTTGTCGATCAGGTGAGCTCAAGGGTGACGCTCTCCCGGTCAACCCGCCCGGCCGCCGCGCCCACCCAAGACCGCGCACACCGGCCATGGCCGACTCGGCCGGGGCATGCGGCTGCTCCCGCAGCACTTCGGTGTCCTGCCCGAGCACCGGGGCCACGGGGCAAGGCCGCACCCCGGCGGGCCGCGATGCATGGGGCGTTGGCGGGCCGGCAACTGGCAACCGGGATCCTTGATCGCTGCCGAACCTGCTGATTGGCTGGCCGGCATGACCGAGCTCGGACCCGTCGCCTGGCCGCCTGTCCCGATCAGGACCGAGAGGCTCGTGCTCCGTGAGCCCGAGGCCCGGGACCGTGCGGCGTTCATCGAGTTGCTGGCGTCGCCAGAGGTGCATAGCTACCTCGGCGACCCCCGCCCGCGTGAGGAGCTTGAGCGCGAGATGCCCGGGTCGCCCGAGCGGTGGCCCGGGAGTTTCGTCGTTGATCTCGACGGGGCGATGATCGGCCAGATCCTGCTCAGGAGGGCAACGGAGCACCGTCGCCCGGCTGCGGCGGGGAAGGTCGAACTCGGCTACCTGTTCCTGCCTCGAGCGTGGGGATACGGGTACGCCGCTGAGGCGTGCGCAGCGGCACTCGACTGGTTCGTCGGCTGCCTTCCCGGTGAGCCGGTGGTGCTCACCACCCAGACCGCCAACGTCCGCTCGATGCGCCTCGCGGCAAAGCTGGGGTTCACCGAGGTAGAGCGGTTCCAGGCCTGGGACGCCGAGCAGTGGCTCGGCCTGCGGTCCCCGGTCACGCCCTCCGATTGAGCTCGCGCTCGACAGCGCGGATCTGTCGAAGTGCTGCTGTTCTCGCTGACGAAGCCGGGAAGGCTTGCGGGTCGTGCAGACGGTTGAAGGAGTGGTGCGAAGGCGCGTTGTTCGTCGAAGGGCTGCTGGGGCCGGAGACAGTGGTGAAGTTGGCCGGGGAAGCGGTTGAGCAGGTGGCGCTGGGCGGCGTTGTGCCAGTCGAGACGGCCGTGCCCAAGAGGCCGGACAGCACATGCGTGTCTCGCCGTCGTCGGCAAGGCCCTGCCGGTCGACGCTCCTGTTCTCTGTCCGTGGTTGCGTCGCTTCGGTCGCTGCCGGCCGCGTGACCTGACCAGCCTCGTGCGTGCCGTGACCGTCGGGTGAAGGAGTGGTGGCGTGGTGTCCCGCAAGGTCCAGGCGCGTAGCACACTGGGGTGGGGGTGCGGTTGCTCGTTGGCGCAGTTCTCCAACCCTCCACATTGCATGGAGACTTCATGCGCGGCGCTGCTTTCGGCCCGCCCGCCCACCACCCTCCCGCTGATCGGAGTCACCGCAGCCGCCGGCTCGTGCCGAGCCTCCTGCGCTGCGGTCGACGGCGACCGCCCGAGCGTAGCTGGCCGCCATGACCGTGGCCGTGCCTCAATCGATGCACGGCTACGCCCGCGACAAGTTCGACATCTGGTTCACCCAGCCCGGCGGCCGCACCACCCGCCAGGCGGTCCTCGCCCGGGATGGCAGGGACGTCCAGGACAAGCCGGACGGCGGCCGGCCCGCATCCGGCTCCTAATACTCCGCCTACGGCGACACGACCGTCACCGATGTAGCCCAGGCCACCATCGACCACATGGTTCCGCTCGCCGAGGCCTGGCGCCCCGGCGGCGACACCTGGACCGCCGACCGGCGCAAGGCTTTCGGTAAGTCGGGGACCGGCGCCTGCTCCAGCTGTTCGACGGCGATGGATGCCGTAGGGGATGTCCGGCCGACGTAGTAGTTCACGTGCCGCCGGTCCGTGTGCGAGGTGCTGGTGCCTACGGTGCCATGGGGTCGCCGTTTCCCAGTTGCACCCACCACACGTCATGGTGGTCGCGGGTGAGTTCCAGCGTCTGCTTCTGTCCGGAGTTGTAGCGGAGCTTGACGCTGGTCAGGTATGGCACCCCTCGGTCGAGCACGACTGCTTCGACGGGTTCGCCGGCGTGTGCGCCGTACCGGGTGATCAGCTTCTGGGCGGCTCTTTCCTGGCCGGTGTACCAGGGGGCGCCGATGCGGGCCAGGTCGGTGGCGTCACCGGCCTGAAGGCGCTGGACGTACACCTTGACGAGCAGCTCGACGTCGTCGGCGGTCTCCTCGACGTCCGGGTAGTCGGATTTCACGGCGCGGACGCTGACCTTCACCCCCGACGTTTTGTGCAGCGAGTACGGGACGGGGTTCCGCAGCAGCCACCAGGCGATGGCAGCCGCTCCCAGAACGGCCAGAGCCAGCGCCGCCACCCACAGTCGTTTCCTGTACGACTCGGTCATCAGTACCACCCCGGAATGACGTGGAAGATATCCGCCCACGTACCTGTGCTCATGTAGGAATCGAGGCGCTTGTTCAGACGGGCCCCGGTGTGCGCGCTCACGTAAGCCCTTCCGTGGGACATCTTGGTGATGACGCCCGCGTGGTCCCAGCCGCCGTGGCCTTGCCAGTTGAACAGGACGATGTCACCGACCTTGGCCTCATACTGCTTGGATTCGGTGTTGATGATGCCTCTGCTGTGAGGTTCCAGGAACCTGTGCAGGGAGTCGGTCGCCTGTCCAGGTGAAGGAGACTCGCCAGGGCTCCAGAAACAGATAGCCCAATACCAGACATCGCCAGGGGTGTCTGAACACCCCTTGGACAGCCGTCAGGCATGCTGCTGAACTCCCACATGGCTCACATCGCTGATGATCAGCCAGCACCAGAGACAACTACCCACGTTGCCACGCTGGGCCTGTGTGTGCGGGCGCGCCTCAGTTGGCGGTGCCGGCCAGGCGACGCATGATCGTCATGAGTTCGTCGGGCGGGGAGATGCTCATCGTCCGACTTTCCTCGTCGAAGAGCGTGATCGATGTCAGGGTGCCGGCGCGCCACCAGAACACCCGGGGGGAGAGCCGTCCGGGGCCGTCCTCGTAGGCGCCCTGCCCGAACTGTGCCAAGGCGTTGACGGCCTCGGCGACGTGCCTGTCGGTGAGCGGGTAGAACGCGAGGTTGTGCCGGTTCGGGACGACTAGCAGCACACCCTCGTCCGGTATCTCGGGGCCGTCGGTGGCCCGCACCGCCTCGTCGAAGACGAGCACCTTGCTGGCCGCGAACACCGACTCCGGGTGGCCGAGGATGTGGAGGACCGCGCCACCGGGGAGATCGAGGGTGTGGTAGTTGACCGGCTCGCGGAGCAAGTTGGTACGCGCGGCGGCCGCAAGGGTGTCCCACTCGACGAGGGCCACGTCGCGGTCACTGAGGACGCGGACGTTGTCAGGGGTGTCGAGGGCGATGCCCGCCAGGAGGTCCGTGGCCAGCGGCTGCAGGTAGCTGAACTGCCCTCGTGCTTCCTCGGGTATCGATTCCTCGGCGACGAGCCTCAGGTACACGCTGCGCAGGGGGTCCGGGGCACTGCTGTGGTCGGTGCGGGCTGACAGGTCACTCATACGCGGTTCCTTGGGTGTGCGGCCGCGGCGGGGTGCCGGGCACATCTGATGGGGTGGTTCGTCGGGCGGCTCGCCAGGTGGAGCAGCTCACCGATAAGATCACGCAGCCCCGCGCCGCCACACCATGGTTCCAGCGCCGCGGTCTGCAGCTGCTGGACATCGGGTACGGCCACCAGGCTGGCGCTGCGCTGGAGTTCCACAGCGCCCGGCGGCGCCCTTTGGTTTTCCAGCCCAGGTGCGGCACGGACTTCGGCCCGTTACACTCCGGCCGCGTGTCCACCGCCTGGACAGGCCTTGGCCCCGGGGGGCCAGGCTGGTTTGCGGTCATCGAACGAGGGTGACGGTGACGGGGGAGTCGGGGCAGGCGGCGAGGCGTTTCGGCGAGCGCGTGATCCAGCCCAAAGCCACTCAGCGCGGTACGGGACCCCGGACGAGCTGACCAGCCGTCATTTCAGTTTCACCGCGTCCCCGGCCGACACGACCCGCGCGGTCGTGGTCGTGCCGGGGAAGTACCAGCGCCAGCTGCCGGCAGAGGTGGCCGTGACCTTGGTGCTGAGCTTCCCGGCGTCGTCCGTTCGCACCGTCTTTACCGTGCGGTAGTGGGCTGCATCGGCTGCCTTGAACTGCAGCTTGACGCTCTGCCCGGTGAACCCGTGGTACTTCAGGTCCTCCCAGTCCGCCCGGGTCAGTCTGCCGGAGACGGTCAGCTTGGCCCCCTTGGCGATGGGCTCGGGTGAGGCATCCGTGGTGAGCTTGGAGGCGCGCTTCATCTTGAACTCAGCGATATGGTCGGCGATCCAGTAGTCACCGTCGTTCGCTTTGACGGTGGCGTTGACCTGCCAGAGCCCTGCCGTGTGGTTGACGTCCTCGGGCAGGCTGCCCGGAAGCCACTGCGGGGCGATGGTCATCGTGGCTGTGCACACCGATGTGGTGGAGCTCTTCTTCACGCACTTGGTGTCGGTCCAGTCGCTGAACCCCCAACCGTCGCTCTTGTTGAAGACGCTGACGTGCGACAGACCCTTCACACCTGAGTTGTCCCGGATGGTGATGGCGATCGGGTAGGTGACGCGCTGGGACGTGCCGATGATGACGTTCTTCCCGCCGTTGACGACGGCGGCCGTGACGCGGATGTCTCCCTTCCCTTCCGCGTGGGCCCCCGTGGCCGTCAGCAGTGTCAGAGCCGCAGCCCCACCGGCAACAGCCCACGCCACTTGGGCCGTTCTGCTTTTCGTGATCCCTCCCCGTGGGTGTGAGAGGAGAGACTACACAGCGAGTGGATATGGATCGCACAGACGTTCCCGCGGGTGGGGCAGGGCCATGGCATGGCGCCGGGCAGGTCGATGCAGCGACTTCGGGCAGGGACGTTGCGATCTGCCGTCCGCAACCAGTCTGGTCGGCATCCTGACCGCACAGGCCAATCACGCGCCGGCCCGGGCGGGCAGGCGCTGACCGTCGTATTGGGCGGCGGCGTCGATGACGCGCGAGTGCCCCTCCATCAGGGAGGAGGGGCACCTGCGGACAGTCGCCCAGTGTGTGCGGGAACGTTCCGCGACCAGGCAGTGGCATCGTGGAGCGTCGATGACGAGCGAGGTGATTTTCGCTAGAAAAGCCGCACGCGGAGCATGAACTGGCAGCCGCCGCCGCGGCCATCGGTGTCGATGCTGATCGTCACCGGGTTGCCGTCGTACGCCGTTTGGTACTGGCCCTGGGGCAGAGGCGGGTGGTCTGCAGACCCGCACTGGCCGGCGTCGCCGTCGGCGTAGAACTGCACGTCAAGGGCGACGTCATCACGGCCTGCCACGGTGAAGGTGAGGTTGCAGTAGCCCGGACGGTTGTCGGCGTCGATCCTGACGGTCTGGCCGAACGTGCGGATCCGCTTGATCGGCATCGGGTAGGTGCCCTGATAGTTGCCGCACTGGCCCGAGGCGTCGTCGCTGCTGGGCAGGAAGGTATAGCTGATGCGCGCACCGTCGAGGGCGTGGTCCGAGTCGTGGATGCCGAAGGCCAGCTGGCAGCCTCCGGGGCGGTTGTCGGTGTCGATGCGGATGGCGGGGGTCCAGTCCGGTGAGGGGGCCCACTGCTGCCCTGTCGCCCCGGTGCACTGCCCGCCGTCGCCGTCGGGATTGAACTGGACGCCGATCTCCGGAGCGGCGAATTGTGGGGCTGCTTGTGTGGCATGTGCGGCGGTGCCGGACAAGCCGGCTGTGGCCAGGGCGGTGGCGGCCAGGGTGCAGGCCAGGCGTCTGGTCCGTTGCAGTCTGGTCATACGGTGTCCCCTCCTAGGTGGTCCTGGGCCGAGGCAGGCCCGGGCGTGTCGCGGTGGAGGTGCTGAACAGCTGCCCGGCGGCGCACGCGGTTGGCTGCGCAGCAGTGGTGCGGGTGTCGCGTGGCGCGTCGTGTCCGGACTTTCAGGGCGAGAGGTGCGGCATATGCCCCGGCGCGGATTCAGGTTGAGTATGACTGGCTGTGACAGTGTGTGCCTGCACGGTAACGCGCCAAATCGCGGGGGGTATGGAACCGGACCGGGTCCCGACGGCTTCTCGGCTCGCGGGCCGAGAGAGAGGATCCCTGGTCCGCCGGGGTTTCGTCAGGCTGGCTGGCGCGGTGCGGCTTGTTCCACTCTTCTGGCAAACACCAAGACCAGGCGGGCGAAGCTGGATGGAGAGCAGCTGGAGCGGCTGGCCGGCCTCAGGCTTACGTGGGCGGCTCAGGCCACACAGACGGCGTAACCGAGGGTCGAGACGCGTCAGTAGAGCTGGATGCGGGTGACGACGATGTGCGGCGGGCGGCGTCGGCGACGATGACTTACTCGGTGATGCCGAGCGAGCCGTCCGCGCCGAGCGGCATGCGCCGCTATCCGGGCCACTTCGCCGACGCGGTCCTGCCGGGCAGCATGCCGTACCGCCCCGGCAACAGACCTGCACCGTCTCACCTGACCTCGCCCCTGACGTGCGAACCGGACAAGGTCAGGTGAGACGGAGACAAGGTCTCGTGAGACGGGACACCAAGCTGCTGGGCGTCTCTCCGGGCACCCTCTACAACCACATCCCGAACCTGAAGGGGACTGCGCGCCGACGCCGTTCCCAATCAGCTCGAACCCACTGAGTGGTGACCCGTTCTGACCCGACCCGAAGACCGCGACCGGTACCCCGGCCTCGGGACTGGTGAGCTCGCATGTTCAAGTGTCGCGTATTCGCGGCCGAGCCCAGATGGGACTTGCGCTGAGTGATCTGCGCGAGCTCCGCGGCACCCTGCAGTCTGATGGTTGCTGGTTGGTGGTTGGCATGATGGGCGGCGTCAAGTTCTCAGGTGTTTCTAGGGGAGCGACTGTGGCGTTCGAGACCGAAGCCGATTTCGGAGTCGCCGAACGGGATGAGTGGTCTTATTCGCCGGCAGTCGGCGTCGGACCGCTCCGGTTCGGTATGACCGTCGACGAAGTGGTCGAGGCGGCTGAGATACTCGGCCAGACGGAGGTCAGCAATTGTGCACGGGACTACGCGATCTTCTCGCCGACTTGGAAGATCGAAGTCCACCGTCGCGGGCTGGCTTCTTCTCCGCCTGCTGTCACGGCCTATGTGAGCCAAGCCGTGGGGCTGTTCTGCATCGCTGCCGACGCCGTGCAGGGTCCCCAGATCGCGTTCGACGGACTCCCGCTGGTCGGGAGAGACCTGTTGGAGCTGGAAAGCCATGCAATCGAGCATGCCGAGGCGATGGACGCGCACCTTCGCTACACGCCCGAGGGCTACGCAGGACCGGATGATCCAGGGGTCCTCATGCGCGGGCAACTAGTCGGGCAGGTTCTCCGCTCGCGTCCGCTGTTCATGGTGACGCGCGACGGCGCGAATACTGAATGGGACTCGATGCCCTCCGACGAGTACCACGTGAAGGGCAAGTCCATGGCCTGACGTGGTGTGACGGACAGTGATGTTCGGGAATCTCCCCCTCCGCTGCTTGACCTCACCTTGTGACTGCAAGCTTCCGCTTACTCCAGATAGAGAGCTGCCAAGCGGGGCAGCCGGCGAGTCATTTCGTTGAGGTCATCGAAATCGAAGTTCCAGGTGGGGTCCAGCTCCGGGTAGCGGATGGTGGGTGGGCTCGCGAGGAGCTGATCACCGGTCGCCGAGATGTGTGCGTTCCAGGCGATGCCCAGCATCTCCTCACCCTCCAGGTCGACGCCGTCGGCCGCGGAGGCTTGAACGATGGGCAGTTCTGCCAGGGCATCAGGTCAGCGACTGCGCGCTCGAATACCGAGGTCGATCCGGCCGCACACTGCCACTTGCCGATCTTGCTCATCAATCGGTCGATTGATGAGCAGCGGTGTCGTTCCTGGCCTGCCCCCGCCAGTGGGCCAGGTTGTGCCGGGTGGTGAGGGTGTGGAGGTGATCGTCGCCCAGCACCCGCTGCTGGTCGGGCAGCAGCTCGGCGAGAGCGGCTGCGGCGCCAGCCGCATCGCCCGCCCGGCCCCGCCAGTGAGCCAGGTTGTGTCGAGCGCTGAGGGTGTGGGGGTGATCGTCGCCCAGTACCCGCCGCCGGTCGGCCAGCAGTTCAGCGAGAGCGGCTGCGGCGCCAGCCGCATCGCCCGCCTCCCCCCGCCACCAGGCCAGGCTGTGTCGGGTGATGAGGGTGTGGGGGTGATCGTCGCCCAGCACCCGCTGCTGGTCGGGCAGCAGCTCGGCGAGAGCGGCTGCGGCGCCGGGGGCGTCCCTCGTCTCCCCTCGCCACCAGGCCAGCTCATGTCGGGTGGTGAGGGTGTCGGGGTGGTTGTCGCCCAGCACCCGCCGCCGGTCGGCCAGCAGCTCGGCGAAGGCGGCCATGGCGCCAGCCGCATCTCCCGCCTCCCCCCGCCACCGGCCGAGGATGCCCCGGGTGGTGAGAGTGTCGGGGTGGTTGTTGCCCAGCACCCGCCGCCGGTCGGCCAGCAGCTCGGCGAAGGCGGCAGCGGCGCCGGAGGCGTCCCCCGTCTCCCCCCGCCACTGGCCGAGGTGGCTCCGGGTGGTGAGGGTGTGGGGGTGGTTGTTGCCCAGCACCCGCCGCCGGTCGGCCAGCAGCTCGGCGAAGGCGGCAGCGGCGCCGGAGGCGTCCCCCGTCTCCCCCCGCCACTGGCCGAGGTGGCTCCGGGTGGTGAGGGTGTGGGGGTGGTTGTCGCCCAGCACCCGCCGCCGGTCGGCCAGCAGCTCGGCGAAGGCGGCCATGGCGCCAGCCGCATCCCCTGCCCGGCCCTGCCAGTGGGCCAGGTCGTGCCGGGTGATGAGAGTGTCGGGGTGGTCCGGGCCGAGGTGGCGGTCGGCGGTTGTGGTCAGTTGGTGGAAGTAAATGGTGGCAGCAGTGACTTGGCCAGCTTCGCCGAGGCTGCTGCCCGCTCGGTACAGCAGCGGATGCGCGTCGGGCCGGTAGAGGGCGTCTTCGGCACAGGTCGTGAGGGCGGTGGTGTTGGCACGCAGGGCCTGGGCGAGGGCGGTGTCGCGTTCGATGTCGGGCCAGGCGGCCATGAGGGCATCGGCGGCGGTGCGGGCGTACTGGTCTCGCTGGTCGGGGGTGAGGGTGTCGCGGGAGGCCCGCTGGATGAGCTGGTGGACGCGGACGGCCTGGTGGGGGGCGCCCGGCCTGTGGTCGATGAGGCTGAGCCGGTCCAAGGCACGCAGGGCGCGCACCGCGTCTGGGCGGGAGACGGGGGCCGAATCCGCGGTCGGGTTGGGGCCGGTCGCGGTGCGGTGTGCGGCGAGGTGAGCGCAGGCCACCTCGCCGGTCAGCACGTCCTGGGGAATGCCGTTGGCGTCGAGCAGGGCGGCCAGCTGGAGCAGGGGCCTGGCCAGGCCCGCGGGACGCAGCTGGTCGGCGCGGGCGATGGACAGGGACCAGGCGGCCGCGAGGGCGACGACCTGTTCGTCGGGCAATGCGTCGGGGGCGAGGTCGGCGAGTTTGGTGGCTCGGTCGGTCAGCAGATCCCGGTAAGCGGCCGCGGTCTCACCGGAGTCGATGAGGTAGGCGGCGGCCTGCGCCAGGGCCAGAGCCAGGTGGCCGACATCGGCGGCCAGGGCGGTGAGCTGGTCGGTGGGCTCGACTCGGCCGTGGGCGGCCAGGGACGTGGTGAGGTAGGCGACGGCTTCGGCCTCGGTGAACAGGCCGACCTCGACCAGGCGGCGGCCTTCCCCGGTCAGGGCGGCGTCGCGGCGGCGGGTGGTGGCCAGGGTCCGGCCGTGCGGGCTGGCCGGCGGCCACAGGCCCCGCAGATCCTCGGGGTCGGCGACGTCGTCCAGGACGATCAGCCACCGGCACGGCTGCTGCCCGGACTTGGGGGTCAGCCAGGCCAGGAAGGAGCGGGCTGCTTGTTCCGGGTCGTCGGGGACGGCCCGGCACAGCTCGATGCTGGCCTGCGCGTATCCGGTCACCACGGGCGAGCGGGCGCTGGCGGTGATCCAGACCAGGACGTCCAGGCCGCCGGTGTCCCAGGCGGTGTGGGCGTAGTCGGCGGCGAGCTGGGTCTTGCCCACCCCGCCCATCCCGGTCAGCACCTGGCGTAGGACCGCAGTGCCGCCGCCGTCGATCGCCGCCCGCAGCCGGTCCGCCTCGGCGCGGTGCTGGAAGGACTGCGCCCGGGAGGGGATGACGCCGACCTGATGCGGCCACGCTGCGGGCACGCGCAGTGCGGAATGCCGATGTTGGTGGATTCCCCCGTTGACGGTGCCGACGGCGAAGCCGCCGCGGGTCGCGGAGATGTCCCTCGGGTCGTCGCCGACGGGGTGGTGCAGAACTTCCGATGGGCCTGCGGTGGCCGGTCCGCTCAGCCCTGGGGCGGAGCCGGCATGGGAGGGGTGCCGATCTGCGCCCCTCCCTGGATCACACCAGCAGCGATTGAGCCCTGCTGGGCGTGGATGTCTACCGTGTTCGCGGCCAGCCCGCCCGCGCCGGCGACCACGCCGCCCTGCAGGGCATGCTGTGCAAGCAGGCTGCGCAGCTGTTCGGCCGCCCGCTCCCGCTCGGTCCCGTCCAGGCTTTCCAGCAGGGTCTCGATGCGGGTCTGCCAGACGCCCTCCTGGCGGTTGCGGGCCTGCTCCGCCTCCGCCGGGTCGGTGGCCTGCACGGCGGCCGCGGTCTGGTCCAGACGCTCCAGCTCGGCCTGCTCACGCCGCGCATCGCCCCGGCCGAACCAGCGCGCCGCCGCCTGCCGTAGTCCCCTCCATGCATCCGTCCCTGCCGCCGTCACTAGCGCCGTGCCGCCGGACGCGGCCAGTGCGATCAATGCCTGGTCAAGCATCCCGCCCTCCCCCTGAATCACGGTGTTGATGGGGACGGTAGCGCCGCATCCGGGGCCCTCGCATCCATCTCGCCGAAACCCACTTGAAGCTTCCCCGGCACCCCAAAACGGGCGCTCTCGACTGTCCGCGAACTCACGCTCGGTCGGCTGGCTGCTCGTCGTCGGCGTCCGCTGGTATGCGAGGGCCTGGCACGGTGACCACGGTGAGGTTCAGGCGGGCATCCATGTCGAGGTTCACTTCCCCGTACGGGCGAACGTGGGATCAGAACAACGGAGTCAGGCCGCGCCGGTCGGAGGGTGTGAGCAGATCGGCCCACTCCGGTTCGCCGAGGACGTCCTGGAGCATCAGGGTGTTCACGTAGATCAGCGTTGAAAAACCGCATGAACACCGTCATGAATGAGACCCGCGCCATCTGGTCGGGCAGCTATGAACGCAGAGGCGGCGGGCTTTCGCCGCCACTCCGGGAATCGACGGGCATCAGTCCCTTGACCTACCGGCGCCAGTTCCGGCACTGACCGGCAGGCCTTCCGGGAGACTCGCTCAAGGTCGGCACCGGAGACTGACCGGATCAGAACCAGGTAAACCGTCTCAGGTTCCGCAAAGGCCACCGTCATTGTCCCTTCCGCGGGCAGGCCCGGATGGACCACTGGGTCGGGCCGGCGATGGACTGACCCGCCGTGTGGCCTCCGGCTGGCGAGGTGGCGCTCGGAGTCGAGGCGCGGACGTAGCCGGAACCTCACACGAGACCGGCCCTGCCCCATACCCTGGCAGTGACGAAGCTGCAAGGAGGGGCAAGGCCGTGATGTCATCCGATGCTACTCCGGACCCGTACGCTGATCCGCTTGTGTTCGGACAACGCCTCCAGATTCTTCGCACGCGTAAGGGGATGACCCGCGATCAGCTCGGCGGGCTCGTCGGCAAGTCCGGGTCGTGGGTCAAGGGCATTGAGACAGGTCGTCTGAAGACGCCCAAGCTCGAGGTGATACTCCGTATCGCCGAAGTGCTGCGCGTCCGGGATCTGTCCGACCTCACCGGAAGCCAGACCATGCACGTCGACTTGTTCACCGGCCCTGGCCATCCGCGGCTGGCCGCGGTCAAGGCCGCGGTCGACGCCTTCCCGCTGACCACCCAGCACGAGGCGCCGCCTGCCGCCCACCTCTGTGCCCGGCTCGCGCGCGCCTGGGCTGCACGTCACTCCGCGCCCAACCACCGCGAGGTCGTCGGCGCGCTGCTTCCCGAGCTGCTCCGCGACGCCCAGCTGGCCGTCCGCCAGGCCGACCGCGGCTCCGAGCGGCGTGCCGCGCAGGCCGTCCTCGCTGAGGTGTACTCCCTCTGCCAGTTCTTCGTGGCCTACCAGCCCGACGCCCCGCTGCTGTGGCGGGTGGCAGAGCGCGGGCTCATCGCTGCCCAGGAGTCCGAGGACCCGCACGCCATCGGAGTCGCCGCCTGGCTCGCTGCCCAGGCGCACCGCGACGCGGGGCCGGCGCACTTCGACGCAGCGGACGCGGTGAACCTCGAAACGCTCGCCTACCTCGAACCGCTCCTGCCCGACGCCCGGGATGACGTCCTCGCCATCGCGGGCGCGCTGACCTTCGAGGCCGGGTACACGGCCGCCCGGCGCGGCCAGACCGGCACGGCCTGGCGGTACTGGGACAGGGCCCGCGGCATAGCGGCCCGGCTGCCCGAGGACTACTACCACCCGGTCACGTCGTTCTCACGGGCCATCCTGGGCGCGCACGCCGTTACCATCGCCGTCGAACTGCACCAGGGCGGCGAGTCCGTACGGCAGGCCGCCGCAGCGGACGCGGTCACGATCCCCTCGCGGCCGCGCCGGGCCCGGCACCGCATTGAGGAGGCGCGCGGCTACCAGCTCGACGGACAGCCGGACGTTGCCCTGGCCACGCTGAACCAGGCGCACGAGGCAGCCCCCGAGACGATCAAGTACAACGGGTACGCGAAGCGGATCGTCCTCGAAGAGGCCGAGGCGAAGAGTCCGGCGCGGCGCCGCCGGGCCTCCGAACTCGCGGTCAAGCTCGGCATGTTGGCTGCGTAGCCGCAGGGGCACAATCTGTGCCCTTGCTCTCCGTCTCCCGCTCTTACGGTCAAACCTCAAGACCCCGGCGGCCGCGCGAACGGCCCTGGGGCGGGGCCGACTTGACGGAGCAGACCGTGATGGCGAACAGCGTGGAGACGGGCAGCGACACCCGGGCGCCGGACATCGACACGATGCGCGCGAGCATAGGCCGGCTGCTGCCGCCCGACGTGGTGGCGCCCACTGGCAAGGACCTGGCGACGCTGACCGGCCTGCTGCGTGGCCACATGGAGCTGCTGATCCCGGAAGTCCGGGCGGTCGCTGCGAAGTTACCCAGGGACGACGTCCCCCGGTACTGTGCGCTCGCCTGCGCCGGTGAGGCCAGCGGCAGGCTCAGGTCCCGGCCGAGCCCCGCGCCGGGCGGAGACCTTGCGTACGCCCGGCGCCTCGCTCGATCGCTGAACGCCCTCGTGGACCACTACGAGGCCCTGACCGGCGTCCGGATGTGCCTGGCCTGCGACCAGCCGGTCCGCGACGGCGAGGAGTCGCTGCCGTACGACCAGGTCAGCCCCTCCGGCGGCGCGATCAGAGCAGGCCGCATTCACGCCCGCTGCACCAACGCCGTGCGCCGTCACTGACGAACGCCGCCGCACCCACGACTCCCGTCCCCAGCCCCGCCCTGGACAGGTCGAGCCTGGGGGCGGGCCCCCGTCCGCGCGTCCACGAAGGAGAATCCATGGCCATGGCAGCAGGCATCCTGTCCGCCGAACTGGAGATCACCGGCGTGTGCCAGCTCAAGTGCAGCCACTGCTGCACCGACTCCGGCCCGACGGCGAGCGCCGGAACGATGACGTTCGACAACTGGCAGCAGGTCATCGGCGACATCGCCGAACTGGGCATCCCCGCCGTGCAGTTCATCGGCGGCGAACCGACCCTGTCGCCCTACCTGACCCAGTACATCGACCAGGCCCTCGCCGCCGGGCTGAACGTGGAGGTGTACTCCAAGCTGACCCACGTGCGGCCCGGCCTGTGGGCGGCGTTCGAGCGCCCCGGCGTCTGCCTCGCCACCAGCTACTACAGCGACCGCGCCGACGAACACGAGAAGATCACCAACGGGCCCGGCAGCTACCGGCGCACCCGCGGCAACATCAGCGAGGCTCTGCGCCGCGGCATCCGGCTCCGCGTCGGCATCGTCGACGTCCTTGAGGGGCAGCGCGTCGAGCAGGCGCAGGCCGAACTCCGCAGCCTCGGCGTCACGCGCATCATGGTCGACCGCGTCCGCAGGGTGGGCCGTGCCGCCGACCCCGCGACCGCGGTCTCGAGCCCCTCGGAGCTGTGCGGCCGGTGCTTCCGCCAGCGCCTTTCCGTCTCCCCGGACGGTGAGGTGTCCGGCTGCATCCTGTCCCGGTTCCTGACCGCCGGGAATGTTCGCGAGCACCGCCTTGCCGACATCCTGAACAGCCACCGGTGGCAGGAGCTCACCGACGTGGTGCCGCAGCCCCGGGCGGCCTGCCCGCCGGACGATTCCGGAGACTGCGACCCGGCCAACACCCCCGCGTGCGATCCTGCCTGGGACGCCGCCCCCGCCCCCCGCCTCGGAGTGACCGCGTGATCTGGGACCGCCACGCCGCAGCACTCGCCGACTTCGTCACCCACCCCGCATCCCGGTGGCGCGCCCCCGTCGCCGCGGTGCCGCGCCACCAGTTCGTGCCCCAGTGGTGGCAGCGCTGCCCGGAGGGCTGGATGCTTCACAGCGGCCCCGCCGACGAGGAAGCCTGGCTCGCCGCCGCCTACCAGGACACCTCGCTCACCACGCGTGTCGGCCCCCTGCACGCGGACCACGCGAAGCCGGACGACCACCCGGAGGGCTGGCCCACCTCGTCGGCGACGCTGCCCAGCCTGCTCGTGCGCATGTTCCAGCACGCCCGCATCGGGGAGAGGGACGAGCTCCTGGACGTCGGCACCGGCTCCGGCTACGGCACCGCCTTGGCCGCTCTGCGCCTGAGCGACCTCCAGGTCACCAGCGTCGACGTGGACCCCTACCTCGTCGACGCCGCCCGGGAGCGCCTGGACCGCATCAGGCTGCGTCCCCGGCTCGCCGCCGTGGACGCCACCGGCGAGCTGCCCGGCGCCTACGACCGGATTGTGGCCACTGTCGGCGTCCGGCCGGTGCCCGCGAGCTGGCTCGCCGCTCTCAGGCCCGGCGGGCGGCTGGTCACGACGATCGGCGGCACCACACTGATCGTCACGGCGGAGAAGCGGGAAGACGGGAGCGCCGTCGGCCGCGTCGAGTGGGACCGCGCCGGGTTCATGCGCACCCGGCACGGCGAGGACTACCCGCCCGCGTCACGCGATGTCCTGGCCGTCGTACGTGAGTTGGACGGCGAGCAGGTGACCACCAGCCCGTACCCGGTGCTCGACGTCGAGCAGGCATGGGACCTGGCGTCGATGCTCGACCTCACCGTGCCGGGCATCCTGTGCGGCTACGCGGAGGAGGAGGGGCAGCGCACCGCGTGGCTGGCGCACGAGGACGGCTCCTGGGCCCGCGCCACGGCCATCGGGACCGAGCCGCCGACCGTCGTCCACCAGGGCGGCCCGCAGCGGCTGTGGGACGCGCTGGACGAGATCCGCGCCTACTGGCTCCAGCACGGCGAACTGCCCGTGCGCGGGGCCAACGTGCTCATCACTCCCGACGGCCAGACCCGCCTGGCTCGAGGCAGCTGGCGCGCGGTGCTCTGAGATCGCGTCCCCGGTCGGCCCCGCTCGTCTGCTTCCCCCGTGGCGGATGGGCGGGGCCTTTCGCCCCGCTGTGAGCCACGTGCACACGCGCGGTCCCGAAGCGCATGTTCCGCTATGAGGGTGGAACCTGAGGAACGGTTCCGCCGCGTGCATGTCCCGGGACCCCTCCCGGCGGCAGGGCATTGGCGTGCCCGGACTGGCCGGTCGCCTTCTCACACATATCTCACAGCCTGACGACTGTCTCGGTGCGCAGGTCGTTGCGCATCCGGCGTGTGCTGATTGCGCGGCCGGAGCGGTGGGCGTGCCGCGTACGCCCAACTATCGGTAGCCGTAGGGCGGTGGCTGCGCAGTGAGTGCCCGCGGTCGCACGCCGGCTGCGCAGTTCCGCTTACTGGTTGTGCATTCGGCCGCGTGTATTGCGTATCGGCTGCGCAATCGGGGTGGCGTGCGTTGCGCATCGGCTGCGCAAGACTGTGACCTGCTGTGGTCGGGTTGTCGGCGTCTGTAGTCGGGTTCATGGTCGGGCCTGTGGTCGGGGTTCCGGGGGTGGCGTTGAGGGTTCATGGTCGGGCCTGTGGTCGCCCTGTCTTCAGGCCGTGCGCAGATGCCGGAAGGGGCGGTGGGCGATGCGCAGCTGCTGCACGATGGACTGTGCGAGCAGCTGCGCAGGGCTTACGGGTGCCGGGGCCGGCTCCATGGGACTCGGCGGCCGGGGTCGTGGATGGGGTGCCATATGGGTGCGGAGGGGCCGCCCTGGAACAGGTCGACCAATGGCGCCGCCATGACGGGGACGTTGCGCACGAAGCCGGACAGCGCCGGCTCCGAGGCGGCCGCTTTCAGGGCGCGGATGCGGTTGGCGACGCCTGCGGGGCCGGTGCCGTCGAGGACGAACAGCAGCCGTGGGAACAGGGGGTAGCGGCGTCGCCAGTCCTCTTCCAGGAGTTGCTGCCCGGCGGCGGTCCGTGGGCGTCCGGCCGCGGGCGCGGGTATGTAGTTGTGGAGGCGGGCGTAGGCGGTGAGTTTTGCTGCCAGGCGCTCGGGCCCCATGGTGGCCCGGTCGACTTCCACGAAGGCCCGCAGCATCGACCCGCCGTTGCTGGAGCTGCGGTAGTAGAGGAGGGCGTCCGGGATGACGGCCTCGCCGCTGCCGAGGGGGTGGTAGACCTCGGGAATCCAGTCCAGCGGCCGGCAGACGTCGCCGCGGCGACGGGCGTCCTGCAGGAAGGCCAGCCCGGTCTGTGTCACCACCAGGGAGTGGCCCACCCGTAGCCTGGCGGCTGTGGGGTCGGCGATCAGCTTCGGCGGCCGCAAGTCCCGCAGTTCGGGCCACTCGGAGGCGACGTCGACGCCGTACTGGGTGGCGAACCACACCCGGGTCCGGCCGGCCTGCGCCAGGGTGACACGGTCGACGAGCCCCTCCTCACGCAGCTTGGCCAGGCGGCGCCGGGTCTGCTCGATCCGCACCCCCGGCGCGATCACCAGATGCATCTGTTCCGTTGTCGCCATCCGGTATTGGGCCGGCACGGCCAGCGCCAGCCGGTCCCCTCCGCCCGCGTCCGCGTTCAGCATCGCCACCGTCGCCCCCTTCCGTACGGTGCGGCGCCAGTCCTGTCCTGCGCCGCGCGTACGTCCAGACCAGCAGCCGGCCCCGACCAGAGGACCGACCACGAAGGCCCGACCAGCGTCACGATGCGATAGCCCCGCCGCCGACCACGCCCGCAACCCCGCCGGGGACCCCTCCGACAACCCCGCCGACAACTGTCCGCCCTTCCCCGGCATCTGACGGCGTATCCGCAGCTCACCAAGCCTTTTCGGCGTGGTCGGGGTGCCCGACATCCCCCTCTGCACCCCCACAACGCCCTCGCCCAGAAAGAAAGAAAGAAGGAAAGGGGAGGGCGGGCGTGGTGCGGTGGAGCCTCGGGGGTTCGGGCGGTCCTCGAGGGTGTTGCGCGTCGGCGGGGCCTCCGCGCTCGGTGCCGGACGAGTCGGCGCACCATGAGGACCAGGGCGCCGGCCGGGCGCGGCTGCGCGGACTGACGTCAGGGGGAAGGCTGCGCGGCCTGCGGGGCCCGTGTGGCGGCCGGTCAGCTGGCCTCGGCTCGTTCAGCCTGGGCCTTGGGGTGGGCGAGGCGGTAGGGCTCGGTGCCGGTCTGGATGATGGCGCCGTTGAAGGTGGGGCGGTCGACGGTGGCCGCGCAGAGGCGAAGTTGGCTCGGATGTCGTTCAGCGGCCCCTCAATATTGGCCACCTGGCCCCACCCGGTTGAACGGCGGCGCTTGACGTCTCGAAGCGGTCCCACTCCCGCTCACCTGCGGCGACGACCATGTGGTGCGGCGACCGCAGGCCGTCATCGAACGCCTGTCGGCGCCGGCGATGGCCAATTCGATGGGGGCCGATTGCCGAGGCCGAAGCCAGCGAAGTCAACCTTCGCCACCGACTGCGGAGGTAGGTGACCAAGGGCGCCGGAAAACCGGGCGGCCGGGCTGGCAATGGTCTTCAAGCTGGTCGAGTCCGCCCAGGCCCACTGGCGCGGTGAATGCGGCCCACCTCGTCGCCCTGGTCCGGGTCGGGGCCCGCTTCGAACGCGGCCACCTCGTCGAACGCCCCGAGACCCTCGCGGCATGAACAATGCGGGATCCGGTCCGGTGCGGACGCCATGCACCACTTGATGTCGCTGTCGGCGAAGCCGGGACCCTTCTCGTAGAAGTCCTCGGTGTCGCCGAGGTAGCCGAACTTGGCCGCGTCGCGGTGCGAAAGATGTAGCGGTCCATGCCCCAGCCCCCGCCGTCGGGGCTTTCCTCGCTCATGGCGGGAGCGATGGCGCAGTCCTCGTAGGCGCTGGGGCCGCCGGACGGACTACCGCTTGGTGTCGAGCTTGCGAACGCGCTTGATGTACGCCTTCACGCGGAACCGGGGGTCGGCACGCGCGACCTCCTGCAAGTCCGCCCAGGGGTTCGGATTGGCGTCGTCGCTCAACAGCGGCGCGAGCCACGGCGGAGCAGACTTGGCTCGAGCGCGGGTACGACGGCGGCCATGAGTGCGCGGATGTCCCGCGCTCCCGGGCTGTCCGGGGCGCTGACCGCGATCCTGGGCAATCCGGCCCAGTCCTGCAGGTCGCGCCAGAGGATTGCCCGCACCTGGTCGTGGTCGGCGACGAACGTGAGCGTGACTTCGGTCAGTTCCGCCGCGCGCGCCCGGCCGCCCTCGGCCGCCCGCCGGGCGATCGCCTTCGTGATGGCCGCCGCCATGGACCACGATGTGTCTGTCGCTTGGGTGTTCGGATTCGCCCGCCAGGTAGGCGCGCAGCCAGTTGAGGCCAGCCGCCGGGTCGTCGTAGGCATCCGCCTCCAGTGCCTTCATCGAGGCCCGCACCTGTGCCAGCGCAACGCGTCGTTCCCGCAGCTGTTCTTGCACGTGCTCGTTGTTGAGCTGCATGGCCGCGGCCGCCCCGAACACGAGCCTGGGTTTCTCGCTCATTGACTCCCGCCAATGAGCTGGTAGCCCTGGTCTGCCCGTCGGACGGGAAGCCACGGGACAGCACTGGCCCGATGGCACCCAGCGGTCGTTGGCGCGGAACAGGTCGACCAATGGCTCTGGGCTGTCCAGCACTGAGGCGCCGCCGCGCGGCCGGGTCGGCAGCGTGCGGATCGCCATCAGTGCCCGGGCAAGGTGAGCTCTGCCGGTGTGACGGCGAACATGGCAGCCCGTACCTGCTGCGGAGGTGCCGCCAGGCGCACACTGTGGATCACTCGGTGGTCGTAGGGGGGCAGGAACCGGTCGAGGACTGCGTTCATCACGATTCCTCTTTTCGTGACATGGCGGCTTTCGCGACGTAGAGGCTGAGGCCGCCGAGCAGCAGGCACAGCGGGGAGTAGAGCCGCAGATCCCAGCGCGTGTAGTCGGAGGGGGCGTCCGTCAGGTCGAGCGCGGAGACAACTGTGCCGATCAGCCCGCGTCCGAGCAGCATGGTGGCCGCCACCCACGGTCCGCTGCGGTTCACCCAGCCGGGCAGGGCGGGCGGTACTGCGGTTGACCGCACGGCGACCAGGTAGGCCGCCAGGAACAGCAGTGCCGCCACCGTCGCGGTCAGCGGCGCGGACGGCAGGTCCGCCTCGGCCACCCCGACCACCGTGCGGGCGTAGTCCGTACGGCTGGCCAACGGCCAGGGAGAGAAGATCCACACCACATGCATCAGCCCTGCCGCCGCCAGCCCCACCGCGGTCACCACGCCTGAGAGCCTCATCAAAACCCCTTTCCATACACCCCTGTACGGTTTGACCATACAGTACTGTACGGCCATGGCGAGAAGGCGGCTCACACCCAGGGACTGGATCGAAGCGGCCCTACGGGCGCTGGCGCGCGGGGGAGTGGCCGCGGTCTCGGTCAACGCACTCGCCGACGAGCTCGGCGCGACGCGCGGCAGCTTCTACTGGCACTTCACCGACCGCGACGCACTGCTGACAGCGGCGCTGGAGCTGTGGGCCCGGGAAGGGACCACCGCGGTGATCGAGACCGTGAGCAAGGTCGCAGATCCGGCGGAGCGGCTGCGCGCCCTGTTCACCACCGCCTTGACCGAGGATCCCTTCACCGGACTGGAACCGGCCATCGTCGCGCACTCCGACCATCCCGCCGTCGCGCCGGTGCTGCGCCGGGTGACGCGCGAGCGGCTGGACTTCCTCACCGAGCTCTACACCCGTCTCGGCCTCGATCCCGAGGCAGCACGCTGCCAGTCCATCACCGCCTACGCCGCCTACCTGGGCTGGCTGGAACTGCGCCGCAGCGCCGCCGACATCGTCCCCGAGGTGGGCGCCTCGGGCGGCGAGGCCGAGAACGGCCTGGCCCACCTCATCGCCCAGCTCTCCGACCCCAGCCCAGCGGCTCACCGGTGTTGAGCGGTTCTGCCGGCCGCCGTCACCCGTCCCGCGATTCGCGGATGAGGGTGGAGCGCGGGCGCCGGGACTGTTTCATGAGCGACCGCCTATGGAACACGGCCCCGCCGATCCGGCAGCCGAGCTGCCGGATCGAGACCATGCACCAGCCGTGGCTGCCCTGGGTGGAAGAGCCCTGCGCGAGCTCACCGCCTTGTCACGCTGGTCCGGCCTGTCGTTCGTGGTTGCAGAAGAGCGTCGGCACCAACGCTTCCTGGACCTGGGCCTGTCGACCCGGGGAAAGGTTCGATGTGACGACGACCTGTCGGTGCCCGTCGGGGCTGGCGAACGCGTTCGTGGCAAAGCCGGGCACGGCCCCGTCGTGCCCGATGGCCGGGCCGCACGGGGTCGGGATGCGGGCGATGCCCAGGCCGTAGCCGAAGCCGCCGGCGTCGACGAAGGTCAGCATCTGCGCCAGCTGGGGCGCGGGCAGCAGTCGGCCTCCGAGCAGGTCCCGGTAGAACCGGGCCACATCGCCCACTGTGGACACCATGGCGCCGGCAGCCCAGAGTGCCGTGGGGTTGTACTCGGTGACGTCGACCGGCGCCGCGGCCGGGCCCGGGTCCATGTAGCCGCGGGCGGCGGGGCGGGGCAGGGCCGGCTCGTCAGTGGGAAACGAGGTGTCACGCAGCCGGAGCCGGTCGATCACCCGTCGGTCGACCTCGTCGGCCAGCGACCGGTGCGTAACCTTCTCGACGATCATGCCGGCGAGGATGTAGTCAGTGTTGGAGTACTGCCATCCGCTGCCGCCGGCGAACAGTGGCGGGTCGCCGGCGACGAAGCCGACCAGCTCGCGGGGCTCCCAGTGGCGCAGCCACGGTGTGCCGGGCTGGGTCGCGTTGTACTGCAGGAGCCCCTCGACGTAGTCGGGGACGCCGCTGGTGTGATTGAGCAGCTGGCGGACGGCGATGCGGCCGGCATAGGGCAGCACCCCGGGCAGCCAGCGGCCGACCGGGTCGTCGAGGTCCAGCCGGTCCTCGGCGGCGAGCTGCAGCGCGACGACCGCCACGAAGGTCTTGGTGACGCTGCCGACGCGGACGTGGTCGCCGGTCCGCATGCGCCCGCCGGTGCCGAGGTCGGCGGTACCGGCCGCCGCGCTGTGCGTGCGGCGGCCGTGTCCGACGAGAGCGATGGCGCCCGGGGCGCCGGCGGCGAGGACCGGCCGGAGCGCGTCGCGCAGGTCGACCGCGGGCGCCCGTGCCGACGACCTTGCGACGGCGGGGCATGCCGCACCTGAGGCGAGCAGCGCCGCGGACAGCACGAAGGTAAGCAGGAGACGCCTCATCGGGAACCCTCTGCGGGCTCAGCGGTCGAAGTGGTGGCTTGGTGGCGGCGTCCCGGGGGCAGGAGACGCCACAGTCGCGCGCCGACGACGAAGGCGGCGAGCATGCCCAGGTAGACCAGGGGCGTATAGGCGCCGCCCAGCGAGGAGTGGCCGGTGCCGGTGAAGGTGACCGTGGCGTCGGCGCTCAGGTACGGGATCCCGGCCCAGTGGTACGTGCCCTGCGGGTGCGGGTGGGCGGCGAGAACACCGGCGGTGAAGGCCGACCGGCCGGCCTCGATCAGCGCGTAGCTGCCGAACTGGACAACGAGCATGCACACCGCCCCGGTCGTCCAGGTGGGACGCCGGCCCCAGTCGCCGTACTCGGCAGCCAAGTACTCGGCGGCCAGCCGCCGTACCCCGCCCAACTGGCGCAGCGCCTCGGTGGTCCCGACGTCGGCCGCGGCGGCGTGCAGGTTGGCGCGGACCTCGCGGCGCTTGGCCACGCGGGAACGCCAGCCCAGGTCGTAGAGGAGGCTGTCGAGGCGCCACACCGCGTACTCGATGCGCAGCTGGTCGATGGCCGTCAGGGTATGGGTCATCTCAGGTCTCCTCGGCCGGTGGGGCGGGAGTGGGCGGGATCGGGCGCGACAGCACACCGTTGACGGTGGCGGCCAGCGCCAGCCAGTCCGCGGTCGCCTCAGCCAGGGCGGCGTAGCCGCTGTCGGTGGGGCGGTAGTACTTGCGGGCCGGGCCGGAGCGCGACGCGACCAGCCGGGAGCTGATGCGCCCCTCCCGCTCCAGCCGTGACAGCGCCGGGTAGACCGTGCCGTCGGAGATGCCCGACAGCCCGGCCGCGCGCAGCCGCTGCACCAACTCGTAGCCGTAGGACTCGCGTTCGGCGAGCAGCCACAGCAGCAGCGGCGACAGCACCCCTTTGAGCAGTTGGGCATCGTGTGTCGTACGCATGAAATACAGGCTAGGAAAGGTACCTTGCTTCGTCAAGTAGCAATCCAAGCCAGCTACCGGCGCTGGACCGTTCCCCTTCCTGCACAGTTTCAGTGGTCGACGACTGTCAGGAGCCAGTTTTTCTGCGCATGGGTGGGGCTGTGAGCGATCTGGCGAAGGTTCACGCCCAGGAGCGGACAGACGGGCATGCTGTCACCGGTGCGCGTCATGGAACGTCACTGCAGAAGACGCAGTTCACAAGGGAAGTGAAAGGCAGTCAGCGTAGGGTAGAGATGGTTCGGTGTTTGTCTTTCAGTACGTCTGGGCTGGTGGTTCGTTGAGTGTGCTGAAGATGGAGCGCTGATGTGGTGCTGAAGGCTGCCGCTGAATCTCGATGAGGGTTGAGGGCTGAGCGGGTAAGGCCCGGGGGAGGGGGTGGCTTGTCGTTCGGTTCGTACTTCAGCCGCCCGGCTACAAGCCCAAGCGCACGCCATTCACTATGCAGTGACTGCCAGTCAGCAAGCCTGCTCTCTGGACCGGTTCCTGGACACTGCACAGTTTCAGTGGTCGGCGACAGCACCGCGCGCCGGGGGCAGAGGCAAGGAAGCCTTGATCCAGAATCGATCTGCATTTCTTTTTGAAGCATCCTCGAAAAACGCCCACCCGGATCTCCACCGCACCGGAGGGAGCGCAACCCCGCCTGTTCACAGCCGCACCCCTCCCGAAGACCCGCCCCTGACTCGGCCTCACATCTCCTCGCATACAGGCCAGCCGAGCGGGCCACCCCCACCCCCCCAGCTGCGGCGAGGGCCGAAGGCCCGTCACCCGCGCGGCAGCGCGGGTTGGCTGGAGCGCAGCGGAAGCCGTCAGCCGGGCATAGCCCGGCTCCGGCCCGCAACGCGGGCCGGC
>NZ_JAUYWJ010000035.1:0-79625 GCF_032656585.1 Streptomyces herbicida
ACGCTGTTGAGTTCTCAAGGAACGGACGCTTCCTTTGTACTCACCCTCTCGGGCTTTCCTCCGGGCGCTTCCCTTCGGTCTTGCGTTTCCGACTCTATCAGACCTTTTCTCGATCCGATTTCCTCGGCGCTTTCCAGGTTCCCGCTTCCGCGTTTCCCTTTCCGGCGGTTCCGACTCTATCAGATCCTTTCGGGCCTGATTCCCAGTCAGCAGGGTTTGTCTTCCCGGCCGTTGAGCCGTTCCGACGAGTGAGACTTTAGCGGATTCCTGGCGCCCGAGCTAATCGGGGCCTGCGCCCTTTCGAACGCGGATTCCTCATTTCGCAAATACGCACGCCAAAGCGCACGGCGACGGATCGCCGATTGACGTTGGTACCTGCGGAATGGCTGTCCGGGGACCGACCGGAGTCGGTGCTCACGTCGGACAACTCGGAGAACACTACGTATCCGGTTGGGGTGTGTCAACTCACGGCCAGGTGGCGCCCCAAGGGCGTAGCCTGGCCGACGTGATGACGCGTACGTGCACCCGGCAGTGGTGGCCCGCCTGACGGCGGCCGTACTCACGTATGCACTCAACGGCCGCCGCCCCGGCGGCCGTTCTCGTATCCCCCTCCAGGGCTCCTGAGAGCCGGCCGGCCGGGCCGGCGGTCTCGACCAGGAGGTGGAACAGGGATGACACGGGTCTTCAGCGGGATCAAGCCGACCGGGCACCTGACGCTGGGGAACTATCTGGGAGCCATGCGGCAGTGGGCCGCGGTGGACCAGCACCAGTCCGATGCGGTGTTCTGCATCGTCGATCTGCACGGGATGACCGTGGACCACGATCCGGCACGGCTGCGCAGGCTCACTCGTCAGGCGGCGACGCTGTTGCTGGCGTCCGGGCTCGATCCCGAGCTGTGCACCGTGTTCGTACAGAGTCATGTGGACGAGCACGCTCGGCTGTCGTACGTGCTGGAGTGCGTGGCGACCGACGGCGAGATGCGGCGGATGATCCAGTACAAGGAGAAGGCCGCGCGGGAGCGGGCCAGGGGCGGGAGTGTGCGGCTGTCCCTGCTGACGTATCCGGTGCTGATGGCGGCGGACATCCTGGCGTACGGGGCGGACGAGGTGCCGGTGGGGGACGACCAGGCGCAGCACGTGGAGCTGTGCCGGGATCTGGCGGTGCGCTTCAACCAGCGGTACGGGCACACGTTCGTGGTGCCGAAGGCGACGCTTCCGCGGGTGGCTGCGCGGGTGATGAACCTTCAGGAGCCGACGGCGAAGATGGGGAAGTCGGACGACTCTGGGCCGGGCATCGTCTATCTGCTCGACGAGCCGGACGTGGTGCGCAAGAAGGTGATGCGGGCCGTTACCGACAGCGGGCGGGAGGTCGTGTACGACCGGGAGGGGCGGCCGGGGGTGACGAATCTGCTGGAGATTCTCGCTGCGTGCACGGGTGGGAACCCTGAGTCACTGGCGGACGTTCACCAGTCGTACGGCGCTTTGAAGAAGGACACCGCGGAGGCGGTGGTCGAGGTTCTCAGGCCCGTGCAGGCCAGGCACAAGGAGTTGTGTGCCGACCCGGGATATGTCGAGGAGGTGCTGCGGCATGGTGCGAAGAAGGCTCGGGCGATGGCGCGGCCGACCGTCGATACCGCTTACCGGGCGATCGGGCTGCTGCCGCCGGTGGCGAAGCCCGCGCTGAACGCGGCCCGGTAGGCGCGCGGGCTGGTGGCGAGGCGCGATGCGAAGTGCTGGCGCATCGTGACCTCGCTGCCGAAGCCGGCGCGGCGGGCGATCTCGGGCATGGGCAGGTCGGTGCGTTCGAGGAGTTTCTGGGCCGCGGCGATGCGCTGGTCCAGGAGCCACCTCAGCGGTGTCGTGCCGGTGGCGGCCGTGAAGTGGCGGGCGAAGGAGCGCGGCGACATGCCCGCTCGGGCGGCCAGATCGGCGACCGTGAGCGGTTCGTGGAGGTGGCGCAGGGCGTGTTCCTGTACGGCGGCGAGGGTGTCGGCGTCGCGGTCCGCGCGCGGGGTGGGGTGCTCGATGAACTGTGCCTGCGTGCCGGTGCGGAAGGGGGCGGTGACCATCGAGCGGGCGATGGTGGCGGCCGCCTCGGCGCCGTGGGACCGGCGTACCAGGTGGAGGCAGAGGTCGATGCCGGCCGCGGTGCCGGCGGCGGTCCAGATGTTGTCGTCCTCGATGAAGAGGGCGTCGGGGACGACGGCGATATGGGGGTGGTGGGCGCGCAGGAGCTCGACGAGGTTCCAGTGGGTGATGGCTCGGCGGCCGTCGAGGAGGCCTGCCTGGGCGAGGGTGAAGGCGCCGCCGCAGAGGGCGGCGAGGGTGGTGCCGCGGGCGTGGGCGCGGCGCAGGGCGTCGAGCACGGGGGCGGGTGCGGGAGTGAGGTGGTCGTCGAGGCCGGGGACGACGATGAGATCGGCTCGGTTCAGCCAGTTCAGAGTGCGGTCGGCGTACAGGGCGAAGCCGCCGCGCATGGGGATGGGGGTGGTGGTGTCGGTGGCGACTCTGCGCAGGTCGAAGGCGGGGGCGCCGCGATCGGTGCGGTCGGTGCCCCAGACCTCGGTGATGACGGAGACGTCGAAGGCGCGGACACCGGGGAAGGCGACGAGGGCCACGCGGTACGGGGCTGTGGTCACGTCTGGCAGTAAACCATCGATCGCTGTCTTCTACCCTTCTGGGGCGGGCGTGCCTGCGGCGGCAGGATCGAGGGCATGGAGATCGCAGAGAACGCAGCGCTGGTGGTCGTCGACGTGCAGAAGGGCTTCGAGGAGGCCGAGTTCTGGGGGCCGCGCAACAATCCCGGGGCGGACGACAACCTCGCCTCGCTGATCGACGCATGGCAGGGGGCGGCGCGGCCGGTCGTCTTCGTGCGGCACGACTCGTCGAAGCCGCAGTCGCCCTTGCGGCCGGGATACGTGGGCAATGACTTCAAGGACTATGTGGAGCAGCGGCGCGGGAAGGGGGACGGCAGTGAGCTGCTGATCACGAAGACCGTGAACTCCGCCTTCCTCGGCACGCCGGATCTGGCGGCCTGGCTGAGGGCGCAGGGGATCGCGCAGGTGGTACTGGCCGGGATCCAGACCAATATGTGCGTGGAGACGACGGCCCGGATGGGCGGGAATCTCGGGTTCGACGTGCTGGTCGCGTACGACGCGACGTACACCTTCGACCTGGAGGGGCCGTTCGGCTGGCGGCGCACCGCGGACGAGCTGGCGCAGGCGTCGGCGGTGTCCCTGCACGGGGGCGGCTTCGCACGGGTGCTGACCACGAAGGAGATCGTGGACGCGGCGGGCTGAGGTGCCGCCCCCCGGGGGACGGTTCCGGGTCAGTCCTTCTTGCCGGAGGCCAGTTCGCGGCTGCGGTCGCGGGCGGCTTCGAGGGCGGCGATCAGGGCGGCTCGTACGCCGTGGTTCTCCAGTTCACGGATGGCGTTGATGGTGGTGCCCGCGGGTGAGGTGACGTTCTCGCGGAGCTTGACCGGGTGTTCGCCGCTGTCGCGGAGCATCACCGCGGCGCCGATGGCGGACTGGACGATGAGGTCGTGGGCCTTGTCGCGGGGCAGGCCGAGGAGGATGCCGGCGTCGGTCATGGCTTCGACCAGGTAGAAGAAGTAGGCCGGGCCGGAGCCGGAGAGGGCGGTGCAGGCGTCCTGCTGGGACTCGGGGACGCGGAGCGTCTTGCCGACGGCGCCGAAGATCTCCTCGGCATGGGCCATGTGTTCGGCGGTGGCGTGGCTGCCCGCGGAGATGACGGACATGGCCTCGTCGACGAGGGCCGGGGTGTTCGTCATGACCCGGACGACCGGGGTGCCCGCGGCCAGGCGCTCCTCGAAGAAGGAGGTGGGGATACCCGCGGCTCCGCTGATGACCAGGCGGTCGGTGGGGATGTGCGGGGCGAGTTCGTCGAGGAGGGCGCCCATGTCCTGCGGCTTGACCGTGAGGATCAGGGTGTCGGCGTTCTTGGCGGCCTCGGCGTTGCTGACCGGGGTTACTCCGTAGCGGGTGCGGAGTTCTTCGGCCCGTTCGGAGCGGCGGGTGGTGACCAGGAGGTCGGCGGGGGCCCAGCCGGCTCGGATCATTCCGCTGAGCAGGGCTTCGCCGATCTTGCCGGTGCCGAGGACTGCGACTTTCTGGGTCATGGTGCGGGTGCCCTCCGGGGGTTGCGTCGTCCGGGTTCATCCTCGCACCGGTGCGCAGGAGCGGGGTTTCGCTGTCCGGTGGGCGGACGTCCGTTGCCGGGTTGCCGTCGAGGGTCCGCGCCCCCGCCGCCCCTGCCCGTCCCGTCCCGTCCCGTCCCCAGGGGCTGCCGCTCCTTCGACCCCGCCCGGGGGCTGCGCCCCCAGACCCTCGCTTCGGCCTGAACGGCCGCGTCCTCGAACGCCGGACGGGCTGCACGGTGCTGGCCTTCTCGAAGCGAGCCGTTACGCCGTCCGGCGTCGCAGGGTGGCCGCTCCCAGTCCCAGTACCAGTACCGCGGACCCGGCCACGATCAGGACGTCCCTGAGGAAGGTCGTCGTCATGTCCGTGTGGTGCAGGACCTCGTTCATGCCGTCGACGGCGTAGGACATGGGGAGGACGTTGGAGATGCCCTCCAGGACGGGGTGCATGTTGGAGCGGGGGGTGAACAGGCCGCAGAGCAGGAGTTGGGGGAAGATCACCGCGGGCATGAACTGGACCGCCTGGAATTCCGAGGCCGCGAAGGCCGAGACGAAGAGGCCGAGGGCCGTGCCGAGCAGCGCGTCGAGCAGGGCGACCAGGAGCAGCAGCCATGCCGAGCCCGTGACGTCCAGGCCCAGGAACCACACGGCCAGGCCGGTGGCCAGTGCCGACTGGACGATGGCGAGGCCGCCGAAGGCGAGGGCGTAGCCGGCGATGAGGTCGCCCTTGCCGAGGGGCATGGCGAGGAGGCGTTCGAGGGTGCCCGAGGTGCGTTCGCGCAGGGTGGCGATGGACGTGACCAGGAACATCGTGATCAGCGGGAAGATCCCGAGCAGTGATGCGCCGATGTTGTCGAAGGTGCGGGCGCTGCCGTCGAAGACATAGCGGAGCAGGAACAGCATCAGGCAGGGGACGAGGATCATCAGCGCGATCGTGCGCGGGTCGTGGCGGAGCTGGCGCAGCACCCGGGTCGCGGTGGCGGTGGTCCGGGAGAGGTTCAGGGCGCTGGTGGGGGCGGGCGCGGTGGTCGTGCTCATCGGGCTGTCTCCTTGGTGCGGCCGGCGGCGACCGCTTCGTCCACCAGGTGCAGGAACGCCGCCTCGACGGTGTCCGCTCCGGTACGGGTGCGCAGGGCGTCGGGGGTGTCGTCGGCGAGGATCTCGCCCTCGCGCATGAGCAGGAGCCGGTGGCAGCGTTCGGCCTCGTCCATGACGTGGGAGGAGATGAGGAGGGTGGCGCCGCGGGTGGCGGCGATGTCGTGGAAGAGGTTCCACAGGTCGCGGCGCAGGACCGGGTCGAGGCCGACGGTGGGTTCGTCGAGGATCAGGAGTTCGGGGGTGCCCAGCAGGGCCACCGCGAGGGAGACGCGGCTGCGCTGGCCACCGGAGAGGTTGCCGGCGAGGGCGTCGGCGTGGCTGGTGAGGTCGACGTCGTTGATGGCCCGGGTGACGTTCTCGCGGCGGCGTTCGGCGGCGATGGGGGTCCCCCCGCGCGAGCGAGTTCGAGCGTGGGGGAGGCCGGGGTCGAGTATCGCGGCGAAGTAGTCGAGGTTCTGGCGGACGGTCAGGTCGTCGTAGACGGACGGGGCCTGGGTGACGTAGCCGATGCGGGTGCGCAGGAGGGGGTCGCCGGCGGGCCGGCCGAGGACCTGGAGGGTGCCCGTGACCTTGGCCTGGGTGCCCACGATCGAGCGCATGAGGGTCGACTTGCCGCATCCCGAGGGGCCCAGCAGGCCGGTGATCTGACCGCGCGGGACGGTGAAGTCGAGGCCGCGCAGGACGGTGCGGGGACCACGGACGACGGTGAGGGCGGCGGCCTCGACGGCCGGGGTCTCCGGTGGCCCGGACGAGTAATTCATCATGCGATGAATAATCCTCGCGGGGCCGTATGCCGTCAAGTGGGGTGCGTTCGGTGGCACGCAGGCGCTGTGGGGTGGCCGGAAGAGTGCGGTCCGCTCGTGCGCACCCGTCTTCACCAGGTGGCCACACGAACCGGGCGGCACTCCAACTCCCTTTTCCGACAATGGATTTCACTGCCATTCGTGCCCTCGCGGGCTTCGCGTTCCTCGTCATCGGAGGTGCTGCCGTCATGCGCCGTGTCGTAGGCAAGGCCGATCTCTTCTCGTCCCTCGTTGTGTTCCTCGTCGCGCTGCCGCTGTGTGTGGGCGTGGCCATGGCCTCCGGTGTCCCGGCCGAACTGGGGCTGGTCACCGGGATAGTGGGCGGGCTGGTCGCCGGGGCGCTGCCGGGCAGCAGCCTGCAGGTGAGCGGCCCGGCGGCGGGGCTGACCGTGCTGGTGTACGAGGCCGTGCGGGAGTACGGGGTCGAAGGGCTCGGCGTGCTGGTGCTCGCAGCCGGGCTGGTGCAGATCGGCCTGGGACTGCTGCGGCTCGGGCGGTGGTTCCGGGCGGTGTCGGTGGCGGTCGTGCACGGGATGCTCGCCGGCATCGGGCTCGTGCTGGTGGCCGGTCAGGTCTACGCCCTCGGGGACGCGGCCGCTCCGGCGGGCGGGCTCGCCAAGATCGCCGGGCTGGTGTCGCTGCCCGCGCGGGTGGGACCGGTGGCGTTGTCGGTGGGCGGTGCCACCATTGCCGTACTGGTGCTGTGGCCGCGCTGGCGGCGGGGAGCCCGGCTGGTGCCCGCGCCACTGGTGGCGGTTGCCGGGGCGACGGCGGTGACCTGGCTGTTCGATCTGGATGTGCGGCGCGTCGAGGTGCGCGGTGTGCTGGATGCCGTACGGCTCCCGGAGGTGGTGGACTTCGGACGGCTGACGGAAGTGGGCGTGCTCGGAACCGTCGCCGCCTTCGCACTGATCGCGTCCGCCGAGTCCCTGTTCAGCGCGGCGGCGGTGGACCGGCTGCACCAGGGACCGCGGACGGAGTACGACAAGGAGCTGATCGCACAGGGAGCGGGGAACGCGGTGTGCGGGGTGCTGGGTGCGCTACCGATGACCGCGGTGATCGTACGGAGCGCGGCGAACGTGCAGGCGGGAGCCCGGACGAAGGCGTCGCGCGTACTGCACGGGGCATGGCTGCTGCTGTTCACGGCGCTGCTGCCCGGTGCGCTCGGGGTGGTTCCGGTGGCGGCGCTGGCCGGACTGCTGGTGCACGCGGGGTGCCGGCTCGTGCCGGTGCGGGAGCTGCGCGGGCTGTGGCGCGGACATCGGGGAGAGGTGGTGGTGCTCTCGGTGACGGCGATCGTGATCGTCGTCGGGAACCTGTTCGAGGGGGTGCTGGTCGGCCTCGTGCTGGCGGTGGCGAAGACCGCGTGGGAGGTCAGCCATGTGCACGTGGAGAGCGAGGACCGGGGAGAAGCGGGGATCGTCGTGCGGGTGCTGGGGCATGCGACGTTCCTGCGGCTGCCGAAGCTGCTGGACGCGTTGGAGGCGGTCCCGCGCGACCGGAAGGTCCGGCTGGAGCTCGGCGGCCTGCGGTATGTGGACCGGGCGTGCGCGGCGGCCCTGGAGGGGTGGGCCGCCGAGCGGACAGCCCTCGGGTCAGGTGTGGGTGGCCACCAGTAGCAGGACGTCGTAGGTCTCCTCGACGACGCCGTCCGGGAAGACCTTCAGCAGATGGGCGCGCTCCTCGTCGAAGAAGGCGGTCCGGCGCTCCTGCGGCGTGAGGAGGAAGACCGAGTGGCTGCCGACGTTGGCGAGATGTGTGGCAAGGGGGACACGGCGGCTCCAGCGGACCTCACGGCGCGTGAAGCGCAGACGGCCGCTGGGGTCGGCGAGTTCGGTCCGGGCGGCCCGCTCCCTCTCGGCGGCGACGTCGTTACCGAAGAAGCGGCCGGCGCGCTCGGCGGCCTCGGCGATCCACTCGACGTCGAGGGCGTGGGTGTTCCACCACAGCGCCAGCGCACCGCCCGGGCGCAGCACGCGCAGCGCCTCCGGCACCGACCGGGCCGGGTCCGTCCAGTGCCAGGCCTGCGCATAGGTGAGGAAGTCGGCGCTCGCGTCGGCCAGGGGGAGGGCGTCGCCGCTGCCCCGGACGATCGGGATGCCGGGCAGGGCGTGGCGGAACTGGGCCGCCATGCCCTCACCGGGCTCCACCGCGACCACATCGGCACCCCGGGCCCGCAGCAGCGCCGTCGCGATACCGGTACCGGCACCCACGTCCACGACCCGGGCACCGCCGAGGGGGCGGGCGGCGAGTTCCTCGACGGCGTCGAAGAGGGCGGGCGGATAGGAGGGCCGGTTCGCGGCGTACTGGGCCGCGGCGGCGTTGAAGGAGTGGGCCCGGTCGGGGGTGGGGGAAGGCGGAGGCGTCATGGTCATACGGCCATGGTGGTGAGGAAGGGGCGCCCGACGACAGCGGGTTTCCCGCCGCCGGCGTCCGCGGGCTATTTCCTCCGGCGCTTCTTCGAGGGGTTCCCGGTGCGCCGCGAGGAGCGGCGTTCGTATTCCTCGCGTGCCTTCTCGTACTCCTCGCGGTGGAGCTTCTCGCCCGGGGCCTCGGTGAGGGAGCGGAAGAAGTAGGCGAGCAGCGAGCCGACGAAGCCGATGGCCAGGAGCCCGCGCAGGGAGGCCTGACGGTCGGGGTCGAGGCGCTTGCCGAACCCGTCCCAGGTGTTGCGGAAGGCCAGCGCGCTGCAGATCGCGAACATCGCCACGACCAGCACGTTCACAAAGGAGCCGGTGCCGGCGATCTGCAGGCCCTGGTAGGCGAACCGGAGCACGAACGCGGACGCGACGGCCGCGGCCAGCGAGCCGGCGGCCACGGCGGCACGCCGGCCCGGGTAACCGTTGTCGTGGTTCACCCAGGACGTGCCGAAGAAGCGCAGGGGCTCGGGGCGGGGCCCGCTCCGGGCTCCGTCGGCGGAGCCCGCGGGGGTGTCCGTGGTGCCGGGTTCGTCGCTCACGGGACGATTATGGCTCCGCGGCGCCGCGGGCTCCGTGCGGGGTCAGCCGCAGCGCGGGGCGATGTAGCCGTCGCTGCCCGTGTTCACGTAGGAATCCGAGACGTACTCGCCGTTGTCGATGTTGTCCCAGATGTTCGTGGTGCCGTAGTAGCCCGCGACCCTCGTGCCCGGCGACTGGCAGTAGATCGCGACCTTGGCGCCCTCGGGCAGGACGCGGACGATGTTGTAGCCGGTGCCCGGGCCGCTGCGGACATTGAGCCTGAGGCCCGGGGCGACCGAGTAGTAGTGCAGGGACGCCGTCGCGGCCGCCGTCGCCACGGCCTCCCCCTCGCCGGCTCCCTCGACCTCTTCGACACGCTCAACAGACATGCGATTCCTCCCCCGTTGGCCCCATGACTGTCATGGGGTCCCGTTCATTCCCCTCTTGCGCGGCACGAAACGCCCTTGTGCAACACGCACGCGGAGGCTAGCAAGCCGACTCCGACTCGTACGAATCATCGACTAGGCTCCCTGCGTCGCGCGCGCGGACGAACAGCACGGGGGTGGTCCCATGGCGCCACAGCGCAACACCGGAGCGGGCGCGGAAGCGGAACTTCCCGAGTACGCCGGTCACTACCGCCTGGAGTCATGCCTGGGCTCGGGCGGCATGGGTGTGGTGCACCTGGCCCGGAGCACCTCCGGGCTGAAGCTCGCGGTGAAGGTCGTACACGCCGAGTTCGCCAAGGATCGCGAGTTCAGGGGCCGTTTCCGGCAGGAGGTGGCCGCGGCCCGAAAGGTCAGCGGCGCCTTCACCGCGCCCGTGGTCGACGCCGACCCGGAGGCCGAACGGCCCTGGATGGCCACGCTGTTCATCCCCGGCCCCACGCTGTCCGATCACGTCAAGCGGAACGGCCCGATGCCCACCGCGCAACTGCGCCGGCTGATGGCCGGGCTCGCGGAGGCGCTGCGCGACATCCACCGGGTCGGGGTCGTCCACCGGGATCTGAAGCCGAGCAACGTGCTGCTCGCCGAGGACGGGCCGAAGGTCATCGACTTCGGCATCTCCCGGCCGAAGGACAGCGAACTGCGCACCGAGACCGGCAAGTTGATCGGCACTCCGCCCTTCATGGCGCCGGAGCAGTTCCGGCGGCCGCGCGAGGTCGGGCCCGCCGCCGACATCTTCGCGCTCGGTTCGGTGCTGGTGCACGCGGCCACCGGGCGCGGGCCGTTCGACTCCGACAGCCCGTATGTCGTCGCCTACCAGGTCGTGCACGACGAGCCCGACCTGACCGGGGTGCCGGAGAGTCTCGCGCCGCTGGTGGTGCGCTGTCTCGCCAAGGAGCCGGAGGACCGGCCGACTCCGGACGAGCTCATGCGCGAGCTGCGGTCGGTGGCCGCGTCGTACGACACCCAGGCGTTCATACCCGCTCAGCGCGCGACGGACGGACCTGCTTCGGAGGCCGGTGCCGAGCCTGCTGGGCAAGCCGGGCACGCCGGCGAGAGCAAGGAAACCGGGGAAACCGGGGAAGCGAAGAAAGCCGCGGATGCCGAACGGCCGTCCAGGCTTCGCGCCGGCCGGAAGGCGGCGCTGGGCATCGGTGCGCTCGGACTTGCCGTGGCCGCCGTGCTGGCCTCGGTCCAGGCGTTCGGCGGCAGCGAACCCGCGCCGACGAGCACGAGTCCTCGTACCGGCGCGGCCGCCTTCAGCGCCTGGCACACGAAGCCCGCGCCCGAGGCGGCGGGGATGCCGCAGTGTGCGTACGGCGCGAAGAAACTGCTCTGTGCGCAGCCCGGCGTGATCTTCGCGCTCTCCCCCACCGACGGGAAGGTGCTGTGGCGGCACTCGGTGGCCACGAAGACCACCAGCGGCCCGCCGGTCCTCGCGGGCGGTCTGATCCAGCCCTACACCGGCGGCGGCTCGCGTCTGACGGCGCTGGACCCCGCCACCGGCAAGGAGGTCTGGAAGCGGCGTCTGCCGACGGACACGATGGTGCGCTACGTCGGCGGCACGGCCCTGCTCACCGCTGCCGACGGAACGGTCACGGGCCTGGACGCCGCGTCGGGCGACACCAGGTGGAGCGGCCGGATCGCGGGCCAGAGCCGCCCGTTGTTCGTCTCGTTCCCCAAAGACCCGCTGGCGTACGCGACGAGCACGTCCGCCGACGGGTCGGGCACGCGGGTGACCGCCGTCGATCCGCTGACCGGTGACGTGCGGTGGGATGCCCGGCTGAAGGGGACACTGACGCCCTTCGGCGCCGAGGACGGCTCGCTCTTCTTCCAATCGGTCGACCGGGTCTACGGGGAAACGACGGCGGTCGTCCGCTACACCCCCGGCTCCCGGGCGGTACGTCGTGTGGCGCTGCCCGTCGCGGCGGCGGGCGCCCACGCCACCGTGCGGGGAAGCGTGGTCTATGTGCTGGCCACCGGCGGCTCCCTGGAGGCCGTGGACATGGCGGCGGGCAAGTCGCTGTGGCATCTGGAGACCTCGGTGACCCGCGGTTCGGACCCGGTCACCGACGGCGAGCACGTCTTCTTCACCGCGGGCGACGGGCGGCTGCTCGCCGTCGACGCCCGCAAGGGCAGGCTCGTCGGGCAGACCCCGGCGCGGCTGGGCGCGAACTCGGCAGAGGTCATGGGAGCGCCGCCCGCCCCCGTGATCAAGAACGGGCGCGTCTGCGCCACCGCCCCCGACGGCACCGTGTTCGCCGTGGACGCGGCCGACCCGTCGGCCTGGTGACACGCGAAGGGGCCGCCCCCGGGGAGGGAGGCGGCCCCTTGCGAAGGCCGGAGCGTCAGCCCAGCTTGGTCACGTCACGGACGGCGCCCTTGTCCGCGCTGGTCGCCATCGCCGCGTAGGCCCGCAGCGCGGCCGAGACCTTCCGCTCCCGGTTCTTCGGCGCGTACGCCCCGTCCAGCGCCTGCTCTCGGCGGGCCAGCTCGGCCTCGTCGACCAGGAGCTCGATCGTGCGGGCCGGGATGTCGATGCGGATGCGGTCGCCGTCCTCGACCAGGGCGATCGTGCCGCCCGAGGCCGCCTCGGGGGACGCGTGGCCGATGGAGAGGCCGGACGTGCCGCCGGAGAAGCGGCCGTCGGTGATCAGGGCGCAGGTCTTGCCCAGGCCGCGGCCCTTGAGGAAGGACGTCGGGTAGAGCATCTCCTGCATGCCCGGGCCGCCCTTCGGGCCCTCGTAGCGGATGACCACCACGTCGCCGTCGGTGACCTGCTTGTTGAGGATCTTCTCGACGGCCTCCTCCTGCGACTCGCAGACCACCGCCGGACCCTCGAAGGTCCAGATCGACTCGTCGACGCCGGCCGTCTTCACCACGCAGCCGTCGACGGCCAGGTTGCCCTTGAGGACGGCCAGGCCGCCGTCCTTGGAGTACGCGTGCTCGACCGAGCGGATGCAGCCGCCCTCGGCGTCGTCGTCCAGCGCCTCCCAGCGCTCGGACTGCGAGAAGGCCTCGGCGGAGCGCACGCAGCCGGGGGCCGCGTGCCACAGTTCCACGGCCTCGGGGGACGGGGAGCCGCCGCGCACGTCCCACGTCTTCAGCCAGTCCGCCAGGGACGGGCTGTGGACCGCGTGCACGTCCTCGTTGAGCAGGCCCCCGCGGTGCAGCTCGCCGAGCAGGGCGGGGATGCCGCCGGCCCGGTGCACGTCCTCCATGTAGTACGTGCGGGTCTTGGCGACGTTCGGGGCGACCTTCGCCAGGCAGGGCACGCGGCGCGAGACCGCGTCGATCTGCTCCAGGCCGAAGGGCACGCCCGCCTCCTGGGCCGCCGCCAGCAGGTGCAGGATCGTGTTCGTGGAGCCGCCCATCGCGATGTCGAGCGCCATGGCGTTCTCGAAGGCCGCGAAGGTGGCGACGTTGAGCGGGAGGACCGTCTCGTCGTCCTGCTCGTAGTAGCGGCGGGTGATGTCCATCACCGTGCGGGCCGCGTCGACGTACAGCTGCTTGCGGGCCGTGTGGGTGGCCAGGACCGAGCCGTTGCCGGGCAGGGACAGGCCGATCGCCTCGGTCAGGCAGTTCATCGAGTTCGCGGTGAACATGCCGGAACAGCTGCCGCAGGTCGGGCAGGCGTTCTCCTCGATACGGAGGATGTCCTCGTCGGAGATCTTGTCGTTGACGGCGTCGGAGATCGCGTCGACCAGGTCGAGGGTGCGGACCGTGCCGTCGACGAGCGTGGCGCGGCCGGCCTCCATGGGTCCGCCGGAGACGAAGACCGTCGGGATGTTCAGGCGCAGGGCCGCCAGCAGCATGCCCGGGGTGATCTTGTCGCAGTTGGAGATGCAGACCAGGGCGTCGGCGCAGTGCGCCTCGACCATGTACTCGACCGAGTCCGCGATCAGGTCGCGGGAGGGCAGGGAGTACAGCATGCCGCCGTGGCCCATCGCGATGCCGTCGTCGACGGCGATGGTGTTGAACTCGCGCGGGATGCCGCCCGCCTCCGTGATCGCCTCGCTGACGATCCGGCCGACCGGCTGGAGGTGGGTGTGGCCCGGCACGAACTCCGTGAAGCTGTTGGCGACCGCGATGATCGGCTTCCGGCCGATGTCCGCACCGGGTACACCGGAGGCGCGCATAAGGGCGCGGGCGCCCGCCATGTTGCGGCCGTGGGTGACTGTGCGGGACCTCAGCTCGGGCATCTCGCTCGCTCCTTCAGAGACTGCGATCAGAGAGACTTCTGATTGCCAACGAGCGTACGCCGGTCATCCAGGGATCGGGACGAGGTGTCCGGAATGCGGGATGAGCGTCTCGGGAAATCCGACCGTCGCTCTCGGGATATCCGGCGGTCGCTCTCGGGAAATCCGGCGGTCGCTCTCGGGAAATCCGGCGGTCAGGGAGCCGTGAGATGTCCTTGGACCACGGGTGCCACCCGGGCCACGATCTGCTCCAGGTCCGCCGAGGCCAGCGGCTCCACCTTGATCACGTACCGCAGCATCGCGCACCCCACCAGCTGCGCCGCCGCCAGCTCGGCCCGCAGCTCCGCGTCGGGCAGGTCCAGCTGGGAGGCGATGCGGCGCAGCAGCTGGGAGGCGACCAGGCGGCGGAAGACGGCGGCCGCGGTCTCGTTGTTGACCGCGGAGCGGACGATCGCCAGCAGCGGCGTGCGGGTGGTGGGATTCTCCCAGATGCCGAAGATGAAGCGGGTGAGCCGCTCGCCGACCCCCTCGAGGGGACCGTCGGCGATCGCGGTCGGCGCGTTGAGCGCGGGCGCGAAGGCGACCTCGATGGCCGCCTCGAACATCTGCTCCTTGGTGCCGAAGTAGTGGTGGACCAGCGCGGAGTCGACACCGGCGGCCTTGGCGATGCCGCGTACCGAGGTCTTCTCGTAGCCGCGCTCGGAGAACTCCTCGCGGGCCGCGGCCAGGATGCGGTCGCGGGTATCGGCGGACTCGGTGCGCGGGGGACGGCCGCGGCGCCTGGAGTTCGCCTCGGTGCGGCGCGGGGTGATGCCGGTCATCGTCGGGGCACCTTCACCGCGGAGGCCAGGTGCAGGCGTGTGTAGGCCAGCGCCTCGGCCAGGTCGGCCTCGCGTTCGGCGCTGGACATCGCGCGCCGGGTGTTGACCTCGATGACGACGTGGCCGTCGAAGCCGGTGAGCGCGAGCCGCTCCAGCACCTCGGCGCAGGGCTGGCTGCCGCGCCCGGGCACCAGGTGCTCGTCTTTCGCCGACCCGTTGCCGTCGGCGAGGTGCACGTGGCCCAGGCGGTCGCCCATGCGGTCGATCATCTGGAGGGCGTCCGTGCGGGCGGTCGCCGTGTGGCTGAGGTCGATCGTGAAGTGGCGGTAGTCGTCGTTGGTCACGTCCCAGTCGGGGGCGTACGCCAGCATCTCGCGGTCGCGGTAGCGCCACGGGTACATGTTCTCGACGGCGAACCGTACGTCCGTCTCGTTCGCCATCCGCCAGATCCCGGCGACGAAGTCACGGGCGTACTGCCGCTGCCAGCGGAACGGCGGGTGGACGACGACCGTGCCGGCGTCGAGCTTCTCGGCGGCCGCCCGGGCGCGCTGGAGCTTGACCCAGGGGTCCGTGGACCAGACGCGCTGGGTGATCAGCAGGCAGGGGGCGTGGACGGCCAGGATCGGGATGCGGTGGTAGTCGCTGAGCCGGCGCAGCGCCTCGATGTCCTGGCTGACCGGGTCGGTCCACACCATGACCTCGACCCCGTCGTACCCGAGGCGCGCGGCGATCTCGAAGGCCGTCGCCGTCGACTCCGGGTAGACGGAGGCCGTCGACAGGGCGACCTTCGCATCCGGGATGCGGACAACGTCCCTTGGTTCTGCCACGGAGACAGATTACGGGGTGAGGTTGGCGGAGCGCGGGGTGCCCGTTGGCCGTTGTGTGCTTTGCCATAGCCGCGGGCGGGCCACCTGCGGCTGGTCGTGCCCGTGCGGCGGAGCCTCGGACGTCATCGCCCCGCGCCCCTTCGGGGGCGCGGTCGCCGACGTCGGTTTCAGGCCGATCCCATGTGGTCGAGCCGTCGCAGGATCACGCCCTCGCGCAGCGCCCAGGGGCAGATCTCCAGGTTCTCCACTCCGAACAGATCCATCGCCCCCTCGGCCACCAGCGCCCCCGCCAGCAGCTGGCCGGAGCGGCCCTCGGAGACGCCGGGCAGTTCCGAGCGCTGTTCGGTGGTCATGCCGGCCAGGCGCGGCACCCAGGCCTCCAGGGACTCCCGCTTCAGCTCGCGCTGGATGTAGAGGCCGTCGGCGGTGCGGGGGGCGCCGGCGATACGGGCCAGCTGCTTGAAGGTCTTGGAGGTGGCGACCACGTGGTCGGGGGCGCCGAAGCGGCTGAACTCTCCCACCGTGCGTGCGATCTCGGCCCGTACATGACGGCGCAGAGTCCTTATCGCCTCGGTGCCGGGCGGGTCCCCGGGCAGCCAGGACGCGGTCAGCCGCCCGGCGCCGAGCGGGAGCGAGACCGCGGCGTCCGGCTCCTCGTCGATGCCGTACGCGATCTCCAGGGAGCCGCCGCCGATGTCCAGGACGAGCAGCTTTCCGGCCGACCAGCCGAACCAGCGGCGGGCGGCGAGGAAGGTGAGCCGGGCCTCCTCGGCGCCGGTGAGGACCTGCAGCTCGACGCCGGTTTCGGCCTGCACGCGCTCGAGGACGTCGTCGGCGTTGCTGGCCTCGCGTACGGCGGAGGTGGCGAACGGCAGCAGTTCCTCGACGCCCTTGTCCTCGGCCGCCTGGAGTGCCTCGTGGATGACACCGATCAGCTTGTCGACCCCGTCGGGGCCGATGGCAGCGTCCCCGTCGAGGAGTTGGGCCAGTCGCAACTCCGCCTTGTGCGAGTGCGCCGGCAGCGGGCGCGCGCCTGGATGCGCATCCACCACCAGCAGATGCACCGTATTAGATCCCACGTCGAGGACACCGAGTCTCATGTACGAAACGCTACTGCCACCTGGGCGCTCGGCCGTCCCCGGAGCGGTCTCGGGCGACTTACCCTGGACGGGTGCCAAAGACGAAAAAGGCGAAAGACCACAAGGCCACCAAATCCTCCAGCGATTCTTCTCGGGTGAAGCCACCGAGGCAGTCGAAGAAGGACCTGTCAGCCGACGAGAAGGGGCTCGACTTCGCACGCGCGTGGGTGGAATTCCCGGATCCGGCGGACGACGAGCAGGTCTTCCGGTGTGATCTGACATGGCTGACCTCTCGCTGGAACTGCATCTTCGGCAGCGGCTGCCAGGGCATCCAGGCGGGCCGCGCGGACGACGGGTGCTGCACGCTGGGCGCGCACTTCTCGGACGAGGACGACGAGAAACGGGTCGCCGAGCACGTGGCGAGGCTCACCCCGGACGTCTGGCAGCACCACGACGAGGGCATGAAGCACGGCTGGGTCTCGGAGGACGACGAGGGCTCCCGCCAGACCCGCCCCTACAAGGGCTCGTGCATCTTCCAGAACCGCCCCGGATTCGAGGGCGGCGCGGGCTGCTCGCTGCACATCCTGGCTCTCAAGGAGGGCCGGGAGCCGCTGGAGACCAAGCCGGACGTCTGCTGGCAGCTGCCGATCCGGCGGACCTTCGACTGGATCGACCGTCCCGACGAGACACGTATCCTGCAGGTCTCCATCGGTGAGTACGACCGCCGGGGCTGGGGTCCGGGCGGCCACGACCTGCACTGGTGGTGCACGTCGGCGACGTCGGCGCACGGCGCGGGCGACCCGGTGTACGTCTCCTACCGGGCCGAGCTGACCGAGCTGATGGGCAAGGCCGGCTACGACCGTCTGGTCGAGCTGTGCGAGGAGCGGCTGGCGTCCGGGCTGCCTCTGCTGGCACCGCACCCGGCGGACCCGACGGCCTGACCGACTGCCGGTCACCGCGCGGGAGCCCCTGATCACGGGTTCTGGCCGTCCGAAGGGCTCGGGTCGCCGCTGTCGGCCGGTGGTGGGGTCGAGCCACCGGAGGGGGTCGGGGACGGGTCGGTGGGTGTCGGGGTCGGCTCGGGTGACGGCGGGTCGCTCGGCGAGGGGCCGGTGGGGGTCGAGCTGGTGGGCGTCGGGTCCGGGGCGGAGGTCGGGGGCGGGTTTCCCGGATTCGTGGGGCCGGTGGGCGCGGTTCCGTAGCCGTCGATCGAGACGACGGCGCCCGCCGGTGACACCGCCACCTGGGCGCTCCAGTGGCCGGACGGCTCGCGCAGATGGTCGACGTACACCTTGATCGTCAACGACTCGCCGGGCCGGAGGGTTCCCGAGGACTGGCTGAGGTAGAGCCAGCGGGCCGAGGTGGCGGCGGACCAGCGGACCGGCGCGGCGCCGGAGGCGGTGAGCGTGATCAGGGTGGTGTCACCGCTGTTGCCTGCCGACACCGCGAGCTGCCCCGCCCCCTTCTTCCCGGCCCCGGAGACACTGATCACCTGCACGGAGACGTCGGACTTCCCGTTCCTGCCCACGTGGGCGCCGGGTCCGAGGTCGGCGTTGCCCGCGTTCTCGTAGTCGTCGGCCGGGTGGCCGCCCAGGCTGTCGGGTCCGTGTGCCTCGCTGGCGGTGGCCGTGTGGCCCTCGGGGTCGTCCCCGGCCGGGGAGCGGTAGGCGGCCCACAGGGCGAGCACGGGGGCGGCGACCACGGTGGCGACGACGGTCGTCGTGACGGCACGCGCGCGTAGCCGGTCGCGGCGGGCGGCACGGTCCTTCGGGTCCATCGGGAAGCCGCGCCGGTCGAAACGCGGAAGCGCCGCGCCCCGCGCGCGCGAGTGGTGCGCCGACGCGCCGTGCAGGGCGGCGCGGGGCGCCTCCAGGACGGGCAGCTCGGCGGGCGTGACGCTGGCGCCGGGCCAGCGGCCCGGGACCGCGCGTTCGGCGGTCCGGCGGCATCGCGGGCAGTCGTCGACGTGCCGGACCAGCTCACGCCGTACGGCCGTGCTGAGGACGAGCTGGTTGTCCCCGGTGAGGAGGGCCACGCCGGGACAGCTGCCGGTCTCGACGACGGCGAGGGCCGCGCGGGTGCGCTCCACCTCGCAGGCGGCGGAGGCCAGCAGCTCGCGGGCGACGGTCCGGTCCATGCCGAGGACGGCGGCGACCTCATGGGCGGCGAGGTGGTGCCGGACGGCGAGTTCGAGCGCCTCGCGCTGTTCCGGGGTGGTCCCGGCGGCCTCCGGCCAGGCGAGCAGCGCGAGTTCGCGCCGACGCTGCTCCTGGACCTCGCCGGACGCGGGCGGGGCGGTGGCCTGCGGGCCCCGCCGCTGCGCTCCCGCACGGCCCGCCGCGTGGGTGCCCTGACGTTTCTGCTTGGCCTCGGCCAGCTTGCGCAGGCACGCCCAGCGGGCCAGCGCGTAGAGCCAGGCCCGGCGGTCCGCCTCGTCCGGGACGCGCTGCCCGCGCCGCCCGGCCAGCGCGAGCACGTCGCCCAGCGCGGCGGTCGCCGTGTCGTGGTCGCACAGCACCGACAGGCAGTAGGTGAACAGACCGTCCAGATACGGCTCGTAGCGCGCCGGCGTCCGCTGCGCCGGCGTGCGCGCCGCAGCACGGTCACGCGCCTCCCGGTGCGCCCGGTGCGCGCCGGTGGTGCGGGTCGAGGTCTCCCTGGTGCTGCTCGTCACCTGTGCGACCGTAGGCGGCGGTGGATGGCCCCTTCTTCCCACTTGAGCACTTTTAATCCGTACGGGTGAAACGATCCCTCATAAGGGGACAGGAACCCTTCATTCCGTGGCTCATTCGCGACGGCGAGTGGCCGGTCCGGTCCCGTACCGGTCCGGCGGTCGGTGCGCTGTCAGTGCCTGCGGCTACGGTTTCCGCATGGCTGCCCGTACCAAGACCACCAAGGACCGCCCGTCCTACCGCTGCACGGAGTGCGGCTGGCAGACGGCCAAGTGGCTCGGCCGGTGTCCCGAGTGCCAGGCCTGGGGGACCGTCGAGGAGTACGGCGCGCCCGCGGTGCGGACCACGACGCCGGGGCGCGTCACCACGTCCGCGCTCCCCATCGGCCAGGTCGACGGGCGCCAGGCCACCGCGCGCCCGACCGGTGTGCCCGAGCTGGACCGGGTGCTCGGGGGCGGACTCGTGCCCGGCGCGGTGGTGCTGCTGGCGGGCGAGCCCGGCGTGGGCAAGTCGACGCTCCTGCTCGACGTGGCGGCCAAGTCCGCGAGCGACGAGCACCGCACGCTCTATGTGACCGGCGAGGAGTCGGCGAGCCAGGTGCGGCTGCGCGCCGATCGCATCAAGGCCATCGACGACCATCTGTATCTCGCGGCCGAGACCGACCTGGCGGCCGTCCTCGGCCACTTGGACGCGGTGAAGCCGTCCCTGCTGATCCTCGACTCCGTGCAGACGGTCGCCTCCCCCGAGATCGACGGGGCGCCCGGCGGCATGGCCCAGGTGCGGGAGGTGGCGGGGGCGCTGATCCGCGCCTCGAAGGAGAGGGGCATGTCCACGCTCCTTGTGGGCCATGTCACCAAGGACGGCGCCATCGCCGGTCCCCGTCTGCTCGAGCACCTCGTGGACGTTGTGCTGCACTTCGAGGGCGACCGCCACGCGCGGCTGCGGCTCGTGCGGGGCGTCAAGAACCGGTACGGCGCCACGGACGAGGTCGGCTGCTTCGAGCTGCACGACGAGGGCATCACGGGCCTTGCCGACCCCAGTGGACTCTTCCTGACCCGTCGTGACGAACCGGTGCCCGGCACCTGCCTGACGGTGACCCTGGAGGGCCGCCGCCCGCTGGTGGCGGAGGTCCAGGCGCTGACCGTCGACTCCCAGATCCCCTCCCCCCGGCGCACCACCTCCGGCCTGGAGACCTCCCGTGTCTCGATGATGCTCGCCGTGCTGGAGCAGCGGGGCAGGATCAGCGCGCTCGGCAAGCGGGACATCTACTCGGCGACGGTGGGCGGGGTGAAGCTCTCGGAGCCCGCCGCGGACCTCGCCATCGCCCTGGCCCTCGCCTCCGCGGCCAGCGACACCCCGCTGCCGAAGAACCTCGTCGCCATCGGTGAGGTGGGTCTCGCGGGCGAGGTCAGACGGGTCACGGGCGTGCAGCGCAGGCTCGCGGAGGCCCACCGTCTGGGCTTCACGCACGCGCTCGTGCCGGGCGATCCGGGCAAGATCCCTCCCGGTATGAAGGTTCTGGAAGTCGCCGACATAGGGGACGCGCTCAGGGTCCTTCCCCGCTCTCGTCACCGAGAGGCCCCACGGGAGGCGGAGGACCGCCGGTAGACTTTGCCCTGGTCTCGCCCGTCCGTGCGAACCGAGTGCGCGAACGGCAGCGCCCAGAACCTGCGACCGGAGGAGTGCAGTGGCAGCCAACGACCGGGCAGCAGCTCCCGGAAAGTCCGGTGGGACTGCCGGTTCCGATGGCCTGATGCGCGCCTCGCTGAGTGCCGTGGCACCCGGTACGGCCCTGCGTGACGGGCTCGAACGCGTACTGAGGGGCAACACGGGCGGACTCATCGTGCTCGGCTCCGACAAGACCGTCGAGGCGATGTGCACCGGCGGTTTCGTCCTGGACGTGGAGTTCACCGCGACGCGCCTGCGCGAGCTGTGCAAGCTCGACGGCGGCATCGTGGTCTCCTCGGACCTGTCGAAGATCCTGCGGGCCGGCGTCCAGCTGGTCCCGGACCCCACGATCCCCACGGAGGAGACGGGCACCCGGCACCGCACGGCGGACCGCGTCTCCAAGCAGGTCGGCTTCCCTGTGGTCTCCGTCTCCCAGTCGATGCGCCTGATCGCCCTGTACGTCGACGGGCAGCGCAGGGTGCTGGAGGACTCGGCGGCGATCCTGTCCCGCGCCAACCAGGCCCTGGCCACGCTGGAGCGCTACAAGCTCCGCCTGGACGAGGTCGCGGGAACGCTGTCGGCGCTGGAGATCGAGGACCTGGTGACGGTCCGCGATGTGTCCGCCGTCGCACAGCGCCTGGAGATGGTGCGCCGCATCGCCACCGAAATCGCCGAATACGTGGTCGAACTGGGCACGGACGGACGCCTCCTGGCGCTCCAGCTGGACGAGCTGATCGCGGGCGTGGAGCCCGAGCGCGAGCTGGTGGTCCGGGACTATGTGCCCGAGCCGACGGCCAAGCGTTCCCGCACGGTCGACGAGGCCCTGTCGGAGCTCGACGCCCTCAGCCACGCCGAGCTCCTCGAACTGCCCACGGTGGCCCGTGCCCTCGGCTACACCGGCTCCCCCGAGGCCCTCGACTCGGCGGTGTCCCCGCGGGGCTTCAGGCTCCTGGCCAAGGTGCCGAGGCTGCCGGGCGCGATCATCGACCGTCTTGTGGAGCACTTCGGCGGTCTGCAGAAGCTCCTCGCGGCGAGCGTGGACGACCTCCAGACCGTGGACGGCGTGGGCGAGGCCCGGGCGCGCAGCGTGCGGGAGGGCCTGTCGCGGCTGGCGGAGTCGTCGATCCTGGAGCGCTACGTCTGAGTTCGGGCCGGGCGCGCCCGCGCGGCGGAGCCGCCCATGTCACCGCCGGGCACCCCTGCCGGGGCGCTCGGCCCCGCACGGCACGACCTAGTCCGCCGACAGCACGAACGACGTCGGCGCGATGCTGAACCCCGAGGCCTTCGCCTCCAGCAGATAAGTGCCCGCCTCCGCCGACCCCGCCGGAGGCGTGGCGCACTGCGGAGCGCTCGGCTTGCGGTCCCACTTCACGGTGTAGGTGATGCTGCTGCCCGCCGGCACCCGGTACACCAGGCTCCCGGCGCCCTTCGGACAGTCGGCCGACGACCAGTACGAGTCGCTGCCGTGGGCCTGGGTGATCGTCAACACCGCGCTCTTCGGACCGAGATCGACCTTGCAGTCACCGGACGACGAGTTCTTCGCGGTGAGTTCGAAAGTCGGGGTCTGATCGGGCGAGTACGAGTTGTGCCGGCTGCGCAGGCTCAACGTGACCGCTCCGGAGGAGCAGTTGGGCAGCCCGGAGGAGGCAGGCAGCGTGGCCGCCGCATTGACGCTGCCGCCGGAGGAGGAACCGGAGCCCGACCCGGAACCGCCGTCCGAACCGCTCCCGTCCGTGGAGCCGGAGCCACCGCCGTCACCCGACCCGCCGTCACCGGACCCGGTGTCGCCCCCGCCGGAGTCGCTCCCGCCGGTGCCCCCGCCCCCCGACTCGTCACGGCCGCCGGGGTGTTGGCTGTTCACCGGCCCGCTGCCGGACGGTCCCGGCGTGATCGTGGACGCGGGATTCTTGCCGTCGGCCCCGCCGGCGTTCTTCTTGCCGCCCCCGCCCCCCGCCGTGGCGATCCAGGCGATCAGCAGCGCCAGAACGGCGACCACCGACAGCATGACGACCCTCCGTCGCCAGTAGATGGAGGAGGGAAGCGGCCCGACCGGATTGCGCAGAGATCCCACGGCGCAAACTTTACGAGAGATCGGCCCGCTTGCTGGCGCCACCCGCCGCCCGAAACCAACTTTTCCGGATCATCATCACGGCAACTTCCCACGAAAGAGCTTCGCTTCACGCTCCGCACGCCCCGCCCCGGCGCCGCCACGGACCGTGTCCGGCCAATGCGTGGCAGGATCGGAAGGGCCATGACTGAGATGCTCCACGCCCCCGTGATCGCCTGGTTCGACACCCACGCCCGCGACCTCCCCTGGCGCCGCCCGGAAGCGGGCCCGTGGGGCGTGATGGTCAGCGAGTTCATGCTCCAGCAGACCCCGGTCAGCCGGGTCCTGCCCGTCTACGAACAGTGGCTGGCCCGTTGGCCCCGCCCCGCGGACCTGGCCGAGGAGGCGCCCGGCGAGGCCGTCCGCGCCTGGGGCCGGCTCGGCTACCCGCGCCGCGCACTGCGTCTGCACGGCGCCGCGGTCGCCATAACGGAGCGGCACGGCGGCGACGTACCGACGGACCACGCACAGTTGCTCGCGCTGCCCGGCATCGGCGAGTACACGGCCGCGGCGGTGGCTTCCTTCGCCTACGGGCAGCGGCACGCCGTGCTGGACACCAATGTCCGCCGGGTCTTCGCCCGCGCGGTCACCGGTGTGCAGTACCCGCCGAACGCCACCACCGCCGCGGAGCGCAGGCTCGCCCGTGAGCTGCTGCCCCAGGACGAGGGCACCGCCGCCCGCTGGGCCGCCGCCTCCATGGAGCTGGGCGCACTGGTGTGCACGGCGAAGAACGAGACCTGCCCGCGCTGCCCGATCGCCGCCCAGTGCGCCTGGCGGCTCGCGGGCAAGCCGGAGCACGAGGGCCCGCCGCGTCGCGGCCAGACGTACGCCGGTACGGACCGCCAGGTCCGCGGCAAGCTCCTCGCCGTACTGCGCGAGGCGCACGCCCCCGTGCCGCAGCCGGCTCTGGACCGGGTGTGGCACGAGCCGGTGCAGCGTGCCCGGGCGCTGGACGGGCTCGTCGCGGACGGTCTGGTGGAGCCGCTGCCGGGCGGCCTCTATCGGCTGCCGCTGAGCTGACACACAGACAAGTCACAGAGCCCGGGGGTTGTTTCACAGCCACCCAGCCCACCAAATCGACCCGTACCAGGGCAATACAACCGCACCCCTTACCCCGAACCCACTTCCGTTACACAACCGACGGACAGCCGAGTGCTTCCCGCAGGCTGCTTCGGACAGCGCCGTGACAACAGCTCCGTAGCTTCATTCCTGTGCCCGGCACGACCAACCGGAGCACCGCAGGACAGGCACAGGGCCGGAGAAAAACGGGGAACGGAGGCGGTTGATCATGGCGCAGGGCGAGGTGCTCGAATTCGAAGAGTACGTCCGCACTCGGCAGGACGCGCTGCTGCGCAGCGCACGCCGTCTGGTCCCGGACCCGGTCGACGCGCAGGACCTGCTCCAGACGGCGCTGGTGCGGACGTACGGCCGCTGGGAGGGCATCGCGGACAAGCGGCTCGCGGACGCCTATCTGCGCCGCGTGATGATCAATACGCGTACCGAGTGGTGGCGGGCCCGGAAGCTGGAGGAAGTCCCGACCGAGCAGCTGCCGGACGCGTGTGTGGAGGACGCCACCGAGCAGCACGCGGACCGCGCGCTCCTGATGGACATCATGAAGGTTCTCGCTCCGAAGCAGCGCAGCGTCGTCGTGCTGCGACACTGGGAGCAGATGTCCACGGAGGAGACGGCCGCCGCCCTCGGCATGTCGGCGGGAACGGTCAAGAGCACGCTGCACCGGGCGCTCGCCCGGCTCCGCGAGGAGCTGGAGGCCCGCGATCTGGACGCACGCGCGCTGGAGCGTGAGGAGCGGGAGCGGTGCGCGGCCTGCCCGCCGATGTGCCGACCGCGGCTCGCGGGGTCTACCAGGCGGCGATCACGGCGGTGGCCGTGATCGCCGCCCTCGGCCTTTTCGTCGCCGCCTGTGCCACCGGCGGCACCGGCGCCCGTGACGAGGGCCCGGCACATGCCGACTCGGTGGCGGGGGCGGGCCCCGTGGCCTCCCCCACCATCGCCCCCTCCGACACGTACAGGGCCGTGGACGCGGTCTCCCTGGTCCGGCACGATCCGCTTGTCTCGGCCGAGGTCAAGCGGTATCTCAAGCCGTGCGGCGACGAGTACCCGGTCGACGTGTCTTACGGCGATCTGACCGGCGGCTCGGTCGACGACATCGTGGTCAATGTGCTGACCTGTGCCGACGCCGTGGGCGTCGGCTCGTACGTGTACCGCGAGTACGACGGCAGGTACGAGAATGTGTTCAAGGCCGAGGAGTCCCCGGTCTACGCGGAGATAGACCGGGGCGACCTGATGGTGACCAAGCAGGTGTACGACAAGGGCGACCCCGTGTCGAATCCGTCCGGCGAGAACGTGATCACATACAGCTGGGAATCCGGGCGCTTCGTCCAGGAGGACTACCACCACACCGACTACAGCAACGCGGTCGGTGGCAAACCGTCGCCGGTGCCGTCCGGCTGAAGTGAACCCGGCACCCGATTCGTACGTCACCTCCGTGACAGCACGAAGAACCCCCACGAGGACTGAGAGCAGCGGGATGGCAGACCAGACCCATGTCCTGTTCGTCGAGGACGACGACGTCATCCGCGAGGCCACCCAGCTCGCCCTGGAGCGGGACGGTTTCGCCGTCACCGCGATGCCGGACGGGCTGTCGGGGCTGGAGGCGTTCCGCGCGAACCGCCCCGACATCGCGCTCCTGGACGTCATGGTCCCGGGCCTGGACGGGGTGAGCCTGTGCCGGCGGATCCGCGACGAGTCGACGGTGCCGGTGATCATGCTGTCGGCGCGCGCCGACTCCATCGACGTCGTCCTGGGACTGGAGGCGGGCGCCGACGACTATGTGACCAAGCCGTTCGACGGCGCTGTCCTGGTCGCCCGCATCCGTGCGGTGCTGCGCCGTTTCGGGCACGCCGGCGGGGGCGCACAGACGGGGGCCGACCCATCGGCGATCGACGGTGGCGTACTCACGTTCGGCGAACTGGAGATCGACACCGAGGGCATGGAGGTACGCCGGGCCGGTCAGCCGGTGGCGCTGACGCCCACCGAGATGCGGCTGCTGCTGGAGTTCTCCTCGACGCCGGGCACGGTGCTCTCACGGGACAAGCTGCTCGAACGCGTGTGGGACTACGGCTGGGGCGGCGACACACGTGTCGTCGACGTCCATGTGCAGCGGCTGCGTACAAAGATCGGCCAGGACCGGATCGAGACGGTCCGCGGCTTCGGTTACAAGCTGAAGGCCTGAGCGGGGCGGACATGCGGGGGATCATTCGGCGGCCGCTCGGAGGGTGCATGGAGCGCGCGGGCATCCGCACAGGGCTCAGATGGAAGCTCAGCGCGGCCATCGCGATGGTCGGTGCGCTGGTGGCGATCGCGCTCAGCCTGGTCGTGCACAACGCCGCCCGCGTATCGATGCTGGACAACGCGCGCGACCTCGCGGACGAGCGCCTCCAGATCGCCCAGCGCAACTTCGACCTGTCCGGGCGGCCGAACTTCCCCAACATCGAGGTCGACGCCCCGGACCTGCCGCCCGCGCTGCGCGAGAAGGTCGAGGAAGGCCGCCGGGCCACGTACGTCACCGACCGCGGCGGCGACGTTCCGGACATCTGGGCGGCGGTCCCGGTCAAGGGCGGACATGTCCTGTCGCTCCACAGCCACTTCACCGACCGCAGCACGAACGTGATGAAAGACCTCGACCAGGCCCTGGTCATCGGCTCCATCGCGGTCGTGCTCGGCGGCAGCGCGCTCGGTGTACTGATCGGCGGGCAGTTGTCGGGCCGGCTGCGCAAGGCGGCGTCCGCCGCGAACCAGGTCGCCAGGGGCGAGCCGGACGTCCGGGTGCGGGACGCCATCGGCGGTGTCGTACGGGACGAGACCGACGACCTCGCCCGGGCGGTGGACGCCATGGCGGACGCGCTGCAGCAGCGGCTGGAGGCCGAGCGCCGGGTCACCGCCGACATCGCGCACGAGCTGCGCACGCCGGTGACGGGGCTGCTGACGGCCGCCGAGCTGCTGCCGCCGGGGCGGCCGACCGAGCTGGTGCTGGACCGGGCCAAGGCGATGCGCACCCTCGTCGAGGACGTGCTGGAGGTGGCCCGGCTGGACGGCGCCTCCGAGCGGGCCGAGCTGCAGGACATCATGCTGGGCGAGTTCGTCGCCCGGCGCGTGGCCGCCAAGGACCCGGCGATCGCCGTACACGTGGTGCACGAGTCGGAGGTCACGACCGACCCCCGGCGGCTGGAGCGGGTGCTGTTCAACCTGCTCGCCAACGCCACCCGGCACGGCAAGCCGCCCATCGAGGTCACCGTGGAGGGCCGGGTCATCCGGGTCCGCGACCACGGCCGCGGCTTCCCCGAGGAACTGCTCGCCGAGGGACCGAGCCGCTTCCGCACCGGCAGCAAGGACCGCGCCGGGCAGGGGCACGGCCTGGGCCTGACCATCGCGGCGGGACAAGCCCGGGTACTCGGCGCCCGCCTGACGTTCCGCAACGTACGCCCCGCGGGCGCGCCGCCCCATGTACCGGCGGAGGGCGCGGTGGCCGTCCTGTGGCTCCCGGAACACGCCCCGACGAACACGGGCAGCTATCCGACGCTGCCGTAGCAGCCGTCGCATCGATCCGCTGCCGCAGCGCCGGGCTTAGCGGAACAGGCGCACGCGCCGGCGCGAAGGTGACGACGGATCGCTGAGGGGGCGGCGACACCCTCCGGCGGCCGCGGGGCTCAGCAGACCCGGAGCGACCGGCGAAGCGAACGCGGCGAGGGGCCGCTGAGGGCCGGGCGCCGCCGGGGATCAAGGCCGTCTCGCCCGGGCGTCGCGGGCAGCCATCGATGGACCGCCCCGAGAAATCGCCCGCGCGGTGCGCATGCCGGCCGCCAGGGACTTCCTCACCGACGTGATCCCGGATGCGACCGGTCGCGCGAAGCCGGGCGACGGGCCGCTTCGAAAGCCGGGCGTCGCCGCGGATCAACCCCGTCTCACCCCGCGCGGCAAGCCGCAGCGGCTCAGCAGGCCCAGTCCTTGTCCATGTCGAGGCCCCCCTCGCGGGGCTGGGTGAAGGAGAACCAGTTGCCGGAGTCGTCGCGGAACAGGGCCTCCGTGCCGTAGGGACGCTCCTGCGGCTCCTGGAGGAATTCGACGCCGCGGTCCTTGAGCCTCTTGTAGTCGCCGTGGATGTCGTCGGTGGTCAGCACACCCGCGCCCAGCGCGCCCTTGGCGACCAGCTTCTTGACCATCTCGGCGGACTCGGGATCCATCGCCGGCGGCCCGGGCACCATCAGCGTGAGCTCGACGTCGGGCTGGTCCGGGGAGCCGACGGTGAGCCAGCGCATTCCGCCGTCGCCCATCGACATGTCCGTACGGGCCTCCAGGCCCAGCTTCTCGGTGTAGAACTCCTTGGCCCGGTCCTGGTCGAGTACCCAGACGGTCGAAATCTTGAGTCCCTTGATCATGGCGTGCTCCTGTCCGCGGGGATCGGCTGTTTGCCCCGCCACCGTAGGCAGCCGGGATCACAGCCGGCTTCTCCAGAATTGCTCCGGGCACTGCCGGGGCCGCTTCTGAATCCGCCCGCCCAGAGCATGGCGTAGCAGCCCGGTATCAGCGCGGCCCCGCGGCCCACGTGCTTGACCCGGTACTCGCTGGGAGTCAGCCCGGTCCACGCCTTGAACCGCGTCGAGAAGGTGCCCAGGCTGCTGAAGCCGACCAGATGGCAGATCTCGGTCACCGACAGATTGGCGGTGCGCAGCAGGTCCTCCGCCCGCTCGATGCGGCGGTGCGTCAGATACTGGCCGGGCGTCTCGCCGTACGCCTCCTTGAAGGCGCGGATGAAGTGGTACCGCGAATACCCGGCGTGCGCGGCCACCGCGTCCAGGTCGAGCTCCGGGTCGGCCCAGTCGCGGTCCATGGCGTCCTTCGCCAGGCGCAACTGGCGCATCTTGTCCATACCGCGATGGTGGCACGGGCCACTGACATCGGGTCCCGGGCAGGAAGAAGGCCCCCGGGGCGGACACCATCCGGGGGCCTTCGTTCAAGGGCGGATCAGACGGCCTCGATCACCGGGGCCGCCGCGTCGGCGCTGTCGGCCGCGGACTCCGGCTTCTGGGGTCCGCTCTTGAGCGGGACCTCCTTCACGAACAGCGCCGCCGCCAGCACGATCACGGCGATCACCGCGCCCAGCAGGAACGCCGAGTGCGTACCGGCGGACACCGCGTGCTGGTACGCCTCTCGCACCGGTGCGGGCAGCTTGGCCAGGCTGGCCGCGTCCAGCTGTGCGGACTTCGCGGTCGTCCTGGCGGCGAGCGCACCGCCCCGCTCGGCCATGACGTCCTGGACCCGGTGGTTGAACAGCGCGCCCATGATCGCGACACCGAAGGAGGAGCCGAGCGTACGGAACAGGGTCGTCGACGAGGACGCGACGCCCATGTCCTTCATCTCCACGCTGTTCTGCGCGACCAGCATGGTGATCTGCATCAGGCAGCCCATGCCGAGACCGAGGACGGCCATGTACACGCCCGAGGTGAACCGGGAGGTGCCGGTGTCCATCAGCGACAGCAGGTACAGGCCCGTGATCATCAGGACGGCGCCGACGATCGGGAAGATCTTGTAGCGGCCGCTGGTGGTGGTCACCCGCCCGGCCACCATCGAGGTCACCAGCATCGCGCCGAGCATCGGCAGGAGCAGCAGACCGGAGTTGGTGGCGGAGGCGCCCTGGACCGACTGCTGGTACAGCGGCAGGAACAGCGTGGCGCCGAACATCACGAAGCCGGTGATGAAGCCGATGACCGACATCAGCGTGAAGTTGCGGCTGCGGAAGATGTGCAGCGGCAGGACCGGCTCGGCGGCCCTCGTCTGCCAGAACACGAAGCCGACCAGGGCGACGACGCCGATGGCGATCAGTTCCATGATCCGCGCGGACGTCCAGGCGTACTCCGTGCCGCCCCAGGTCGTGACGAGCACGATCGAGGTGATGCCGACGGTCAGCAGGATGACGCCGAGGTAGTCGATGCCCGCCTTGGTCCGCTTCTTCGGCAGGTGCAGCACGGCGCTGATCAGCAGCAGCGCGACGGCGCCGAGCGGCAGGTTGATGTAGAAGGACCAGCGCCAGCCCCAGTTGTCGGTGATGGTGCCGCCGACCAGCGGGCCGCCGATCATCGCGAGCGCCATGACACCGGCCATCATGCCCTGGTACTTGCCGCGCTCCCGCGGCGGGACGAGGTCACCGATGATCGCCATGACGCCGACCATCAGACCGCCGGCGCCGAGGCCCTGGACGGCCCGGAACCCGATCAGCTCGCCCATGTTCTGGGCCATACCGCTCAGCGCGGAGCCGATCAGGAAGATCACGATCGAGGTCATGAAGGCGCCCTTGCGCCCGTACATGTCTCCGAGCTTGCCCCAGATCGGGGTGGCCGCCGCGGTGGCCAGCGTGTAGCCGGTCACCACCCAGGACAGGTGCTCCAGGCCGCCCAGCTCACCGACGATCGTCGGCATCGCCGTGCCCACGATCATGTTGTCGAGCATCGCGAGCATCATCGCGATCATCAGCGCGAGCAGGACGACCCGCACGCTCCGCTGCTTCTTGCCCTGCTGCTCGCCGGAGACCCCTTCGGGTGACTCCTGGCCCGCCAAGGCCGCTTGTGTGTCCGCCATCTTTCTTTCCCACTCCCCCAGCGACCGCTACTTACTTGCCGACCGGCTAGTTGTCTACACTGGGAAGTTAGCCGCGGAACTAGCCGGGCGTCAAGTAAGTTAGCTAGTCGGGCGGCAAGTAAGTTTCCGCGGGAGCGCGAGGAGTACGAGGATGGGCGGCACCATGGACGGCACCAAGCAGCAGCGCCGCGGCAATACCCGCCAGCGCATCCAGGACGTCGCGCTCGAACTCTTCGCCGAGCAGGGCTACGAGAAGACGTCATTGCGAGAGATCGCCGAGCGCCTCGACGTGACCAAGGCGGCGCTCTACTACCACTTCAAGACGAAGGAAGAGATCATCGTCAGCCTCTTCCAGGACCTGACGAAGCCGATGGAGGACCTGATCGAGTGGGGCAGGCAGCAGCCCCACACCCTGGAGACCAAGCAGGAGATCGTACGGCGCTACAGCCAGGCGCTGATCGGCGCGGAACCGCTCTTCCGCTTCATGCAGGAGAACCAGGCGACGGTCCGCGAACTGCGCATCGGCGAAACCTTCAAGGACCGGATGCACAGTCTGCGGGACATCATGATCGACCCCGCGGCACCGCTCGTCGAGCAGGTCCGCTGCGTGAGCGCGCTGTTTACGCTGCACGCCGGGATGTTCGTGATGCAGGACCTGGAAGGCGACCCCGAGAAGCGGCGCGAGGCCGTTCTCGAAGTCGCCGTGGACCTCGTCACGCAGGCGCACCGGGGCGCCCAACGGGAGGAGCAGGTCAGACCTTGACGCCCTTGGCGTGCAGGAAGGAGACCGGGTCGATCGCGGAGCCGTAGTTCGGGGTCGTACGGATCTCGAAGTGCAGGTGCGGACCGGTGGAGTTGCCGGTGCTGCCGGACAGGGCGATGTGCTGGCCGGTGCTGACGACCTGCCCGATCTTGACGTCGATCCGGGACAGGTGGGCGTACTGCGAGTAGGTCCCGTTGCCGTGCTTGATGACGACGGCGTTGCCGTACGCGGGACCGTCACCGGCGCCGTTGCCGCCGGCCTTGACGACCGTGCCGCCGTGCGCGGCGACGACCTCGGTGCCCGTCGGCACGGCGAAGTCCTGGCCGCTGTGCTTGGCGACCCAGTGGCTGCCGGACTGCATGAAGCTGGCCGAGAGCGTGTACTTCTTCACCGGGTCGACCCAGGAGGTGGCGGACGCGGTGGCGGCGCTTGCGACCCCGGTTCCCACGACGGCCGTGGCACCCAGACCGGCGGCCAGGACGGCCACCCGGGTGCGGAGCTGGGACGTGCGGGTGGAACGGGACGTAACGCGCTTGAACATCTAGACCTCGTGGAGTCGGGGACTTGGAACCACCCGGCGCACAACCGTCCGCCGGATGGGGCATCTCTTGGTAACCCGCGATCCCGCCTGGTCTCAAACCCCCCTGTCTACGGCGAAAGCTAGTACTTGGTGGTGTTATCGCCAGATTCTTGACAGGTGGGAGTTTTCGGGCATCACTGCGCCGACGTCGTCCGTTCACGGGGGATTGGGACGTAAAAATCCCTTTTACCCTGATGGAAAGTCCCACTATCTCCGCTAGTAACGGACATATCGCCTGTGCGGCATGTCACCGACTCCCAAGATCGACGGACACCGGAATGTGACCGGCGCTACACCGGCCGGCGATCGCGCGACCAAGGGAGTGGAGGGGATGGATCCGGCAGCGCTCGGCACCGGGCACGCGTAACCCGCTGCCACGTCGTGGCAAGTGGTGTTCCTGTCTTCGCGGTGAGGGCCTTGCATCAATGCCGGGCACCCCACCCGGAGATGCAGGCCGGGTCGACCGCACACCACTCGACCGGCAGCAGCTCCCAGCCCCTGGCCAGGGAGCGGATCCCCGCGCTCCTTCCCCAGCCGGCCGAGTGGCACATCCTCGGCGGCGAGGACGTCGGGCAACGCCTCGGCCTCGAACCGCTCCTGGAATTGCCCCACTTGGAGTGGGTCCTCGTCCCGGCCGGAACCGCCCCGGTGCGCGGACTCGACCAACTGTTGTGCAGACAGGTCCAGTTCCTGGGCGCAAGCGGGGCGCGCCATGGAACTCACGGCGTCAGACGGCGAGTTCCGGGCCGCGCCCAGAATTCACAGCCCGGTGTGACGCAGATCTCTGTACGCCTACCCTCCGGTAACCTTACGGTTCCCCTCGCGCCACCCTCACCCAAGATCATGCCCCTGACAGGCCTGTACGGACGTGAGAGGACCCCCACCGATGACCAGACGCCCCTGGGCTCGCCGACTATCCGTGACCGCCATCTCGGTGGCCGCATTCGCGGCCATGGCCACCCCCGCCGACGCCGCGACCGCCGCCAAGGTCGACTACGCGACCTGGCAGAAGGACTGCCAGACCGTGATGGGCCAGGCCCTGCCGTATCTGAAGGACCGTATCGACGACGCCAAGCCCGGCGAGAAGCAGGCGATCGTCTTCGACATCGACAACACCACGCTGGAGACCGACTTCGGCTTCAGCTACCCCCAGCCGGCCAACAAGCCGGTCCTGAACGTCGCCGAGTACGCCCAGGAACACGGCGTCTCCCTGTTCTTCGTGACCGCCCGCCCGGGCATCATCGCCGCGCCCACCGAGTTCAACCTCGAGTACGACGGCTATGACGTCTCCGGTCTCTATGTCCGCGGCTTCTTCGACCTCTTCAAGGACGTCGCCGCGTACAAGACCGCCCAGCGCGTCGCCATCGAGAACAAGGGCTACACGATCATCGCGAACATCGGCAACAGCGCCACCGACCTGTCGGGCGGCCACGCCGAGAAGACGTTCAAGCTGCCCGACTACAACGGTCAGTTGTCGTAACCGCGGGTCTTCCCGGCGCAGCGCATGCGAAAGGGGCCGGTGCTCGAGAGCACCGGCCCCTTTCGTCGGCTCGACCCGCGGGGGGTCAGGCGTCCTTGCTCAGGTTCGGCCCGGCTCCGCCGGCCGCCTGCTCGATCGGCGGGACGTCGGGCAGCGCCGACTTCTCCTCGCCGCGGAAGGTGAAGGTCTTGTTCTCACCCTCGCCCTCGGTGTCCACGACCACGATGTGACCGGGGCGCAGCTCGCCGAAGAGGATCTTCTCGGAGAGCGAGTCCTCGATCTCGCGCTGGATGGTGCGGCGCAGCGGCCGGGCGCCCAGCACGGGGTCGTAACCCTTCTTGGACAGCAGCTCCTTGGCGGACTGGGAGAGCTCGATGCCCATGTCCCGGTCCTTCAGGCGCTCGTCCACCTTGCCGATCATCAGGTCGACGATCCGCAGGATGTCCGCCTGCGTCAGCTGCGGGAAGACGACCACGTCGTCGACGCGGTTCAGGAACTCGGGGCGGAAGTGCTGCTTGAGCTCGTCCGACACCTTGTTCTTCATGCGCTCGTAGTTGGACTTCGTGTCACCCGTGGCCGCGAAGCCCAGGTTGAAGCCCTTCGAGATGTCCCGGGTGCCGAGGTTGGTGGTCATGATGATGACCGTGTTCTTGAAGTCCACGACCCGGCCCTGGGAGTCGGTCAGACGACCGTCCTCCAGGATCTGCAGCAGCGAGTTGAAGATGTCCGGGTGGGCCTTCTCCACCTCGTCGAAGAGGACGACGGAGAACGGCTTGCGACGGACCTTCTCGGTCAGCTGGCCACCCTCTTCGTAGCCCACGTAGCCGGGGGGCGAACCGAAGAGACGCGACACCGTGTGCTTCTCGCTGAACTCCGACATGTCGAGGGAGATCAGCGCGTCCTCGTCACCGAAGAGGAACTCGGCGAGCGCCTTGGACAGCTCGGTCTTACCGACACCGGACGGGCCGGCGAAGATGAACGAACCACCCGGACGCTTCGGGTCCTTGAGGCCCGCGCGCGTACGGCGGATCGCCTTGGACAGCGCCTTGACGGCGTCGTCCTGGCCGATGACCCGCTTGTGCAGCTCCTCCTCCATGCGGAGCAGGCGGCTGGACTCCTCCTCGGTCAGCTTGAAGACCGGGATGCCGGTGGCCGTGGCGAGGACCTCGGCGATCAGCTCGCCGTCGACCTCGGCGACGACGTCCATGTCGCCGGCCTTCCACTCCTTCTCCCGCTTGGCCTTGGCGGCCAGGAGCTGCTTCTCCTTGTCGCGCAGGGAGGCGGCCTTCTCGAAGTCCTGCGAGTCGATCGCGGACTCCTTGTCCCGGCGGACGGCGGCGATCTTCTCGTCGAACTCGCGCAGGTCCGGCGGAGCGGTCATCCGGCGGATGCGCATCCGGGAGCCGGCCTCGTCGATCAGGTCGATCGCCTTGTCCGGCAGGAAGCGGTCCGAGATGTACCGGTCGGCCAGGGTGGCGGCCTGGACCAGCGCCTCGTCGGTGATGGAGACGCGGTGGTGCGCCTCGTAACGGTCACGCAGACCCTTGAGGATCTCGATCGTGTGCGGCAGGGACGGCTCGGCGACCTGGATGGGCTGGAAGCGGCGCTCCAGGGCCGCGTCCTTCTCCAAGTGCTTGCGGTACTCGTCCAGCGTGGTCGCACCGATGGTCTGCAGCTCACCGCGCGCCAGCATCGGCTTCAGGATCGAAGCGGCGTCGATGGCGCCCTCGGCGGCACCCGCACCGACCAGCGTGTGGAGCTCGTCGATGAACAGGATGATGTCGCCGCGGGTGCGGATCTCCTTGAGCACCTTCTTCAGGCGCTCCTCGAAGTCACCGCGGTAGCGGGAGCCGGCGACCAGGGCACCGAGGTCCAGCGTGTAGAGGTGCTTGTCCTTGAGCGTCTCGGGCACCTCGCCCTTGACGATGGCCTGGGCGAGACCCTCGACGACGGCGGTCTTGCCGACGCCGGGCTCACCGATCAGGACCGGGTTGTTCTTGGTACGGCGGGACAGCACCTGCATGACCCGCTCGATCTCCTTCTCGCGCCCGATGACCGGGTCGAGCTTGGACTCACGAGCGGCCTGGGTGAGGTTCCGGCCGAACTGGTCCAGGACGAGGGAGGTCGAGGGGGTGCCCTCGGCCGGGCCGCCGGCGGTGGCGGTCTCCTTGCCCTGGTAGCCCGACAGCAGCTGGATGACCTGCTGGCGGACACGGTTGAGATCAGCGCCCAGCTTGACCAGGACCTGGGCGGCGACGCCCTCGCCCTCACGGATCAGGCCGAGCAGGATGTGCTCCGTGCCGATGTAGTTGTGGCCCAGCTGAAGGGCCTCGCGGAGCGACAGCTCCAGGACCTTCTTGGCACGGGGGGTGAAGGGGATGTGCCCGGACGGGGCCTGCTGGCCCTGGCCGATGATCTCCTCCACCTGCTGGCGGACCGCCTCGAGCGAAATCCCGAGGCTCTCAAGGGCCTTGGCGGCGACACCCTCACCCTCGTGGATCAGGCCCAGGAGGATGTGCTCGGTGCCGATGTAGTTGTGGTTGAGCATCCGGGCTTCTTCCTGAGCCAGGACGACAACCCGCCGCGCGCGGTCGGTGAACCTCTCGAACATCGTTAATCGCTCCTCAGAGCGGTCAGGCAGTGGGGGGAACTTCCCCTCCCTGTCCTTCCGCAGCTTAGTCCCGCAAGCGGGGACCGCTCATTCCAACTGCCGACACCGTCGATGGCCTCCTGACCCCGAACGCCGACATCTGCTCCAACCCGATGGTGCGAGACGATGTTCCCGCAGGCCAGACAGTTACCCCTGTCTCCAGTACGCCGATGGCGAACGTGAGACGGCCCGTCCTGCGTGTCGCCCCCTCCCACTAGGGATGTCTTACCCGTACGGACTGACACTCCATGCCGTGCGCACCGGTTCCCTCCGCTATGGGCGAACAACCTTGCGTCTGCCCGGGCCCCTGCGAGCCCTCTGATCGGAGACTCTCTGCAATCGATTGAACACTCAGCGTAACCTGCAAGGGTCTTCGGCGGTTGCACTTGGCATGGCTGGCGCAGTCCCCGTGCTTCCTCCCCCTCGTCGTCCACTCGATGCGCACGATCCCTCCGGTCCGCACGACCCGTACGATCCGGCCGGTCCGGGCGACCCCGGGGCCCGGATCCGGCACTGGTACGAGAACGAACTGGGGTGGCCGACAGTGCCCGGTGAGCCGGTTCGGCTCGTCACCGGGCTGCGCTTCGACGTGCTGGACGTGCCGGCCGGGGCGGGCGCCGTGGCGCTGCGGCGCCTGGGGCCGGACTCTCCCGTGGCCCTTCAGGGCGACCGGATGCGGCTGCTGGTGGCCGCGGGCAGCGCGGAGGAGCTTCCGGGGCTGCTGGACTGGCTGGAGTGGGGCACGCTGGCCCTCGATCTCGTCGCGTTGGGCGCGGGCGGGCGCATGGACGCGCCACCGCCTCCCGAGCGGGCCTTCACCGGCTCTCGACCGATTCCCCCGGGCCGCTCCGGTGCCGATCGCGCCCTGCGCACCCCTGGTCCCATGGAGGGGGCCGCCGTGTGGCTGCGGCCCCCCGAGCCGGGGCGCGGGGCCGAGGCTTCGCTGCCGACTCTGTCGGCCATGGGGGGCGTGGGGGGCGCCCCCGATCTCGTACGACTCGTGGACACGGTGGCGACGCAGTGCCACCGGATCCGGCTGCGGCGCGTATGCGCCGGGCCGTCGGTTTCTCAGCCGTTGGCCTTCTCGTAGGCCTCGCGGATGGACGCGGGAACACGGCCGCGGTCATTGACCTCGTAACCGTTCTCCTTCGCCCAGGCGCGGATCTGCGCGGTGTCCTGGCTGCCACCGGAAGCGACACGGGCCTTTCCGCGCCCACCCGAAGCACGGCCACCGGTACGACGACCGCCCTTCACATAGGGCTCAAGAAGGCCACGCAGCTTGTCCGCATTGGCAGTCGTGAGGTCGATCTCGTACGTCTTGCCGTCCAGCGCGAACGTCACGGTCTCGTCCGCCTCGCCGCCGTCGAGGTCGTCGACAAGAAGGACCTGAACCTTCTGTGCCACCGGATTTCCTTTCATCGATAACTTCAAGGGCCGGGGGTCTGCGGCGTCCGCCGTTTCGCCGCCCCCTGTTATATGCAGTACTGCAGTACGTCGGAAAGCAAACCGCTTTTGCTGGAAAAACACAAACCCCTGGGAGAGACTCAGGGGCTGCCCCTACCCCGGAAACATGCGCGTTTCGGACATAGGGAACCTGGGCATGGCCGGAGGGCCGGAATACCGACCAAGCGCGGCGATCACAGATGCAGAAGCATCCGGCTGTTGCCCAAGGTGTTCGGTTTCACTCGTTCGAGACCGAGGAACTCCGCGACACCCTCGTCATAGGAACGCAACAGCTCCGTGTAGACATCGGTGTCGACCGGCGTCTCGCCGATCTCCACGAAGCCGTGCTTCCCGAAGAAGTCGACTTCGAAGGTCAGACAGAAAACGCGGCGAACGCCGAGCCAGCGCGCGGTGTGCAGCAACTTCTCCAGCAACTGATGGCCGACACCGGCGCCCTTCAGGCCCGGCTTCACCGCGAGAGTGCGGACTTCCGCGAGGTCTTCCCACATCACGTGCAGTGCGCCGCAGCCGACCACCTCGGCGTTGTCGTCCCGTTCCGCGACCCAGAACTCCTGGATGTCCTCGTAAAGCGTGACGGTCGCTTTGTCGAGCAGGATGCGGTCACGGACGTACACGTCGAGGAGGCGGCGTACGGCCGGCACATCGCTGGTCCGGGCCCGCCGGACCGTGATGGCTTTAGCGGTGACTTCGGGACGCTCTGCTGACATGAGCGGACGCTATCGCCCGCCGCCGTCCTGAGGGGAGCCGGGGTTCTCGTCGCCGGTATCGGTGGAGGTATCCATGGTTTCCGGGCCCTGGACGATCCGCACCGCGTCCCTGAGGGCCTGTCGCTGTTCGTCGCTCATCATCCCGAAGAAGGCGACGAGAGCGGCGGCCGGGTTGTCGCTCTGCGACCAGGCGTCGTTCATCAGGGCGGCTGCGTACGCGGCTCGTGTGGAGACGGCCTCATATCGATAGGCCCGGCCTTCCGCCTCGCGGCGCACCCAGCCCTTCTGATGGAGATTGTCCAAAACGGTCATCACCGTGGTGTACGCGATGGACCGTTCCTGCTGAAGGTCTTCAAGGACTTCTCGAACGGTCACCGGGCGGTTCCACTTCCACACCCGCGTCATGACCGCGTCTTCGAGTTCTCCCAATGGGCGAGGCACAGCTCAGAACAATAGTGGGAGATCCCGACAATGGCGTGCCGGACGTGCACTTTCGGCGACAAACACGAACAAAAGGGGCGCACGACTCGAAGTGCGCATGCCGGGAGTCGTACGCCCTGGCTCCGGGCGTCGTCGAACGCCCGTCGGTGACCGTCAGGCGTCGGTGCCGGCGGAGGCCTTCGCACCCTCCGCGCGCGCGATGGCGTCGACGACGGCGTCCTCCTTGGCCTTGGCGGCCCCGCCCTGGGTCTTCACGATCACACGGACCAGACCGATGAAGAACACGGCCATGACGACCGGGGGCACGAGCGCGGAGACGTAGTCCATGCGTCCAGGGTAGCCACGGGGGGACGATCGGCCGGGTTGGGGTGGACCCATCCCTGTTTCGGCAGGTCGCCCCGCCCCTTCGCCCTGCCCCTCCGCCGCGCCCTTCAGCCCGCCGCGAGCCGGTGCCGCGGTGGATCGGCGGGCGGCTGGGACGGCTTCCGGCGCGGGAAGACCTCTCCCGGGGTCGGAATGGGCCGCGACGGCTTCGGGGCGGCGGGCTCTTCGGGCTCGGGCCCCGGACGCTCCGCGGGGCGCTCGGCGGGCTTTTCCGCGGGCTTCTTGCCCTGCTCCTCGCTCGCGCCCCCGGGAAGGGCCATCAGCCGTGTACGGCCCTGTGCGGGCGTACGGCAGGCGGGCACGCTCGGAAGCCCGGCCCCTCGGCCCGCGCCGCGCACAGGCCCCTCACAGCGCTCCAGGAGGGCCGCGGCGGCCGGATTCCCGCTCAGCGCACGCAGTGCGGCGAGGTCGTCCCCGACGGGCCGGTACCCGGTCTCCAGCGCCTCCTCCAGAAGCGTGAAGTACCCGGTGGCGGTCCCGGGCAGGGCGGCGCGGTACCGGGCGAGGTCGGCCACCAGGAAGGCGCGCAGCCGGGCGCCTTCCCGCATCGCCTCGTCGAGCGAATCGGCGAGGCTCAGACAGTCCTGCACGTCCTCTGCCGAGGTGGGACCGGGGTGAAGGGCGAGGGCGAGAGCGCGGCGGAGCACACGCAGCTCCGCCACACCGAACACCATGCCGCCGCGGGATCCGTATGGCGTGGGCATGCACCGAAGATACGCACTAATCAGACAAACCCGACACAGAAGAGCGGGCGTGGCGCCCACAAGCCACCCGGCTGGCCGGTGCCACGACCTGCCGGTCCGACCCGGACGTCCGCACGGACGCCGTCGCGGCAGGAGCAGGGCCCGCGGAGAGGCACCCGCCCGACGCGCGCAAGGCACGGGCACGAGACCGCGCCGAACAGACCGCGCCCGCGTCGGCGCCTGCCGGCACAAAGGCCCGGCACCGCAGTGGGCCGGTGCCCGGCTCACATCCGCGAGACGTTCCGCTCGTACACCAGGCGCAGCCCGATCAGGGTCAGCCACGGCTCGTGTTCGTCGATGACGGACGACTCTCCGAGGACCATCGGCGCCAGGCCGCCGGTCGCGATCACCGTCACGTCCTCTGGCTCGCCGGCCAGCTCCCGGGACATCCGGCTCACCACGCCGTCGACCTGCCCGGCGAACCCGTAGACGATGCCCGCCTGCATGGCCTCGACCGTGTTCTTGCCGATCACGCTCCGGGGCCGGGCGACCTCGATCTTGCGCAGCTGCGCGCCCCTGACGCCGAGCGCCTCGACGGAGATCTCGATGCCGGGCGCGATGACACCGCCGACGTACTCCCCGCGCGCGGACACCGCGTCGAACGTCGTCGCCGTACCGAAGTCCACGACGATCGCCGGGCCCCCGTACAGCTCGACGGCCGCCACCGCGTTGATGATGCGGTCCGCGCCGACTTCCTTGGGGTTGTCGGTGAGGATCGGCACGCCGGTCTTCACGCCGGGCTCCACCAGCACCGCGGGCACGTCGCCGTAGTAGCGCCGGGTCACCTCGCGCAGCTCGTGCAGCACCGACGGCACGGTCGCGCAGATCGCGATGCCGTCGATGCCGTCCCCGAGGTCGTCGCCGAGGAGCGGGTGCATGCCCATCAGGCCCTGCAGCAGCACCGCCATCTCGTCCGCCGTGCGGCGCGGGTCCGTGGAGATCCGCCAGTGCTCGACGATGTCGTCGCCGTCGAACAGGCCGAGAACGGTCTGGGTGTTGCCCACGTCGATCGTGAGGAGCATGGCCGTTACTCCGCCTCGCGCAGGTCCAGGCCGATGTCCAGGATCGGCGAGGAGTGGGTCAGGGCCCCGACGGCCAGGTAGTCCACGCCGGTGTCCGCGTACGCCTTGGCGTTCTCCAGCGTGAGCCGGCCCGAGGCCTCCAGCATCGCCCGGCCGTCGACGATCGCCACCGCCTCCTCGCACTCCAGGGGCGTGAAGTTGTCGAGCAGGATCAGGTCGGCGCCCGCGTCGACGACCTCGCGCAGCTGGTGCAGGGTGTCGACCTCGACCTCGATCGGCACGTCCGGGAAGGCCGCGCGCACGGCCTCGAAGGCCTGGCGGACGCCGCCCGCGGCGACCACGTGGTTGTCCTTCACCAGGGCCGCGTCGGACAGCGACATGCGGTGGTTGACGCCGCCGCCGCAGCGCACCGCGAACTTCTCCAGCGACCTGAGGCCCGGCGTCGTCTTACGGGTGTCGCGCACCCGGGCCTTCGTGCCCTCAAGGACGTCCGCCCACGCGCGCGTGGCACTCGCGATGCCCGACAGACGGCACAGCAGGTTGAGCGCGCTGCGCTCACCGGTCAGCAGGTCACGGGTGCGCGTGGTGACCGACAGGAGCTTCTGCCCGGCCTCCACCCGGTCGCCGTCCTCGACGTGCCGCTCGACCTCGAACTCGTCCGTGCAGACCACGGAGAGCACGGCCTCGGCGACCCGCAGGCCGGCCACCACGCCCGCCTCGCGCGCGGTGAAGTCGCCGGTGGCCACGGAGTCCTCGGGGATGGTCGCGACGGTCGTCACGTCCACGCCGTGGGCGAGGTCCTCCTGGATGGCCACGTTGGCGATGTCCTCGACCTCCACCGGGTCGAGTCCGGCGTCGGCCAGGAGCTGCGCGAGCGCGGGGTCGAGCCCGCACTCCAGGTACGCGTCGTCTTCTTCGGCACCCTCGGCGCCGCAGGCGCAGCCGTCGCCGCAGCCGCCGGCGGGGGCGAGGGGAAGGTCGTCGGTGCTCACTTCTGTCACTGCTCCTGGGGACGCGGGTGGTGCTGGGTAGGGGGGAAGTCTGCGGTGTCGGTGGTGCGTGCGGCCAACGTGCGGTCCGGATTCAGCCGTACGACGATGTGGCGCCGCCAGCCGGCGTCGTCGCGGTCGGCGCGGTCCTCGCGCCAGTGGCAGCCGCGGGTCTCCTCACGCAGCCGCGCGGCGGCGACCAGGACGCGGGCCACGCACATGAGGTTGGTGGCCTCCCAGGTGTCGACGCCCGGCTCGGCGGTCTTGCCGTTCTCGTCGAGGGCGTCGCGGGCCTCGGTGTGCAGCTGCTGGAGCTGGTCGGCGGCCTTGGCGAGGGACTCGTCCGAGCGCAGGACGCCCGCGCCCTCGGTCATGATCCGCTGGATCGCGAACCGGGCCTCGGAGGCGAGGAGCGGGTGGGCGGGGGTCTCGGGGTGCTCGACCGGCTCGGGCACGCGCGCGTGCAGCCCGTTGCCCGCGTGGCTCGCCGCGATGTCGGCGGCGATCCGCTCGGCGTAGACGAGCCCTTCCAGGAGGGAGTTGGAGGCGAGCCGGTTCGCGCCGTGCACACCGGTGCAGGCGACCTCGCCGCACGCGTACAGGCCCGGGACGGTCGTGCGGCCCCGGGCGTCGGTGCGCACGCCGCCGGAGGCGTAGTGGGCGGCCGGGGCGATCGGGATGGGCTCGGTGACCGGGTCGATGCCGTTGGCGCGGCAGGCGGCCAGGATCGTCGGGAAGCGGTGCTCCCACATGTCGGTGCCGAAGTGCCGGGCGTCGAGGAACATGTGCTCGGCGTCGTGCTCCTGCATGCGCCGCATGATGCCCTTGGCGACGATGTCCCGGGGCGCGAGCTCGGCCAGTTCGTGCCGGCCGACCATGAAGCGCACTCCGTCGGCGTCGACCAGGTGGGCGCCCTCGCCGCGCACCGCCTCGGAGACCAGCGGCTGCTGGCCCTCCGCGTCGGGGCCGAGGAACAGCACGGTCGGGTGGAACTGCACGAACTCCAGGTCGGAGACCTCCGCGCCGGCGCGGAGCGCGAGGGCCACGCCGTCGCCCGTGGACACGGACGGGTTGGTGGTCGCCGAGAAGACCTGTCCCATGCCGCCGGTCGCGAGGACCACGGCGGGGGCGTGCACGGCGCCCACGCCGTCGTGCTGGCCCTCACCCATGACGTGCAGGCTGACGCCCGCGGTACGGCCGTCCGCGTCCGTCAGAAGGTCCAGGACCAGCGCGTTCTCGATCGTACGGAGGCCACGCGCGCGTACGGCCTCGACGAGGGCGCGGGAGATCTCCGCGCCGGTGGCGTCGCCGCCGGCGTGTGCGATACGGCGGCGGTGGTGGCCGCCCTCGCGGGTGAGTTCCAGCCTTCCTTCGGAGGACTCGTCGAAGTGCGCGCCGGTGTCGATGAGCCGCCGTACCGCGTCGGGCCCCTCCGTGACGAGGATCCGTACGGCGTCCTCGTCGCACAGGCCCGCGCCCGCGACCAGGGTGTCGTCCAGGTGCTGTTCGGGGGTGTCACCCTCGCCGAGGGCCGCGGCGATGCCGCCCTGCGCCCAGCGCGTGGAGCCGTCGTCGAGCCGCGCCTTGGTGACCACGACGGTCTTCAGGCCGGCGGCCTCGCAGCGCAGGGCCGCGGTGAGGCCGGCGACCCCGGAGCCGACGACCACCACGTCCGCGGAGATGGACCACCCGGGGGCGGGCGCGTGCAGTCGTATGCCTGTGCTGGTCACGAGGCGGCTCCGAAGGTTCCGAAGGTGAGGGGGAGGTTGTCGATCAGCCGGGTCGTCCCGACCCGGGCGGCGACGGCGAGGACGGCTTCGCCGGTGAAGTCGTCACCGATGTCGGTGAAGTCGGACGGGTCGACCAGGGCGAGGTAGTCCAGTTCGAGCGGCGGGTCGAGGCGGGCGGCCTCGTCCAGGACCAGGCGGGCGGCGGCCCGGACGGCCGCGGCGGCCCCGGGCACGGCCTTGGCGACGGCGTGCGCGTCGGCGGCCGCGCGGGACTCCCCTATGGCGCTGAGCGCCTCGGCACGCGCGCGCGTGGAGGGCACTTCGAGGGCCCGCGCGCGCAGCGCCTCCTGCGCGGCGTGCCGGTCACGGCCGGCGAACAGGGCCTGGGACAGGGCGAGGGCCGTGTGCCGCTCCTGGGGCGAGAGATACCGGTTGCGGCTCGACAGGGCGAGGCCGTCCTCCTCGCGCACGGTCGGTACGGCGACGATCTCGACGCCGAAGTTCAGGTCCCGCACCATGCGGCGGATCAGGGCCAGCTGCTGGGCGTCCTTCTGGCCGAAGAGGGCCACGTCGGGGCGGGTGAGGTGGAGCAGCTTGGCGACCACGGTGAGCATGCCGTCGAAGTGCCCGGGCCGCGAGGAGCCCTCCAGGCGCTCGCCCATGGGGCCCGCGGTGATGCGTACCTGGGGTTCGCCGCCGGGGTAGACCTCGTCTGCGGAGGGGGCGAACACGGCGTCCGCGCCCGACTGTTCGGCGGTCTTCAGGTCGGCTTCCAGGGTGCGCGGGTAGCGGTCGAGGTCCTCTCCCGCGCCGAACTGCAGCGGGTTGACGAAGACGGTGACGACGACCTCGCCGTCCGGCCCGGCGATCTCGCGCGCGCTGCGGATGAGCGTGGCGTGACCCTCGTGCAGGGCCCCCATGGTCATCACCACGGCACGGCGACCGCGTCGCACACGCGCGTGCAACTCGTCGGCGGTGCTCAGCAGGGCGGTGGTCATCGGAAGTCTCCGTTCCGGGGCACGCGCGTCGTCGGGCGGCCCTCCCTCGCGGTAGGGGACCCGGCCCGGCTCATCGGGCGTCCCCCTCGGTCCGGCCGGCGAGCACCCCGAGGAGGTCCTCCGCGAGTTCCGGCTTCAGCAGCCCGTGCGCGAGCGCGCGGTCGGCGGTCGCGCGGGCCATCGCCAGGTAACCCGCGACGGTCTGCGGGGAGTGCCTGCGCAGCTCGGCGACATGTGCGGCGACCGTGCCGGCGTCGCCGCGCGCGACCGGCCCGGTCAGCGCCGCGTCGCCGGAGCGCAGGGCGTTGTCCAGGGCGGCGCCGAGCAGCGGGCCGAGCATCCGGTCCGGAGCCTCGACGCCGGCGGTGCGCAGCAGCTCCATGGACTGGGCGACCAGGGTCACCAGGTGGTTGGAGCCGAGGGCGAGGGCCGCGTGGTAGAGCGGGCGGTTCTCCTCGGCGATCCACTCGGGCTCGCCACCCATCTCGATGACGAGGGCCTCGGCGGCCAGCCTCAGTTCCTCGGGGGCGGTGACGCCGAAGGAGCATCCGGCGAGCCGCTGGACGTCCAGCGGGGTGCCGGTGAAGGTCATCGCGGGGTGCAGGGCCAGCGGCAGCGCGCCCGCGCGCAGAGCGGGGTCCAGGACCTTCGCGCCGTACCGCCCGGAGGTGTGCACGAGCAGCTGGCCGGGCCGTACCGCGCCGGTCTCGGCGAGGCCCGCCGCCAGGCCGGGCAGGGTGTCGTCGGGGACCGTGAGCAGCACCAGGTCGGCGCGCTGGAGCACCTCGGCGGGCGGGACGACCGGGACGTCGGGGAGCATCAGTGCGGCACGGCGGCGGGAGGCGTCGGAGACCGCCGAGACGGCCACCGGGCGGTGCCCGGCGAGCTGGAGGGACGCGGCCAGCGCGGGGCCCACGCGGCCGGCGCCGACGACGCCGACGGTGAGCCGCGCGGGTCGGTCCTTGAGGTCTGGCTGCTGGTCTGTACTCACGCGACGGTGGCCTTCCCGTTCCAGTCCGCTCTGGGTACCGGACGATTTCTCGTCATGTTAACGCTATCGGCTCGAGGGCCGATCGCGTTGTCCACAGGCTGTGGGTTTCCACACGTCCGCGCGCCGGGCCCGGGCGGCACCTCACCCGGCGTAAATCCGGCTGCCCGCGCGGAAGCCGACAGGGCATGATCCGGCGCATGACTGATACGGGAGAGCAGGGCGAAGAGCGCTCGGCACAGGAGCGGTTGCGGGAGCGGCGGATGACCGCCCACCGGAAGGCCGAGCGCGTCCTGTCGCGCGCGGGCTGGCGGGGCACGATCCGCGAACGGCTCGCGCTGCTGCAGGAGACGGCGCCCGAGGTGTACGACCTGGACGAACCGGCGGACGTGTACGGCGACCGGATCGTCGCGTCCCTGGAGGAACGGGTCGCCGCGCTGCTGGGCACGGAGGCGGCCGCGTTCTTCCCGACCGGCACGATGGCCCAGCAGGTGGCCCTGCGCTGCTGGGCGGGCCGCACCGGCAACCCCACGGTGGCCCTGCATGCGCTGGCCCACCCCGAAGTGCACGAGCGGAATGCGTTCAGCCAGGTCAGCGGGTTGCGCCCGGTCCGTGTGACCGATGCGCCCCGGCTCCCCACCGCCGAGGAGATACGCGACTTCCCGGAGCCCTTCGGGACGCTGATGCTGGAACTGCCCCTCAGGGACGCCGGTTTCGTGCTTCCTTCGTGGGGGGAGCTCACCGAGGTCGTGGCGGCCGCCCGTGAGCGCGACGCGGTGGTGCACTTCGACGGCGCGCGCCTGTGGGAGGCCACCGTCCACTTCGACCGCTCCCTGGATGAGATCGCGGGCCTCACGGACAGCGTCTACGTCTCGTTCTACAAGTCCCTCGACGGCTTCGGCGGAGCCGCGCTCGCCGGTCCGAAGACACTGGTGGAGGAGGCGAAGACCTGGCGGCACCGGTACGGCGGCATGATCTTCCAGCAGTTCCCCACGGTGCTGTCGGCGTTCGCCGGACTGGAGCGGGAGCTGCCCCGGCTGCCGGACTATGTGCGCCACGCGCGCGTGGTGGCCGCCGCGCTGCGCGAGGGGTTCACGGAGGCCGGGGCGCCGTGGGCGCGGGTGAACCCCGAGGAGCCGCACACCCACGAGTTCCAGGTGTGGCTGCCGTACGACCCCGAGGTGGTGGCGGAGGCGGCGGTGCGCCAGGCCGAGGAGACCGGGACGCTCCTGTTCTGCAACGGCTGGCAGCCGGGCGGCCCCGGCCTGGCCGTCACCGAGGTCACGGTTCGCTCCGCGGGCCTGGAGTGGACGGCGGCCGACGTACGGGCAGCCGTCGCGGACTTCGTGACCAGGCTGTCGGAGAAGGCCTAGCCACAGGGAGCGCGGGCGAAGCCACCGGCCAGGCCGCGCCGCTCGGGGCGGGAAGTCCCCGATTGACGGCCGCCGTCAATCGGGGACGGGCTTGTCAGTGGCGGCGTGCACCATGGGGGCATGAGCGTGCGCATCGACATCGCGGGGCTGCGGCCGGAGAGGGTCGCCGTCGTGCCCTCGCCCCTGGCCGAGCTCGGCATGGCGCTGCACGCGCTGTCCGAGCCGGGGCACCACCCGGGGCTGCAGGGCTGGGTCACGAGCGTGACCGCCCGGCTCGACTCGCATCTGGCCGACCGGATGTGCGAGGCCGACTTCCTGTGGCGGACGACGTTCTCCGATCTGTTCCTGCCGTTCGCGGGCATCCCGGGCGGGTCCGAGCTCCCGGGCGCCACGCTCGCCGAGGAGCTCGACCTGCTGGACAAGCTGACCGACGAGCAGTTCGTGGACGCGGCGCTGGAGTTCACCTGCGCGCTTCCCTACGGCCTGCCGGGCCCCGGCCCGCTCGCCGACGCCGAGCTGCGCCGACGCGCCGTGGAGCTGGCCGCCGCACGGGGGCCGCAGCAGATGCGCTTCGCCGAGCGGCTGCTGGCCGACCCGCCCCGGATCCGGGGCTGGCTACGGCAGTTCCTGGAGGACTGCGACGAGGCGTTCTTCGCAGAGACCTGGTCCCGGCTGCGCCACCAGCTCACGGCGGACGCCCGGCACAAGACGGAGCTGCTGCGCCGCAAGGGCCTGGCGGAGGCGCTGGCGTCGGTGTCCCCGGTCGTGACCCTGGACGAGGCGGAAGGCCGGATCACGGTCGACAAGCTGGGCGAGGGGCGTACGGCCACGGCGGACGGCGGCCTCCTGCTCGTACCGACGAGCCTGGGCTGGCCCCACCTGATGGTGCTGCACCGGTACGCGTGGCAGCCGGTCCTGCACTACCCGGTCGGCTCCCCCGAACTCGCCGCCCCGCCCTCCGTCGAGCAGCTCACCCTGCGGATGACCGCCCTGTCCCACCCCGTCCGCATGCGCATCTGCCGCAATCTCGCCCGCAGCGCGTACACCACGAGCGAGCTGGCCCAGGTCCATGGCGTGACCGCCCCCGAGATATCCCGGCACCTGAGCGTCCTCAAGAAGGCGGGCCTGATCACGACCCGGCGCCGCGGGCGGTACGTCCTGCACCAGCTGGACGTGTCGGTGGTGGCGCGGCTCGGCAGCGACTTCCTGGAAGGGATCCTCAGATAGCCGGGCAGCCGGTCAGTCGAAGCGGATGTGCTTCACACCGACCCCGGCCTGCCTGAGCCGGGTCCGCAGCGCTCCCTCGGTGTTGGGCCTGAGGGTCAGCCCGGCCAGGACAGCGATCCGGTCCGCGGTCTTGGGCACGGTCGAGTGGTCGGTCCACAGGTGCTCGGCGAACTCCGGCTCGCGCAGCCGCTCCAGGCAGTGGTCGAGCTGCCGCACGGCCCAGCTCTCCCGGCGCAGACCGGCGTTCTTCCCGGCGACATGGCGCAGGAGGTGCCCGAAGCCGCGCTCGCGCAGCCGCCTCAGGACCGTCTCGCGCTGGGCGAGGAGCGTGAAGTGGCGTACGTCGTGGCCGAGTTCGCGCAGCCGGCCGACCGTCTCCTCGAAACAGCCGGGGTCGGTGACCGTCATGGGGGCGATCACCGCGCCGTCGCGCTTGGCGAGGGCGAGGTCGAGGACCTCGACGACGCCCTGCCGCCAGGAGGTCAAGTCCCGGAAGTCTCCGCGCAGTTCGGGCGGGAGCGTGCGGTGCAGGCCGAAGCCGGCGTGCTCCGGATCGCAGATCACGCTGCCCGGAAGCCGACGCTGGATCTCGTGTGCGGTCTGTGTCTTGCCGCCCCCGAAGGGGCCGTTGATCCACAGGAGCATGCGCAGACCCTAGTGCGCGCCGGGCACGCGGGAGTCACCTTTCCGGGAGTCGTCCAGGAGTCACCGCCCATGGACTCAACCGTGCCCGCCGGCCCGTACCAGCCCCGTCTCGTACGCCAGGACCACCACCTGCACCCGGTCCCGCAGCCCCAGCTTGGTCAGGATGCGGCCCACGTGGGTCTTCACCGTCGCTTCGGACAGCACCAGCCGGGCCGCGATCTCGCCGTTCGACAGACCCTGCGCCACCAGCACCATGACCTCGCGCTCACGGTCGGTGAGCCGCTCCAGGTCCTTGTGCCGGGGTTCCCGGCCGGTGGCGGGCAGCATCGGGGCGAAGCGGTCGAGCAGGCGGCGGGTGGTGGAGGGGGCGACGACGGCGTCGCCGCTGTGCACGGCGCGGATCGCGGTCAGCAGTTCACCGGGCGGCACGTCCTTGAGCATGAAGCCGGAGGCGCCCGCCTTCAGCCCGGAGAAGGCGTACTCGTCGAGGTCGAAGGTGGTCAGGATCAGCACCTTCGGCGGGTCGGGCTCGCAGCAGACGCGGCGGGTGGTCTCCACGCCGTCCAGCTTCGGCATGCGGACGTCCATCAGCACCACGTCGACGGGGGTGGAGCGCAGCACCTGCAGGGCCTCGACGCCGTCGCCCGCCTCCGCGACGACCTCCATGTCCGGCTGGGCGGCGAGCACCATCCGGAAACCGGTGCGCAGCAGCACCTGGTCGTCGACGAGCATCACGCGGATCGTCATCGGGGCCTCTTCCGTTTCCGTCTTTCCGACTGCTTGCCGGTCTGTCTGTGGGTCTGCTTGTGGGTCTGCTTGTGGGTCTGCTTTGTGCGTCTGCGTGGGCGTGACAGGCGTCAACAGGGGGTGGTGCTCTGCTGCGTCAGTGCGCCGGCTTGAGCGGGAGCAGGACGCTGATACGGAAGCCTCCCCCGGGACGCGGTCCCGCGTCGAGGGTGCCGCCCACCATGCCGACCCGCTCGCGCATGCCGATCAGGCCGTGGCCCTGGCCGTCGGCACCGCCCTCCTCGTACAGCTCGTGCGGGGCGCCCTTGCCGTCGTCCTCGACGAGCAGGCCCAGTCCGTCGTCGAAGTAGACCAGGCGCACACTGGCACCCGCGTTCGGCCCGCCGTGCTTGCGGGTGTTGGTCAGCGCCTCCTGCACGATGCGGTACGCCGTGAGCTCGACGCCGCTGGGCAGCGGGCGCGGGGTGCCCTCGACCTTGAAGTCGACGGGCAGGCCGGAGCTGCGGCACTGCTCCACGAGGTCGTCGATCTGCTCGACGTCGGGCTGCGGGACGTACTCACCGACCTCCTGGTGCTCACCGGTGCGCAGGACGCCCAGCAGGCGGCGCATCTCGGCGAGGGCCTGGCGGCCGGTGGAGGAGATCGTCTCCAGGGCCTTCTTCGCCTGGTCGGGCGCGGCGTCGAGGACGTAGGCGGCGCCATCGGCCTGCACCACCATCACCGACACGTTGTGCGCGACCACGTCGTGCAGCTCGCGCGCGATCCGGGCGCGCTCGGCGGCGACCGCGACCTTGGCCTGTGCCTCGCGCTCCTTCTCCAGCCGGGCGGCGCGCTCCTCCAGCTGCTCGAAGTAGGCACGGCGGGTGCGCATCGAGTCGCCCAGCACCCAGGCGAGGGCGAACGGCACCGTCTGGAACACCGCTATCGCGACCTTGCTCAGGAGGCTCGCCTCCGCGGCGGGCCAGCGGATCTGTGCCAGGGGGGCCGCGCACAGGCTGATGGTCAGGGCGAAGCGGGAGGCCCAGCGCGCCCCGACGGTGGCCACCGTGTAAGTGATCACCAGCATGGCGAAGTCGGCGACGGTCGTCTCGATGTCCAGGACCAGCTGCGCCAGTCCGGTGGCGGCGGCCAGGAGCAGCATCGGCTCCGGGAAGCGGCGGCGCAGCGCGACGACGACGCACAGCACGGCGGACGCCGCGAGTCCCGCGGCTACCGATCCATGGTGGTCCGGGGCCCCGTTGACGCTGGTCACGCTCACGCCGGAGATCCCGAAGAGGACGACGGCCCAGAAGGTGTCGACCCACGTCGGGTGCCTGCGGAGGAAGTCATAGAGGCGCTGCACGTAACCCAGAGTAGGGAAGCGAGATGTGTGCAGGGGTCAACCGGAGGACCGATCCGGGCCCGACGCGCATACTCCGCAAGGTGGAGGCAGTGATCATCTGTGCGCCTAGTCTGTTCCGGTGACCGACGAAACGGCGGACGAAACGGCAGGCGGGGCTGCGGGCGCCTGGCGTGGCTGGCGGGCCGCGGCCGAGACGGCCCTGTACGGGCCCGCCGGCTTCTACCGGCGCCCCGAGGGCCCGGCCGGGCACTTCCGTACGTCGGTGCACGCCTCGCCGCTGTTCGCCGAGGCCGTGGCGGGGCTGCTGTGCCGGGTCGACGAGGCGCTGGGGCGGCCCGGAACGCTGGACTTCGTCGACATGGGTGCCGGGCGGGGCGAGCTGGTCTCGGGCGTGCTCGCCGCGCTGCCCGACGGCGTATCCGCCCGCGCGCGCGGATACGCCGTCGAGGTCGCCGACCGCCCCGAAGGCCTCGACCGGCGGATCATCTGGCTGAGCGAACCCCCGGAGGGGATCACCGGGCTGCTCTTCGCCAATGAGTGGCTGGACAACGTGCCCGTGGAGGTCGCGGAGGTGGACTCCACGGGCGTCCCGCGCCTGGTGCTCGTACGGGAGGACGGGGCCGAGCGGCTTGGGGAGCCCCTGGCGGAGGCGGAGGCTCAGTGGCTCGCGCGATGGTGGCCGCTGTCGGCCGAGGAGGGGCTGCGCGCGGAGATCGGGCTTCCCCGGGACACCGCCTGGGCGTCGGCCCTCTCGCGTGTCGCGCGGGGGCTCGCGGTGGCGGTGGACTACGCGCACACGGTGGACGCACGCCCCCCGTTCGGGACGCTCACCGGCTTCCGGGAGGGGCGAGAGACGGCGCCCGTGCCGGACGGGACGTGCGACATCACGGCACATGTGGCGCTGGATGCCTGCGCCGCGCTCCACACGGCGCGCGCGCTCCCCGGCGCGCGCCTGCTCACGCAACGCGAGGCATTGCACACCCTGGGCATCGCAGGCGCACGCCCCCCGCTCGCGCTGGCCTCCACCGACCCCGCGGCCTACGTGCGCGCCCTCGCGAGCGCCGGCGAGGCCGCCGAGCTCACCGCGCCGGGCGGACTCGGCGACTTCGGCTGGCTGCTCCAGCCGGTTGGAATTCCGGACGCACCGCTCTAGGGCGGGCCGCACCGCTCTGGGGCGGCCCGCGCGGCGGACGCCGTGCTTGCCGGCGGACTACTTGTCGATGTCCCCGACCACGAAGAACATCGACCCCAGGATCGCCACCATGTCGGCGACCAGCGTTCCCGGCAGCAGCTCGGTCAGGGCCTGGATGTTGTTGTACGAGGCCGAGCGCAGCTTCAGCCGGTACGGGGTCTTCTCACCCTTGCTGACCAGGTAGTAGCCGTTGATGCCGAGCGGGTTCTCGGTCCAGGCGTAGGTATGGCCCTCGGGCGCCTTCAGGACCTTCGGGAGCCGCTGGTTGATCGGGCCGGGCGGCAGCTCGGTGAGCCGGTCGAGGCAGGCGTCGGCCAGGTCCAGGGCGTTGTGGGTCTGCGCCAGGAGGCACTCGAAGCGGGCCAGGCAGTCGCCCTCGCTCCGGGTCACCACCTCCAGGGTGTCCTGGAGCTCTCCGTACGCGAGGTAGGGCTCGTCGCGCCGCAGGTCGAAGTCGACGCCCGAGGCACGCGCGATGGGGCCGCTCACGCCGTACGCGTGCACGATCTCCGACGTGAGCTCACCCACGCCCCTCGTACGCCCCCGGAAGATCTCGTTGCCGAGCACCAGGTCGTCGAAGACGTCCATGCGCGAGCGCACGGCGGCGACGGCCGCACGCGCGCGTGCGGCCCATCCGGCCGGCAGGTCCTCCTTCAGACCGCCGACGCGGTTGAACATGTAGTGCATGCGTCCGCCGGAGACCTCCTCCATGACGTTCTGGAGGACCTCGCGCTCCCGGAACGCGTAGAAGACCGGGGTGATGCCGCCCAGCTCCAGCGGATAGGACCCGAGGAACATCAGGTGGTTCAGCACCCGGTTCAGCTCTGCCAGCAGCGTGCGCGTCCACACCGCGCGCTCGGGCACCTCCATGCCGAGCATCCGCTCCACCGCGAGCACCACGCCCAGCTCGTTCGAGAACGCCGAGAGCCAGTCGTGGCGGTTGGCGAGCATCACGATCTGCCGGTAGTCGCGGGCTTCGAAGAGCTTCTCCGCGCCCCGGTGCATATAGCCGATGACCGGCTCCGCGTGCACGATGCGCTCGCCGTCCAGCACGAGCCGCAGCCGCAGCACTCCGTGCGTGGAGGGGTGCTGCGGACCGATGTTCAGCACCATGTCGGTGCTCTCCGCGGCGCCGCCGATCCCGACCGTGGTCTCCGTCGTAGGAGTCATGGACACAGTCTCCCCTACGTAGGCTTGCCACATGGAGACGGGGAGCCCGGAAAATGCCGAGGCGACGGGGGCGGAGCCGGTCTGGACCGGGCTGCCGCCGGGCCTGCTGCGCATGCGGCGACTGCTGCTGGCGGTGTGGCTGGGGCCGACGGCCCTGGTCGTCGGGCTGCTGCTCGGCGTGCTCGCGGGGCCGGGGTGGGCCGGGTTCGCGCTGCTGCCGCTGGCCCTGCTGGTGTGGGGCTGGGTGCTCCTCGGTCGCAACTGGCGCTCCTGGCGCTACGCCGAGCGTGCCGACGACCTGCTGATCAGCCGCGGAGTGCTGTGGCGCGAGGAGACCGTCGTGCCGTACGGGCGGATGCAGCTCGTGGAGGTGAGATCCGGCCCCGTCGAGCGGCACTTCGGGCTGGCCTCCGTGCAGCTGCACACCGCGGCCGCGGCCACCGACGCGACGATCCCCGGCCTCGACCCGGCCGAGGCGGAGCGGCTGCGCGACCGGCTCACCGAGCTGGGCGAGGCCCGATCGGCGGGCCTGTGACGACGCCCGGTCTCGACGAGGTACGACAGGGGCCGGCAGTGACCGAGCGGCGGCTGCACCCCGTGACGCCGTTCCGGCGCGCGTGGGCGCCGGTCGCCGTGACAGCCGGGTGGGCGGTGCACGACCCGAACCAGGCCCAGGAGCAGCTGACGAGGCTGACCACGACCATGCTGCTGGCCGGGCTCGCCGTTCTGGTCCCGGTGGCCGCCCTCTACGGCTTCATGTCCTGGTGGTTCACCCACTTCTCGGTGACCGACAACGAACTGCGCATCCGTACCGGCCTGTTGTTCCGGCGCACCGCACACATCCGGCTGGAGCGGATCCAGGCCGTCGACGTGACTCAGCCGCTCCTCGCGCGCGTGGCGGGTGTGGCGAAGCTCAGGATCGACGTCGTCGGGGCGGACAAGAAGGACGAACTGGCCTTTCTGGGCGAGGACGAGGCCCGCGCGCTGCGCGCGGAGCTGCTCGCGCGTGCGGCCGGTTTCGCGCCCGAGACGGCGCACGAGGTCGGCGAGGCGCCGACGCGCGAGCTGATGCGGCTGCCCGCGCGAGAGCTCGCGATCTCGCTGGTGCTGACGGGCGCGACCTGGGGCTCCCTGGCCGCGGCGCTCGTCGTACCGCCTGTGCTGTGGCTGGCCACCCACAGCGTGGTGACGGTCCTCGCCACCGGCCTGCCGCTGCTCGGCGCGGCGGGCGCGAGCAGCGTAGGACGGTTCGTCGCCGAGTTCGACTGGACGGTGGGCGAGTCCCCGGACGGGCTGCGCATCGACCACGGGCTGCTCGACCGCACGCACGAGACGGTGCCGCCGGGGCGGGTGCAGACCGTACGGATCGTCGAGCCGCTGCTGTGGCGGCGGCGCGGCTGGGTGCGGGTGGAACTGGACGTGGCCGGGTCCTCGAACTCCGTCCTCGTGCCGGTCGCCCCGCGCGCGGTGGCCGAGTCGGTCGTCGCGCGCGTGCTGCCCGGGGTGACGGTGCCACCGCTCCGCTCCCTCGTCCGGCCACCGGGGCGGGCCGGACGGTGCGTGCCCCTGTGGTGGCGCGGTTACGGCATCACGGTCACGGACGCCGTCTTCGCCGCACGGCACGGCCTGCTCCGTCGGCGCCTGTCCCTGGTCCCGCACGCCAAGGTCCAGAGCGTACGGCTCACCCAGGGCCCCTGGGAACGCCTCTGGCGGCTTGCCGACGTCCACGTGGACACGGGAGCCAACAAGACGGTGACAGCCCGCCTGAGGGATGCCCGGCAAGCGGCAGTCCTGCTCCAGAGCCAGGCAGAGAGATCCCGAACGGGCCGCCGGGACGCCCGCCCGGACAGATGGATGACCTGAGCAACCCGCCGACGGCCCCGGCGAATGCCTTCAACCGGGCCGAAGCGCAAGCCCCGAACCGGTCACCCGACACCGAGCCGAGCGCACACACGGCCGACACCGGTCTCCCGGTGTCGGCCGTGTGTGCGCGCGGCGCAGGGAGCCGCGGGGGGCCGGGTGGGCCTGTCGATCTGTTCCGTCTCGTCGTGGGCCGTCAGGTCGATGACCTGGCCGACGGCGCGCGACCCCTCGTCGGCGGGCTTGAACGCGGCCTCGGACTCGGCCTTGTGGAGGGCGAGCGCCTCCTGGCCCACCACGTCGGCGAGGTCCTCGTTCTGCACGGCAGCCAGCTCGGCGGACTCCTTCTGCGTACCGAAGAAGTCGAACCCGCCCGTGACCAGCGGACGCGGCATGGGCGCGGCCGGCAGCACGGCCACCGCGGTCGGCACCGTGAAGTGCCCGGCGGGCTGCTGCACGTTCTTGCCGGTCTCGGCCGGCACCGTCGTGGTGGCGGCGGCCGCGTGCTCGTGCCCGTCGGCCGCCTCGGGCTGCCCCTGTGCCTCGTCCTCCTGGGCGGCCTCCCGGACCGTCTCCCGGACGGATTCCGCCCCGGCGCCGTCACCGGCCGTCGCTTCGGTCGTCGTCGCTGCGGTCGTCGTCGCTGCGGTGGACGGCGCCTCCGCGGACGGCGCTTCCGCGGACGGCTCCTTCACCTCGTCCGCGACGCCGTCCCCTTTGGCGGCGGATCCGGCCTCGGCCGGCTCCTCGCCCTCGTCGAACCGGGACAGTGCCGCCTGGGCCCGCAGGAACAGCCGGGAACCCTCGGGCGAGAACGCCCCGGGAACCGTCGACTTCTCGTCCTCGGCCGCCCCGGCGCCCTCGGCGGCCTCAGCCGCCTCAGCGGCTTCGGTCTCCCGCTCGGCCTCCGGCGCCGGCGAAGGCGCGGGCAGCAGCGCACGGGAGGGCGCGGTCGTCTCTATCTCCAGCAGCCGGCGCCCCTCCAGGGCGCTCGCCCGCTCGGTCTCCGCCGTGGCGTACCGCCGCAGCAGCGCGGCGTGCTCGTTGCGCAGCCCGGCCAGCTCGGTCCGCTTCGCGCGCAGCCGCTGCTCCAGCTTGGTGCGCAGCTCGCGCGACTCCTCCAGGTCGGTCTCCAGCTCGGCGACACGTTCCTCGAAGCGCCACTCGTCACTTGCCCGCGCGCGCATGAGGTCGGCCACCTGCTTGCCCGCGAGGGCGTCCCAGCGGCGCATGACCGCCGCACCGACGACCGCCGTCGCCGCGGCGACGGCTGCGACGACGCGCAAAACGCCCGTATCGGAGAACAACCAGGGACCAAACGCGCAGACGAGAGAGACGCCTGCGATCGCCGACGGCGGCAACAGCCGGTGCAAAGGCGGGGAATGGCGGTGACGTCCACGTGGCATGGCCAGAAACTTACCGCGCGTAGGCGAATCGTGCCGCCCCGCCCCGTAAAAACACAGCCATACCGATGCCTTCACCCGACATCAGGAACGACACGACCGATCAGCGGGCCGCCGAATTCGGCAAGATCGCTTTCAGCGGTCGCTCAGCCGCCCGCTCAGCCACTGCAGCGTCGCCGGAATCTCGCGCCGCCAGGTGTTGAAGTTGTGCCCGCCGCTCGGGAGGATGATCGACGAGATCCCGGTCAGGTTCGTGGCCTGTACCTGATCGATGAACTTGAGCGTGTCCTTGTAGTTGTGCTCACCGATCCTGCTGCTGGTGACGAGCAGCGAAGTGGCCGGGGCGGGCAGATGCTTGAGGCACCACCACAGATCGGCACGATTGCGCAGATTCTTGTCACCCTGGAAGAGATCACCGGTCGTGGGGTCGATCGGCGCCTTGTAGTAGGGCGACAGACCCGCGGCGGCCGCGTACGACGCCGGGTGGTGCATGGCGAGCTTCAGCGCGCAGTAACCGCCGGTGGAGTCTCCGACGATCCCCCAGCTGCCCGGTTTTTTGCCCACCCGGTAGTGGTCCGTCACGGCCTCGGGCAGATCCTTGGCGAAGAACGTCTCGGTCTGCGGGCCGCCCGGAATGTCCACGCATTCCGTGTCCCGCGGCGGCGCCACCGTCGGCCGCAGCATCACCAGGATCATCGGCTGCATCCGCCCGTTCTTGGCCAGTTCCTGGGCCGTACGCGGGTAGTGCAGTTTGTCCACCAGCGCCTGCGCCGTACCGGGGTAGCCGGTGAGTATGACGGCGGCGGGGAACGTGCGCGTGCGGTACCGGGGCTGGAAGTACTCCGGCGGCAGATAGACGTACGCCGGTGTGGCGACATGGGTCGTACGTCCCACGATGTCGACCTTCTGGATCTGTCCGGTCGACTGCGGCCCCGATCCGCTCACCCCCTGCACCTGTTGCGTGCTCAGCACCTGGAGCGGGCCGCCGGGCGCGCCGTTGGCCGTGTGGTCGACCACGACGCCCTGGGCCGTCTCCCTGCCGAACAGGTCCGCCCAGCTCGCGTAGAAGCCGAAGGCCTGGTTGGCGGCGATCCCCAGGGACGAGAAGAGCGCCAGCTGGACCGCCAGCAGCAGGCCGACCCGTCCGCTGACGGACCGCCAGTTCTGCCGTGCCAGCCGTGGCCACAGCCACACCGTGCCGATGAACAGAAGTACGGCGAGCACGACCGTCAGCAGCAGCACCTTGTTGCTCGTGAGACCCATGGGCTGAACCTGCCTGCGCTTTCCGCCGGCGGCTCACCCACTCGTTCGTAGCGAGGGCTTGCCCCGGGCTTTCCTTGGCCTTTTAACCGGCTTTCCGGTGGGGAGTGAACCTCTCTCCCCAAGACACCGTCCTAGAGGGCGCAATGTCGCCGGATGCCCCGATCGGCACCGGATTCAAGGTCTCTCGCAGAACTACGGGATGCGATGTCTGTCAGGATAGATGGGGAAATGTCGGACGGGGTTCCGAGCCGATCAAGCGCGATGCGACGCATAGTCCGCGGCCCGCGCTCCGAGGCCGTCCCCGCACTGGTCGGCAGGGCGTGCGCTCTCGTGGGCGTCCTGGACATTGCCGCGGGCGTGTTCCCGCGCTTCCGTCACAGCCGTATGCACGCCATCGCCGAGGTACTGCCCGGCGCGCTCGGCCCGTTCGCCGCGGCGCTCTCGCTCAGCACCGGCGTGCTGTTGCTGCTGCTCGCGCACGGGCTCAAGCGGCGCAAACGCCGAGCGTGGCGGGCCGCGGTCGTGCTGCTGCCGGCCGGTGCGGTCGCGCAGTTCGTGTACCGGCACTCCATCGTCGGGGCGCTGATCTCGGTGGCACTGCTCCTGCCGCTGCTGCGCCACCGGAGCGAGTTCGCGGCCCTGCCGGACCCGCGCAGCAGGTGGCGCGCGCTCGCCAACTTCGTGCTCATGGGCGCCGGTTCCCTCGTCCTCGGACTGGTCATCGTCAGCGTCCACCCCCATCGCACCATCGGCGACCCGAGCGTGGCCGACCGCCTGACGCACGTCCTCTACGGCCTCTTCGGCTTCGAGGGACCGGTCGACTACCAGGGCAACACCTCCTGGACCGTTGCCTTCTCGCTGGGCGCCCTCGGCTGGATCACCGCGATCACCACCATCTACCTGGCCTTCCGGCCCGAACACCCGGCCGCACAACTGACCGAGGACGACGAGTCCCGGCTGCGCGCCCTGCTGGAGAAGCACGGCCGCCGCGACTCCCTCGGCCACTTCGCCCTGCGCCGCGACAAGGCCGTCGTGTTCTCGCCCAGCGGCAAGGCGGCGGTGACGTACCGCGTGGTCTCCGGCGTGATGCTCGCCAGCGGTGACCCCATCGGCGACGTCGAGGCCTGGCCGGGCGCCATCGAGCGCTTCATGGACGAGGCCAAGGCCCACTCCTGGACGCCCGCCGTCATGGGCTGCTCGGAGACGGGCGGCGAGGTGTGGACCCGTGAGACCGGCCTGGACGCCCTCGAACTGGGCGACGAGGCGGTGGTGGACGTCGCGGATTTCTCACTCGCCGGACGCGCGATGCGCAACGTGCGACAGATGGTCAAGCGCATCGAGCGAGCCGGCTACGAAACCCGCGTACGGCGCATCCGTGACCTGGGCGAGGCCGAACTGGAGCGCATCCGGCGCGCCGCGGAGGACTGGCGCGGCACGGACACCGAGCGCGGCTTCTCCATGGCGCTCGGCCGGATCGGCGACGCGGCCGACGGGGACTGCCTGATCGCCACCGCCCACAAGGCGGACGACGAGCCCGGCGAGTACGGCGACCTGAAGGCGATCCTGCACTTCGTGCCCTGGGGCACCGACGGCGCGTCCCTGGACCTGATGCGCCGCGACCGCTCGGCCGACCCCGGTATGAACGAGCTGCTGATCGTGGCCGCGCTCCAGGCGGCCCCGAAGTTCGGCATCACCCGTGTCTCGCTGAACTTCGCGATGTTCCGCTCGGCGCTGGCACGCGGCGAGAAGATCGGCGCGGGCCCGGTGCTGCGTGCCTGGCGCGGGCTGCTGGTGTTCCTCTCCCGCTGGTTCCAGATCGAGTCCCTCTACAAGTTCAACGCCAAGTTCCAGCCACGCTGGGAGCCGCGCTTCGTCGTCTACCGGGCCTCCGGCGACCTGCCCCGCATAGGTTTCGCGGCCATGCAGGCCGAGGGCTTCGTCGACCTCGCCCTGCCGCTGCCGCGCTTCCTGCGCCGCCGCACCCCCACCCGGCGCCCGTGCTCGCACGGCCTGGCCGAGCGGGATGTCAAAGCGGCCTGACCCGGACCGGCCCGAGCGGAACCCCCGCCCTTCCAGCCCAGGGCTTCCGCTCGGGCCGCAGGACCTGCCGCCGCGGCCCTGGGCCTACGCTGAACATATGAGCAACCAGAGCGGGCGCGGCCGAGTGACGGGCCTTCCGGCATGGGACCGCTGCGCGGTCATGGGGGTCGTGAACGTCACCCCCGACTCCTTCTCCGACGGCGGCCGCTGGTTCGACACGACCGCCGCCGTCAAACACGGGCTCGAACTGGTCGCCGAGGGCGCGGACCTGGTCGACGTCGGCGGCGAGTCCACCCGCCCCGGCGCCACCCGCGTCGACGAGGCCGAGGAGCTGCGGCGCGTCATCCCGGTCGTCCGCGGTCTCGCCTCCGAGGGCGCCGTCGTCTCCGTCGACACCGTGCGCGCCTCGGTCGCCGAACAGGCCCTCGCGGCCGGTGCCGCCCTGGTCAACGACGTCAGCGGCGGTCTCGCCGACCCCGCGATGATCCCGGTCGTCGCGGCCTCCGGCGCCCCCTTCGTGGTGATGCACTGGCGCGGCTTCCTGGAGGGCGGCAACGTCAAGGGCGTGTACGACGACGTCGTCACCGAAGTCCTCGACGAACTCCACACGCGCGTGGCGGCCGTCCTGGCCGGCGGCATCGCCCCCGACCGCATCGTCGTCGACCCCGGTCTCGGTTTCTCCAAGGAGGCCGAGCACGACCTCGCTCTGCTCGCGCACCTCGACCGCCTGGGCGCTCTGGGATATCCCCTCCTGGTCGCCGCCTCCCGCAAACGGTTCCTCGGCCGCGTCCTGGCCGGGCCGGAGGGGGCGCCCCCGCCGGCCCGGGAGCGGGACGCCGCCACGGCCGCCGTCTCCGCACTCGCGGCGCAGGCCGGGGCCTGGGCGGTACGCGTCCACGAGGTGCGCGCCACGGCTGACGCGGTACGGGTCGCACGGGCCGTGGAGGGCGCACGCGCCGTGGGCACCCGCGCAGTAGGCGGTACACAGGGCGCAGAAGGAGCCCGGTGAGCGCCCCCCACACCGACGTCGAGCAGGTCGAGCTCGCCAACACCGCCTTCTACGAGGCCATGGAGCGGGGCGACTTCGAAGAGCTGTCCTCGCTCTGGCTCGCCCCGTCCGACCTCGGCGTCGACGAGGAGTACCACGACCCGGCGGACGCGGGCGTGGTTTCCTGCGTGCACCCGGGCTGGCCCGTGCTCACGGGCCGCGGCGAGGTCCTGAGGTCGTATGCGCTGATCATGGCGAACACCGACTACATCCAGTTCTTCCTCACCGACGTCCATGTCTCCGTCACCGGCGACACCGCGCTGGTGACGTGCACCGAGAACATTCTCAGCGGCGGCCCTGCCCCCGAGCCCGGCGCGGAGCTCGGCCCGCTCGTGGGCCAGCTGGTCGTCGCCACCAACGTGTTCCGCCGCACCTCCCTCGGCTGGAAGCTCTGGTCCCACCACGCCTCTCCCGTTCTGGCCGAAAACGACGAGGCGGAGGACGACGACACACCTGCCTGAGTGGGTAGGCGGCCCACAGGGACCAAGAAGTGGTTGGAATCACGAACTCGCGGGTAAGTGGGGCTACCAACCCATGAGCCACCGGGTCCCCCAGGGGAAACACGCGATGAACCCTCTCGGCCCCGGCCGGGGCCCACGCCCCTGAGACCCGGTTCTGACAGTGCCCGCAGGTAGATTCGTCTGAGGCCGGTGTGCCGTCCGCACACGGCACGGACCGGCCGTTACCGACGATTGCAGGAGTGATTCGCGTGGATCGTGTCGCGCTGCGCGGCCTGAAGGCCCGCGGGCACCACGGTGTGTTCCCCAAGGAGCGCGAGGAGGGCCAGACCTTCATCGTGGACCTCGTCCTTGGTCTGGACACCCGGCCGGCAGCGGCCGGCGACGACCTCGCGAGGACCGTGCACTACGGCATCGTGGCCGAAGAGGTCGTGGCCGTGGTCGAGGGCGAGCCGGTGAATCTGATCGAGACGCTCGCCGAGCGCATCGCCCAGACCTGCCTGAAGCACGAAGGGGTCATGGAGGTCGAGGTCTGCGTCCACAAGCCGGACGCCCCGATCACGGTCCCCTTCGACGACGTGACCGTCACCATCACCCGGAGCCGAGTATGACCGCATCCTTCACGCAGGGTCCCAGCGACCCGACCGTACAGCCGGTACCCGCCTCCGTCGTCGAACAGGTCGACGCCGCCGACACCACTTTGAGCAACCCGAAACGGGCCGTGATCTCCCTCGGCTCCAACCTCGGCAACCGCCTGGAGACCCTCCAGGGCGCCATCGACGCCCTCGAGGACACCCCGGGCGTCCGCATCAAGGCCGTCTCCCCGGTGTACGAGACGGAGCCCTGGGGTGTGGAGCCCGGCAGCCAGCCCTCGTACTACAACGCGGTCGTGGTCCTGAAGACCACCCTCCCCCCGTCCTCCCTCCTGGAGCGGGCGCATGCCGTCGAGGAGGCCTTCAACCGCGTGCGGGACCAGCGCTGGGGCCCGCGCACCCTCGACGTCGACATCGTCGCGTACGCCGAAGTCGTCTCCGACGACCCGTATCTCACCCTCCCCCATCCGCGCGCCCATGAGCGCGCCTTCGTGCTGGCCCCCTGGCACGACGTGGACCCCGACGCGCAGCTGCCCGGCCGAGGCCCGGTCGCCGGCCTCCTCGGCACCGTCACCCGTGCCGGTGTACAGGCCCGCATGGACCTGGAACTCCACCTGCCCGAGTAGTCGTTAAGGTCAAGGGCCGAGACGGCCACACGGTCCGGCCACACATACTCCGGGGGAGCTGAAGGAACACCGTGAGAGAGCTGCGCATCAGGGTGCTGGTCGGCGTGTTCGTCGTTGCCGGAGTGCTGTCCTGGGCGGGCGCCCGCCTGTGGAACTCGGTGGGGACGCTCCCGAGCGTCCCGCTGGCCGCCCCCATCGTCCTCGCCCTGATCGCCGCGGTTCTGCTCTCCACGGCGCTCTCCCTGCGCGCCCGCCTCAAGGCTCAGCGCGAACGCCGCCCCGGCGCCAAGGGAGTCGACCCCCTGATGGCCGCCCGCGCGGTCGTCTTCGGTCAGGCCAGCGCCCTGGTCGCCGCTCTCGTCGCCGGAATGTACGGCGGTACGGGCGTCTTCCTGCTGGAGCTCCTCGACATCCCCGCCCGCCGCGACCAGGCGATCTACGCCGCCCTCTCGGTCCTGGCCGGCGTCGCCGTCATAGCGGCGGCTCTCTTCCTGGAGCGCGTCTGCAAGCTCCCGGAGGACGAGGACCACAACCACACCGGGGCCGAACCGGCGGCATGACCGCCGACGCCGTCAGCGCGCCATGATGAGGCTCATCGCCTCGTTCCGCGTCGCCGCGTCACGCAGCTGGCCGCGCACAGCCGACGTTATGGTCTTGGCACCGGGCTTGCGGATGCCCCGCATGGACATGCACATGTGCTCGCACTCGACGACGACGATCACGCCCCGCGGCTCCAGGATCTCCATCAGGGAGTCCGCGATCTGCGTGGTGAGTCGTTCCTGCACCTGAGGGCGGCGGGCATAGACGTCCACGAGCCGCGCCAGCTTGGACAATCCGGTGATCTTGCCCGTCACCGACGGGATGTAGCCGACGTGAGCGACGCCCCTGAACGGGACGAGATGGTGCTCGCACGTGCTGTAGACCTCGATGTCCTTCACGAGCACCATCTCGTCGTGCCCCAGGTCGAACGTCGTGGTCAGCACGTCCTCGGGCTGCTGCCACAGTCCCGCGAAGATCTCCTTGTAGGCCCGCGCCACCCGCGCCGGCGTCTCCCTCAGGCCCTCACGGTCCGGGTCCTCGCCGACCGCGATCAGGAGTTCGCGTACGGCGTTCTCGGCGCGCTTCTCGTCGAACTCGCCGATCGTGCCTTCGCCGTCCAGCGTCACGGGGTCGGTCATCTGGGTGCCTCGTTCCTGTTTCTCCTGCGCATGGGCATGCACAAATGCCGCGCCCCCCAAGGCTAGAACCTTGGGGGGCGCGGCATCCATTCCGGGTCTGGTGCGGCGGATGGGGCCTCACCAGCGGGCGGTCAGCTCTCCGAGCGGTCCTCCGGGGCCTGCTCCGTCACCGGGGCGGACTCCGACGCCGTGGACTTGGCGGTGCTGATCGCCGGCGTCGCGCCGTTCGCGCCGTTGGTCAGTGCCAGCTCCTTCGGCGAGAGCACCGGCGGGCGGGTGGACGGCGTGCGGCGGGAGGAGCCGGTCCACGCGGGCCGCGGCGGGCGCTTGTGGATCGGGGCGAAGATCTCGGCGATCTCCTCCTTGCCGAGCGTCTCCTTCTCCAGGAGGGCCAGGACGAGGTTGTCGAGGACGTCGCGGTTCTCGACCAGGATCTCCCAGGCCTCGTTGTGCGCGTTCTCGATGAGCTTCTTGACTTCCTCGTCCACCAGCGCGGCGACCTCTTCCGAGTAGTCGCGCTGGTGAGCCATCTCACGTCCGAGGAACGGCTCGGTGTTGTCGCCGCCGAACTTGATCGCACCCAGGCGCTCGGTCATGCCGTACTGGGTGACCATCGCGCGGGCGGTGGCAGTGGCTTTCTCGATGTCGTTCGCGGCACCCGTGGTCGGGTCGTGGAAGACGAGCTCCTCGGCCGCGCGGCCGCCCAGCATGTACGCCAGCTGGTCCAGCATCTCGTTGCGCGTCGTGGAGTACTTGTCCTCGTCCGGGAGCACCATCGTGTAGCCGAGGGCACGGCCGCGGGACAGGATCGTGATCTTGTGGACCGGGTCGGAGTTCGGCGAGGCCGCCGCGACCAGGGCGTGTCCGCCCTCGTGGTACGCGGTGATCTTCTTTTCCTTGTCCGACATGATCCGGGTCCGCTTCTGCGGGCCCGCCACGACGCGGTCGATGGCCTCGTCCAGCATCGAGTTGTCGATCAGCTTCCTGTCGCTGCGGGCGGTGAGCAGCGCGGCCTCGTTGAGGACGTTGCTCAGGTCCGCACCGGTGAAGCCCGGGGTGCGACGGGCGACCGCCGCCAGGTCGACGTCGGGCGCGACCGGCTTGCCCTTCTGGTGGACCTTGAGGATCTCCAGACGGCCCTGCAGGTCCGGCGGGTCGACCGCGATCTGGCGGTCGAAGCGGCCGGGGCGCAGGAGGGCCGGGTCCAGGATGTCGGGGCGGTTCGTCGCGGCGATGAGGATCACGCCGCCCTTGACGTCGAAGCCGTCCATCTCGACGAGCAGCTGGTTCAGGGTCTGCTCACGCTCGTCGTGACCACCGCCGAGGCCGGCGCCGCGGTGGCGGCCGACCGCGTCGATCTCGTCGACGAAGACGATCGCCGGGGCGTTCGCCTTGGCCTGCTCGAACAGGTCACGGACCCGGGAGGCACCGACACCGACGAACATCTCGACGAAGTCGGAACCGGAGATCGAATAGAAGGGGACCCCGGCCTCGCCGGCGACGGCACGCGCGAGCAGCGTCTTGCCGGTACCGGGGCGGCCGTACAGGAGCACGCCCTTGGGGATCTTGGCACCGACGGCCTGGAACTTCGCCGGCTCCTGCAGGAACTCCTTGATCTCCTGGAGCTCCTCGACGGCCTCGTCACAGCCCGCGACGTCCGAGAAGGTCGTCTTCGGGGTGTCCTTGGTGATGAGCTTCGCCTTGGACTTGCCGAAGTTCATGACCCGGGAGCCGCCGCCCTGCATCTGGTTCATCAGGAACAGGAAGACGACCACGATGAGGACGAAGGGGAGCAGGGAGAGCAGCACTCCGACGAAGGCGTTCTGCTTCGTCGGGGAGACGGTGTACCCGTCGGGGATCTGCTTGTCCTGGTACTTGGTTTGCAGCGTGCCGGCGATGGCCACGCCCTGGTCGCCGATGTAGCTCGCCTGGATCTTCGAGCTGCCCTCGACCTTCACGCCGTCCTTGAGCGTGACCTTGATGGTCTGCTCGTCACCGGTGGTGAGCTTGGCCGACTCGACCTTGTTGTCGTTGATCGCCGCCACGACCTGGCCGGTGTCCACCGTCTTGTAGCCGCCGGACGAGCCGACGACCTGCATCAACACGACCACGGCAAGGACGGCCAGCACGATCCACATGACCGGCCCACGGAAGTATCGCTTCACGTCCATCCATACGGAGCGGAGCCGCCCCGTCCCTCCTGCCATAGTGAGTTTGATAAGACAGTTCTTCTGACGGTACCCCAGCATTGTTGCGCGAAGCCGCACAGGACTGCTGCCAATCCCGTCTCTGCATGCTCCAACGGCACGAAACCCGCTGGGGTTCCCGATCGTCTTACGAGGCTGGGCCCAGTGGGGCTCAGCCGCCGTAGACGTGGGGCGCGAGCGTACCGACGAACGGGAGGTTCCGGTACTTCTCGGCGTAGTCGAGGCCGTAGCCCACGACGAACTCGTTGGGGATGTCGAAGCCGACCCACTCGACGTCGATGGCCACCTTGGCCGCGTCCGGCTTGCGCAGCAGCGTGCACACCTTGAGCGACTCCGGCTCGCGCGAGCCGAGGTTGGACAGCAGCCAGGACAGGGTCAGGCCGGAGTCGATGATGTCCTCGACGATCAGGACGTGCTTGCCCTTGATGTCGGTGTCGAGGTCCTTGAGGATTCTCACGACACCGGAGGACTGGGTGCCCGCGCCGTACGAGGACACGGCCATCCAGTCCATGGTGACGGGGGTGGACAGCGCCCGGGCGAGATCCGCCATGACCATCACCGCGCCCTTGAGCACGCCGACGATCAGCAGGTCCTTGCCCGCGTACTCCGCATCGATCTTCGCGGCCAGCTCGGCCAGCTTCGCGTCGATCTCTTCCTTGGTGATGAGCACCTGCTGAAGGTCGGCACCCATGTCTTTCGCGTCCACCCGCATCACTTTCGGTCGTCCCGGTTCACGGCCGGCCGGCCCCTCCCGAAGGGGAGACCGGGCGTCTCCCCCAGGAGAGAGATTCAGCCTTGCCGAATCACCAGTCTGCCACCCTGGCGCTGGGCGACGACTTTGCCCGGGAGATTGATGGCTCCCTGGCCGCGCCAGCCGGTGATCAGCCGGTCGACTTCCTCGATGTGCCGGGCGAACAGCGAACCGGCCGGGGCGCCCGCACGGATGGCGGCGCGGCGCAGGATGCGGCGGCGGACGGCGGGCGGCAGGGCATAGAGCTTGGCGCACTCGAGCAGGCCGGTGGCGTCGAGGACCGAGGACTCGGCCTGGCTGGCCCAGGTGTCCAGGGCGTCGGCGTCGTCGCGGGAGAGCTGGGCCGTGCGGGCGAGGGCTTCGACGACGCCCTTGCCGAGGGCCTTCTCCAGGGCCGGCAGGCCCTCGTGGCGGAGCCGGGAGCGCGTATAGGCCGGGTCGGCGTTGTGCGGGTCGTCCCACACCGGGAGCGACTGGACCATGCAGGCCTTGCGGGCGGTCTGCCGGTCGAGCTGGAGGAAGGGGCGGCGGTAACGGCCGCCGGCCCCCGAGACCGCGGCCATTCCGGACAGAGAGCGGATGCCGGAGCCGCGGGCGAGGCCGAGAAGGACGGTTTCGGCCTGGTCGTCGCGAGTGTGGCCGAGCAGGATCGCGGCGGCGCCGTGGCGTTCGGCCGCGGCGTCGAGGGCGGCGTAGCGGGCGTCGCGGGCGGCGGCTTCGGGGCCACCGTCGCGGCCCACCGTCACGGTGATGGACTCGACCGGGTCGAGGGCGAGTTCGCGCAGCCTCAGGACGACCTCGTCGGCGCGCAGGTCGGAGCCTGGCTGGAGACCGTGATCGACGGTGACGCCGCCGGCGCGGATGCCGAGCTTGGGCGCCTCGAACGCGAGGGCGGAGGCGAGTGCCATGGAGTCGGCGCCGCCGGAGCACGCCACGAGGACGAGCGGGGACCGCTCGTACGCGCCGCCCGGGGAGTCGGCGGCGGAGATGCGGGGGCTGTTGTCGGTGAGGATGTCGTGAAGGACGCGGCGGACCGCCAGGCGTATCGCCGCGACCGCAGGATGGGGACCCATGTCCGGTTCCCTTCATGAAGTTTTCGGGGGTGAGCCCGAGGCCGGTCACTCAGAGTGTGTAGATGGTGACAGAAACGGGCGGTTCCCCGAGCATTGCACGCCTACCCATCCCTCACGGTCCCTCGGACGGGTGATTGGAGGGGCGTTCGCCTGCCGTCGGCCGGATTCCGTTCACGACGTGCCCCATGCGCCTCACGGCTCCGGCCTGCGGTGCACCCGTGCGACCCAGTCCGCCGGTTTGGCGATCTCCGCCTTGGTCGGCAGGGTGTTCGGGGAAGTCCACACGCGGTTGAAGCCGTCCATGCCGACCTGTTCGACGACGGCCCGTACGAAGCGTTCGCCGTCCCGGTACTGCCTGAGTTTGGCATCCAGGCCCAGCAGCTTGCGCAGGGTCATGTCCAGGCGGGAGGCACCCTTGGCGCGCCGCTGCTGGAACTTCTCACGGATCTCCGAGACGGTCGGTACGACTTCCGGACCGACCCCGTCCATCACGAAGTCGGCGTGGCCCTCCAGGAGGGACATCACGGCGGTGAGGCGGCCGAGGATCTCGCGCTGGGCCGGGGTCTGCACGAGCTCCACGAAGGACCGGCCGCCGTCGTCCTCCTCGGCCTCGGGGCGGCCGCCGGCAAGCGACTGGGCGGCCTCTCGGATGCGTTCGAGGACCGTCATCGGGTCGACGTCGGTCTCCGCCAAGAAAGACTGGATTTCACCCTCGAGGTGATCGCGCAGCCACGGCACCGCGGTGAACTGGGTGCGGTGCGTCTCCTCGTGCAGGCACACCCACAGGCGGAAGTCGTGGGGCTGTACGTCGAGTTCGCGCTCCACGTGGACGATGTTCGGCGCGACCAGCAGCAGCCGGCCGCCGCCGTTCTCGCCCGCCGGGAGCTCTCGGCCGGCCGGGGCGAAGGTCTCGTACTGGCCGAGGACTCGGGAGGACAGGAAGGAGAGCAGCATGCCGAGTTCGACGCCGGTCACCTTGCCGCCGACGGCGCCGAGGACCGCGCCGCCGGGGGTGCCGCCGCGTCGCTCCTGCATCTTGTCGAGCAGCGGCTTGAGGATCTCCCGGAACCCGGCGACGTTCGCCCGCACCCAGCCGGGGCGGTCGACGACGAGTACGGGGGTGTCGTGGGTGTGCTCGGTGCCCATGCGGGTGAAGCCCCGCACGTGCTGCTCCGAGGCCTTGGCGTGCCGGCGCAGCTCCGCGACGACGGCCCTGGCCTCGTCACGGCTCACCTCGGGTCCCGGCCGCACGAGCCGGGTCGCGGTCGCCACCGCGAGATTCCAGTCGACCATCTCCGTGCCACCGATGCTCGTCATGCGTCAACCGTACGTGAGCGTTCCCACTTGGGGCAGGCTGTGACGGGGTCGGCGATGTACGGGTTGATCGCGAGGCACTTGCGTCGGCAGGGCGGACCGCTCTCGGCACGACGCCGGAAGGGCCGACCGCGCCCACCCGTCCCGCCCCGCGCAACGACTGACCACGGCGGTGAGGGACGGTCGGTGCGGGCGCGCCGCGACGGCAGAAAAGGGTGGCCACAGGGCGCTGCCAGGCAGCAGGGGCAGGCGGTGCGGCTGCGCCGCGGCGGTGGACGGCAGGCAATGCGGGCACGCCACCGCGACATACGGCGACCGACAGCCGACGCGACCACGCCACCACAGGCGGCGGACAGCAGGTGATGCGATCGCGCATCGGCGGCACGCAGTTACGGCCGGCCGTGGGCCACAGCGGGCGCCACCGCCGAAAGAAGCGGACGGCAGGTGAGCGGGCGCGCCACCCCGGCAAGGGGCAAGCGGCACCGAGCGCGAGCGCGCCACTGCGGCAATCGGCGGACGGCAGCCGGTGCCACCGCGGCGCTGCGGCAAGCCGTGGCCGGAGGCAACACGACCCCCGGCCCCGCCCCCCGCCCCCGCGTCCCCCTAGCCGCAGCCGCACGCCGCCAACGCGGTAGCCGTTTTGTCCAGCGCTGCCTGGGCGTCCAGAGGGCTCGTCGTGTTCGTGGCCAGGAAGGCGAAGGCCAAGAGGTGGCCGTCCTGGTCGACCACCGTGCCTGCCAGGGTGTTGACGCCGGTCAGGGTGCCCGTCTTGGCTCGGACGAGGCCCGCCGCGCCGTCCGTGTAGCGGGCGCTGAGGGTCCCGGTGAAGCCCGCCACCGGGAGGCCCGTGAGGACCGGGCGGAGGTCGGGGTGGGCCGGCGAGCCCGCCTTGACGAGGAGGGCCGTCAGCAGGTCCGCCGTCAGTCTGTCGTCACGGTTCAGGCCGCTCCCGTCGTGGAACGAGGCGCCGGACATGGGCAGCCCCAGCTTCTTCAGCCGGGCGCCGATCGCGGCCGCCCCGCCCTCGAAGCTCGCCCGTTCGCCGCTCGCGAGGGCCGTCTGGCGGGCCAGGGCCTCGGCGATGTCGTTGTCGCTGTTGGTCAGCATGCGTTCGACCAGGGCGGAGAGCGGGGGCGAGGAGACCGTGGCGAGGGTGGTGGAGCGCCCGGTGGCCTTGGAGGGGCCCGGTGCCGTCGTCTTGAGGCCGGCGTCCTCGAGGAAGCCGGCGAACTTGCGGGCCGCGTCCGCCGCCGGGTCGGCGACCCGGGTCACCGGGCCACTGGCCGAGTCGTCGGTGCGGCCCTCGTCGGCCATCAGGGCGCTGACGGGAGCGAGGTTGTCGTTGACGCCGATGGGGTGGACCGAGGGGCCCGTGTACAGGGTGGTGTCGTAGGACAGGGTGATCTTCCGGACTCCGCGCTTCTCCAGGGCGGCAGCGGTGTCGGCGGCCAGCGTGCGCAGGCTCGCCCAGCCGTCCGCCTTCTCGTGCGCCGTGAGCGTCGGGTCGCCGCCGCCGACCAGGACGAGCTCCTTGGTGTCCGGCTCAAGGGCGGCCCGGGTGGTGAAGCGGTGCTCGGCGCCGAGCGCGGAGAGGGCGGCGACGGCGGTGGCGATCTTCGTGGTGGAGGCAGGGGTGAGGGCCTGGTCGGCGCCGGAGCCGTACAGGCGCTTGCCGCTGGCCACGTCGACCACCGCCGCGGTGTGGGCGCTGCCGAGCTCCGGAACGTCCAGGAGCGGCGCCAGGACCTCCGCGAGGGGCTTTTCGGACGGCGGGGCCTTCTTGGTGTTCACGGTGCCCGTGGCGCCGCCCAGGCCGGTCAGGACGGATGCGGCACTGGGGGCGGGCCGGGGTGCTTCGGCCGTCGTATCGGAGTTACGACCGTGATCTGTGCCACCTGCCCGCTCCTGTGCGGCGGCCCGCTCCCGCTCGGCCGTACGCTGACCGTTGGCGTCCCAGGGGCCGGCGGTGGTCACCACACCGACGGCCAGTGCCAGCCCGGCGGTGGCGGCGCCCGCGGTGTACTGCCAGGTCTTCAGGGTCCGCGGACGCGCAGGCCGCACGAGCGCCACGAGACGTGGCCCGGCGGCCCGAGTGCCCTGCGCGACCCGTGCCAGACGCGGTCGTACGGCACCCGCGACCCGCACCACATGCGGTCTCGCGGCGCGCCAAGGCCTCAGTTCTGGCACAAGGACCAGCCCCTTTCGCGATCACACACCTGCGTGAGGGACACTTAACCACCAGAACTATGTGCTGATCATGGAGGAGCCACCGGTGGAGTTCGACGTCACGATCGAGATCCCGAAGGGTTCGCGGAACAAGTACGAGGTGGACCACGAGACCGGTCGGATCCGCCTGGACCGTCGTCTCTTCACCTCGACCGCCTACCCGACCGACTACGGCTTCGTCGAGAACACCCTCGGCGAGGACGGCGACCCGCTGGACGCGCTGGTCATCCTGGACGAGCCGACCTTCCCGGGCTGCCTGATCAAGTGCCGGGCGATCGGCATGTTCCGCATGACGGACGAGGCGGGCGGCGACGACAAGCTGCTGTGCGTTCCGGCCACCGACCCGCGTGTGGAGCACCTGCGCGACATCCACCACGTGTCGGAGTTCGACCGTCTGGAGATCCAGCACTTCTTCGAGGTCTACAAGGACCTGGAGCCCGGCAAGTCGGTCGAGGGCGCCAACTGGGTGGGCCGCACGGACGCCGAGGTGGAGATCGAGCGGTCGTACAAGCGCTTCAAGGAGCAGGGCGGTCACTGAGACCCCACTGCTGTAAACGGGCCGCACGCGCACGCGTGCGGCCCGTTCGCATCTCTGTGCGCATACTGAGCCTGTAGGAGTGTCGTACAGGGAGTGCTGCTTCAGTGACGGACGCGGAGGACCGCAAGCCGCAGTCGGACGAGGCGAGGAGTGCTTACGACCCCGAGATCACGTCCGAGTTCGCCGTTCCGGAGGGGCTGGAGGTCCCCAAGGCCGTCGGTGAGTCCGAGACGACCTCGGAGTTCGTTCTGCCCGAAGGCCTGGATGTCCCGCAGCCGCCGGGCGCCGAGCCGGAGGGCTCGGCGTTCAGTCCGCCGAGCACCTACGACGCCAGACAGGCCCCGCCCGTCTTCACCCCGGCGACGGGCCTCCCCGCCGTCAGCCTGACCAAGGACGCGCCCTGGCAGGACCGGATGCGCGCGATGCTGCGCATGCCGGTGGCGGAGCGCCCGGCGCCGGAGCCGGTGCAGAAGGCGGAGGAGGGCGGTCCGGCCGTCCCGCGCGTGCTCGACCTGACCCTGCGTATCGGCGAGCTGCTGCTGGCGGGCGGCGAGAACGCCGAGGACGTGGAGGCGGCGATGTTCGCCGTCTGCCGGGCGTACGCACTGGACCGCTGCGAGCCGACCGTCACCTTCACGCTGCTGTCGATCTCGTACCAGCCGTCCCTGGTGGACGACCCGGTGACGGCGTCCCGGACGGTGCGCCGCCGGGGCACCGACTACACGCGTCTGGCGGCCGTCTTCCGGCTCGTGGACGACCTCACCGACCCGGAGACCCATGTCTCCCTCGAGGAGGCCTACCGCCGGCTCGCCGAGATCCGCCGCAACCGCCACCCGTACCCCGGCTGGGCGCTGACCGTGGCGAGCGGGCTGCTGGCCGGCGCGGCCTCCGTACTGGTCGGCGGTGACCTGATCGTGTTCGTCGCGGCCATGCTGGGCGCGATGCTCGGCGACCGGCTGGCGTGGCTGTGCGCGGGACGCGGGCTGCCGGAGTTCTACCAGTTCACGGTGGCCGCGATGCCGCCCGCGATGATCGGTGTGGCCTTCGCGCTGGCGCACGTCGACGTGAAGGCGTCCGCCGTCGTCACCGGTGGACTGTTCGCGCTGCTGCCGGGGCGGGCGCTGGTGGCGGGCGTGCAGGACGGTCTGACCGGCTTCTACATCACCGCGGCCGCCCGGCTGCTGGAGGTCATGTACTTCTTCGTCGGCATCGTCATCGGGGTGCTGGTCATCCTGTACTTCGGCGTGAAGGTGGGCGGCACCCTCAACCCGGACGCGGCGCTGAACATCGCCGAGCGGCCGCTGCTGCAGATCGCCGCGTCCATGCTGCTGTCGCTGACCTTCGCGGTGCTGCTCCAGCAGGAACGATCCACCGTGCTGGCGGTGACCCTCAACGGAGGCGTCGCCTGGTCGGTGTACGGCGCGATGCACTTCGCCGGCGGCATCTCGCCGGTGGCCTCCACGGCCGTGGCGGCGGGCCTGGTCGGACTGTTCGGGCAGCTGCTGTCGCGGTACCGGTTCGCGTCCGCGCTGCCCTACACGACCGCGGCGATCGGACCGTTGCTGCCGGGTTCGGCGACCTACTTCGGGCTGCTGTCGATGGCCCAGAACGAGGTCGACAAGGGGCTCGTGTCGCTGGCCAAGGCCGCGTCACTGGCCATGGCCATCGCCATCGGGGTGAACCTGGGGGCGGAGATCTCGCGGCTGTTCCTACGGGTCGGCTCCGCCGGGAAGCGCAGGGCCGCCAAGCGGACCAGGGGTTTCTGAGCCGAGCGCCTCCCCGCGCCGCTCACTGGGCGCTGTGGTTGCCCTGCCCCCGGTTGTAGTCGTACGGGTACTGCTGCTGGTCGTAGTACTGGTGGTCGTAGCCCTGGTGCTGCTGGCCGTACTCCTGACTGCCGTAGCCCTGGTTGTCGTAGCCCTGGTTGTCGTAGCCCTGGTTCGAGCCGTAAGGCTGGTTCGAGCCGTAAGGCTGGTTCGCGCCGTACGGCTGCTGCTGCGGCTGGTCGTACGTCGGCTCGACGCGGCGCAGCCGGGTCGTGGCGTCGTCCATGACCGGGGCCTGGGGCTGCTGCTGGAAGGGCTGATGCCCGGCCTGGGCCTCGGCGGGCGGGTTCTTCCTGTTCTTGGAGCGGGCCCGGAGGAACTCGATGGCGATCGGGACCACCGAGATCAGGACGATCAGGATGAGGATCGCTTCGATGTTCTTCTTGACGAAGTCGATGTTGCCGAGCCACGAGCCGAGCAGGGTGACGCCCGCGCCCCACAGGACGCCACCGATCACGTTGAAGACCAGGAACGAGCGGTACTTCATGCCGCTGACGCCGGCGATGATCGGCGTGAACGTCCGCACGATGGGCACGAAGCGGGCCAGGACCAGGGACTTCGGGCCGTACTTCTCGAAGAACTCGTGCGCCTTGGTGACGTTCTCCTGCTTGAAGAGACGGGAGTCCGGGCGGTTGAAGAGCGACGGGCCGACCTTCTTGCCGAACATGTAGCCCGCCTGGTCACCGAGGATCGCGGCGGCGCAGATGAGGGCGATCGCGGCCCACAGCGGGAAGTCCAGCTGGTGGGAGGTGATCAGCAGACCGCAGGTGAACAGCAGCGAGTCACCCGGCAGGAAGAACCCGATGAGCAGGCCCGACTCGGCGAACACGATCAGGAGCAGGCCCCAGATGCTGTACGTGTCGAGCAGGTAGTTGGGGTCCAGCCAGCTCGGGCCGAGGGCGAGCGTCGTCACGGTTCCGGGCTCCTGAGGGTGAAGGCGGTACGGCGGCGTAGCGGCTTCGTGCCGCCGTACAAAGCTATCAACGCAATGTGTCCGCCCCAGGTTCCACCGGTGTCTCCGGGATGCACTGTGCGGGCACTGGGACAAAGCTGTGAGCCATGGGAATCGACGAATACGGCGGCGGCCAGGGGCCCCGGCCCGATGTGCTGGTGGTGACCACCAACGACGTGCCCGGACACCGGGTGCAGGAGGTCATCGGCGAGGTCTTCGGGCTGACCGTGCGGTCCCGGCACATCGGCAGCCAGATCGGCGCGGGCCTGAAGTCGATGATCGGCGGTGAGCTCAAGGGGCTGACGAAGACTCTCGTGCAGACCCGCAACCAGGCCATGGAGCGGCTGGTGGAGCAGGCACGCGCGCGTGGCGCCAACGCGGTGCTCGCGTTCCGCTTCGACGTGACCGATGCGGCGGACGTGGGCACGGAGGTGTGCGCCTACGGGACCGCCGTGGTCCTGGCCCGGGAGTAGGCCACCCGGGCCAGGGGGTCAGGCCGCGTACCGCGCCGCGTTCGCCGTGATCGCCTCCTTGAGGTGCTCGGCGAGGCCCGGCCGCATGGAGTCGTAGTACGCCTTGAAGCGCTCGTCGGACACGTACATCCCGCCGAGACACTGGTGGAGCTCGTACGAGCACTCGTAGAACCACCGGCAGATGTGCCGGCGGTGTTCCTCGGCCAGGTCCATGGCGGCCTCGCCGGTCGGCGGCTCGCCGGTGGCCATCAGGGCGCAGTACCGCTCGCCCCAGGAGGCCACCTCGGCCTGCATGCGCTTCCAGTCGTCCTTGGTGTAGCGGGCGGTGCGGCGCTGTGACTCGGCGTACTCCGCGGTGTTGCCCCAGCGCTGTTCCACCTCCTCGGCGTACTGCTCGGGATCCTTGTCGCCGAAGACCTCGAACTTCTCCTCGGGCGTGAGGTTGATGCCCATCGTGCGTGCCTCCATGGCGTGCTCCACGGCCGCGGCCATCTTCTGCAGCTTCTCGATCCGGGCGGTCAGCAGCTCGTGCTGGCGGCGCAGGTGTGCGCGCGGGTCCGCGTCGGGGTCGTCGAGCAGGACCGCGACCTCCTCGAGCGGGAAGCCGAGCTCCCGGTAGAACAGGATCTGCTGGAGCCGGTCGAGGTCGGCGTCGCTGTAGCGCCGGTGGCCCGCGTGGCTGCGCTCGCTCGGGGCGAGCAGGCCGATCTCGTCGTAGTGGTGCAGGGTGCGCACCGTGACCCCGGCGAATCCGGCGACCTGTCCCACGGAGTAGCTCACATCCGCTCCTTCTCTCGGTACGCGCTCCACGGTGGGCCCTCACGCGACGTGAGGTGCAAGCCCGTTCCGCGAGCGTGCCCCGGCTGCCCCCCTCCGAGTGTTACGCCCGTTTCATCCGCTTATGGTGGCCCCGTGGCCCAGGACTCCGCGCAACAGGCGCCCAGCACCGTCCCCTCGACGCCCGCGCGCGCCCTGCTCCCGTTGATCCTGCCCGCTCTCGCCATCGGCGTGATCTCCAGCCTGCTCTACGTCGGGGTGAGCGTGGCGGCCGAGCAGCTCATGGGCGTGCTGTGGCAGAACCTGCCCAATGCCCTGGGAATCGGCGGCTACTCCACGCTGTGGATCTTCATCATGCTCACCGCGACCGGGATCGCGGTCGGGCTGGTGGTGTGGAAGGTGCCCGGGCACGCGGGACCCGACCCGGCCACCGTGGGGCTGAACGCGCCCACGCTGCCGCCCTACGCGCTGCCGGGCCTGCTCCTTGCGGCCGCCCTGATGCTCGCGGGCGGCCCGAGCCTCGGCCCGGAGAACCCGATCATCGCGGTGAACGTCGGCCTTGCGGTGTGGCTGGGCCGCCGGTTCCTCCCCCGGCTGCCGGGCGGGCTGTGGGGGGTGCTGGCGGAGGCGGCGACGATCGGCGCGCTGTTCGGCACGCCGGTGGCGGCGGCCCTGGTCATCTCGGAGGCGCTGGCCGTACAGCAGACCAGGGGGCTGTTGTGGGACAACCTCTTCGCTTCCCTGGCCGCGGGCGCGGCCGGTGCCATCACGACCGACCTGCTCCACCACGCGTCCTTCAACCTCCACCTGCCCCCGATCGACCAGCCCGACGCGGGCGACGTGCTGTCGGCGATCGTCGTCGCGTCGGCCGGGGCGCTGCTCGGCCTGTGCGCCGTACGTGCCTTCCCGTACCTCCATGCGGCCTTCCAGCGGCTACGGCACCCGATGCTGATGCTTCCGGTGGGCGGGCTCGTCCTGGGGGCCCTGGGGGCCCTCGGCGGCCCCTTGACGCTCTTCAAGGGCCTGGACCAGATGACGGAGCTGGCGCACAACCCCGAGGGCTGGTCGGCCGGGCAGTTCGCCACGATGACGGTGGTGAAGCTGGCCGCCATGACGGTCGCCGCGACCTGTGGCTTCCGCGGCGGCCGGATCTTCCCCTCCGTGTTCGTGGGCACCGCCATGGGGCTCTGCGCCCACGCCCTGGTGCCCGCGGTCTCGCCCGCCGTGGGCGTGGCGGCGGGCGTGCTGGGCATGCTCCTGGCCGTCACCCGGCAGGGCTGGCTGAGCCTGTTCACCGCCGCGGTTCTGGTCGCCTCGCCGACGATCACCTCCCTGCTGTGCATCGCCTCGTTGCCGGCCTGGCTGCTGGTGACGGGGCGGCCGCAGATGCAGCTGCGGCCGGACGGGACGCCGGTGCGCTGACCGGCCGGACGCTCCACCCGCCTCCTCTCCTCACCTTCCCCTCTCTAGGAGACACGACCATGGCACTGCACAAGGGTCCGGAGAAGCACGAACAGCGGACCGTGTCCATCAACCCGTTCTACGGCGAAGCCAATCCGGTCGTCGGCATGACCGAGGCCCCGCCGACGCACCGGCTCCCGGACACCCCCCTGGCGCCGACCACGGCGTATCAGCTGGTGCACGACGAGCTGATGCTGGACGGCAACTCCCGGCTCAACCTGGCCACGTTCGTCACCACCTGGATGGAGCCGCAGGCCGGGATCCTGATGGCGGAGTGCCGGGACAAGAACATGATCGACAAGGACGAGTACCCCCGCACGGCCGAGCTGGAGCGGCGCTGCGTGGCGATGCTCGCCGACCTGTGGAACGCGCCCGATCCGGCGGCCGCGGTGGGCTGTTCGACGACCGGCTCCAGCGAGGCGTGCATGCTCGCCGGAATGGCGCTCAAGCGGCGCTGGGCGCAGCGCAACGCCGACCGCTACCCGGCACACGACGTGCGGCCGAACCTCGTCATGGGGGTCAACGTCCAGGTCTGCTGGGAGAAGTTCTGCAACTTCTGGGAGGTGGAGGCCCGCCTGGTCCCCATGGAGGGCGACCGCTACCACCTCGACCCGCAGGCCGCGGCCGAGCTGTGCGACGAGAACACCATCGGGGTCGTCGGCATCCTCGGCTCGACGTTCGACGGGTCCTACGAGCCGATCGCGGGCCTGTGCTCCGCCCTGGACGCCCTCCAGGAGCGCACCGGCCTGGATGTCCCGGTGCATGTGGACGGCGCGTCCGGCGGGATGATCGCCCCCTTCCTGGACGAGGACCTGGTGTGGGACTTCCGTCTCCCGCGCGTGACCTCGATCAACACCTCGGGGCACAAGTACGGGCTGGTCTACCCGGGCGTCGGCTGGGCGCTGTGGCGGGACAAGACGGCGCTGCCCGAGGAACTCGTCTTCCGGGTCAACTACCTGGGCGGCGACATGCCGACCTTCGCGCTGAACTTCTCGCGTCCCGGCGCCCAGGTGGTCGCGCAGTACTACACGTTCCTGCGGCTGGGCCGGGCCGGCTACCGGGCCGTGCAGCAGACCACGCGGGACGTGGCGAGCGGGCTCGCCGAGAAGATCGAGGCGCTCGGCGACTTCCGGCTGCTGACCCGGGGCGACCAGCTGCCGGTGTTCGCCTTCACCACCGCACCCGACGTGACGTCCTACGACGTCTTCGACGTCTCCCGGCGGCTGCGCGAGAGCGGCTGGCTGGTGCCCGCGTACACCTTCCCGCCCAACCGGGAGGACCTGTCCGTCCTGCGGGTGGTGTGCCGCAACGGCTTCTCCCTCGACCTCGCCGACCTGTTCCTGGACGACCTGGGCCGACTCCTGCCGGAGCTGCGCCGGCAGCCGCATCCCATGACCCGCGACAAGACAGCGGCCACCGGCTTCCACCACTGACGCCGGCTGGGTCCTGTCGTCCGTCTCCCGTCGTCCGCCCGAAGGACGAGCCCTGCGGCGTCATGGGGTCCCCTACCCGAAGAGCTCGGGGGCGTGCATGGCGTCGCGGGGCTGACGGGAGTTCGACGACAGGGCCTAGTGGCTCAGGCGTGCGAACCGTCGTACCGCCAACGGGAAGAACACCGCGAGCAGGGCCAGTGGCCAGGCGATCGCCGCCCAGGTGTGCCCCGGTTCCGCGCCGGGGGTGCCGAGCAGGTGCCGTACGGCCGTGGCCGTCTGGGACAGCGGGTTCCACTGGACGGCCGTGCCCAGCCAGTCGGGCATGGCGCCGGGGGTGGCGAAGGCGTTGGAGAGGAAGCCGACCGGCCAGACCAGGATCTGCACGGCCTGGACCAGTTCCGGCTTCCCGGCGATCAGGGCCAGGTGGATACCGATCCACAGCATCGCGAAGCGGAACAGGAGGAGCAGGCCGAAGGCGCCCAGGAAGGCCCCCGCACCGCCGTGCGCGCGCCAGCCCAGCGCATACGCCGTGCCGGTCATCACCGCGAGCGCGAGCGCCGACTGGAGCATGTCGGCGGCCGAACGGCCCACCAGCACCGCCCCGTTGGCCATGGGCAGGGAACGGAAGCGGTCGATGACGCCCTTGTCCAGGTCCCGGGTGACCGCGAGCATCGTGCCCTCCAGGCCGAAGGCCATGGTGAGCGCGAGCATGCCGGGGACCAGGTAGTCGACGTAGTGACCCGGCACGCCCCGGCCGCCGCCGATCAGATAACCGAACATCAGCAGCAGCATCACCGGGAAGGCCACGGCGACGAGCACCTGCCCCGGCTGCCGTGCCCAGTGGGCGAGTTCACGGCGGGTCATGGTCCAGGAGTCGGTCACGGCGTGGGCGTAGCTGCTCATTAGAGGACCATCCCTTCTGCAGCCCTCACGAGTAGGGTTGTGACCTCTCGGTCCCGGTGGGTGCATGGCCATGGGTGCGAGCCGCTTGACGGCCTGCATGAGTTCCGCCAGCCCCGCCGG
>NZ_JAUYWJ010000036.1:0-73371 GCF_032656585.1 Streptomyces herbicida
ACGCCTCGTGGAGCGCCGGTAAGACCAGGACGAAAGTCCCGGCACAGCGCGGTGAAGCAGGAAGCCCCCGGAAGGGTCAGCCGACCCAGACCGGAATCCCTGGACTTTAGGCCAGGGAGCACGTCAAGGGTTCTACATCCCTGAGCTCCGCCGTCGTCTCCGCGCTGGCCTGGGGACGACGTCCCCATCCGGTCACGCTGATCGTCGACTCGCAGTTAGTCAAGGGCGCGTCCATCGTGAGCAAGGCGACGCGTGGCTTCGATCCCGCAAAGCTGATCAACTGTCGGAAGAGACATGTTGCGGTGGACACGAAGGGCTCGCCGTGATGATCATGGTGACGCCCGCCGACATGCAGGACCGGGATGCCGCCTGCGAACTGCTCTGGCGCCTTCGCCTCATTCACCCGGAGATCACCCAGGTCTGGGCCGACTCCGTCTACGCTGGCCAGCTCCTGACCTGGGCCGAGGACTGTCTCCACATCACTCTCAAGACCGTCTCCCGCCCCAAGGGAGTCAAAGGGTTCGTCGTCCTCCCGCGAGGCTCGCGAGTCGAACGTACCCTGGGGGGATCATGAACGCCCGCGGCAACGCGAGGGACTACGAGCGCCTCCCGCAGCACAGCGAAGCCCATCTGAACCGGGCACTCATCACCCTCATGACCGAGCGGCTTACCCGGAAGATGCCCACCCCGGGCTGGTAGAAGAAACCGGCCTCCACAGCTTGAGCCGGTGACGAGGGCGGATCGGGGCCATCCTCTTCGCCAAGCTACTTCCTGTCAGACGCTGAAACGGCATCCCACCCAAGCACGCGGTGGATGTGAGCAGTCTTCGGGTAGGAGGTGTCGGACCCCGAGCGAGGGCCGATCTCGAAGAGGTCGATCATCAAGAAGAGCGGGTAGCCGGGAGACTGAGGCATCCGTTTCACGACAGCGCCCTCGCAGCCGATGAGCGTTCCTGATGGTCCCCAGATGGCTGTCCAGGTGTGGGGCTTCGACGCATCCAAGGGAAGGACAACTTCCGTCATGTCGGTTGCCAGCCGCGCGTCTGAATGCGCTTTCACTCCGCACCGGGCGTGAGTCTTCCCCTCGCCGACAGCCTCGGCGTCGATCTCGAAGATGCAGATCTCGCCGCTGTCTTTCTCGGACAGATGCTCCGTCCCCACAAGCCACGCCGCGAGCATGCACCCCTCATTCACACTCGCGCTCACGGTCACATCCACACGTCCAGCGGTGGGCGCCCACAGCAAACGCTCTGGTGTCTCCGTGCGGACAACGAGTCCATCCGAACGATGCCGGTGTGTTCCTCGCCGAGAGCCCGCTGGACCGGAAAAGACCCCGGTTTGCAGGTTGGACACGCGAAGCGGAGCGTCTTCCTCTCGCCAATCGAGCTGGTCAGCGTCGATACGGAGCCGCAGCCCGGAATCGTCCATGTCATAGCGTGCCTGAGACCGCTCGGGTGACGTCCAGTGCGGAAGATAGTGATCGACCCAGCGATCTTCCCTGAGCTGCGGAGCGGTGAAATCTTCCTCAAAGTCGGGCCCATGAGCCGGGGGCACAGGCAGGGGTCCGAAACTAGTCCTCATCACACCATCCTGTCAGACGATGGCACCATGCAAAGCACCGCAAGGGTCGTCCCGGACGGTCGCCACCCTCCTTCCACGTGTTCGGCATGGCGAGCGCTCAGCGTGGTCCATCGGGGGTTGAAACGACACCATAGTCAGGGCTCGGGGCTCGCGGGCGACGCGGCCCAGATCGGTTCACCGGGTTCCTCCGAGGATGCTCCGTCCTTTGGGGCGGGGAGGAATCGGACTCCTGCGGAGCAGGGCAGAGGTAGCCGTTTCGCCGTCAGGGCGAAATGGCGTCCACGCCAAGACGGGGTGAGGAACCCCGCCAAGATCGATTGTTCTCAATTGTCAGTCCTCCCAGATAGGTTGATGTTCATGACGACCGAAGCGAAGACGGAGGATGCCGGGTACGCCCGGTGGACCTTCCGGCTGCGCGTGTCGTCCACCGCCCGCACCGCACTTGAGGCGGAATGGGACCGGTGCCGGTGGATCTGGAACGAGTCCGTCGCCAAGTCCAAGGCGACACATCTGCACAACAAGGCCACCGGCGAGAAGCAGACGTGCGGCCCGGCCCAGCTCGACAAGATGCTGACCGAGGCCCGCAAGCGCACGGCGTGGCTGCGTGAGGGCTCCAGCGTTCCGCAACAGCAGTTGATACGCGACTTCGGCAAATCCCGCGCCAAGGCGCACAAGGACATCAAGGACCGGCTGCCCCTGGCACGCCGGGCGGGTATGCCGCGCTGGAAGAAGAAGCGCGAGGCGCGCCCGAGCCTCAGCTACACCCGGCGCGGGTTCCGCCTCAAAGACGGCCGTCTGCACCTGGCCGGGGGCATCGTGCTGAGCGTTGTGTGGTCGCGGGACCTTGAGGCCGACCCGTCCAGCGTCCGCGTCTACCAGGACAGCACCGGGGCGTGGTACGCCTCCTTCGTCGTCCCCGCGATTGTCGAACCGCTTCCGGAAACCGGGCGTGTGATCGGTATCGACTGGGGCGTCAGGGAGAGTGCGACCACCACCAGCGACGACCACGACCTTCCCCACGCCCAGCACGGGAAGACGGCCGTGCAGAAACTCGCCCGCTATCAGCGGATGATGGCACGGCGCAAGCCGAAGCGCGGACAGGCCGGATCGAAGGGCTACCGCGAAGCGAAGCGGCAGAGGGCGAAGCTGCACAAGAAGGTGGCCCGGCAACGCCTGGACACGGCCCGCAAGTGGGGCAAGAAGGCTGTCCGCGACCACGACGCTTTGGCAGTGGAGGACTTCCGCCCGAAGTTCCTCGCCAAGACCACCATGGCCCGCAAAGCCGCCGACGCCGCCATCTCGGCGACGAAGGCGGCCCTGATCGAGATGGGCCGCAAGCACGGGCGGGACGTCCGCCTCGTGCACCCCGCGCACACCACGATGGACTGTGCGCAGTGCGGAGCGAGAACCAAGCACGCACTACCTCTCTCAGAACGAACGTACGCCTGCACCGCGTGCGGAGCCGTCTCGCCCCGAGACAAGAACTCCGCCCGCGTGATGCTGGTCCGGGCTGGTCTCAACCCGGCTAGTGCTGATCGCGGAAGACCAGACCAGGCGCTGCCTGGCCTGGCAGCGTGAGCTAGAAATCCCCGATCAGCCCTGGAGGGTGAAGAATCCCCTCCCTTCAGGGAGGGGAGGTTTCAACAGGCATGGGCTCGTGTCCAGCTGCTCGAAGCCGTCTGGTGCCGCAAGCAGCCGAGCGAATGGCGAAGGAAACGCGCCTTCGAGCTGGACCTCTTTGACGACAAGGGGAAAGAGAGAAGGGGGAACCGAAACGGGGGGGTCACTCGGCCGGGCTGGGGTTCATGGTGCGTGCTCGGCGGAACGGCCAGGCGAGGGTGGCGTGGAATCGGCGCGGGTCGGGGTAGGCAGCGGGGTCGTCGAGCCCGAGACGTTCGGGCACTCGGTCAGGTTCGTAGACGAAGGTGCGGAAGACGATGTCCCAGACCGCCAGCACCGAGCTGTAGTTGACTCGCTCTCCCGCGCCATGGTGCCAGCGGTGGGTCTCGGCGCCGATCAGGAGATAGTTGAGCGGCCCGGTGCGGATATCGGAATTGACGTGGCTGATCGTCTGCTGAAGATTCAGTACCACCAGGGCCAGGAACGCAGCATCAGGGCCGGCGCCGCTGAACCGGAACACCAGCAGGGAGATCACGAACCGGGAGACCACCAGGTCGATCGGGTGAAAGACCGGGTGCATGAGCACGTAGAGCTGGGACGGCGCGTGGTGCACTCCGTGGGCCCGCCACAGTCGTGGGAGGGTGTGCGCGGCCCGGTGGTAGCCATACCAGAGCAGGTCCAGGGCGAGCAGCACGACCAATGCCTGGACGAGGAGCGGCAGGCGCGCGACCGGTCCGAAGCCGCCGTCCGGGACGAAGCGGGCCGCGACCAGGGAAACGCCCATCGTCGCCACCTGCTCGACCACGAACGCCAGGCCGATGAACGGCAGGTCGCGGCCGACGAGGCTGTCCCGGGTCATCCGCCAGCGGTCCAGGAGCGGGTTGACGCGCTCCACGGTGAAGGCTGCGGCGACGGTGCCGATGGTCAGCAGAGCGAGGACGGCGTCCTGCGACATCGCCAGACGATGGGTGACGGCGGCCCAGACCACTACGGCCGTTACTGTCGCGAGCAAGGGGTAGGTACCGTAGGTCAGACCCGGCCGTACCGGGATTTTGAGTTCCATGCAGCCAACTTCGCAGCCGAACCGAGAGGCGGGCTTTCCCGTGGGCGTACCCCACTTGCCTTCTCGCGCATCCGCAGTCCAGGACACCGAAAGCACAGGCGGCACCGCCCTGATGGAGACGGAACTACGGGCGTACGCGCTCAGGCAGGGCGCCGATCCGGACCTTTCCCCGACAGATGACCATGCGCGGGCGGACTGGCTCGTACCGCTGTGGGAGGCCCTGGGACAGATCGGCGTGGAGCACCCCGGGCTGGCGTTCGCGGCGTCGTCCGATACCACCGCGCTCGGAGGAGTGCTGGCGCCGATCCTCGCCAACAGCCCGGACGTCGACGCGATGTTGGACAGCCTGGGGCGCTTCCACCCCCTCATCGGCCACAACGAGCTGGTCGTCCGACGGTGCCCCGCCGGCGATGGGGCCGCCTCGGTTTCGGTGAGTCTGCGGGACCTAGACGGTGGCGCGGCGCACCCGGACACCGTGGACGCCTGTTTCGCGATGCTGTGTACCATCGCTCGCCGGCTCGCCGGGGAGAGCGTGGCGCCGGACCGGGTGCTGCTGAGGAGGCCCGAGCCGACCCGGCCGCAGGCATACCGCCGAGCGCTGGGCCCGGTGGCATTCGGGCAGCCGACGGATGCCTGCGTCTTCGGGGTGGGCGCGCTGCGCGCGCGGGTGCGGCATGCCGATCCGGTGGTGCTGGCGATGCTCGCTCCCTATGCGCAACGGCAGCTCTCGTTGAACCGCATGCCGTGGTCGTCGAAGGTGCGGGCGGTTCTGCAGAAGGGTTCGGGAGCGGCCGACCCGCCCCGGCTCGCGGATGTGGCGCGGACGATGGCGGTAGGCCGCCGCACACTCCAGTTGCGGCTCCAGGAGGAGGGGTTCTCCTTCTCCGCCCTGGTCGAGGAAGAGCGGCGAGAGCAGGCGCTGGCCCTGCTGGCGGAACCAGAACCGGCCGGACTGCCCATGACCGCCATCGCAGCGCGGGTGGGTTTCGCCACCCCGGCTGCGTTCACGCGTGCCGTTCGAAGGTGGACGGGCATGCCCCCGTCGGCATACCGGCAGGCTGCGAGCAACGATCGCGAGCGCTCCGACATGACTGGCCCGAACAGGGCGGGCAGCGCCGGTCTGCGCGCGGAAGCGGACGCGGCAGGTCACGACCGTGCTCCCCAACCGGGCGATGAACCTCGGGACCGCCCGGCCGCGCCACCTCCGCACCGGTGAGGGCGGTATCCCACGGGCAAGGGGCTACAGCGGTAGATCTTCTCCTGCGACGCGAGTGCCACTGACGGACAGGGAGTGGGAGTTCATCGGGCCGTATGTGCCGATCGGCGAGTACGGCCCCTATCCCGAGCGGCTGCGGCAGCAGTTCGAGGGTGCGATCTGGCGGTTCAGGACCGGCGGACGGTGGCGGGATGCCGCAGGGGTTCGGTGCCTCGTCGACCGTCCCCAACCGCTGCCGCCAGCGGCGCGATGCCGGCGTCTTCGAGGCCCTGCTGGAGGGCCTGATCGCGGAGGCTGCGCAGCGGGGTGAGGTGGATCTGTCCCTGGTCAGCTTCGACTCCACCACCACACTGGAGAAGGCTGCCGCCGAGGCAGCAAAGGCCCGGTCGAAGGGGGCAGCCTCGAAGGACAGGACGGACAGGACACCGAGACCGATCACGGGCGGGAGGCGCGACGACGCATCCGACGTCGGCGAAAACTCCGACTGAAGGCCGCCCTCCTGACGCGCCAGGGGCGGGCAAACCAGCAGGGTTCACCTCGCCGCCGACCGCAGGTGCCGCCCGCTGGCGTTCGTGGTGACCGCGGGCCAGGCCGCGGACAGTCCGCAGTTCGTCCCCGTGCTGGGGAAGATACGGGTCCGCGGCCCCGTTGGCCGCCCCAGCGTGTTGATCACGGCCTGGATCCGGGCGACGAACTTCCGGTCCCATCAGCTGCGGTCTGGTCGGCGAGGAGCACCACGTTGGCGCTCCCTCTTCCGGCAAGGCGGCGAGCATTCCCCGAACCCTGGCCAACGGCAGGGGAATTGATACCGATCTCAGAGCGAGTCCGGCCGTGTGAGCATTGCCTGGCCCCTGCCCGGACCTGGCTGGTGTGTCCGGTCAACGGCAGGCCCCAGCCGTTCGCCGTGGCCATGTCCCACAGGGGTGGGTCGGCGCCCCTGCTGCGGCCGCACTCCGATCCATTCGCCCCGGCCAGGTCCCACACGCGTCCGCCCGAGGTCACGGCAACGAAACGGCCCTCCCGTGTCGGCGCTCCTAGCGATCCGATGCATCCTCAGGCACTGACAGGCCACTGCTCACGGCCAGCCTCTGAGACGGCTGATGGGCCACCATGCGCCGTGGTCCGGCCTTCAAGTCGACCTCCCGCCCTCGCGCTTGCCGAGTTCCGTGCCGTGCGATGGGCTACTCCTGCGCTGGGCCGACCGGGCCGGCAAAGCCGTCGACGACCCGGTCCAGACCCCAGCGGAACTGTTCCGTGGTGATGTAACGCGACATCACGTCGGCGCTGGCCGCCGTGAGCGGGTACGCCTCCGCGGGGACGGCGTCGAAGGCTGCCCTACGGGCCGCGACACGCTGGGCCTCGGGCGGGGCGGGGCGGGTGGGTTCGACTTCCGCGGCCTCCAGCGCGATCGAGCCGAGGACGTAGACGATCAGCAGGTAGGAAGCGCGGGCGCTGTCGCGTTCGTCGAGGCCGGCCTCGACGAGAAGTGCGAGCAGCGCCTCTCCGAGGGCCAGTGCCCGGGGGCCGTCCATGGGGGCACCTAGGAGCATGGCGGTGGCACCCGGGTGGTCCAGGAGCCGGGACCGCAGACTCAGGGCGAGATCGTGCAGGCGCTGCCGCCAGGGCCGGGCCGGATCCGCCAGTGCGCCCAAGTCGTACTCCCCGATGAGGCGGTCTGCCACGGCCCGCAGGACGGCTGCCTTGTCGGGAAAGTACGTGTAGAGCGCGTTGGGTGCGACCCCGAGTTCGGCGGCGATGCCCCGGATCGACACCGCGTCGGCGCCACGCCGGTCGAGCAGTTGGAGGGCCGCTTCCACGATCGCGCCGTCGGTCAGGTTGCGCCGCGGGCCGGGCCGTCCGCGCTGGGCCGTCGTCATCCCTACCTCCTCTTGACCCGATCACTGTACGCCGTCCAGAATCTCTGTACGCCGTCCAATCTGTACGGCGTACAGAGATAAGAGAGAGGGGTGCATCATGCCCGCGAGGTCCGCCCATGCCGTCACCGGGGCGCTGCTCGTCGGTGGAGCCGTGCTGGTCAATGTCGCGTTTGCGCTGCTGAGCGGGGCCTTCGACTACCCTCACGTGCTCCAGCAGCCGGACGAGGCAGTGCTGCTGCGCTTTCACACCCACACCTTGGTGATCGGCGCCCTGTTCACCCTGCTCGCGCTGGGCGCAGCCACGCTCGCACCGATCGCCCTGCGCACCGCACGGATGGCCGGGGGCGGGCGTACGGCAGCCGCCGCGGCAGTCACAGGCGTGGCCGCCGCAGCCGTGCAGGTGGCCGGACTGCTGCGCTGGCCGCTGCTCGTCCCGCCGCTGGCCGACCGCGTCGCCGACCCCGACGGCTCGGCCGCCGCACGGGCCGACGCGGTGGAACTGTTCGCAAAGCTGAACAGCGTGCTGGGGCAGATCGTCGGCGAAACCCTCGGCTATCTGCTGACTGCCGCCTGGACCGTACTGATCGTGACAGCACTGCGTCGCCGCTTTCTCATCGCGCGCCCGGTCGCCGCCCTGGCCCTGGCCTGCGTACCGCTGATCCTCGCAGGTCTTCTCGTGCCCTTCGGCATACCCGGCGCCGACCAGGCGAATTTCGCCGGATACGTGCTCTGGAGCCTGTGGCTGATCGTGCTGGGAATCGGGATGCTGCGCTCACGCCGGATCCAGAGCGAAGTGCGGGACCATGGAGGAACGGCCGCAAGGGCCTGAGACGTCCCCGGACCAGGTCGGCCCACAAGGTGTTGGCCGGGGGCAGGACAGAGAGCATACTCAAGATCGGATCCGTCGTGCCGCGTGTGGGTAATCCCGGTTGCGACTAAGGAAACCCGTGCTCAACTGCCCCCGAGCTCAGAGAGATGCCGGTGCAGGAACACCCCCGGCTGCCGGAGGCGTGCCGGTATCGGCAGTATCACGCGACTCGGCATACGCCTCGAAGAAAGAGCGGTCGCACGCGTTGGATGTAGTGCCGCCTGGCACACATGATGCCGTGGCAGCGCCATGAGCGGCGATGGTGGTATTAGGACTGGAACGTGACAGTCCGAGAGCGCTGGGCGGCTGCAGGGGCCGAAGTCCCTTGACCCGCACGCAGTTTGTGCTCGCTTCGGTTCTGCGCCGAGCTACAGTGACCTGCCTTGACGGTCCGTCGATGACGGGCCTGCTCTCGATCGACTTGGCCGGACCATCACCCGGGTCCGGCGCTCCGGGAAGGACACAGCGTGACAGACACGGGGTCTCAGAGCCAGGCGCAAAACGACAAGGGGAGCGACAGACCGAAGGAGCGGCGATTCGGGTCGGCGAGGCGCGGGCGACTGCAGGAAGTGGCGAGCGGCAACGGACTCGGCGCCGTGCGGCGGGTGCACCGCTCCCGGCTCCCCCTGTGGACACGACCATTCTCGCCGTTGTGGACGGCAGCCCTGGGCGGCCTCTGCCTTGTCCTGGTGCTGGTCCGCAATCCCGTCGCGGCGGTCCTTCTCGCCCTGCTCATACCTGCCGGATTGTTCATCTACGCCTCTGCCGTACCGTCGAGGCTCCCGGGGGGCCGGCAGTGGATCGCGGTGTGCGAGGGCGGACTTGTCGTCGCACACGAGTACCGCCCAGTACGCGCCGTTGTCTGGGCCGATGTACGGGAGTGGCGGGAGGCACCCACCATGCCCGGTCCCGAGACGTCCGGCGTGCTGGTCGTCGAGGGTGAGGGCGAGGGTGCGGAGATTGCGATCGGCACGGTCAGCGGACGCGGCGATCTGGTCCGCGCCCTCGTGACCCGTGCTCCGGCCCCGCGCAACCACTGGCGAGGTGTCCGCGTCGCTGCAGCCGCGATCGTACTGGCGGGCGTCCTCGGCTGGCTGGCGAAGTGGCAGTTCCTTCCCCGGCACGAGGACACGCTGCCCAGCGTCGACAAACTGGGCGCGGCCTGCGGGACTCCTGGCGTTGCCTACGACAGCGCAGCCACCTACGGCAGCTCGCTTCCCCGTCCGCTTGTCATCTACCAGGAAACGGACGGCGACTACTACCGCTACCCGCTCGCCGAGACCGCCTCCGCGTCATCAGCCATCAACCCCCAAACGTCCGACATGGTGCAGTTGATCGCCTGTGTACGACGTGACAACGACTTCGGTCGCACCACTAACACCAAGTGCGACTACGCCTACAACAACGGGTTGGGAACCATCTCCAACGCCGGACGGATGCCGGACCGAACCCTCTACATCGAGACCGCCCACTATGTCGTGAACATCTATGAACTGCGCACTCACCACAAGGTCGCGTCTCGCCAGATCGACGGGGACGACATGGCATGTCCCGGGTCGATCCTGCTCTCGGAGGGCACCATCTACAGCAGGATCAGCAACGAAACCCTCCACCGAGTGCTCGACCCCTTGACACGCTCCTGAACGAATCGCTCGCAGGGCGGCGGCCCTCACCCGTTCGCCGGGGGACGCCACCCCTGCGCACCAGAATCCTCTGCACGCCTCAACCGGCCCTGTGCGCAACCGGTTCAGCGCGTCGACGGCTGTGGTGATCAGCGTCCTGGTCTGTGCTCCGTAGACAGCGATGGCGGACAGCTCGGCGAACGCCTTTACGTAGTCGGCTATCTCCCCGGGCTGCGTGACGATGAGGTGCGCGGAGACGAGTTCCACGTTCACCTGGGCGTCGTAGGCGAACGATGGCGCAACGGACGAGGTGCCTCGGGTCGGATCAAGGCATATCCATCAATCAACGCGGCACCCATCGATGAACCGAGCGACCCCACGCGCTATCTCCGCGAGGCCGACCGCATCCACACAGTCGACCGGCTACTGGAGGAGGCCACCATCCGGGCGATCGCCGCCGAGCTGGGGCGCAGCCCACCGACGATCAGCGGCAAAGTCCGCCGCAACTTGCCGGGTGCTGCCCACACCATGCCGTACTCAAGCCGACACAGCGGGCTCAGGCATACGATCGAGGGGAAACTGCCCAGTAGGCATTGTGAGCGGACACGTCGTTATCCCACCCGTCGAGAAAACCCGTTGCGAGTGACCCGCATCGGATGTCTTATTGATCGGCCACCGATCAGGGGAGGGAACATGAGCATGTCGCTGCCCACCCCGTCGTTGCACACCGCTCGCCTTCAACTGCGTGCCTTCGAAGACGCGGATGCGAACGACCTGTTCGCACTGCACAGCAGCGCCTATGTGCTGCGCTACTGGGACGCGCCACCGTGGAGCGAACCCGTGCGCGCCGAGCAGTTCATCACGGCTTGCCGGCAGATGGCGCAGGAAGGCACCGGGTCGCGGCTGGCCGTAGATCGTGTCTCCGACGGGGCGTTCATCGGCTGGTGCAGCCTGAACAGGTGGAATCCGGACTACCGCAGCGCGTCGCTTGGCTACTGCTTCGACGATGCGGCGTGGGGCTACGGCTACGCGACCGAGGCCGCGCGCGCTTTGCTGCGGTGGGCATTCGACACGCTGGACCTAAATCGCGTCCAAGCTGAGACCGATACGCGCAACGTGGCATCTGCCCGCGTGCTCGAGAAGCTCGGCTTCGTGCGGGAAGGGACGTTGCGGGAAGACTGCGTCGTCAACGGCGAGGTCTCTGACTCGTGGGTCTACGGGCTGATCAGGCGGGAGTGGCGGCCGTCGTCCGAGCCGGCTCCCGCCCACTGAGTTCCGTCGCTCGGCACCCGGTATCGGCTAACCCCAAGCACCTGATCACTGCACCTCATCCACACAGACAAAGAGTTACATATCGCCCTCTGATCAGAGGTCGTTTTCACCTCAACCATTCCCGTATCACCTGGATTGCGGGTTGCAGGCATCCGATACCAGTGAGGTTGTCGGTGCGATGGAGCCCTGAGTGATCTGTCCGATGCTCGCTGGGAGTTGATCGAGCCGGTCCTGGCGGCCTGGTTTCGAGCGCTGCGGCCGGGCCCTGGACTTCGGGCGTCCGCCCGAGCACGAAATGCGCGAGATCATGAACGCGATCCTCTATGTGGACCGCACTGGGGTGCAGTGGCGCTACCTGCCGCGCGATTTCCCGCCCTGGGAGACGGTCTACGGCTACTTCGCCAAGTGGCAAAAGGAAGGGGTGTTTGCTCAGCTCAACGGTCTGCTGCGGGAGTTGGTGCGGCGAAAGGAGGGGCGGAACGCGGAGCCGTCGGCCTGCGTGATCGACGCGCAGAGCGTGAAGACCTCCACCAGCGTTCCCGCCACGAGTCAGGGCGTAGACGCGGGCAAGAGGATCGTGGGCCGGAAGCGGAGCATCGTGACCGACACGATCGGCCTCCTCCTGGCGGCTGGTCACCGCGGCCACTGTCCAGGACTCCGTGGCCGGCACCCAACTGCTCGACCGGGTTACCGCCGGCCATCCCGGCATCCGCAAGGTGTGGGTCCACGGCGGCTACCGCCAGCACTTTGTCGAACATGCCGCCACTCTCGGCATCGACATGGAAATCGTCGCGCGCACCCCGGGACCAGGGGATTCACCCCGATACCGAAGCGGTGGGCGGTCGAGCGGACCTACGGCTGGCTGATGCAGATGAGCGTGTATGTGTCAGCAGCCCCGAGTCCGTTTGTCTGCCCGGCGGCGTCCCAGGCGGCGTCCCCGCTGGCAAGCAGCCGGTTGACGCAGGCGAGCACCTGGTTGGTCCGAGCCACCTCGAGGCCCTCTGCGCGTGGATGGCGGCACGGGCCCACCGCGTGAGGGCCGCCGCGGCCAGGCCCAGCTGGCCTGCTGGTGAGGTCAGCCGGCGCTCCACGCATGGGCGGCACCGCCGCGCCATTCGACACACCGCGGGTCGTCCAGGAGGACATCCGGGTCCGTGATGCCCGCGGCTTCGAGGAAAACCACCAGGTCCTGGTCGCTGTAGGCGGTGCCGAGAATCTTGTCGTGGCCGTGGATGTGCACGGTGACTCTCCGCCCGCCCGTGTGGGAGGGTCGGTGCACGACGACCGGTGCGCTCATCACGCCTCCCAGCCTGCTGCCAGTGCCGGACAGCAAATTGGTCATATACGTCGTAGTACCCACGGCACCAAGAACCACAGGACGACGAACATCGCAGCACTAGCGGTCGTAACAGCGATGGCGGCGATGCCGCCCACCACAAGATCCATCAGCAGGAGAACAGCGCCGTTGAGGGCCAGCGCGAGACATGCGAGGCCGACTTCCGCGTACAGGGAGGACAAGGCAACGATGCGAGGCTTCACGCCGCGCCGGAACAGGCTGCGGTGCAAGGCCAGCGGGATAGCCAGGACGGCAGACGTGACGACGGTCAGCAGCAGCGTGACGACATAGATGTCACGCTGGAACGCAGTGAGCTGCGGAAAGCGAGGGGTGAAGTTTTCAGCGGACGGTCTCGCCACTGCCGGGCGTGATCGTGGACGCGGGCGCTGTCGCGGAGGGCAAGCCATCTCCCGTCCCGTATCTGCAGGCCGTCGAGCTTCTCGGTGCCGCGGCGGGAGACTGCCTGGTCATCGCGGACGCCCCGTCCGGAGTGCGGTCCGGGCTGCGCGCCGGGAAGACGGTGTAGGGCGTGAGCTCCCTCGTTGACTGCACGCGCCGTCCGCGTGCTTCGTCGTCCCGCTCCGTACTTCGCGGGAAAGCCTCCTCACACCCGACGGCCCTCCCCCGGTGGTGACCGCCGGAACGTGGCGCGATTCCACTCTGGGCGCTGCGGCGCTCGGCCGCCTGACATCTGATGGCCATGGAAACAGGTGATTAGCGGACGAGTGGGAACTCGGGCGGCGCGTATCACTACTCGCAGAGGAGGACGTACCTATGTCCACGGGAACGCTGCTGGCGATCATCATCCCGATCGTGGTGGTGCTCGCCCTGGCCGCTCTGGCGGTCTCACTCATGATGCGGCGACGCCGTCACCTCCGTGAACGCTTTGGCCCGGAGTACGAACGGACCGTCGAGCAATCGGACAACCGGCGCACAGCCGAACGCGAACTCAAAGAGCGTGAAAAGCGGCACGATGCGCTGGACATCAAGCCGCTGCCCCCGGTCTCACATGACCGCTACACGCGGGAGTGGAACAGCGTCCAAGAGGAGTTCGTGGACCAGCCAGAGAACGCGGTGCACGACGCAGACCGGCTGGTGACTGCGCTGATGCACGACCGCGGATACCCCACCGAGGGATTCGATCAGCAGATGAGGGACCTCTCGGTGGAACACGGGCGCACCCTCGAACACTACCGTGCCGCGCACAAGGTGGAGTCTCTCAGCAACCGCAGCCAAGCCACGACCGAAGAGCTACGCGGTGCCATGATCCACTACCGCGCCCTGTTCGAAGAGCTGCTCTCCGACGGCGGCCGGGCCGACCCTGCCCGCTCCTGACACCGCCCGGACTCGGCAAGGAGGAACACAATGCACGGCAACGACGAAGCACGCCGCACCGGCGGCCTGACCACCGAAGACCTCGCGCAACCTTCAGGAGCCGCCACCACCGGGTCACCGCAAGAAACCGAGGAAGTCTCCTCAGGAGCCCCGATCTACCCCGGTGAGAGCACGGCAACGACCAAGACGCAGAGCCCGGCCGACAATGAACGCGAAGGGTCTACCCCCAGTGACTCCGACGCCACGGCCGACACAACCGGCTCACCCGGCACCACAGATGCCCCGGGCATGCCGGACACATCCGATAGCTCTGTCGATGAAGCTCCACAGCTCCTCACCCAAGGCGAGGACCGGGACTTCCGCAACCGCTGGCAGGAAATACAGAACAAATTCGTGGACGACCCCCGCGAAGCCGTGCACGACGCCGACACACTCGTCGCAGACGTCATGCAGACCCTGGCCACCACGTTCGCTCAGCACAAAAAAGACCTGGAAGACCAATGGGGGCAGGGCAAGCAGGTGGACACGGAGGAGCTGCGCAGGGCTCTGCGTCGCTACCGCTCCTTCTTCAACCGGCTGCTCAGCACCTGAAACGGGCTGCTCAGCCTCTCGAGAGGGCACGGACACCAGGTCATTCCGGTCATGCGAAATCGGCAGTCGTACCACAAGTGACGCGGTGGTCTTGGGCGCAGCGCTGACTGGAACTGCGGTGATTCTGTGCCCCGGTGGAGTCTGGGCCGGTCAGTCTGACGGAGGTGGCCCGCTGAACTGGGCATCGAGCCAGGAGAGTTTGCGGGCATGCACCGTCGCTTCGCGGTGGTTCCCGGGCTCAAGCCCAGGTCAGCTCTGGTGATGAGGGCAAAATCCTCGCGCACCTGGGCATCCCGAAGGTCTACTCGTTCCACCTGGCGCTGTCGTACTCGCGCGACCCGGTCTGCTGCTTCACCACGAGCCAGGACCTGCAGACCTTCTTCGACTGCCACCGCCGCGGATTTGCCCATTTCGGCGGGGTGCCGATGTCGATCGTCTACGACTGGACCAAGACCGTCGTGCGCCGTCACGTCGCCCCCGGCGAGGCGGTGCCACTGCATCCGAAGGCGGTCGGCTTCGCCGACCACTGCGACTACCGCACCCTCCCTGTCGGGGATCGCAACCTGCGAACGTGCCCCCACCGCAAGCCCCCGCCCTTTCAGCACAGAAGGGCAGGGGTTGGTCGAGGAACCTTCAGTTCAACGGGGTTCTGGGAACGTGACAGGCACAGGCTTCCAAGATCATGGAGTACGCCAGGCTGAGCAGGCAGCCGCAATGCAGGACCCCCTCGGCGTCGATGGGGACGTCGGAGATGCGGGCCAGGTGTTCGCAGGCGTCGTCCCTCGCAGGGGAGAGACAGGGAAGACGCTCCCAATGTTGCAGCCCCCTGGGAGAGCCGAAGCTGGCTCGCACGCTCCTCTACTGCGCCTCCTGGCACTCCGGCTCGCCAGATGGTCACTACCCTGTAAACCGGTTCAGTGCCACGCGACCAGGCGCACCCAACATCACATTGTCAGCGCTTGAAGGAGTCCTTGGTCTTCTCTTTCTCGCCCCGCATCTTGCCCCGTGCTTCGAGGGCGGCGCCCTTTGCTGCGAGCGTATCTTTGTGCACCGCGTGGGCTGCCTTCCGCACGGTCTTTCCAACGACCTCTTCGGCTTTTGCCTTGACTTTCTCTCCGGCACTCATCTCAGTACCTCCGCACAGTCTCTCTAGCCACGTGCCCTTGAGACATGAGGCAAAACCACCTGCCGGACGCGCCGATCGGGGACGGCCGAGTCCTGTAGGTCTGGAGGGTTGCGGCAGGGCCGGCACCGCAGCGGCTGGCCGGCCAGGGCCAGGCGGCACGCCTTCGCCGGGCAGATGGGCCCTAGCCGCAGGTACCCCTGCCACGCGGTGGTCGGGGTCTGTGCTGTCTCACAGCCCCACTAGGTGGATTGACCTGCGAGAACAAGTTGGCGGTGGCCCACTGCCCCACCGCGCCTACCTGAGAGGTGGAGAGCGGGACTCAGTGAGGCTGGACCCGCTGTCGATATTCAGGCACGTCAGCGGACAATTCACACCGTTACGCCGTGAGGCCCCAGGCCCTCGCCCAGGCGGAGCGGTTCGCCAAAGACGACCCCGACGGAGGGTGGGGGCGGGTGGCCCCGGGGGAATCGCACCTGGAGCCGCCCGCCCCCTCACGCCGGTCGTGATCGCCAGTGCGGCGCCCCGGCCCGCCCTCGCCGTCAAAGATCGACCGCGGCAACGCGGCACGCAGGGACAGGTGCGGGTGGACATGGTGGACGACGCATCTGCAGGAGAAGCCGGAAAGGAGTGTCGTGGGCCTGGGCGAGGCCGTCCATGGCTTCAGCCTCGGCGGACAGGACAGACTCCAGCGCTCCTCCCCGCAGCCGGGCTCCTTCTCCGTCGCCACTGTCCACGAGGGTCATCGCAAGGCGGTGTCTGCGCAGTTGGGTCAGCAGCCACCACAGCAGGAGGATCAGCAGTAGGGCCAGCACGGCAATGACGACGGGCCACCACCACAGGTGGTCCCGGAACCGAGTCCTCCCCTCCACCCCGAGCACCACATCGTGGGGCCCCCGCAAGGGCCACCAGATGGGCACTTGCAAGTTCCACCGCCGCTGGAGGTCAAGCCCGCCGAGCAACACCGCAGCGCCCAGCGCGAACAGGCCGGCCCCGATCAGCGCCAGCAGCACCCGGTTGACCGTCCTGATCATGGGCTGTCACCTCTTCTTCGGTCGTCGGACGTCAAGGGACAGGGCGGGCGGGCGAGCCCGAGTTCTGTACGCCGTTTGCCACTGCCGATTCCAGGTCTGCCCGGACCACGTCTTCGAGATCGCGGAAGTGGGACCGGATCCTTGCTCTGATCTTGTGGCGGCCCACATCGATCCGGGCCGACTGGACGCCCGGCACCTCCATGGCCCGGTCGCGCAGCACGAGTGCGACGGCGGAGCGGCTGAGCCCGGCTCGAATGTCGGCACCGAGCGCATCACCGGGCGGCTGCATCGGCAGCAGCCACCGTAGTCCCGGGGTCACCGCAAGGATCAGCAGCCACAGGCCGACGGCCATCGCCGGCGCTGCACCGCCGATCATCCAGCCGTCGTCGAGGGGGCGGGTCGCCAGTTCGTCGGCGAGACTGCGCCGCCAGCTCATCGCCGGCCGCCCGGCCGGGACGGCCACCACGTCACACAGGAGGAGGCCGGTGACCGCGGCTGCGAGCAGGGCCACGATCGCGGCGGGCACGCGCCCCGCAGACCAGAACCGGCGCACGTGCTGCCTACCGGGGGCAGGTGCGCCTGGCCCGGACCTTGCCGGGCCTGTCGGCCAGGGTGGGGGAAAGCTGCTCGGTGTCGCTGGTCGCCACTCACTGGGTGGCAGCCTCCGGCTGCTGTTCGCTCATCTGGTCCTCCCGGTCACCACACCCCGCGTGTGTGCCGAATACAGACGCTCAACCATCACCACGACTTCTTGAACCTTCACACCCGCCAGTCGGCTCACTTGCTCGCTGACCGCGCGACGGACAGCGCCGCACTGGGCACCGATATCGGACGGATATCCCAGCTCCACCACGATGTACACCCGCGCCTGGCCAAGCACATGCTCCCGCTCGGGCGCAGGGCGCACCGACACGCTCGCGTGTGGCTTCGAGCAGCCGGGAGGGACGGACGGCGCCGACTCGCCAGCTCCGCCCAGTGCCTCACGCGCCGACTGCGAAGCGATCTTCGCGACGACTCGATCGGCAACGCGGGTCGCACCGCGAGCGCCTCTGGGTACCGCCGAGGGGACGATCTCTGGCTGCGGCACGGTTCACCGCCGCCGGTCGACACGATCACGGCTCCGGACGAAGTGCCCGAGCTGAAAGTCACCCTCCGCAAGCCCTCCAGCAGCGAACCCCACGGCGCCGAGCGCCGCCACCAGGAGAAAAGCCCCGAAGCCGCCGAAATAGCCGGCGAAGCCGAGCCCCATACCAGCAAGCAACCCCACCACGGCCATGCTCATCGTGCACTCCTTCGTGATTCACCAGGCCGGCTACCGCAGCCGTGGCTGCTCTTCCTCTTCGTCCTCTTCGTCGGGGAGTCTCACGTCACTGACCGCGATGTTGACTTCCACGACTTCCAGGCCCGTCATCCACTCGACGGCGGAGATCACGCTCTCGCGCACGGCAGCCGCCACGTCCGCGACCGAGACGCCGTAGTCGATGACGATTTCCAGATCGATCGCCGTCTGCGTCTCGCCGACTTCGACCTTGACGCCGCGGGAGACGGACTTGCTGGTACCGGGCACGCGCTCCCGCGCGGCACCGAAGGCCCTGGAGATGCCGCTGCCCATCGCGTGCACACCGACCACATCGCGGGCCGCTATCCCGGCTATCTTCTCCACGACGCCGTCGGCGATGGTGGTCCGGCCCCGCGCACCGGGCTCGCCGCGGCCCGCCGCGACATTCTTCTTGGCGGTTTCCTCCGCGACCTTCACGCCGAATGGCGCGCGCTGGTTCTGCTCTTCCATCTCGGCCATATCCGTCACCTCTTCGACCTGTAAGAACTATTTATCCGACTCCCCCGGTTAAGCTCGATTAGTCGGCAATCAGGAAAGTCCGGCGCGTAGCTCTCCTCCTCAACGGATGGTGTGAGCGGCCACATGAGAGGCGTTACCGGCGCTCTGGACACACGCGATATGGAAGGGGTGATTTCCGATGGCGTCGGACAGGTGGGCGCCGACTGTGCGACAGCGGATCGGCCGTGGCCGCCTCCTCCCGCTCGGCGGGCCCAAGGACGGTGCCTGGATCACCGAGAGCGCGGTCGGCGAGGTGCTCAGCCGCGCGGCCCACGAAGTATCCGGAGCTCCGCTGGGAACGGTGCGCGTGCGTCTGGCCGACCCGGAAACAGCGGCGGAGCCTTCCGTTCCAGCGCCCTGGACCGCACTGCCGCCGGGACCCCTGCGCATCGAAACGGAATTCTCGGCACCAGCCGGCCGGCCCCTGCCAGACTCAGCGGAGCAGCTGCGGCAGGCGCTGTTCACCGCGGCCCACGAACGCCTAGGACTGATGACCGCCGCGATCGACCTGCACGTAACCGGCCTCCTGGACGACCCAGCCCCGGCAGCCGGGACCACGCCACAGCACCCCTCCCCCATCACAGATGCCGGAACCGCGGAATCCCACGTCGCAGCTCCAGGCCCCCCGAAGCCGCCACCGGGCCAGGGAAAGGTACGAGCACTGCACGCACGGCTGGCCGACGCGGCGGTGGCCGTACCCGGCGTGACCCGCCTGGCCACCGTTTCAACACCACCCATGCCCCACGCCAGGAAGAACCCCGCTCACCCCGTCCGCATCACGGACCGCAGCGAACCCCCGGGCAGACACGTCCAGATCGAGCTTGCGACCGACGAGACCTATCGCTGCCTCGACGTCGCCCGCGCCGTCCGCGCGGCCGTGACCACCGCGGCGACAGCCGACGCCCCCGGCCCGGTGACCGTCGCCGTCATCGTCACCGCAGCAGAACGGCCCAGGGCTGACGATCCTGACCGGCGAGACACGCCCCGAGTCGGCGGCTCCGACACCGCCGGTGCGGCAACGCCAGCCGCTGTTCCTGGGCTCGAGGCCGACCTCTGAAAAGGTCCAGCCCATATACGCGCGAGCTCCGAAGAGTGGACGTTTCATCTGCTACAACTGCCGCCCTAAACCGGGTATCCGGCACCGATCCGCGGCAGGCGCACCACCCTGCTGCCCTGCGCGCCGTCACCGGAAAGTGCGGAACAGCCACCGATCACCGTCCGGAACAGGGACAGCAGACGGCCCCGATGCCGGGCGGGATCGGGGCCGTCTGACGCGTGCGCGCGTCCCGCGGTCGGGCTGGGGGCGTGCGCGCATCGCCCGTACAACGCACCCCACGGCCCCAGGTCACGCACCCGGCCATGCGTTCGTTGCGCCAGACCAGTGTGCCGGCACCACCTCCCCGGCGGCGGCCGCCGCCGCGGCTCCTGGGAGCAACTGCCGGCCGCGTCCAGATCACGGTGCGCATCGGGCGCTGGGCCGGGCCCGACGGTCTCGGAGCCCACTCAGCCGGGCCCCGCCCCTTGAGGGAAATCCGGGTCCGGCCCGGCGTCACACGCACGGTCCCCTCCGATCGGGTGAGTCGCACGCCTCAGGGTTCACTCGGCCAGCCCGGTGGGGGGATGACTGTCTTTCGGAGCGGGACGCACCCGGCCCCGACAAGAACCAGCGAGAGGCGGACACGTGATGGGGCATGGCGGAAATGTGATCGATGAGTTGATGGCCGACCACCGGCAGGTCGAGGAGATCTTCAGCCGGATCGAGTCGATGCCCGACGGGGCCCAGCAACTGCGTGATCTCGTGGACGAGGTCACCATCGAGCTGGTGCGCCACTCGGTCGCCGAGGAGCAGTACCTGTACCCGGCCGTCCGCGAGCACATCGAGGGCGGCGACCGGCTCGCGGACAAGGAACTCGCAGATCACGCCCGGGTCGAGAAGATCCTCAAGCAGCTGGAAAGGACGGACACCAACGACCCCCAGATGAGTCCGCTGCTGCACCAGCTCATGGAAGAGGTGTCCACCCACGTCCAGGACGAGGAGAACAACCTCTTCCCAGCGCTGCGCCAGGCCTGCTCCTACGAAATGCTCGACGATCTCGGGGACAAGATCCGCCGCGCCAAGACCATGGCCCCGACCCGCCCGCACCCCGCCGCCCCCCACACCCCGCCCGCGAACAAACTCCTCGCCCCGGGCGTCGGCCTGGTCGACCGGGCCCGCGACTTCATCACCGGCCGCGGAAAATCCTGACGCCCGGTATCCAGGGCCGGCCGGCAACGCCCGCCGGCCCCGGGCACCCGGCCCGGCGAGCGCAGTGACACCGGTCATGGCCCCGGATGTGGCGGCCACCCACACCGATCCGGCCACGAGCTGGGCAGCCGTGCATGCGCCCCTCACATCGGGGTGCGGGCACTGTCGTGGCGGGTGAGGGTGGCAGGGTGGATGAACGTCGCGGATGAACGTCGCGGATGAACGTCGAGTGATGGTGCACCACCCGACGAGTCGGGTGGACGCCGAGTGCAGGTGGACGCGGAGATCCTGGGCACCGCGTACTGCCTGCACGACCTGATGCTGCTACTGGGCCAGGCCGGGCTTAAGTCTCTGGACGAGGTGGCCGTAGCCGAACACCCGCTCATCGAGTGGCACGGAGGAGGGCCCGAAGTGTGGAAACCCTGAACGTGTCCCTCAGCCTCCCCGCCCGATATTGGTCACTCGCCTGAACATCCGGCCCTCGCCCGGAGGGACCTTTCAGACCGTAAGTTATCCGCCCGGGCCAGAGCCCCTGCTGTCAGCGGCCAAGGACGTTCTCCAACTGCCGCATGGTCATCGAGCACCCCGCCGCCCTCTCCCCCGCCCTTGTTGCCCCTGTCCGTACCGTGGGCGTGCCCGCCCTTTGCTTCTGCCTGACGTGCCTTGAGCTCGGCGCTGCGCTGCGGCGTGGCACCGCCTTTGTGGCTGCGCCGCTGCTCTGGTCGCTGTGGATCGGGCATCTACACGTACGCGCTCACGTCGGCATTCGGTTCTGGGTATCGAGTTCCCCCAGTACCCACCCGACGCATCTGCACCCGTCCGGAGGGCTACCCGGCATGCCCTCGACACTTTCGAGAACCGCTTGGCCCTGAACCACGCGGAGGCCTTGGCCTTCGCCACGCCCCCCGCAATGCGGGCAGCAAATTGGTCACATACGTCGTAGGGCCACGGCACCAAGAACCACAGGCCGGCGAACATCACCGTGGTAGCGGTCGTGATGGTGATGGCCGCGATACGGCCGAGCACGAGATCCATCAGCAGGAGAACAGCGCCGTTGAGGGCCAGCGCGAGAAAAGCGAGGCCGACTTCCGCGTACAGGGACGACAGGGCAACAATGCGCGGCTTCACGCCGCGCTGGAACAGGCCGCGGTGCAAGGCCACCGGGGTGGCAAGGACGGCAGAAGTGATGACGGTCAGCAGCAGCGTGACGACATAGGTGTCCCGCTGGAACGCAGTGAGCTGCGGAAAGCGGCTGGTGAACGCCACCCCGAGCAGGAAAGCGAAGAGAATCTGCACGCCAGTCTGGAGGACACGCAGTTCCTGGAGGAGCTCGACCATATTGCGGTCGGCCCGCTCCTCGGGCGTTTCATTCCGCGGCGTCGGCGGTAGTGGTTGTGGCTCCTTCGGCACGATGTCACTGTCCGCGCTGCCAGCCCGTCGTGCCACTTCCCGAAGGCGTGTGTCGGCGCCCACCGACTCCTTGCGGTCGCCCCCGGCCAGACGTACTGCACACCGCTGAGGACCACCGCCGAGCGCCTGCGGGCCCGCAGCCAGCCGCGGCAGCGGGCAGCCACCACCCGAATAACGGCGTCCGTTGCGGCTTGTCCGCGTCGGCTGGGCCTCGGCGCTCCGCGCCGGACGAGTCGGCGCACCATGAGGACCAGGGCGCCAGCCGGGCGCAACTGCGCGGACCTGGGTTCCCTGAGGTCTACCACTCCGGCAGCGGCGAGGCCGTCATCCCCGACGCCCTCCTGTACTACCGCGACTCCAGCGACGGCGGCGCCATGCTGCGGGCCTTCGTGGAAGTCGACCGAGCCACCATGGGACCGGAGCGCCTGGCCGCGAAACTCACCGCCTATTTCACCGTCCTGGCGGCGCCGTTGGTCGACCTGCTCCAGGGCGGCCCCTCCGCACGCGTGTGGCACTCCATCCACGCCCTCGGCCGCCGGTCCCCTGGAGCCTGCCCCGGCACCCGTAGACAGCGCACGACACTGCCCTCCTCCTGGTCGTGGAGTACTGCCGGGAGGACCCTGGATACGTGGCAAGAAAGAGCGTCCGCAGATGCAGCCAGTGCGGCAGCCCGCTCCCCGAGGGCAGCCGCCGCTCACGCCGGCACTGCTCAGCGGCATGCCGCACAAAGGCGGGGCGGTGGCGGAGCAACGTCGAGGTGGAGGGCACCGCATGAGTGTGGAAGGGAGACCGTCGAATACCGCCGACTGCCGGTGAAACAGCGAGGCTGTGGACGACGTGGACGACGTCGAAGCGCCGGTGGCTCCCGATCTCGGATCCCGATGGAGCGCGACCGTCAGCCTCGGCGAACGTGAGATCCACCTGCTGGCGGTGAGGCCGTCACCGCCTGCCGGATTTCGTGCAACGCTCGGTCGAACAGGGCGCGGGCGCAGCGGCTTGCAGACCAGGGTCTGGCTTGCCCCGCGAACTCCCGGGCGCGGCAGCCAGAGGTGTGGGCGGCCGACTCACCCCGAGGGCGGCGGCCTTCGCACACCGCCGACGGTTCGGCATCAGCGGTTACCGGTGATCGGCCGGCGGTCGGAACACACGGAGTCCGGTTGTGCGTTCGCGGCCTGCCAGCCCTTGATCTCCACCCGCGCGCCGGGCCTTATGACGTCGTAGACCTCCTTGCCGGTTGCGGGTCCGAGGCCGATAGAGCCAGGGTTGGTGCGGCGGCCGACGCTGTTGAAACCGTCGGAGTCCATCGCCCACATCAACAGCCGCTCGTGGTGATTGCGGTCGGTGAAGGTGACCGCCCACCGCCTGACCTTCGCATCCCCGCCCTTGCCGACCGTGCTGGAAGGCATCGTCAGGATGGGGTACTTGGCGGTGACCGTGACCGACTTTTCGCCGATCGGGCAGATGTCCATCGGCCCCACAATGCCGTAATCCTTCCCCTCGATGGTCAGTAGGTTGGAGTTCAGGTCGACCGTCACCCGCTGGACGGGCGTCGGGGGCGGGACGGGTGTGGGGGTGTGGGACACGGACGTCGCGGGAGGTGCGGTCGGTTTGGCCGAGGAACCGAGGGCGCCAGTGGTGACGGCGATGAGGGCCGCCGCCGCCATCGCGGTGGCGGACAGCGCAGCGTGTCGGGTGCGGCGGCGGCGCACCGCCCGGCTCCTGACCTGTGCTCCCGTGGTCAGGGCCAGTGCCGCGTTGTGCGCGACCAGGCCGTGGAGTCGGGCGGACAGCTCCGCCCCGGTCAGGGGATGCGGTGGCTGCTGGTCAGGCACGGGCTTCCTCCGTCGGATGGGATTTGTCACTCACCAGGTGGGCGGCCAGTGCCGTACGGCCGCGTGACAGGCGTGCCTTGATGGTGCCGACGGCCGCGCCGGCCTCGGCGGCTATCTGCTCCACGCTCAGATCGCACAGGTGATGCAGCACGATCGCGGTCCGCTGGGCTTCGGGCAGGCGCCGCAGAGCGGCGACCAGCGCCACATGGTCGGTGCTCGGTTCAGGCTCCGGCCGCGGCGCGGGCTCGCCCCGGACCAGCTCCCACCAGCGGCGCGCCCGCCGCCAACGGCTCATCGCCAGACGGTGCGCCACCGTGCGGATCCATGCCTCCGGATCCCGGTCACCCGTCAGGACGGACGAACGCCGGTCCCAGGCGCGTACGAACGCCTCCTGGACCACGTCCTGGGCTTCGGCCCAGTCGCCCGTCAGGGCGTACAACTGGCCGACCAGACGCGGGTAGGCAGCCGTGAAGAAGAGGTCGAATTCGCCTTCGGTCACCTTGTCGTGCTCTCTTCTCACAGCGCTGAGCGCGCGCTGTGCCGGTGCGGTTGGGGGGTATGCGGTGGGAGGTTACGCGGTCGTGGTCTCTCCGACGAAGCTGTGCTCGAGCCACTGCTTCCAGATCAGGTTCCAGTCGCCGTAACCGTTGCCGACGGCGACGGTGTCCTTGTTCGCCCCGGTGACCCGGATGACGTCACCGACCATCACCTGGTCGTAGAAGCGCCGGGCGGTGCCGTCGGTGGCAAGGCCGACACAGCCATGGGTGACGTTGCTGTGCCCCGCCGCTGTGTCCGCGTGCGGATTCTGGTGCACGTAGGTCCCGGACGTCGTCAGGTGCACGGCCCAGTAGTAGTCGCCGTTGTAAGCGTCACCGAGACCCACGGTGCGGGAGTCCATGTGCACCTTCGACGCCTTGTCCATCACGACCATCGTCCCGTTCCAGGTGTCCGTCCCCGGCGCTCCTGTGGTGACCGGGATACTCGTCGTCTTCCCGCCGGTGCGGACGGTCATCGTGTGCGTCTTCGCGTCGACCGTGGCGACCAGCGACCTGCCGATGGTGAACTGGCGGACGCCGTGCGAGCCGACGCGGAGGGTGACCTTGGTGCCGGGCTGCCAGTAGGTGGTGTCGGGACGGAAGTCGACACGCTGCCCGTCCAGGAGGTTGTGGTCCTTCACCCAGCTCCACGCGCCCCTCGTGCCGGACGACGTCTGCACCCGCAGCCAGCTCTCCACGGCCTTGCGATCGGCGGCGGGAACCGGCCGGGAGAAGGTGACGGATATCGGCATGCCCACGCCCACCGTCTGCCCGTCGGATATGTGCACCCGCGCCTGCGCGAGCTCGGCGGGCTCCGGCACCGACGGAGCCGGGCGCACGGACGCCTTGGCCGACCCGTCGTTGTTCGCGCCTGCGGCCTTCGCGGCCGCCGTGGCGGAAGCCCGGGCATCCGGTGCGTCGCCGCTCGTCCGGACGCCGGTACCCGCGTCCGTCGAGCAGCCGACGGCCGAGAGCAGGGCGGTACAAGCCGCGACAGCGGCGCCGACACGGCCGGCGGTCCGACCGGCCGAACGGTCCAAGTGCATGAAATCCCCCAGTTGAGATGCGGTATCGCCTCCTATACGCACGGGCCTGCGGCCAGGTTGCATCGGACCGGAACCCTTTTTCAGGAACGAAGAAGACCGGACCGTCACGGGCCCGTTGTCCGATCCACAGGGCACAGTCCTCACGGCCCCGCGAACTCATCCCGGACCGGACTGCGGCCTGCGATGAGAAGCCTCCCGCCACTCGACCAGCTCATCGCACGGCTCTCTCTACGAGCGAGCTTCGGCATCGCTCCCAGCATCCGATTACCCGGAGCCTGGTGGACCGGCTGCTCGGCAGCCTCAGTTAGGGTTCTTGATCCTCTGCTGATGGTCGGACAGAGCAATATCAACACTGGTGGCCAGGCCGAGCAGTGCGCCGAGGGTCGCGATCCGCAGGTGGGGCGCAGGCCGACGGTTGCGCCCAGCCATCCCTCCTGCCAGTGCCCCGATGGGGCGGATGCCGTAGTTGACAGGCGGCTGGCTCCTGCCACGCGGGACCGTAGCGTGTCGGGTATCAGCGCCGCAGTGAGTGATGCGCCTGCGATGTCTAGGAGCATCACGCCGAATCCGGAGCCGAACTCCGCCAGGAACAGGCACGTTGCCTTGAAGGGAAGTGGGTCGTGCGCCAGTGGGATCAGGGCGAGTGGCGCGGGAAGGCGAAGAGGGGGCTGGGCGGCGGCGTGCCAGTCTCCGTGCTCGCGTCGCCGCCGGTGGTGGGCGTTGGCTCCAGTGGATGCCCGGAAGGCGAAGGCCCAGAGGCAGCCAGCGTGGTTGAGCCGGTCGTTCTTCACCCACCGCCGTGTAATGGCCGACTTCTTGCCGGAGGCCCTGGTGATGGGCGAGGAGCCGGCGTATGCCTTCAGGCCGCGGGAGTCGGCGAAGCGAGTGTGGTCGTCCCCGATCTCAGCCAGGATCCGGGCGGCGAGCTGGATGCCGAGCCAGGGAAGCTCACCAGGATCTCGGCGTCCGGGTGCTGAGGGGAACGTGCAGGATGTGCATGCCGTCGGCGCCGACCTGCAGCACCTGGGCGAGCAGCGCCTCCCCGCCCCGGGGCAGCCGGTCGTAGCGCACCGGCCGGCCGGAACGGTCGGCCCACTGCGGTGTGACCAGCCTGGCCAGCCAGCTCTCGGCGTGAACGGCAAGTTCCTCCAGGGCCCGGCGCAGGGTCTCGGCGACCAGCTCACCGCGGCGAGCACGTGAGCGGAGTCGGTGCGTAGCCGGCCGCGCCGCTTGACCAGGCCCGCGGCCACCAGCCGGTCGACCATCGCGGCCAGCAGACGGTCGGCCCGGGCCCCGTCGGTCATCCGGTCACGGAACTCGCTGAGCACCGAGTGGCCGAAGCCCGGATCGTCCAGTTCCAGGCCCAGGCAATACTTCCAGTCCAGTTGGCAGCGCACGGCCTCGGCGGCCTGCCGGTCAGTGAGGTTCTCCGCGTACTGCAGCACCGACACCAGCGCCAGCTGGGCGGGCGAAAGCCCTCTGCGCCTATCGGATGGATACCAGTCGGCGAAGTCCTCGTCGGTGAACAGGCCATCCAGCCGGTCCCGCACCCACATCGCCGTTGTGCCTCGCAGTTGCTCGCCCGCGCCATCCGCGCTGTCAGCGGCGGGATCATCCGACCCTGCACAGACCTCATTGCCATCGCGGCCCCCCGACCGCCGAACCTGTCCCGCTGTGGATAGCAGTCCAGAGGTCCACCACAACCGAACGCCGAATACGGCCGCTTCACCCGACCGAGCGAAGATCACCAGCATCCGGAACTGCTGGTGGTGCCAAGTTGTGCGTCCGAGCGACTGCTCACCGCGAGGCGCCGGCGGCCTCGGTGACCATATTGCCCAGCTCAAAATCCGTCGGCCGCACGTAGTGAAACTGCATCTGCATGTATGTCGACCTTGGCCTTTCCTGCCACTGGCCGGACTGGTCACGGCAACCATACAAGCGCCTGCCGTGAAGCCTCTGCACATTAAGCAGGTATCCGTGTTCCGTTGCCTACTGATAGCCAGCTCACGGTTGCGGTCCTTAGGTTCGCTGCAATGTGCGGTGCCGAGAAGATGGGCCATGCCGCCGCCTCCCGGTGCGATGAGGGCCCAGCCAGCTCGGACCGTACCTGGGACTCAGGTGGCGGCTGCACATCCCGGCTGGGGGAGGGCATGGTCATCCCTCGCCCGTCTGCGCGGCCGTGACCGGGTGACGCGGGAACCGCCAGCGCCAGTCGACTTCGGCCCCAGTCGAGCATGCCGACGACAACTCACCTCATCTAGAAGGGACTTTCGCGATGGGCAAGCATCGGAAGACTTTCGGGAACGGCAGGCACAGAAGGCCCGCCGCGAAGGGCCCCACGGGGCTCGGGTCCGTCGCGGCGGGCGGCCTGCCGGCCGCTGCGTTGTTCGTCGCGGGTGCGTCGGCGGCCGAGGCTGCCGATTCACAGTCCACCAGTGCGGGCGATTACCAGTCCGACGACTCCAGACCCTCCGCCCCGGACGACACCCAGTACACCGATCAGTCCGGCGACCCCACGTCCTCGGCTGCGGACGACTCTCAGTACACCGGCTACCAGCCCGACCAGTCCAACAACCCCGCCGACTCGACCACAGACGACTCACAGCCAGTTGCTGGATCCGGTCGCAATGACGATGCCGACCCGCCGGCCAGGCGTGGGTGCCGGGCAAAGAACCCGGCGCACATCGGATCTCGGGGGACGCAAGAACGGCCTGCATCGTCTCCCCGTCCGCTTGAACCAAGCCCTGCTCTGCAGATCTCGCGGTGGACTGACGAGCAGGATTCATCTCGCTGCAGACCGCAAGTGCCGTCCGTTGGCCCTCGTGCTGACCGCACGGCAGGCCGCCGACAGCCCGCAGTTCGTCCCAGTGCTGCAGAAGGTGTGCATCCGCCTTCCCGTCGGCCGGCCCCGAACCCGGCCCGACGCTGTCGCCGCGGACAAGGCCCGCTCCTCCCGCGCTAGTCGCTCCTACTGCGCAAACGCAGCATCAAGGCAGTCATCCCGGAGAAGAAGGACCAGGCCGCCAACCGGAAGAAGAAGGGCAGCCGAGGCGGCCGCCCCACACGCCACGACGCCGATCTCCACAAAGAATGGAACACCGTCGAGCGCCTGATCAACAAGCTGAAGGCCTGGCGGGGCATCGCGACTCGATACGACAAGACACCCAAGAGCTACCTTGCCGGCCTCCACCTCCGTGCCTCGATGATCTGGATCAACGACCTTCCGAAGACAACTGGTTGATCACAACATCACACAGGCCGTGGACGGCCCAGAAATCCTCACCGGTGCGGAATGATGGGGGCGCATGGTGTCCCGGCCGGGCGGGGGGTTGCCCGGCCGGGGTCTCGGTCTCAGTCGATCGTCAGCATCCGGGCCTTGCTCGGCACGCCCTGAGCGTCGAGTGCGAACAGCATGTAGGTCCCTGGAAGGGCGACGCCCGGGTCGGCCGGGATGTCGACCTGGTACGAGGTAGCGGCCGTGGCCTGGAACTTCAGGGGCACGCGGCGCTGGTCGTTGTCGGTGGAGTGGGTCGCCGCGCTGGCGCGTACGAGGGCGAAGGCGGTGACCGGCTTGTCGGTGGTCACCGACAAGCGGGTGCCGTTTCCGGTCCGGGCGGGCACCTGACCGGTGATGGCCGGGCGGGGCCTTTGGCTGCCGTCCGCGTTGAGGAGATACGGCGGGGTGAAGATCGCGCCGTCCAGGTGGTTCGTGGCGCAGTCCCCGCACAGGCCCCCGCCGCCGGAGAAGATCCGGCCGTCGGGCAGCAGATTGGCGACGCTGTGGTAGTTGCGCGGCACGGCCATCGACGCCGCGGGCGTGAACGTTCCGGTGGCCGGATCCCAGATCTCCGGGGTCATGACGGATGTCGCGTCGCTGAAGGGTACCGGGTAGGACTGTCCGCCGAACACCGCCACCTTCCCGTCCGGCATGACCACGCTGTTGCTGAACGCGCGCGCGAAGCGCATGTCCCCGGTGCGGGCGCTCACCGGCTGTCCGCTGCCGCTCGCGTCGACGGTGTAGGCACGGTTCGTGGCCTTGGTCTTCTCGTAGGCGGTGGCGCCGCCGAGGGTGAGCAACTTGTCGATGTCGTAGGCGACCGCGTTGCCGTTCATGGCGTCCTGGCTGTCGGCACGGGTCCCGGCCGCAGTGATGGTCCCGGCGCCGGTCGTGGTGATCCAGTTCATCTGCCTGCTCGGGCCGAGCTGCAGCACCCGGCCGTCCGAAGTGGCGTGCAGCCACTCATGGTTGTCCGCCCGGTAGGGACCTGCCGGGTCCGCGGTCATGGTCGGGGCGACGGGAACGCCGGGCAGGGTGCGCCAGGTTCCCGTGGCAGGCGACCACACTTCGGCGTTCTTGCCGCCCGCGCCGCCGCTCCAGGAACCGCCCAGGACAAAGGCGCCGCCGTTGGACAGCAGGGTCATCGCCTGGTAGCCGCGGGGTATGTGCATGTCCGCGGTCGACGTCCAGGCGTCCGTTGCCGGGTCGTAGATGCTCGCACGCTCCGCGTTGCTGCCGCCGGTGACCAGGACGCGCCCGTCGGACAGGATGGCGATCCCCGGGCAGAACATGTCGTGCCCGGTGTTGTCGATACGCCGCTGTGAGACCTGACCGGTCGTCAGGTCCATGATTGCGGTCTGGGTGTAGCCGTGGCTGTCGCCGAACCGGTCGACGCCGTACGCCGACCAGGCGAGCAGTTTGTTGTTCGGCAGGACGGCCGTGGCCACCGGAACCAGGGGAAAGCCCGTCACCGGACCCCACGCACCCGCTCGGGCGGGATCCGCGGGCCCGGCCAGCCGGATTTCGGCCGCCGAGGACCACGGGCCGCGGCCGCCCGCCTCGGTGGTGGCGGTCAGGCGTACGTACCGGGCCGTCACCGGCCGGATGAATGAAGCGCCCTTGACCGTGTCGTCATCGGCCCAGGTGCCGGACGCCACCGGCGCGCCGAAGGACGCGCCATCCGAACTGGTGGTGACGGTGAAGGCGCCGATCCGGCCGTTCGCGGAGCCCTGACGCGGCTGATAGGTGAGCTGGGAGACCGTGCGGGGCCTCTTCATGTCGATGGTGATGCTGTGCGGCAGCGCAGTGGGGGTCCCCGACCACTTGCTGTGCCAGAGGGTGTCGCTATCGCCGTCCAGTACGTTGGCGGCGTGTCCGTCCTCCGCGGAGCTCTCCTCGTCGCTTGCGGTGGCGGTCCATCCCTCGCGCGACAGGTCGATGACACCGGCAGTGGAGCCGGGATCGCCGAGCAGGTCGAGTTCCGCCGCGGATGTCCACGGACCCCGTCCGCCCGCTTCGGTCAGTGCCGTCAGCCGCACATACCGGGTGCCCTGCGCGGCGAAGGACAGCGTCTTGACCGTGGCGTCGTCCGCGAGAGTGCCGGAGGCCACAGGCTCCCCCCACGCCCGGCCGTCGTTGCTCAGCCGGATCTCGTACTTGCCGATACGGCCGTTGGGGCTGACGGCCCGCGGCCGGTAAACGATCGCCGACACCACGGCGGTGCGGTGCATGTCGATGGTGATGCTGTGCGGCAGCGAAGCGGGGGTGCCCGACCACTTGCTGTGCCAGATGGTGGCGGTATCCCCGTCCAGCACGTTCGCGGCGCGCCCGTCCTCCGAGGCGCTCTCCTCGTCGCCGGCGGTCACCGTCCAGCCGTCCCGTGGCAGCACCGGCGCAGCGGGTTTCCTCGCGGATGCCGGCGCCACCCCGTGGTGTGGGGCGAACCCCGCACCGGCAGGGCCGGGCACCCCTGAACTGTCCGCCTCTGCGGGCCCCGGGCCGAGGCCCGTCAGGGGGAGCAGGGCGGTGGTCGCGACCAGCACCGCGACGAGGATGAGAGTGCGGGAACCTATCAGGGAACACCATGGCCTACGGGATAAGCCGGATCTGCGAACACGCGGTATCGGCACGGTAATGGTCTCCAAAGGTGAGAAGGCGCCTTGCGGCGCAGCCAGATGACCATCAACGGCTGTGTGCTGCCAGGGCGTACAGACCGTTCCGAGCCAATGAAGGCACGTAGGCGCACCTGGGTTGAGCCGAGGTCGGCCAGGGTCGGGCCGGCGCTCAGCGCGATTACGTAACCCGCTGGCGGTGAGTGCGACAGCGCCTATGCACCTGATCCTCATAGGGCGGTGTCCTTCCGGTGGAAGCATGCGGGAGTGCCGCTGACGGGCCGTGCGAGTCAGCGCGACGAGCTTGTCCACCACCGATCACTAGGACAATCAGGAGCCGCCGAAATACGGATACGTGAAGTTCCCCCTGATCTTGGACACTCGATCTCCATGCCGCGAGGGCGTGCTGGTGGCGCTGCCTGGCCTCGGCCGGGGTGAAATAGCCGAAGACCTTGTGCTTGCGCAGCCGACGCCGAATGAATGCCCTCTTCAGCTCGGCGACCTCCTTCTTCAAAGCGCCCACAAACAGCGCCAGGCTCTCCCGTCGCCGCGCAAGGTTCGCGACACGGGACTGAAAATCCTGGCCAGGGAGGTCTACGACGCCAACTACCGTGTCTATGGAGCGAGAAAGGTCTGGCGCGAGCGGAACCGACGAGGTCACCAGGTGGTCCGCTGCACCGTTGACCGCCTCATACGCGAACTCGGCATCACCGGCGCCGTGCGCGGCAAGAGGGTCGTCACCACGATCGTCGATCCGGCCGCCGGACGGGCTCCGGACCTCGTGACCGCGACTTCGTCGCCGACGCTCCGAACCGGACCTGGGTCGCGGACTTCACCCATGTCGCGGCCTCGGCCGGGACCATCTACGTCGCGTTCGTCGTGGACACCTTCTCCCGCCGTATCGTCGGCTGGTCCGCGGCCACTGCCAAACACACCGAACTGGTCCTGGCCGCACTGGAGATGGCGCTGTAGCAACGCGACAGGTCCGGTACCTGGCCAGGGTCGGGCGAGTTGATCCATCACTCGGATGCGGGTCCGGGCATTACACGTCCTTCACGCTGGCAGAGCACCTGGACCGAGCCGGCATCGCGGCCTCGATCGGTTCGGTCGGCGACGTGTACGACAAACCCTTGTCGTCACACTGCACGTCTTCTCCTATCGGGTTCGCTTTGGGACCGCTGTTGCTGGTCGGCGGCTGTCGAGGCGGACGCCTTGCTGGGCGCGGGGCGGGTTGGGTCCCGGGTATGGGTAGAGGCAGGCGTTCTTGTCGTCGTACTTCTCGCCCTCGAGCAGTCCGGTCCGGTGGCCACTTCCAGACGGTGGGGACGCTGACGCCGAGGAGTTCGGCGAGTTCGTACGCGGTCAGTAGACCACGTTCCAGAAGCCGGTCGAAGCGGCTGGTGAACTGGTAGTACAGGTAGCCGAGCGGGGCAAGCCGCCTACCAGCCCCGCTCCAATCTCGTCCGCAAAATCACTCGTGGACAGGACCTTGAGTGCTGGTCGGCGTCGCGAGGTTCCTCGCCCCACCTCCTTGGCAGCAGTCGGGGTACGGGTTGCTCGGAGCACTCAATGGTCCACGCAGCCTCAATGAGGTCTCAGCGGTCGAGATTCTGCGCGGTGATGGCGGCCTTCTCGGTGGCCTCGCGGACGGCCGCGTCGTCCCCGTTCTTCAGGGCTTCCTTGAGCTCGCCGACCGCGGCCTCGACCTCGGTCTTGACGTCGCCCGGCACCCTGTCCGCGTGGTCCTGAATGAACTTCTCGGTGGCGTAGACGAGTTGATTGGCCCGGTCGCGCATCTCGGCGGATTTACGGCGCTGACGCTCCCGCTCCGCGTACCGCCCGGCCTCACGCACCATGCGCTCAAGGTCAGCCTTTGGCAGGGCGGATCCGCCGGTGACCGTTACGCGTTGCGCCTTGCCGGTGCGCAGGTCCTTGGCGGAGACGTGCATGATGCCGTTGCCGTCGATGTCGAAGGAGACCTCGATCTGGAGCTCACCGGCCTTCGCCGGTGGCAGACCAGTCAGTGTGATCGTGGCGATCTTCTTGTTGTAGGCCGTGAGCTTGTGCTCACCCTCGTAGACCTTGATCTCCAGTGCCGTCTGGTTGTCCCGCGTCGTCGTGAAGATCTCGGACCGCTTCGTCGCGATCGTGGTGTTGCGCTCGATGACCTTGGTCATGATGCCGCCCCTGGTCTCGATGCCGAGAGACAACGGGGTGACGTCGAGCAGCAGGACGTCCCTGACCTCGCCCTTGAGGATGCCGGCTTGGAGGGCTGCGCCGACGGCGACCGGGTCGTCCGAACGGACGCGTTGGCGTTCCTTTCCACCAGTCAGTTCGTCGACCAGCTCGATGACCGCGGGCATGCGTGTCGAGCCGCCGACGAGGATGACGTAGTCGATCTCCGCGAGCCCTATACCGGCATCCTTGATGACGTTGTGGAACGGCGCCTTGCAGCGCTCCAGCAAATCAGCGGTGAGCTGCTGGAACCCGTCCCGGGTAAGCCTCTCGTCCAGGTGCAGCGGGCCCTGAGCAGAGGCAGCGATGTAGGGCAGGTCGATCGTGGTCTCGGCGGTCGAAGAGAGCTCGACCTTCGCCCTCTGCGCGGCCTCGCGCAGGCGCCGAAGCGCTGTCCTGTCCTCGGCGAGATCGATGCCGTGGTCGTCGGCGAATCGCTTGACCAGATGGTCGACGATGCGCTGGTCCCAGTCGTCACCGCCGAGTTCGTTGTCGCCGCTGGTGGCTTTCACCTCCACCACGCCGTCGCCGATCTCCAGCAGCGACACGTCGAAGGTGCCGCCGCCGAAGTGGATGACCATGATTATCTGATCATCCTGGTCTAGGCCGTAGGCGAGAGCGGCGGCGGTCGGCTCGCTGATGATGCGCACGACGTTCAGCCCCGCGATCTGGCCGGCCTCCTTGGTGGCCTGCCGCTCGGAGTAGCCGAAGTACGCCGGGACGGTGATCACCGCATCGGTGACCTGCTCGCCCAGGTAGGACTCGGCGTCCCGCTTCAGCTTCTGCAGGATGAACGCGCTGATCTGCTGCGTCGTGAAGTCCGTGCCATCGATGCACACCTTCCAGCCGGTACCCATGTGGCGCTTGACTGAACAGATGGTGCGGTCCGCGTTGGTCACCGCCTGCCGCTTGGCCGCCTCACCGACCAGCACCTCACCCTTCTTCGTGAAGGCGACGACGGAGGGCGTTGACCTGGCGCCCTCCGCGTTGGTGATGACGGTCGGATCACCTCCTTCGAGAACACTCACCACAGAATGCGCCGTACCAAGGTCGATCCCGACAGCACGAGCCACCGTGCACTCCCCCCAGCCGCCGCGGCGACAGCCGCGCGTGAACTTCCCCTCCATCAGGTTTCCATATCCGGCCAATTCGCACACGGCTCTTCAACGGACCGCAGGCTCTCCCCTTGAAGAGGGACACCAGCCCGGCCGAAGGACGACGCAACGAGCTGACCGCCTGCGCCGTGGACTCCCGGATCGTCAAGACCTCCACCAACGTGCCCCGGGCCGGGCGGAGCATCGACGCGGCCGAGCGCACTGGGAACGTCGTACTACTCCGAAAACGCCGGGAAGCACAACGCAGTAACGACGCGCCCGAGCCACGCCCGGACGCGTTCGAGCATCATCAAGGCTGTGGAGACTGGCATCCCGATCCGGGCGTCCGTGATCGCCTTCGACCCATCGGAAAGCGGCGACGACACGACGCGTGAGCTTCAGGCGTCTTCTCGACGTGGCTTCGCGTGGGCAACGTCCAGGATGCGCCGCTCGGCGCCATCCTCGGCGGTCCCGAGATGGCGCAGGCCAACGCGACCATTCGACGGGGGTGGGATCTCAGCGTCTCTTACAGCTGTGGCCCCGACAGCCCGTGTGGCCCGGACAACGACAGCGGTGGTGGTGGCGACGAAAGCGAGTGCTCTCCGGGCTACCCCGGTTGTTCGTGCTCCCCGAGGAACTGAGGGCACATGGAAACCGACCTGCCGGAATCCGCAATCCGACCCCTCATCCAGGAGCACACGGGCCCGGTGGCCGCGATCCGGCGGACCGCGCACGGCAACAGCTCAGATCTGACCGCCATCGTTGAGTGCGAGAGGGGCCCGCTCTTCATCAAGGCCGTTCGCGACCGCCCGGCGGCCGGCGAGACTCCCCCATCAGGGAACGGCAAATCGATGCCGCCCTCGTCCACATCTCCCCGCCCGTGCTGTGGGATGTGGAGGCAGAGGGCTGGCTGGTCCTGGGCTACGAAGTGATCGACGGCCGGTCGGCCGACTTCGCACCGGACTCACCGGATCTCCCGCTGGTGGTCGAAACCATTGCGCAGATTGGCTGCGTGCCGCTTCCGGTGTTCGCCCGGGACTGTCTCGGTGCCCTTGAGCAGCTTGTGGACAAGCCGCTTGGCGGCATGGGTGTTGCGCTTGTTCTGGACCAGGATGTCCAGGACGTTGCCGTCCTGGTCGACGGCCCGCCACAGGTAGCGCATCCTCCCGTTGACCTTGCTGAATACCTCGTCCATGTGCCACCGGTCGCCGGGCTTCGGCTGGCGGCCGCGCAGCCGACAGCCAGACCGCGTTGCGCGATCATCTCAGGCGGGAATTGGAAACCCTTGTACGACGGTGCAGCAGTGTCCACGAGCAGGCCCCTCCCACAACGATCTCCACCAAGATCATCGCATCGCGCCCCTCAACTTGATAACTCCCTCACTGGAACGAAGCTGCCCCCACCCCGATGCTGTTCCCTCGCAAAAATGTGCTCCCCCAGGAAGAGTTACCCCCAACCCCCTGACGGTAATGAAACACGATACGGCTCGGCGCAGGCCGGGTCGGCGAAGCACCCTTTGCTGTAGGAGCGTTGGCGTCTGTGCAGAGCAGAATCGTCGGCCTCGTGGCCGCAGCCGTTGTTCCTCCCGTCATCGTGGCGGGGCTGCGGCGGGCCCCCGTGGAGAGTCTCCCTATGACGACCGTGGTGCTGCTCGTGGCATACGAATGCGCCGTCGTCCTCGCCGCCTTCGGGGGGCGGATCGTCGGCGACGTGGCCAAGCGACGGCAGCTCCGGATCGCCGACCACCTCGACCAGATACTGGGGCGGCGCATGTCGCGCTTCCCCCGGCGTTACCGTGCCGTCCTGCTCGGCAGGGTCCGTCATGTAGACCTGACGGGATTGCCGACGATCGGCTTCTACACGCCCGAGCTCGACGAGGTGTACATCCACCTCAGCCTCACCTACCGGGCGCCCAGCGACGCTGGGCAAAGCGTCTTGGACCACTTCCCGCCTGACGTGACCGACCGTCACGCGCTGGGCGACTTCCTCGACAGCCGTCGTCCCGTCGCACTGGCGATCATCGGAGCCCCCGGCAGCGGGAAGACCACCCTGCTGCGCCGCACCGCCCGGCAGATTTGTCAGGCTCCCCGGGGACGCCGCCGCCCCGTCCCGATCCTGCTCTTCCTCCGTGACCATGTATCCGCTGTACTGGCCTCACCACAGGTGACCCTCGCCGACCTGGTACGCGAAACGCTGGATCGAGGCGTGTACGAACCGGCTGGCTGGTTCGAGCAGAAACTGGAGGCCGGCCACTGCGTGGTGCTGCTCGACGGGCTGGACGAGGTCGCGCGCCAGGACGACCGGCGGGCCGTGGCCTCCTGGGTGCAGCGGCAAGTCGCGCGGTATCCGGAGAACGACTACGTCATCACCTCGCGCCCGCAGGGGTATCTGTCGACGCCCGTCAACGGCGCGGCCGTCCTGCAAATACGCAGCCTGACCGACGAGCAGGTGGAGGCATTCGTCCGCGGCTGGTACCTCGCGGTCGAGCGATTCATCGCGAGGACGGAGGACACGGCGGTCCGGCGCGTGGCCCGGACGGCCGCCGAAAACCTCCTGGAACGGCTGAACGAAAACCCGGCCCTGCTCGACCTGACCATCAACCCCCTGCTGCTGACGATGATCGCCAACGTCCACCGCCATCGCGGGGCGCTGCCCGGGACCCGCAAGCGGCTGTACGGCGAGATCTGCGAAGTCATTCTGTGGCGCAGACAGGAGAGCAAGGGCGTCTCCGGCGCGCTGAGCGGTGACCGGAGGGAGATCCTTCTGCGCCACCTCGCCCTGGCGATGCAGGAACAGCGCGTACGAGACCTCCCTCGTCCCGCGGTCCTCACCGAGGTTGAACCTCTGCTGCGCCGGATGTCCCCCGACCTGTCGCCCGAGGAGTTCCTCGCCGAAGTGAGCACCCACGGCCTACTGATCGAACGGGAAAGCGGCCGGTACGCCTTCGCCCACCACACATTCCAGGAGTACCTTGCGGCCGCGCGCTTGCACGACACCGCACGTGCCGAGCTGCTCGCCGCCACCGTCGACGACGTGTGGTGGCGCGAGACCACGCTGCTGTACGTGGTCGGGTCGGATGCCGACGCCATTGTCGAGGCATGTCTGGCCTCGGGCAGCGTCACCGCGCTGTCGCTCGCGTTCGACTGTGTCGAGCAGGACAGCCATCTCGATCCGCGCCTGCGCAGCCGACTCGACGAACTACTCACCTCCACGTACGGGTCCGGCGCCGACACCGGTGCCGCGCGGCTGCGGCTGATGGCCGAGGTCACGGCGACGCGCCAACTACGCGCCCTCGTACGGACACAGGGCGGCGGCCGGGTCTGCCTCCGGCCGGTGACCCGGGGTCTTTACAGACTGTTCCGGTCGGACACCGGGGCCCCGCCGCCCGACGGCGAGGTCGCACGCGAGGGGGCTCCCGAGCCTGCTCCGGGCGGCCCGGACAATGAACTGCCGGTCACCGGGGTCCGCGCAGGGCAGGTCGTCGCCTTCGTACGCTGGCTCAACGGCATCACGAGCGATGGCCCGGGCTATCGCCTGCCCAGCCTTCCCGAGGTCCAAGACCCGGCAGTCCGGCGCGGCACCGCCGCCGTGCGACGGAGTATGCCGGCCCAAGGACTGTGGCACGCATCCGACAGCGAGCAGGACCGACCCCGGCTGTGGGTCGCACCCGGCACACCTGATCCGTACGAAGTGGACGCGGGCACCATGCTCGGGCGCGTCGGTGACGACCTGCGGCGCACCCGACCGGCCCTGGTCCGACTACTGCTGCTCCGGGCGCTCGTCACCGTACATGTGTTGCTGAATGGCGCGGCCGGTCTCCGCCCGGCCCCCGGGGTGGCGGTCGAGCAGGCGCTTGACCACGTCCACGACCTCGTACAGACACTCCGGCACATACGGGCGCTGGACCCGGAACCCGGCGACCGGCATACGGCCTTACAGGCCCTTGCCGACGGGCTCGGGGACGCGATCGATGGCGGTGCGCAGCGTGAGCGCGCCGGTGCCACTGCCGCCCGGCTGCAACACGCACTGGTTGACGCGCTGCGGACCCGAGAGGCGGTCGACCGGACCGATGCCGTCGGTCTCGTACTCCCCGTCCTCCGGGTGCCCGGCCTGATTCCCGACGGTGACCATGCATTCGACCGGGCGCTCGAGCAGAGCATGGGCGTCGCGCTGTCGTCCACGGTGACCCGCATGCTGCGTGCGGGCGTGCCGCCGGACTCCTGGACGGACTCGTTCGCGCGCAGGTTCGCTTTGCGGACCTGGGACGGAAGCACCTCTTGGCGCGTGTCGCCGGACGACCTGGCGCACCGTGCGCGGGAAGCCTGCCTGACGATCCATGGCCGCGACCTGACAGCGCAGGGCGGGCTTGCCGAGCTGTGCTGGGCGGATGTGGTGACCCGGAAGTTCGAGCAGGCCGCGCTGTCGGCCTTCGACGGCCGCGCCCCGATCACTCCCGTCATCGCGGGGGAGTTGCGGATCGCGGCGCTGTGCCTCGCGGCCGAGGCTGACTCCCTCGGCGCGCCGGAGGCAGGCACGGATTTCCGCCGCATCGCGATCGGCGCGACCCTGCTGGAGGAACGGGCTCACGGAGACCGGCCTCCCGGCGAAATGATTGTGCTGGCGAAGCTCTGACCACATCCGACACCCGAATCAATTTCCCACCCCAAATCCGGAACGGTGTTCGATAATGATCTGTCGACGTCTTTCGTCGATGTGGCTGCGGGGTCGCTGTCCGGAACGGTAGAACTGCAATACACCCGGCTCGCGATGCCGGGGGGAAATCATCGGGTGCGGGGAGGCCGCGTGCCGTACAGCGACGGTCCGACTGGACTTCGTCCTATACCTGACGACCGGCACCGACGCATGTCCCGCCGCGGTCTTGTGGTGGCCTCCGTCGGACATTCTCTGGAATGGTTCGACTGGAACTCGTATGTGATCTTCTCCGTCTTCTTCTCGGACCGCTTCTTTCCCTCCGGGAAGGACGGAGCCGCACAGTTGTCCGCGCTGATGATTTTCGCGGTCGGCTTCTTCTTCCGGCCGCTGGGCGGGATCCTGCTGGGCGGCTTCGCCGACCGACACGGACGCCGCAGCGCGCTCACCCTGTCCATGCTCCTCATGGCGGGCGGCAGCCTGCTCGTCGCGGTCTGCCCTACGTACGACAGTGCTGGCGTGCTGGCGCCAGTACTGCTGGTTGTTGCGCGCATCTGCCAAGGGCTGTCCACCGGCGGGGAGATGGCAACCTCCGCGACCTACCTCGCCGAAGTCGCGCCCCAGGGCCGCCGCGGCTTCTACTCAAGTTTCATCTATCTGAACGGAACACTCGGAAACCTGGCCGCCACACTCCTCGCTGAGGCGGAACTCGCGCGGCTCGGTGAAACGGGAATGAAGGAATGGGGATGGCGTATTCCGTTCGCCTTGGGCGCGGTTCTCGGCGTCTACGCGATGTATATGCGACGCTCCCTGAACGAAACCGGACCGTATCTCGTAGGTCAGGACCTTCGGGTGCGCCGCCCGGCCTGGGAAGTGCTGCGGAGGCATCCCTTGAGCGGGTGGCGTGTGGCCGGATTCACCTTGGGCGCGACAGTCGTCTACTACACCTTCCTCGCCTATCTTCCCGCCTATTCGCAGCATACCCACGGTATTTCCACCGCCGCTGCGCTCTGGGTCTCGGTCGTGGCCCAGGCTGCGATGATCGTGGCGCTTCCGCTGCTGGGAATCCTGTCGGACAAGATCGGCCGCAAACCGCTGCTGAGTATTTTCGCGGCCGCCTTCGCGCTGCTGAGCGTCCCTTTGTTCGCTCTGCTCGACTCGTCGTCCGTCTGGTCCCTCCTGGTAGCCATGACCACCGGGCTGCTGCTCTTCGCCTGCTACGCGGCCATAGCACCCACTGCGATGGCTGAACTGTTCCCCACCCAGGTACGTTCGGTCGGTCTCGGCATGCCCTACTCGCTGGTCGTCGCCCTGTTCGGCGGAACAGCCCCCTACCTGGTGGAACAACTGACAGAACACGGCCACGGCGCCTGGTTCCCCTGGTACATCTGCGTGCTGTGCCTGGTGTCGTTGCTGACGTACGTGACGACGCCAGAGACGAAGGACGTGAATCTCGACCGATGACCTCGAAAGCTCAACGCCCCCATGACCCGACGTATGACCGCCCACGCCTCCGCCAGGAGGGGCGGGCGGTCGGCGGGGAGGCTTGCCCGGCACCTTGCGGCGGGCGGTGATACCCGTACGGATTCACGGCCCCCCGTCCCGTCATCTACGCCAGGTAGTGCCGGGGCGGGTCCGTTGCCAGCCTGCGTTCGACGGAGTCGAAGCCAAGTGCGTGGACCCGACCGTCGTTTTGGCCCAGCTGATCGCTGCCATCCATGAGGTTGAGTGGCGAGTGGACGTGGGGAAGGAAACGACCGTGTGGCCGACCTCCCCAGCTCCCGGCCCAAACGGCCCCGGGGCCGAGGACGACCCGTGGGTGACGGGACCGTGGGGTATCAGAACTCCATCCACTGGCAGGGGAAACTCTGGCAGGAGTACGCGACTCCGAAGTAGCGACCATCGTTGCCCGGTGGGGTGCAAGCGGAGCAACTGCGGGGGGGGCACGCGTCGAAGACATGCAGCCACTGACCGAAGAGCTCATCCTGCTTGCCAGGCGGGCTCGCGACGCCGGCGATCAGCTCTACTGCTGGATGTCAGTGTGAGGCTGTCCGTCCTGGACGTCCGCGTCAACTCAGAGGGCAGCTGCCGACGGTTGAGCGGGACACCGACCGGTACGGAGATATGGACAACGGATTCGTCGTCGTCTTCGGCAAGACCAAGCCCTGTGCGGCCTGGGAGACTCCACTGGTGCTCGCCCATGATGCCACCCGCGCGGCTTTGCTCCGCCGCGGCTTCCTGCTGGAATACGTAACACTCGGCTGGAACGTGATCGGCATCGCGGTCCTCGCTGTGGCCGCCGTGTCGGCACGCTCGGTCGCGCTCGCCGGGTTCGGCCTGGACTCCCTGATCGAAATCGGCGCCTCCATCGTGGTGGTCTGGGAGTTGTCCGGCACCGGCAAGGCCCGCCGGCGTCGCGCGCTGCGGCTGATCGGTGTCGGCTTCGCGGCCTTGGCCCTGTACCTGCTGATGCAATCCACCTGGGTCGTGGCCACCGCCTTTCACCCCTGCTCCTCACCGCTGGGCATCGGCTGGACCGCGATCACCGCCGCCGTGATGTTCGCGCTCGCTTTCGGCAAGTCCCGCACGGGAGCGGCGCTCGACAACCCGGTGCTGACTGCCGAGGGCCGCGTGACGCTGATCGACGGCCTGCTCGCCGCAGCCGTCCTGCTCGGGCTGCTCCTCAACACCGCACTCGGCTGGTGGTGGGCCGACCCAGCCGCCGGATACGTGCTCGTCTACTACGCAATCCGCGAGGTGAAGGAAATCTTCTCCGGCCATTGACCGTGCCGGCGCGGAAAGCCGGCCAGGCCGGCTGGACCGCATGAAAGACGTCCCGGTGGCACGGGGGAACGCCACCGGGACGGCTACACCAGAGTAGACGTCGCCAGCCGCATACGGCACTGTTCGGGCGCAAGCCACAGCCATGACCCGCGTACAGCACGTCAACCACGCGCTGGACTGCTCGCTGGAGACAAAGACCACGCAGCTCATCATCGAGCTCCTCAACCGCTCGGGCACGACGGTGCGCGACGTGGGATCCGCGATTCGGTGAGCACTGCCTGCGGATCATGAGCACCCTCGGAGCAAATCCGGGTGATCCTGAGCATTCGGTGACGCTCAGTAGCTGTCAGGTATGGGAGTGCCGACTTGCGGCCGGACCGTACAGGTGCACCGTGCTGTCAACGGTTTGCGATCTTGCCCGGGGTGTCCCGCGGACCCCAGGCGGAGCCATAGCCGGATCGCGGCGACGGGCCCTGCGAGCTGTGACCGATGCGTCTCGCTGGGTTGCCGCCTTGGGCCGGTGGGCCGACCTGCGCACACTGGAACTGTGCACGAAACGATCGCCGGCGAGACGGCGGAGCGTGAGGATCTCCTCGCTGCTGCCGTCGTCGAAGCCGTCGGAGGCACCGGCGCGTACGCCGGGAGCGTCTTTCTCCGCTCCCGCGACCGCCGGTCGATCGTGCTCGCCGCGACGTGCGGGGTGCCACCTTCTCTGCTCGGTGGCTGGCACCTCATTCCGGTGAGCAGTCCGATCCCGGCCGCCGCAGCCTACTGCTCCGGGCGCACGGTCCACCTCGCCGACGCCGACGAGACGATGCGCCGGTTTCCTCAGCTAGCGGTCGCTCTGCCGTACGCCTTCGGCTCCTGCTCCGTGCCGGTAGCCGCAGGTGGGGAGACTTTCGGGGCGCTGGCGATCGTCTGGGCTGCGTCACCCGGCAGCGAAGGGCTGTCCAAGGCCCAGCGCCGCCACTTGCGGACCATCGCCAAACGGCTCGGTGCCTCCCTCGCCGAGCTCCGCGCCCGTACCGGCGATCCGGTCGAGTGCGACCCACAGACGATTCCCGTCGAGACCCCAGCTCCCTCGGCACCGGCCGTGAGGGCCGGCCTGTTCGACTGGGACCTCGTCACCGGCACCTTCACCGTGGACGACGAGCTCTGCACGATCTTCGGTCTCGCCCCCCGTGCTTTCGACGGACGAGCCGAAACGCTGGCTTCCTGCTTGCACCCCGGCGACCGCGCCGCCCTTCGAGCGGCCGCCCGCGCGGCAGCCGCCGAGGGCCGGATCACAGCGCGCCGCCTGCGCATACGGAATCGCAGGGGCGACGGCGAGGAGTACCGCACGGTCCAGTTGTGGGGCCTCGCACCGAAGGCCGACAACGCGCGGGCACACAACCACCTGGTCGGCGCGGTCGTCGACGCGCAGGCCGGCAGCGCGGCCGTCGCCGCGGTGGAACGGCTGCGGGACGGGGTGTTCTCCCTCGCCCCCGACGGGCGGGTCACCTACGCCAACCACAGCGCCCTGCAGTTGCTGGGTGTGCGCGGCGACGAGTTGCTGGGTCAGTTTCTCTCGGACGTGCTGCCGTGGCTGTCCGATCCCGAGGTCGAGTACCGGCACCGGTCCGCGATGATCTCGCAGGCGCCGGTCTCCTTCCTCGCCTGCCGACCGCCCGACCGGTGGCTCGCCTTCTCCCTCCATCCGGAGGCGGACGGAGTAACCGGCCGGGTGGTGCCCTCCGGCCATCCGCCCTCGACCTCAACGCCATCAGCCTCCTCGGCCGAGACAGCAACCGCTGCCACACCGGCGCGCCTGGGCGTCATGTACCACGTCCTGCAGCTGGGCAGCGCGCTGACCGAGGCGGTCACCGCCCGCGAAGTCTGCGAAGTCATCTCCGACCAGCTCCTACCAGCCTTCGGAGGCCAGCAGCTGGCGATCTACGTGGTCCGCGACAAAGCGATGGATCTGCTTTACCACACCGGCCACCACGAAGACTTCCTCGACTGGCTGCAGGGCGTACCACTGCATGCCTGCCTGCCCGGTACGGAAACCCTGACCTCCGGCGCTCCGCTTTTCATCGAGTCGCAGCAGGACCTCTCCCAGGGCTACCCGGGCATCCCCACGGGCGAAGTGAGCTCTTGGGCGTATCTGCCGCTGATAGCCTCCAGCCGCCCTGTCGGCACCTGCGTCCTCGGCTTCGACGAGATCCACCGATTCACGCAGAAGGACCGTGGCGTCCTCACCGCACTGGCCGGGCTGATCGCCCAGGCCCTGGAACGAGCGCGGCTCTACGACTCGGAGTTCGCCCTCGCGCGCGGCCTGCAGCAGGCGCTCCTGCCGCACCGGCTGCCAGTTGTCCCGGGTATCCGCACCGTCGCGCGCTATCTGCCCGGCACCAGCGGAATGGACATCGGTGGCGACTGGTACGACGTCATCCCCACCGCTAGTGGGGTCTGTCTTGTCATCGGAGACGTCGAGGGGCACAGCATCGCCGCCGCGGCCACCATGGCCCAGCTGCGCAGCGCCGTACGGGCCTTCGCCGCAGTAGGTCATACGCCTGGCGATGTGATGGCGGGCGCCAACCGGACCCTCATCGACCTCGACCCCGGTCTGCTGGCCAGCTGCTGCTACATCCACCACGAACCCCACGGCCACCACGCCTACGCCGTCACGGCCGGCCACCCCCCACCCCTGCTTCGCCGTCCCGACGCGACGACCAACGCCCTTGAACTGAACGTCGGCCCACTCCTCGGTGTGGATCGCGCAAGCGCCTATCCAGCAACCCGGATCGACCTCCCGCCAGGGTCCGTCCTCGCCCTCTACACCGACGGACTGGTCGAAAGACGCGACGCCGACATCAACGTGGGGATCGACGGCCTGCGAGCATCCCTGGCCCACGCCCCTGCGGATTCACTGGACGAACTCGCCGACCGGCTTCTGCACAACGCCCGGGACTCCTCGTACCGAGCCGACGACATCGCCCTGCTGCTCGCCGAGTACCGTTCCGGTCACGGTGCTGAGGTGACATCTGATCATGTGGCTTCGTAACCGAGAGAGAATGGGTTCTGGTTCACTTCTTTATGGTCGCGTACTCAGCGTGACCGTCGATCTTCGTGTGACGGCGGTTGGGGGTCGCCCGAAAATCGTCAGGCCGGAAGGCGGTGTGGTCGCGGCCAGCCAGGCCGCGAGCATCGAGGAACCGCGCTTCCTCGTCCCCGCCCCATCCCCGAAGCGGGCGACTCCGGCGGTCGAGGTGGTCGGGGCTCCTGGGATGGTTACATCGCGCTTGCGAATGTCCATCTACCGCTTCGGTGAGTCCATGGTCGAGCCGGTGGGTCAAGTTCATGCTTCTGGCAATGGAAAACGTCCAGGCAAACCCTGACCCATGAGAGCTTCCCTGCTGAATCGATGCAGGCAATGAACCGAATCCCGCCTCGACCAAAACGAGGCGGGCTCTTCGTCGCGGACCCGCCGGGCCCCACTGACGACGCGGGCGGAGCAGGCGGGCATTGAACGGACCTGCTTGCCCCGCCTTTCGGGCACGGAGGCTACCCAATCTCACCTGCCCTCCCGCTCCGCCTCGGGTCCGATGCGGGCGCACGTCAGCCAGGCGGGCGGAATCGGGCAAACTCAGGCCCACCACAAACCGGGCCACCGCCGCACACCCGCTGTAGAACTTTCGCTGCGAGTCCTGCCGGACCCGACCGGGCAATGCGCTTCCGGGCCTCTGGAGGCGAATGGGCGACATGCCTTCTTTCCGGCCCCCTGGTCCACACCCGGTGAGGGATCCCACAAACAGGCCACCCGCTGGCGCGTGGACGCCAGTGGGGCTATCTTCGACAGGGAGAACGACCGGTCTTCCTACCTCTTCCGGACGGCATCTCTGCCTTCCGGGCGGGCTTGTCAACCAGGGAAGCAACTGCCAGTGGGTCCCGGTGCACGTCGAACAGAGATGAAAAGATCCATGAAGCCAACCCGCGCCCCGGCTCGCCCGGGCTCCGACACAGGGCCGGTGTTTCGCGCGGCCTCGATGGGATCAGCCGCCCGATCGGATCAGCCGGGCCGCGTCCAGCAGGGTCTTGTGGGCGGTCGCCGAGTCGTCCAGGTAGCCGGCGGCCATGGCGCCGTCGTACAGCATCAGCAGCGCACCTGCGGCCGACTCCGGGTCGGTGCGGCCGACCCGGGTGAGCAACTCCCGGAAGAGAGTGCGGATCCAGTCCCGGTGGGATGCCACCAGGCCGCGGACAGGATGGTCGGCGTCCGGGTACTCGGCGGCCGCGTTCAGGAACGGCGATCCGCGAAAGCCGCGCTCGCGGGCGTGCTCGGCGATCGCCTCGAAGATCAGGTCGATCGCCTCCGCGGGCGGGTGCCCGGCGGCCAGCGGTTCGGCCACCTCCTTGTAGTAGGCGTCCTTGGTCAGCAGATAGGCCACGACCAAGTCGTCCTTGGAGGCGAAGTGCCGGTAGAAGGTCGCCTTCGTCACCCCGGCCTCGGCGATCAGCCGCTCCACGCCGATCGCGCGGACGCCCTCGTAATAGAACAACCGCGACGCGGCCTGCACGAGGCGCTCTCGAGGCGGCAGGTCTCCCGCAGCCTTGGTCCCGTGACGTCCGGTGTTGGTGGTCTTCTGCCCAGTGATGCTCACTTCCCCATTGTGCCCTTGGCTCGGCCTTGAGCGGCCTCCACCCCGTACGGCCCGACCAGCAGGTCCGTATTCCCCCTATCCCTATCCGCACGGCCCGCAGCAAGGTGGCCGTGCCGCGCATCGAAAGGTTTGAATGATGACTCGTCGTCTTGAAGGAACCGTCGCTCTGGTCACCGGAGCGTCCAGCGGTATCGGCCATGCCACCGCGCTGGAGCTTGCCCACGAAGGCGCGTCCGTGGCCCTGGTCGGCCGACGCGAGGACCGGCTCACCGACCTCGCTGGGGAGATCTCCAACGCCGGCGGGAAGGCCCTGGTCGTGCCCGCTGACATCACCACCTCCCAGGCCGCCGCGGAAGCCGTGGAGCGGACCGTCGAGGGCCTGGGCCGCCTGGACACCCTGGTCAACAACGCCGGCCTCATGCTGCTCGGCCCCACCCCCGGCGCCGACCTGAACGACTGGCAGCGCATGGTCGACATCAACCTCATGGGCCTGCTGCACACCACCCACGCGGCTGTCCCCCACCTGGTCAAGGCCGCCGCCGAGGGGCCGCGCCAGGTCGCCGACATCATCAACATCAGCTCGCTGAACGGCCGCAACGCCTACGCCATGATGGCCGTGTACACCGCCACCAAGTTCGGCGTCACCGGCTTCAGCGAGGCGCTGCGCCAGGAACTGGCCAAGCAGCACGTCCGCGTGTCCGTCGTCGAGCCGGGCAGCGTCGACACCGAACTGCGCACCCACAACTCGGACGTCGTCCAGCAACTGCTCAGCGCCGGCCTCGGCGACATCGAGCGGCTGCAGAGCGAGGACATCGCCGACGCCGTCGGTTACATCGTCACCCGCCCCCGGCACGTGGCCGTCGCCGAACTGCTCGTACGCCCCACCGAGCAGGCCTAACCACCAACACCGGGCCCAACTCCGAGACAAGCAAGGAGCCATGATGGCGGTCAGCACCCCTGTGACAGCAGCCAACACCATCGTCCGTGTTTGCCTCCTGCTGGCCGCTGCCATCGCGCTCGGCGACGGCCTGCGGCAAATGGCGCAGGGAGGCCCAGCGGGCACGGCGGACGCGGACAACGCGCACCGCTTCCTGGCGGGTGTCTACGTTGGCTGGGCTCCCCTGTTCGCCTGGGTGGCGGCAACGATCCGATGGCAGGGAGTACTCGTCTACTTCCTGGCCGTCCCGATCTTCCTCGGTGGCATCGGGCGGCTGGTCTCCTTCACCCGGCACGGCATGCCCAGCCCGGCGGGAGTCTTCCTCGCCTCCGCCCTCCTGGATTTCGTCCTCTCGATCGTCATCGTCTGGGCGCACTCCACCGCACTCAGGTCCAGGCGAGTGCCGGCCGCCACCTGAGGCACCGATCCCGGGCGGCAGACCGGCAGACGGACGGTGGGTCGAGTTGGACCCTGCGTTGCCCGGGTCGGTTCACCAGATTTTCGCTGGGCCAGGCGGTGCTCGCGGCCGGACAGGACGTGTGGGTGGTGCGCGACCGAGACACGCTGGGCGTGCGGACCCCCGCCCACTCCGGGAAAGTCAAGCGGATCCGAGCTCGCGGCAACACCTCGTCGGCCCCTGCGACCTGCGCGGCGACCCGACGGGCGACCCGGTCCCGGCCACCGCCGAGATCACCGACGCGGCGACCGGCGCCCGCTACCGCTCACTCATCGCTCGCAAGTACGGCATCGTCGGCCGCCTCATGATCTTCAACAGCTGGCTGCGGGGAGCGGACCGGACGCTGGGCATCCGCGTGCGGCTCGCGCCGTGACGAGTTGACGCACCGTCTACTCCCCCATCAGGGGCCGCCTGTCGGATGGCCATGGTGAATGCCATCAGACGGTCACGGCGCACCTTGCGCTCCAGCACCGTTCCCGAAACCAGTCCAGCGGGATCGAGACGGTGAGTGTGAGGTGGCCACGGGAGGTGATCCCGACCCGCGAGGAGGCGTCAGGTCACCACGGACCGAGACCACCACCTGCAACCACCTCACACCCGTGCTATGCGACAGGCGTCCGGTCGCCGAGCAGTAGGCCTGCCAACTCCTCCTGAATCCCGGCGTATGCCGGGTGCTTGTTGATCGTCGCGCGGTCCCGAGGGCGCGGGATCGGCACCGGGATGATCGTTTGCACCGACGGCTGCGGCGGATTGGACATGACCACGATCCGGTCGGCGAGCAGAATCGCCTCGTCGAGCCCGTGCGTGACCATGAGCACCTTCTCCGTCTCCGACTCGTTGCCCCACAGCTCGACGAGTTGTTGCTGCAGTCGGGAGCGGGTGAGCGCGTCCAGCGCGCCGAACGGCTCGTCCAGGAGCAGGGTGCGCGGGCCCACGGCGAAGGCGCGGGCGACCGCGGCGCGTTGGGCCATGCCACCCGAGACCTGACCTGGGCGCTTGTCGCGGTGCTCCCACAGCCCGACCGCGGTCAGATATCGCTCCACCATCTCGTCGGCCTTGGCACGTGACCAGTCCGGGCGTGCCGCCCGGACGGCCTCGCGTACGTTGGCGAGCAGGCTCAACCGGGGCAGCAGGGAGTAGTTCTGGAAGACCATCGCCCGCTCGGGCCCCGGCCCCGTGACCGGCTTGCCGTCCACGACGATCTCGCCTTCGTCGGGGCGGACCAGGCCGCCGACCATGTTGAGCAGCGTGGACTTGCCGCAGCCGGAGTGGCCGATGAAGGAGACGAACTCGCCTTCTTCAACCGTCAGGTCCACACCCCGCAGAACGTGCTGCGCGGGCCCTCCCCTCCGCTTGAACGTCTTGTGCAGTGCGCGGATCTCGACCGTCATGACTGAACCTCCTCGATGGCGACCTTGCGCGAGAGCCGTACGAGGATCGCGTCAAGGATCAGTCCGACAAGACCGATGAGGACGATCGCGGCCGTGACCGAGCTGAGGTCCCCGGCGTTGTACGAGTCCCAGACGAAGAACCCGATGCCCGAGTTGCCGGAGAGCATCTCCACCGCAACGATGACCATCCAGGCAATGCCCATCGACAGCCGCAGACCCGTGATGATCGACGGCAGGGCGTTGGGTATGAGCACATGTCTCATATAGGCGAGGCGGCCGAAGCGGAAGACCCGCGCGACGTTGCGGTGGTCCTGCGGAATCTGCGCGGCGCCGGCCGCGGTGTTGATCAGCGTCGGCCACAGCGCCGTAATGAAGATCACGAACACTGAGGCCTGGGACGCATCCTTGAATACGGCCAGCCAGATAGGAAACCAGGCCAGCGGCGACACCGGGCGCAGGACCTGGATCACCGGGTTGAACGCGAGCCAGGCCCGGCGGCTGGCGCCGATCAGCATGCCCGCCAGCACGCCGACCACGGAGGCCAGCGCGAAGCCGGTGAACACGCGCTGCAGCGACGTGCCGAGATGGAGGCCGACGCCCTTGTCGTTCGGTCCGTTGTCGTAAAACGGATCGGACAGCAGGTCGATCAGGGTCCGGGCCCCGTCGAGCGGGGCCGGGACGTCGGGCGAGCGGGATGAGGCGAGCTGCCAGAGCAGCACGACGGCCGTGCTACCGAGCACGGCCCATCCGGAGCCGCGGGCCAGCTCGGCGAGTCGGCCGCCCCAGGCGCCCGTTGCGGGCACCCGGCGGGCAGGGGGGCCAGGCGGCCCCGGCTCGGCATCGGTCGCCACAGCCGGTTCCGCCTGATCCGTAGGCGTCAGGGAACGGGTCACTTCCGCTTCGCCTCCTCCTTCGGCTTCGTGGGGTCGAAGGTCGTGCCGTCGAGCTTCACGCGGAACGGGCTCATGTCGTCTCCCGGCACGTCGATGCCCTCCTTCTTCGCGACCTCCTCGTACAGGTCGCGCAGAATGATCTCGTCAGCGATCTTGGTGTAGGGCAGGTCGCCCTTCACGAGCCCGAAGCGCTGGTACTGGCTCAGGAACCAGATCGCGTGCCCGCGGCGCGGTGCGGGCGTCTTGCCGTCGCGGAAGAACATCATCTGGTCGCCGCTGAACTTCTTCTCGCCCAGGTTGGCACCCAGTTCGTAGGTGCCGAGCAGCCGGCCCTCGATGTCCTTCGCCGGTGCCTTCACATACTGCGGGGAGCCGATCGTCTTGGCGGCCTTGGCCCGGTTGTCCAGGTCGTCCAGCCACTTGGCGGCCTTGAGAACCGCCCCCATGACGTCGACCAGAACATCCTTCTTCTGCGAGGCGAACGTGGCGTTGGTGACCAGGGCCTTCTCGGGGTGGTGCTGCCAGATGTCCTGGGTGGTCAGGTGGGTGAAGCCGATGTCCTGCTGGACGGCAACGGCGTTCCAGGGCTCGCCAACGCAGTAGCCGTCCATGTTGCCGACCTTCATATTGGCGACCATCTGCGGCGGCGGGATCGGTACGATCTTGACCTTCGACAGGTCGGCCTTGGTGGCCTTGAGCCAGTACCGCAGCCAGGTGTCGTGCGTACCGCCGGGGAAGGTCATGGCCAGCGTCGGCGACTTCTTCTCCAGCAGGCCACGGGCGGCCTTGAGATCCGCGTAGCCGGCGTCGGCGAAGTCCTTTTTCAGTGTGATGGCCTGGCCGTTGTTGTTGAGCACCATGGCGATCTTGAGGTCGGTGGAACCCGTTCCCGCGATCTTCGAGGCGACGGACAGGGGGAGGCTGAAAAGAGCATGGGCGGCGTCGATCTGCCCGTTCAGCAGATTATCCCGAGTTGCGGGCCACGAGGCCTGCTTGATCAGTTCAACGTCGAGGTCGCGCTCGGCGAAGTAACCAAGCTCTTTCGCCATCACCAGGGGCGCACAGTCGGTCAGCGCGATGAACCCAAGGCGCACCTTGCGGCCGGACTTGGCTGAGGTGGACTTCTTGTCGGACGAACCGCACGCGGTGAGAGCGGCGGTGCCGAGCGAGGCGGTAAGGGCGGCTGTTCCAGAGAGGCGAAGGAAGCCTCTGCGCCCGAGGTTGTTCTCCATGGCGAGGAACGTACGGCCGCATGGAGACAACGAAATTGCGCGTGTGTCAAGGGCGTAAATCGCGCACATCGCCTGAGCATGTGGAGACGACGTGAGGGGTCTGAAATGAGTCGGGCATATGGCCTGTCGCTGGGTGACATGAACCGGGATCCGTGACTCCTCCCCCGGATAGATCCAGGGGCTTCTCCTGTCGGTGGCTAGGCCACGTCGGGAAGGACCAGCCCGGCCCTGAGTGCAACGTTCCAGGCGCCCACGCGGTCGGCGTGGTCGTTGTGTCCGCACGCGGTGCACTGGAACTTTTCGCCGTCGCGGTTCTCGCTGTCCACGTGCCCGCATGCAGGGCAGGTGCGCGAGGTGTTGCGGGGGTCCACCGGGATCAGTACACGACCGGCGCTTTCAGCCTTGCGCGCGAGGATACCCAGGAACACCCCCCAACCCGCGTCAAGAATGCTTCGGTTGAGCCCGGCCTTCGCAGCGGCCCCGTTCGGCAGGAACGCGCCCGGCTGTTCGGGGTCGGGCTTCGGCTGGGGTGCGCGGACCATGTTCGTGATGCTCAGGCGCTCATGCCCGATCTGGTCGTAGTCCCGGACCAGGGCGAGCGCGGCCTTGTGGGCGTGGTCGGTGCGCTGGCGGCGCACCTTGCGGTGCAGCTTGGCAACCTTCTCCACGGCCCGGCGGTGTCGGCGGTGCGGTTCTCCCTCTTCCGGCGCGAAAACGCCGTGAGGGCGCGCTGAGCGTCGGCGAGGGCTTCGGCGTTGCGTAGGCCGTGCCGGGGGTTTTCGACGTGGGCGCCCTCGGACGTGGTGAGGAAGTGCGTGACGCCCATGTCGATACCGGTCACGGCCCCGGTTGCCGGGAACGGTTCAGGGGTCACCTCGTCGCAGGCGAGGATCACATACCACTGTCGCCCTTCACGCTTGACCGAGATCGTCTTGATGCGGCCCTTCACCGGCCGGTGCTGGTGGACGCGGACGTGCCCGATGCCTTGGAGGCGGACGCGGGTGACGGCCTCGTGCGGGGTGGAGTCCCAGCAGCAGCCGTCGCCGTCCTTGGGGAAGTCCACGGTGTCGAACCAGCTCACGCCCCGGAACCTGGGATAGCCGGGCTTCTCACCAGCCTTCACGCGCCTAATGAACGCGGCGAAGGTCTTGTCGAGGCGGCGCAAGGTCGCCTGCTGAGAAGAGAAGGACCAGCGTCCCTGACGTTCGGGGTCGAAAGCCCGGATCTCCTTGAGCTGCGCGGACTGCTGGTCGTACCTGATGCTCGTTTTGGAGGCGTGCCGGTAGGCGTCGCGGCATTCCTGCAACGCTCCGTTGTAGAGCGAGCAGTGATCACGCAGCATCTCGCCGAGGGCCCGCGCCTGGCGGACGGTGGGGCGGAGGAGAAACTTATACGCCCGGTGCACGCTCCCCCTCCCCCTCCTTCTGCGTCTTCGTCCAGGGGCGTTCCCACTGGGTATTGATGTACTTCTCCACCGTCTCCGCGCTGAGCACGCCGAGAGAGGCGACGAAGAACGACGACGACCACAGCGTCGGCATGCGGCTCTTCAGGTGCGGGAACTCCTCGCGCAGCACACGGGAGGTGAAGCCCTTGAACTGGTTCGCGACGTATGAGGCGGAAGCCTTCGGTTCGTGCTTGACGAACAGGTGCGCGTGATCAGGCATCACCTCAAGGGCGATGATCTCCCAGCCCTCCCCTTCCGCCGTCTGCTCGATCAGCTCACGCAGCCGCAACGCGACCCGGCCGCCGAGAACCCGACGGCGTACTTCGGGCACCACACCACATGCAAGCCCAAGTCGTACACGCCACCGGAGTACCGGCGAACCTTCCGCGTCCGGCCACACGAGCACCATACACACGCCACACATCCAGCTGAGGTCAACAGCGCAGATACGTAAGCACAGTTGAGGTCAGAGCAGCTTTTAGAAGCGATTCCCCCATGCCTAAAGGCACGGGTCCCCTCGCTAGATATCCGATGGCCAGGGCCGCTACTGGTTCCCATGCGCCGCCGCGCCGCGATGCGATGGCGAACGCCGCCCGGGAACACGCAATCCTCGTCGTGGACGTCTCCGCCGTCGGACTCGTCGTTCCCGAACCTGCTGCTGCACATCCACCATTCCGGCACGACCGCCGCCCGGCCGGCTCCCACCACAGTGCAGCGTGTTTTGACGATCACGGGAGCCGACGCCGTCCTTGACGTCCGAGCCCAGGCTGACTGAGCGCAGCTGCAAGGTTCAGCGCGGCGAACGGCTCGTTGGGGCGGCGTGGACGCGGAGATCCCTGCCGCCGGGGCAGATCGCGGTGCCGTTCGACGTCTCCGAGCGGCACTTCGTCTTCGACACCTTCGACCTGGTCGGGCCGATTCTCGTCTCGCACCACTTCACCCGCGACGGCGAAGACGGCCGCTACCGCCGCGGCAACTCCCGGCACCGGTACGCATGACCGGCGGAGCTCGACCTGATGGCACGGATCGCGGTGCTCGAGCTGGAACGACGGGTCCGCGGACTGCGACGGGGCGCCGTTCAACCACGACTCCACGAAGCGCATCTTCGTGTGGCGCAAGCCGGCTTGAGTCAGACGCACAGCGTACGAGGGCGCCATTGCCGAGCTATGCGCCACGACGGACCCGGGCGGCCTTGCGGGCCTCGGCAACCTGTCGGGCCTCGACAGACCGGCGAGACGCGCCACCGCCGCCGGCCCGCCCGGGGCGGGTGCCCAGACCGCGGAACGGAGCGTCGCCGCGCTTGGGGCGCTCCGCGACCGGCCCGCTGCCGCTGACGGGGACACCGGATGGAGCCTGGGCGCCGGTGATGCGGCTCAGCTCGGCCTCGCCGGAGCGGACCTGCGTGATCTGCGGCCTGATGCCCGCGTCGGACATGAGACGGGCCATGTCCCGGCGCTGGCTGGGGAGGACCAGCGTGACGACACTGCCGGACTCGCCGGCGCGGGCCGTGCGGCCGCCGCGGTGCAGGTAGTCCTTGTGGTCGCCGGGCGGGTCGACGTTGACGACGAGATCGAGGTCGTCGATGTGGATGCCCCGAGCTGCGACGTTGGTGGCCACAAGCGCCGTGACGTCGCCGGTCTTGAAGTGTGCCAGAGTGCGGGTGCGCTGGGGCTGCGACTTGCCGCCGTGCAGCGCCGCGGCCTTCACGCCGTTGCTCAGCAGGTGCCTGGTGAACCGGTCGACGGCGTGCTTGGTGTCCAGGAACATGATCACGCGCCCGTCGCGGGCAGCGATCTCGGTGGCGGTGGCAAACTTGTCGGCGCCGTGCACCTGCAGCACGTGATGCTCCATCGTGGTGACCGCGCCCGCCGAGGGGTCGACCGAATGGACCACCGGGTCATGGAGGTAACGACGGACCAGAAGGTCGATGTTGCGGTCCAGTGTGGCCGAGAACAGCATGCGCTGGCCGTCGGGACGTACCTGGTCCAGCAGTTCGGTGACCTGCGGCATGAAGCCCATGTCCGCCATCTGGTCGGCCTCGTCCAGGACGGTGATGTTGACCCGGTCCAGGCGGCAGTCCTTGCGCTCGATGAGGTCCACGAGGCGGCCAGGAGTCGCGACGACCACCTCGGCCCCGGCACGCAGTGCGCCGGCCTGCCTGCCGATCGACATGCCGCCGACCACAGTGGCCAGCCGCAGCTTCAGCAACCGGGCGTACGGGGCGAGGGCATCGGCGACCTGCTGGGCCAACTCGCGCGTGGGGACGAGGATCAGGGCCAGCGGCTTCCGCGACTCGGCACGCTGCCCGGCGGTGCGCACGAGGAGCGCCAGACCGAAGGCGAGCGTCTTGCCCGATCCGGTGCGCCCGCGGCCCAGGACGTCGCGCCCTGCGAGGGAGTTCGGCAACGTGGCGGCCTGGATCGGGAACGGCTCGTTCAGGCCGAGAGTTGTGAGCATCTTCAGCAACTCGACCGGCATGTCCAGTTCACTGAAGGTCGCAGCCGCGGGGAGGGGCGGGGTGACGGTGACCGGCAGCGCGAACTCCCCCTGTGGTGCGGAGGGACGGCGCCCGGTGTCGCCTGGATCGGCGTCGGGGCGACTCTGGCCCCGTGGACGGAAACGGTCGTTGGTGCGAGCTGAACGGCTCATGGAGAACCTTCCTCGACGGGGGCGCGCATCGAGGAATTCCCGACAGGAACGAGCCGGATGAATTGCAAGAACGAGCCGGGTGTGAGACCAAAAGAATTCCATCGGAATGCAAAAACAGTAAGCCGGGACCCCACCGCAAGGCGGGGCCCCGGATATCTCATACGCTTCGACGTCAGGCGGGAGTGATGTTCTCCGCCTGCGGACCCTTCTGGCCCTGCGTGATGTCGAAGTTCACCCTCTGGCCTTCCTGGAGTTCACGGAAGCCCTGGGCGGCGATGTTCGAGTAGTGGGCGAAAACATCAGGGCCGCCGCCGTCCTGCTCGATGAAGCCGAAGCCCTTTTCCGGGTTGAACCACTTGACGGTGCCAGTAGCCATGTCACATCTCCTTGGGGGCAGTGCCCGCGGGCTCACACCGTGTGAACCCCTGCGTTGCCACAATGAACCCCGTCCGGATAAGCACCGGAGATACAAAAACGCCCGACGACATACAGCCGCCAGGGCACTTGAAGTTTCGGGAACCACAACTGCAACTAGGACTAATTTTAGCACGGCACAGGCATCCGTGCTGCTTTCACCCGTGACGTAAAGACTCGGTCTCACGGCAGCACCGGATCAGTACATCAGCCGACGCCGGCTCGAGTAATACGGAAGGTGAATTTTCAGATTACACGAGGTGCGACCAATGAGAGCTCACCCTCTCCAGCGACGAGCACCCGTCTCCCACGCCCCTTTCGTTGACTGAGGAAAGCCAATCGCACCGCTCGGCTCGGATTACCCCGAGTCGTTTCCGCGAAAGACAAGCTCGGAATCTCAATCATCCGGGACGTCGGGTGCGGTCTCGTCGACGCAAGCGGTGGCCGCTTCCCCGCGCCGGCGAGCCTGCCGAGTGACGCAGCAAGTAGGTCTTCCCGACGCACGGGCGCTCGGGGCGATCGAGGGCAGCGAGACCGGACGGTCCCCGCGCGCGGTCCCTCCGCACTGCCCCCAGGCTCGCTTGGAGCGGCCGGACATCCCGTCTGTTAACCGCCCGTCGCTCAGCCGCTCACCGGCGTCCACCGGATCTGCGTGCTGGACAGGGAGACCACGGCCGCCGCTGCCGCGACCACCGCCAGGCCCCACACCAGGCTGCTCGAATTCGCCACGAAACCGATGAGTGGCGGCCCGGCCAGCAGACCCGTCGTGCCCATCGCGGCGACCAGTGCCAGCGCCTGCGAGCCCTGTTTCGCCGCAGCCACGTAGACGCAGGGGGTCACGGCTGCGCAGCCCAGTCCGACGCAGGCGAATCCGATCAGGGCCGCCGCCACTCCCCCGCTCACCAAGGCGAAGGCCAACCCGGCGGCGGCCACCGCGCTGCCGAGCAGGACGACGCGCCCGTCGCCCCAGCGGCTGCGCCAGCCGTCGGCGAAGAGCCGGGCCACCACCATCATGCCGGACACCACGGCGATGCCCATCGGCGCCAACTCTGTGGAGACCTTGGCGACTTCCCTCAAGTAGAGGGCGGACCAGTCGTTCATGGCGCCCTCGGTCACCGTGCCGAACGCCATGGCGCAGCACATCCAGAGCGTCATCCGGGACGGAAGGCTCCATCCGGTGCGGCTCTTGCTCTGCCTTTCCTCCGCGGGAGCCTCGTCTTCGAGAAGACCGGGGCGCGCCAGAGCCGCCAGCAGGACGAGGACCACGGCAGCCACGCCGAAATGTCCCGCGACGGAGGAGGTTGCCGCGTTCATAGCGGAGGCGAGCAGCGCCGCAAGCAGAGAGCCGGCACTGAACGTCGCGTGCAGCCGAGCCATGGCGTTGCGTTCGTACCGGGTCTCCAGTGCCGTTCCCTGTGCGTTCATGGCTACGTTCAGACACCCCACGCACACCCCGTCGGCCACCATGACCAGCAGGACGACCGGATAGTCCGGCGCCGCGGCGAGTGCGAGAAGCAGTAGGGCCAGACAGAGGGCCGACAGCAGTGCCAGCCGTGCGGAGCCCAGCCGCTTCACGAGCACCGGCACCAGGGGAAACGACGCCACCGCGCCGATGCCGGCCGCCATCAGCAGCACCCCCACCTCGGCCGCGGTCAGCCCGAGGTCCGCCTTGATGGCGGGGATGCGGGAGGCCCAGGTGGCGTACTGGAAGCCGAGGGAACAGAACAGTGCGGCGATGGCCAACTGGCCGCGGTGGAATGGATCATGGACAGGGAACACGTACATCAACTCGTTTCGTCGAGTCGGCCATCGCCTTGGACATGTAGACGGCGTTCGCGCCGTAACCGCCCGGGGAGATCCCCGGGTGCGCCCTGAACCCGCGCGCCGACCAGAAGGGCTCGCTGCAGCCGACGGCGATCAGCGAGATCCGCTCGAACCCGAGCGAACCGGCGGTCAGGGTCAGGTGGTTGAGGAGACGCTGCCCCAGTCCCCTGCCCCGCAGGCGCTCCGCGACGACGATGTCGTGCAGGTGCAGATTGCGCGGAGTGCGCGAGAGGACCGCCGGCTCCTCCGCCCGTTCGAGGTTCGGGTATCTGAAGGGGGGATACGGCAGTGCCAGCAGGTACCCGGCCGGCTGTGAGCCGACGTCCAGGACGAAACAGGTGTCCGGCGAGGCGTACGCCCTGGACTGCAGGGCCGCGCGCCCTTCCGAGAGGCCGAGTTCCGCATAGGTCCGGGATTCCATCGCCGCGATGGCGTCCCAGTCGGCGTCGGTGATGTGGCGTACGTGTACGCTGCCGCCGCTCATGGGCGTCCTCCGCCCGTGCAGGTGTACGGGAGCGGTGCGAAGCCGTTGAAGCCCCGCGTCGTGTAGCTGATCGCGTAGGCGCCGCTGGAGAGCACCCAGGCAGGATCGCCGGATGCCAGATCCCGGGGAACATGCACGAGGCCGTGTCCCTGGGGGTAGGCGTCGTCGCTGTCGCAGGTGGGACCCGCGACGACGGCGGGGACGTACTCGGCATGGGGGTGCGTGGGGAAGACGAGCGGGTACTGCAGCGCGTCCATCTCGTAGAGGCCGTTGAACTTGCCGCAGCTCAGGTAGAGCCAGTACTGGCGCTCGCCGTCGGGGCGGCGCCGCTCGGCCAACCGGGCCACGTGGGCCCGGATGGCCCCGTGGTCGGCGACGAGGTGGCGCCCCGGTTCCATGACGAACTCGAGGTGCTCGCCATGGACTTTCCTGAGGTGGCGTATTCCCTCGCGGATGACGGCGAAGATCTTGTCCAGTGGAGGGTCCAGTGGCATGCCGTGCCGGTCGAGGTATCCGAGAGCCGGCAGGCCGCCTCCGAGGTTGACGTGGTCCAGGACGATCCCACGCCGACCCAGGGCGGACAGAACGTCTGCCAGACGCTCGACGGCGCTGTGCCAGGCGTCCGCCGTCATCTGCTGGGAGCCGACATGCACGGACAGTCCGGAGGGTGTCAGGCCCTTCTCCGGCGCCGCCTGAAGGATGCGCACCGCGTCCGCGGGCATGCAGCCGAACTTGTCACTGAGCCCCCACAGCGCCCCTTCACCGCTGGTCGCCAGCCTGCAGAACACGCGGGCTCCCGGGGCGTGGACCGCGATGGCCGCCAGGTCTTCGATGCTGTCGGTCGCGAAGTCCCTGACGCCGAGGCGGTGGGCATCGGCGATGTCCCGGTCGGACTTGACGGTGTTGCCGTAGTGCATCCTGCCGATCGGCACGCCCGTGCGCAGCGCCTGCTCCAGTTCGCGGGGGCTTGCCCCGTCGACTCCGGCGCCCTTCCCGGCGAGGCAGGCGAGCACCTCGTCCACCGGGCAGGCCTTCATGGCGAATCGGACGGCGACGTCGGGCAGTTCGCGCCGCAGGGTGTCGTAGCGGTGTTCGATTCCGGTCAGGTCGAAGACGATCCGGTCCTCGGTCGCGCCGGCCAGCGCGGAGAGCAGTGGTGCGGACTCGTGCGTCATGGTCGCTCTCACCGTTGTTGCCCGGGCGCCGGGACTACGGAGGTGAGCGCGGCCGACCGCACCAGCAGCTCCCATGCCTCCACCAGCAGGGCGAAGTCCTCGATGTCGCTGCGTGCTTCGTCGAGGAGGCGGGCGCGGCGCTGCCACAGGAGGTCGGCGAACTCGGCGTATCTGCCGCCCAGTTTGCGGTACCCGGCGTCGAGGACGTCCAGTCGGTGGACGTTCTCGCTCCGGTCGAGCCCTGCGCTCTCCCTCGCCGGCAGGGCTACGGCCGACGCCCGCACCTGCCCCCGCTCATCGAGCAACGACGCGCCGGTCCGGGCCATTTGGTCGTAGACGAAGTTGAAGTAGAGCATCGACAGCAGGAACTTGACGAAGCGCAGCTGGTAGGCCATGAACCCGGAGTCGGTGCGGCGTTCGCCGGTGTAGAAGTTGACGATGTTCCGGTTGTGCAGGACGCCCGGCAGTGCGGTGGCGTGGACCAGGTGGATCAGGAAGTAGTCGCTGCCGATCGTGTCGGTCGCGGGCGGCAGGGGCACGTGTTCGTGCACGCCGTGGAAGGCGATGTTGCACATGTCCACACGCATGGGGTCGACCACGGTCAGCGTGGAGTGGTCCACGGTGAAGGCGTCCGTGTCCGCGCCCCGGAAGGACTCGTCTACGAGTTGCCTCTTCCGCTCGTCGGACCAGTGCACGGGCGCCCACAGACCGACCATGTCGTGGTAGACGTCGGGGTCGATCCGGAGTATCTCGCCGATGTCCACTGACAGTTCGCCGATGAAGGAGCTGCCGACCATCGCGACCTTTCGGTTCATGTGATCGGTGGCCAGTGCGATCTCGGTGACGTGGGGCGCAGCGTCGGCCGCGCGCCTGCCGAGCGACGTCAGCTCGTGGTGGATGGGGAAGACGGTCTGGCCGTTCACGACCTGGTATCGGCTGTCGGAGTCCCTGCGGTGGACGGACTCGCAACCGAGCGCGGCGGCGACGAGGAAGGCGCGGTTGGTGCAGGCTCCGTAGGACACGCCGGCCGGCAGCATCAGATCCAGCAGGAGGTCGGGTTTCACCGCTCCGGCCCGGTCGATCACCCGCCGGAGGAAGTCCCGCTGCCGTGCCTCGTCGAGATGGTGTACGGCGATCCGCGGATTGCCGGGTATGCGGCGCACGGCCTCGGCGTGCTCGGCGTACACGGGCGCGGCGCAGGAGTCCAGGATCAGGAGGTGCACCTCTGTGTCGAAGTGCTCGGTGGCGTAGGCCGCTTCCTCGGCCACGGCCGCGATGGTCGCCGTGCAGGGCCTGTTGGTCGGCAGGGTCAGACAAATTCGGCGCATGTCTCTTCTCCGGCCGGCTCGACCGCCTCGTCGAGGTCTGCTCCGCTCCAGGACGTGAGGCCCAGCAGCTTGGCCCCGAGTCCGTCGAGGCGGGCCCTGCCGTACCGCAGGGATTCATGGCTTGTGGCGTCGCCGAGCAGCGTCGCGTTCCAGTCGGGGGTGCTGAGGGTGCGCCACGAATCGGCCCGGGAACGCCGCAGGGTTTGGTGGGACTCCAGCGCCGGCATCATCGACAGGTACTGGACCGCACGCACTTCCCCGCCGGAGGTGTTCGGTGCCACGCCGTGCGCGAGCAGGCCGTTGAAGATCAGCAGGTCGCCGGCCTCGAGTTCGGGTCGCACCACGGGGAACGCCGCGCGGTCGATCCTGGGCCGGATCGGGTCACGGTCGTCCGGCTGCAGCGCCTTCCACCGGTCGAACTGCCTGAACAGCTCGGGGCAGCACTGGAAGCCGCCGAGTTCGGGCCTGGTGTGGTTCAGGGCGATGATCCCCTGAACTCGCTGCGGCGGTATGCCGAGTGTGGTGTCGACGTCCCAGTGGAGCTCGATGTCGAAGCCCTGCTCGGTGCGCGGGATCAGGGCCCGGTCACGGTTCTTGATGTTGGGCGGGTTGAGGTTGAGCCGGTCGAGCGTCACCCACAGCTCTTCGCAGTCCCAGACGTCGACGAACGCGTCGTAGACCCGCCGCGTCTGGCGGCTGTCCCAGATGAGCTGGTGGTGGTAGGCCTCGACGAAGCCGTAGATGTGCAGTTCCCGGTCGAGGTCGGAGCGGTACTCGCGGTCCTCGTACCAGGTCTCCGGACGCTCGGGGTCGAGTCCCTGGAACTCCCAGGCGAAGTCCAGCAGTTGCCGGGCATGGGCGGCGGGGATCGCCTGCTTCACCACGACGTAGCCGTAGGTCTGCCATAAGGAGAAGTCCTCCTCGGAGAGGACGCGCAGCGGGCGAGTCTTCTTCAGGTCCCGCAGGGGTGTCTGGGCGAGATAGGTCTCGCCGTCCGAGCTGAAGTAGGGGATGTTCGAAGGGGCTCGATGGAGATAACGGTCAGTCGTGGACATACGGTGCTCCACATCTCGATCTCAGGTACCGGCGACCCCAACCGGGTCACCAACTGCGCGGAGCGAAGGGCGGCGGCCATTTCGGCAGGGTCACTGCACCACAGGCCACACCAGCCCCTCTTCGAACTCGCGTCCCACTAACTTGGACTAGACCAACTCGACATGTCAAACACCGCAGCTGAGGGCGCGTTTTCGCCAAGTAGGCGCGATTCGGGCCCACTTGACAAGAGCGGTTAGCCTGAGCGGAGACGTATTGGTCTGTACCAAGAGAAGGGTGCATTCGATGGTCTCCAGCAAGCACGGCATGGAGTTGCGACGACTGGCGCGCTCCGTGCTGCAGCCGGGGTTCGTGGGCACCGAGGCGCCCGACTGGGTGCTGCGCGAGATCGCCGACGGGCTGGCATCGGTGGTGCTCTTCTCCCGCAACATCGCCACGACCGCACAGGTAGCCCGACTGACCGGCCGACTACGCGCGGAGAACCCCGAGTTGATCATCGCGATCGACGAGGAGGCCGGCGACGTCACCCGGATCGAGTCCGCGACCGGCTCCACCCGGCCGGGCAACCTCGCCCTCGGAACGGTCGACGACACCGAGCTGACCGAGGCCGTCGCCGCCGACCTGGGCCGCCAGCTGCACGCCGCCGGCGTGAGCCTCGACTACGCGCCCAGCGCGGACGTCAACTCCAACCCCGACAACCCGATCATCGGGGTCAGGTCCTTCGGCGTCGACGCCAAGGTGGTGTCACGGCACACCGGCGCCTGGATCCGGGGACTCCAGTCGGCCGGTGTCGCCGCCTGCGCCAAGCACTTCCCCGGCCACGGCGACGTGGCCGTCGACTCCCACCACGGACTGCCCGTCTACGACGCCGACCGCGCGCAAATCGCCGAACAGGCTCTGCCGCCGTTCCGCGCCGCCCTCGAAGCGGGCGTCCGTGCGGTGATGAGCGGCCACCTGCTGGTCCCCGCCTACGACCCCGACCTGCCCGCCACCCTGAGCCGGCGCATCCTGGACGAACTGCTGCGTCAGGAGCTCGGGTTCGACGGCATCATCGTCACCGACGCCATCGAGATGGGTGCCGTGGCCCACCTCTACGGGATCGGCGGAGCCACGGTCAGAGCCGTCGCCGCCGGTGCCGACGCCGTCTGCGTCGGTGGCGAGAACGCGGAGGCGGCCACCGCCAGCCTGCTCGTGGACGCCCTCGCCGACGCCGTCGTATCGAGGGATCTTCCTGAGGAACGGCTCGAGGAAGCAGCCCGCCGGGTCCGGGAGTTCGCGTCCTGGTCGACAAGCCTGCGCCCGACCCATGCCGCTGTCTGGGACGCCGCCGGCATCGGCTTCGCGGCCGCCCGCCGGGCCATCCGCCTGCACGGAGCCGTACAGCACGTCCTGCCCCTGGTCAACGCACCGCACGTCGTCGAACTCGTACCCACCACCAACCTGGCCATCGGCAAGGAGACCCCTTGGGGCGTGGCCACCCCACTGGGCGAACGGCTGCCCGGAACGACCTCTGTCCGGGTGCGCCGCGAGGACCTGCGATCACGGACCACCGCCCTGCAGACGCACGCACTGGCGCCCGCCGCGGGACGACCCCTGGTCGTGGTCGTCCGCGACGCCTCTCGGCACGCGTGGATGGCGCGCGCCCTCGCCGACCTCGTCACGGCACGTCCCGACGCGATCGTCGTGGAGATGGGCCTGCCGGGCGCCCCTGTTCCCGGAGCGGCTCAGATCTTCACACACGGCGCCACCGCCGCGTCCGGGGTGGCCGCCGCAGAGGTCCTGGCGGGTGCCCTTTAGTGCAGGCGAAGGGGCAACCACTGCTAGGAAGTATTGACGGTCAGTCAGCTCTCTCCTACGTTCCCGCGGCCGGCGGCGGAAACCCGCAGTCTCGGCCAGGGAGCTTCTGACCCAGGTGAGGCTCGGCGAACGGATGCACGCGCTGCCTCAGCAGCTGTCCGGTAGAGAGCCGACGCGGGCCGGACTGGCCGTTGCGCCGGCCAACACGCCCGCTGTCCTGCTCGCCGACGAGCCCACCGGCGAACAGGACGGAGAGACGAAGCGGGTGGTCTTCGCGATGCTGCGGGACCGGGCCGCCCTGGGGTGCGCGGTGCTGATCGTGACGCACAGCGCCGAAGTCGTGCGTGCGGAGCGCAGACCGGGTGATCACGCTGGAGGACGGCAGGGCCACCGACGGCCCGGCCCCGGCGGGCCCTCACCTGCCGCAAGAAGTGCACCATGGCAGCGGATGAGGTGATGGGGATCTTTGAATCTCCTCACCCTGTGCTGAGGATGGCCCCGGAGTTGCGCGCCTTGATTCCTCAGGCGTGCAAGTGCTGATCTGCGGGTTGCCGAACTTGAGGGCTGGCTCTTGGTCAGGTGGCTGGGTGGGCACGAGGGCTGGGACGGGGCGGTCCGGGGGTGGGTGGGGTCTCTCTCGTGGGCGGGAACAGGTGGTGTGGAAGCGGGTTCAGGGTTCGATGGTGAGGTGTTCGATGAGGTCGTCGCGCAGCGTGAACCGATAGCGGAGATCGATGGTGCCGCCGGGGAAGTTGCCTTCGAGGTGGTGTGTGGCGATGTAGTGGGCCGTGTCGGTCTGCTGGGCGTTCGTGAGGTGGATGGTGTAGGTGAATTCGGTGGCGGATCGGTCCAGCCACCGCTCGATCGCGGCGCTTCCCTGGTAGGTATTGCCGTCGTCGATCACTGTGGCGTCGTCGGTGAACGTCGTGACCGCGGTGGCGGTGTCGTGGACGCGGTGCGCTGTGAGGTAGCGGGTGATCACCTCGGGCAGGTCGTCCGGGGTGATGGTCCGGGGCTGGTTGTCGTGCATGACGCTCCTGATGGTGGTGGCGTGTTCAGACGGTGGGGGTGGTACCGCCGTCGATGACGTGTTCGGCGCCGACGATGGCCGAGGCGCGGTCGGAGACGAGGAAGGCGACGAGCTCGGCGACCTCCTCGGGCCGGTTGGGACGGCCGAGCGGGATGCCTCCCAGGGAGTCCATGAGCCGGCCCAGCGCCGCTTCCTGGCTGATACCGGCGTCGTGGGCGATCCGGGTGACGAGGTTGTCGGCGGCCGAGGTCTGGACGAAGCCGGGCGAGACGGTGTTGACGCGGACGCCGTGCGGGGCGACCTGGTTGGCCAGGCCCTTGCTGTAGGTGGTCAGGGCGGCCTTGGCGGCGGCGTAGGCCAGGGTGCCGTTCCACAGCGGCATGCGGCGCTGGATCGAGGTGACGTGCACGACCGCGCCCTTGCCCGTGGCGATCATGTGCGGGAGGAGTGCGCGGTCCAGGCGGACGGCGGCCAGCAGGTTCGTGTTCAGCTCCCTTGCCCAGTCGTCCTCGCCGAGCGCGGCGAATCCTCCTGCTGGTGCCTCGGAGCCGCCGAGGGTGTTGACCAGGATGTCGACGCCTCCCATGCGGGCGTCCACCTCGGAGGCGACGTGGGCGGCGCCCTGGGCGGTGGACAGGTCGGCGGTGATGAACGTCTTCTCATCGACGTCGTCGGGGCGGCTGCGGGCGGTGACCAGCACGGTCGCGCCGGCCTCGGCGAGCCGTCGGGCGATCGCGGCTCCGGTGCCCTTGGTGCCGCCGGTGACCAGAGCGCGTCGGCCTTCGAGGGATTCGCTGATGGATGTGGTCACGTTGTGCTCCGTTCCCGGGCGCGGGTATGCGAGGCGACGCCCCTGTCTCGACTGCTAAAATAGAAGCTACTAACTTCGACTTTAGCAGTAACTGAGGGGATGGTCGCCGTGGCGAGCCGGATCAGGCTGGAGGACCGGGAGTGCCCGCTGTCCACGACGGTGGAACACGTCGGCGAATGGTGGACACTGCTGATCCTCCACGACGCCTTCGACGGCTACACCCGCTTCGACCAGTTCCAGGAGAGCCTGGGCATCTCCTCCAGCATGCTCACCACCCGGCTGAAGACCCTGGTCGCCGACGGCCTGCTGGAGCGCCGGCCCTACCAGACCAGCCCCGTCCGGCACGAGTACGTCCTGACCGAACTCGGGCGCTCCCTGCGCCCGGTGATCGTCGCCCTCGCCGCGTGGGGCAACTCCCGCCTCACGCCGACGGAGCGCAGCATGATCCTCGTCGACGCGCACACCGGCGAGGAAGTCGAGCCCGTCGTCGTCGACGCCAGAACCGGCCGCCGACTCGACGACAGCGCCGCCTACGTCTTCACCGCAGGCCCCGCAGCCAGCGACGCGATGCGCACCCGCTACGCGGCACGGCCGGCCATTCCCGCGGAAGAGGCGTAAGTCCGCCCGGAAGAGCCTCGTACAGCCTTGAGCAGGGCCGCGAGCACGGGCTGCACCTGACCAGCCTCGCGGCACCGGCTTGTCGCCGGCGTGATGCACGGTGCCAACCTGGAGATCGGGGCCGGCGATCGGCTCGCAGTCGTCGGCCCCTCCGGGTCGGGCAAGAGTTCGCTGCTGCACCTGCTGGCAGGGCTCGAACAGCCCATCAGCGCACGCTGACCCGGGCCCCTCCCTGGGTCCGTACGACATCGGCCTGGTCTTCCAGGGGACAGCCTGATCCCGGCCCTGACCGTGGTCGAGAACACCGTTCTCCCCCTGGTCCTCGCCGACCGGCCGGAGGACGAGGCCCGGCTCCAGGCTGCTTGCCGGGTCCGGACGATCGCCGGGTAGCGCACGCCCGGGTCAGAGGCGGCGAACGTGTCCAGGGCCTGCTCGGTCGGTGCGCTGTAGATCGCTTTGAGCGCCGGCACCAGCTTGGGATGGCCCCCTCTTCGAAGCGAACCGCAGCGAGGCCCGGACCAGATGGATCACGCAGGTCTGGACTGTGGCCTTCGGCCAGGTCGCCGTCACCGCCTCGGGCAGGCCCTTGAGACCGTCGCAGGCGGCGATGCGTACGACCTCGACGCCGCGCTTGCGCAGCTCCGAGAACACCGCCATCCAGGTCGTGGCGCCCTCGCCTTCGGCGCCGACCCACAGTCCCAGCACGTCCTTGCAGCCGTCCATGTCGACCCCGACGGCCACGTAGACCAGCCGGCTGACCACCGCCCGGAGCGGATCCTCACCCACAGGGCGTCGATGTAGATGATCGGCCAGACCGCATTCAGCGGCCGGTTCTGCCATGCGGCCAGCTCGTCCACGACCGCGTCGGTCACCGTGCTGATCAAGTCCGGGGAGACCTCGACGCCGCAGATGGCCGTCAGGTGCGAGCGGATGTCCCGCACGCTCATGGCCCGCGCGTACAGCGACAGGATCCGGTCGTTGAAGCCCGCCGGCCGCCGGGCACTCTTCGGCACGATCTTCGGATCGAACTCTGCGTTGCGGTCCCGTGGCACGGCCAGTGTCACCGCCCCGGCATCGGTCAGCACCGTCTTGGGCGAAGTGCCATTGCGGCTGTTGTCCGATCCCTGGCCGGCAGGATCATGCTTCTCATAGCCCAGGTGGCCGCTCGTCTCGGCTTCCCGGGCCCGTTCCAGCACGGCCCGGGTCACCTCGGTCAACAGCCCGCCCTCACCGAGCAGGGCAGCCCCGGAGGCATCGGCGCGGTCCATCAACCGCTCGACGACCTCATCCACCAGGTCATCCGACTCGACGACCGGATTCTCCTTGTTACTCATGTCCGTCCGATCCGGGACGGACCTGCAGCGATCCCTCGCCACCCTGCCACGTCACGGACTTCGGCGAGCCGTCCGTCCTGCTTGTGGGTGCTCACCGCCTGAAGGCGAGTTGGTCGATGGGAGAGGCGATGGAGTCGAAGTGCGGCGCCCGGGTGCGCCATAGCGCTGGGGGAGGTACCGGTCACGGCCTCACGGCCCCGGACGCCCGGGATGCGATGAGTGGAACAGTCCACTTCAGCGAGGCAGGCTGTACCCATGCGGACGCTCTTCCGCCCAGCCCCTCCGTCCAGAGCGGGCGGTCAAAGCCGGGCTCTTTTCCGAGTCGCGCAGTGCATGCCGTTCGTGATCATACTGCTCGGGCTGGGGATCGAGCTCTCGCCTGCGCACGATATCTACACCGGCCCTCTTCTCGTCGCGATGCCGGCCTTGGCTTCGCTGACGATGGGCCCGAAAGGCACCCTCGCGGCAGCGGCTGGAGCCCTGGCCGTCAGCCTGGCCACCACCATCCTGCACGAGGCGTGGGGTGGCCTGCTGATCTACAGCAACCTCCTGGGGCTCCTCGTGGTGTCCGTGGCCAGTGTCATCACGAGTAAAGCCGTGCGCACGCGCAGGCAGACCGAGCTCAACCAGGTCCGCCGGGTCGCCGTGGCAGCACAACGAGTCCTGCTGCGGCCCGTACCTGCCCGGCTGGGGCCGCTACGGGCGGCCAGCATCTATCTCGCGGCCGAGACGGGAGCGCAGATCGGCGGCGATCTGTATGAGGCCGTAGAGACCCGGTACGGGGTCCGGATGATCGTGGGCGACGTCCGCGGCAAAGGACTGCCTGCTGTGGGTTTGGCCGCGGCCGTGCTGAACGCCTTCCGGGAGGCCGCGCACTACGAGGACGACCTGGTGGAGGTGATGAACCACTGCACGGCTGCGCTGCACCGGGAGCGAGCCGCGCCGGGCGCGGTCGACCAGGACGAGAGGGAGGACCAGGCGGAGGATTTCGTCACTGCGCTCGTGGCTCAGGTGCCCGACGGCCTCGAGGTCCAGGTGTTCAATCGCGGCCATCCGCCTCCGCTGCTACTGAGCCAGGGCAAGGTTCACGCCCTGATGCCCAGCTCACCACTGCCACCCCTGGGCCTGGACGACTTCATCACCGGTCCTCCCGCCAAGGCGGAGAGCTATCCGCTCGCACCCGGTGACCGCCTGCTGCTGCACACCGACGGCGTGATCGAAGCCCGCAATCCTGACAGCATCTTCTTCGCCTTGACCGAGGCCATGGAAACCGTGCCCACCTGCACTCCGTCGCAGTTCCTGGAACAACTGCAACAGGCATTGATCCGTCACACCGGGGGCCACCTGGCGGACGATGCGGCGATGATCGTCGTTGACCGGCTCGATGAAGAAGCGGGCGAACCAGAAGCCGGCGTAGCTGATGCCTCCCGAAGTGACAGACCGCATTGATCTTCCAGCCACGTCCTGAGCGCAGGGGTCCGCAAGGCCCGGGTCGAGTCCCTGAGGCCCCTGCGCCTGGCCCGCTACGGCATCTCCCTGGCGGAAACGGCCTCGGCAGGCCTGGCAGTGGCAGGGCCTCGCCACATGTCTCATCACCCACCGGCGCGTTCGGCGCCTTTGTTAGGACCTCTTAGCCCAACAACCGGTCCCTGACCGCGGCGAGGACTTCCGTGCGGCTGCGCGGGCCGTTGTCGGCTGCGATGAGGTGGTCGCCGATGCGCAGTGAGAAGGTGATCAGGCAGCGGGCCTCGACATCGCCCTCGTCGGGACAGAAAGCCCCGTAGAGCTCGCGCAGATAGTCCATGCGCCGGTTGTCGGCCCGGCGGAGGCAACGGGCAACGCCTTCGTCGCGCCGGGCCCAGTCGCGGATCGCGAGCTCGACCCCGGCACTGGTCACGGGCGTCTCGCTCGTGCCCACGAAGTCGAAGAGCCGCCCGAGGCGCTCGCGAGCGTCGCCCCCGTCGCGCTCGATCCGCTCGATGACGTCCTCGGTGACCCCGCGCTCCCAGGTGTCGAGCATCTCCTCCAGCAGGGCGGCGCGGTTGCGGAAGTAGCCGTAGAAACCGCCCTTGCTGACGCCGAGAACCTGGGCGAGAACCTCGACCCGGACAGCCTCGGGGCCGCCAGCGGCGAGCGCCCGCAGCCCCTCCTCGATCCACTTGTCCCGCGGCGTACGGATCGCGCCCATGCTGTGTCTCCCCTCGCATGTCCCGGCCAAGTATACGGAGCCGTATAGATGGCTCTATGCTCGATCTATACGTCACCGTATAGACAGGGGCCTGCCATGAGCGATCTGCGCCTTCCCTCGACCGAGCACATGTCCCGCCCTTGGCGGATCCACGAGATCGCCGGCGACTTCCGGCTCGAGGACCTGTGGGCGCTGCCGACGCCGGGTGGCCCGGACGACTTGCACCACTTGGTCCAGCAGATGGCGAACGGCAAAGGCGGTCCGGACGGCGGCAACCCTGTGGGCCGCTTCCTTTTCGCGGTGCGCTGGAAGCTCGGCGCGCTGCTCGGCTGGGACAGGCCGGGCTCGGGCGTCGGCGGCCGGGTGGCGTCGCTGCGCGACCGGCTGCCGGACGACCTGCGCGAGGGGCCGCGGGGGCCCGACCTCAGCGCGGCGCCCTTCACATCGGTCTTCCAGACACACGACGAGTGGGCCGCCGAGTACGCCAACAAGACCATGCACGGGGTGATGCACGTCGGCTGGGTCCCCGACGGGAACGGCAGCTACCGCGGCCAGATGGCCGTCCTGGTGAAGCCCAACGGCCGCTTCGGCTCTCTGTACATGCTCGGCATCAAACCCTTCCGGTACCTGGGGGTGTACCCGGCCCTGATGCGATCGATCGGCCGGGAGTGGCGAGAGAACACGGCCCGCCGAACGGCACGCTGACGCCTCTCCTCCCCGTAACCCAGGCTCCGCCCCCGCCCCGCTCCTCAAACACCGGCGGGCTTGGGCGGAGGCACAAGAGTTCATGGTGAAGGTGTTCTACCTGCCACTCCGCAGCCTCAGCCTCGAAGCGATCGAGACCACCACGGACCAGGCGCTGACTCGCCAACCGACCGGCATCCAAGGATCAGCAGCGAACTTCACCAAGACCGCTTAGAGGTCCTAACAAAGGCGCCGAACGTGCCGGTGGGTGATGAGACATGTGGCGAGGCCGAGAAATGCTTCGCGTATGTCATCGCGTCGCTCCCATCGGATCGAAGCCGACGGAAACCGTGCAGCCAGCTGATCGTCCGCTTGACCACCCAACGAAAGACGCGCAGGCCAGCCCCACGGCTCTGGCCTCGCTGTGCAATCACGGGGCGGATGCCGCGGGCCCAGAGCAGACGCCGGTACTTGTCGTGGTCGTAGCCGCGGTCGGCAAGCAGGGCGCGGACGAGCCGGGCTTCGTGGGCGGCGACCGCTCTCGAAGCCGAGCCGTCCGCCCAGGGACGCAGTGCGCTGCGTCCAGATCCTGACTCGTCCGTCACGTACCCAGGGCGACCCGGTGCGCCGAACCGGCCCCGCGGCACCATCTACAGCTCTTCACCGAACTGGAACACCCTGAGGACTAGGGGTTCCACCGAGGTGGACCGATACGCTCCGCGGATGCGGACGCGAGCACGCACAAAACGGTCCTGCGCACCACCACAGGCCCCGTGATCACTCATCTCTTCCGTCCATCCCGGCTGACGGCCACGCGCAGCACGCCGCGCCGCCAGCGCTCTGGTCCGAAGTCACCTCAGGAAGGCCGTGCGGTCGCGGGCGGGGAGGGAGCCGGATCCAGACGGACGCAGCAGTGGCCGGGGCCGGGGTCCAGGCGCGCCTGGAGGCCGCCTTCACCGAGCCCGTCGAGGACGCCGCCGAGCAGGTGGAGGTTCATGCCGCACACCGTCTGGGTGTGCTCGCGGGCGAGCGCGTGGAAGGGACAGTTGCCCAGGAGGATGGCGTCACCGTCATGGCGCGGCTCGAACCCGTACCGCTCCAGCAGGTCGAACACATCTGCCTGGCCCTGGGCGCCGAACAGTGTGCCCAGCTCGTGGGCCTTTCGGTGCAGGCATGTCCGCACCGGTTCACCGGTGGCTTCCGATTCCTCCACGGCCTGGGCGAGGAGCCGTCCGGCCAGTTCGTAGTGCCGTTCGGGCAGGCTGACGGTGACTTGCTGGGCGGAGCGCTTGTAGAGCTTGGCGGGCCGGCCCGCTCCCGGACCGGTACGTCCGCTGCGCCGCTCGTAGACGACATCGAGCAATGACGCGTCGGCCAGGCGGTCCAGATGGAACGCCGCGGTCTGCCGGGCCAGGCCCAGTGCCTCGGCGGCTTCGTCGCGGCTGACCGGTCCCGGCTGGCGCACGACGTGATCGTAGAGCCTTTTGCGGGTCGGCTCGTCCAGAGCGGCAACGGCGGAGACGTCGGTAGGGGGTGCTGGCTTGGAGTGGTCCACAAGCACCAGTGTAAAACCCATAGCCATTGACTAAAGAAGATTCGCGCGCTTCTATGAATAGTGAGAGTTGTCTATAGAAGGAAAGGTGCGTGCGTCATGGTGTCCGCAACCACCCCCACCACCCCGGCCAGCTCCACGCGGCGGGCCGTTCTCACTGACCCCGGCTACCAGGCGTTCGTCATCCTGCGCACCGGGTTCACGGTCGCGCCGATCCTGTTCGGGCTGGACAAGTTCGCCAACCTGCTCGTGGACTGGCCCACCTACCTCGCGCCGTGGATCAACGACGTTGTTCCGGGCAGCGCCCAGGCAGCCATGTACGCGGTGGGTGTGATCGAGATCGTGGCAGGCGTCGTCGTGGGCCTGGCCCCCCGCTTCGGAGGATGGCTGGTCGCCGCCTGGCTGGGCGGCATCATCGTCGACCTGTTGAGCATCCCCGGCTACTACGACATTGCTCTGCGCGACTTCGGGCTCCTGCTCGGGGCGGTCGCCCTGGCCCGGCTCGCCCAGGGCTATCACGGCAAGCGGCAGCCGCACTGACAGAAGCCGCAGGGCACAGTCGGCGTGGAGGCGGGTGAACGCCAGGGGCTGACCCGCCTCACACGTGTCCGATAACCCGCCCCCATGGCGCGTGGGCGCGGGGAACGGCATCTGATCCGAGGCTGCCGGCCGGGGGCTTGCGCCCGGGCGGCTACGTTCCGCTGCGGGAGTACGCGGTGATCGGTGACGGCCGCGCAGCCGCGTTGTGGTTGTCGCGGTAGGCCGGTCGTATGAGGTATCCGCAAGGGGGCGGGCTGACCGCGGAGCGAGGGGCGTTTCGCGAGCACATCCGGATGCAGGCAGCGGAGTTGTTCGCCCTGGGACACGACAGTGCCGCGATCGCCAAGCAGTTACGTGTCAGCGTGCAGTCGGTACACCGATGGCGCCAGGCATGGGGGCACGGCGGATCGTCAGCCCTGGAGTCAGCGGGGCCGGCGTCCAGGCCCAAGCTGAGCGAGGCGCTGTTCGCCGTCCTCGAGCAGGAACGTGCCAAGGGGCCGGTATCGCGACTGGTGCAGGATCAAGGCCGCGGCCGGGAACCGGCAGGGCCTGCACATCGCCATCACCCGCGTCCAGCAGATCAACCGGGCCCTGGACTGCTCATTGGAATTGGAGACCGAGCAGCTCATCAACGAGCTCATCAACGGCCCGGACACACGGCAGTACGCAAGGTCCTTTGACGTGCTCCCTGGCCTAAAGTCCAGGGATTCCGGTCTGGGTCGGCTGACCCTTCCGGGGGCTTCCTGCTTCACCGCGCTGTGCCGGGACTTTCGTCCTGGTCTTACCGGCGCTCCACGAGGC
>NZ_JAUYWJ010000037.1:0-71304 GCF_032656585.1 Streptomyces herbicida
CGTGATGTGGGCCTGCTGGCGCAACGGCGCCTGTTACGACCCCGTCATCCATCAAGCCAACAGCAAGATCAACACGCCCGCCGACACGCCTCTGGCGGCATAGAGGTTGACTCAGGAAACTCATGCGAGGCCCTCCAGCATGATGCGCTCGGTCGTGGTCAGGTACTCCTCGGCCGCCCGACGTGCGCCGGCCTCGTCACCGGCATCGATCGCGTCGACCACCGGCTGTAGACGCGCGTGGGCGACTGCGGCGTCCTTGAACGGGCCTATGAGCGCGGCGCGTACCGGCAGATAGGCGTTGAAGAGGGTGTTCGTCAGCAGGACGTAGACCCGGTTGCCGGTGGCGCGGGCCAGGGCCCGGTGCACCTCGATGTCCGCGAGCTGTACGGCGTCGGCGTCCTTCGCCTCCCGTACGGCTGCCAACCGCGTTTGCAGTTCGGCGCGTTGCCGGCCGGTCGCGCGGGCGGCGGCCCGCTCGGCGATCAACGCACCGATGCTGCGCCGTACTTCGAAGATCTCACCGATCCAGTCCGGGCTGTGTCGCACGAGCATCGGCAGCAGATCCGCTCCGCCAAGACGCAGATAGTCCCGCACGCGGGTGCCGACACCGTGCCGGGTCTCCAGCAGCCCTGCCTGCACGAGGCGGCCGAAGGCGTGCTTGAGGGTGGTACGGGTGACGCCGTAGCCGTCCGCGAGTGTCCGTTCCGGCGGCAGGTAACTTCCGGCTGGATGCTGCCCGTTGAGGATCTCCTCGCGCAGACGGTTCTCCAGGACATCGACGATGGTTTCGCGGGGCAGTGCCTCCACGCCGTCCTCCCAAGTGGCTCAGTGGATGAGCCACTCAACCAATCCTGTGCGGTGAAGTCAATGGCGATACCGCGGTGTTGCCGTATCTGCGACGGCGGCTGAAGTGGCCCGCCTCGAGGATCCGGCGCGGACCCGGTCAGGGGCCGACCGCACGGAGCACGGCGGTCGCCATGCCGCGCTCCCCGCGTTCGTTGGGGTGGACGGCGGCTGCCGGGCTGCTCGGTCTGAGGGGTTCGATCCAGCGGGTGGCCGCCGCGGAGCAGGCGTCGTGGCCGATGGACGGGGTGAACGTGTCGACATAGGTCGCACCGGCGGCTTCGGCGCGATCCCGGAGCATGGTGTTGAGCTGTCGTTCCGTCTCGCGAAGGAATGTCACGTCTCCGGGCGCGAGGGGCATGTCCGAGCCGCAGCCGGCGCCCTCGGCGGGCAGGATGGCCGGGTAACCGACGATGTAGATACGGGCCTCGGGCGCCCGGTGCTTGACGTCGTTCAGGGCGCGGGCGAGATGGTCACCCGCGGTGCGGATCTTCCGGGCGACTGCGTCGGCGTCGCCGGAGGCGTAGCGCTCCTTGCAGGGTGCCTGGCCGGAGATGTTCGTGACGCCGGCGGCCGCTTTGAAGAGTGCCCCGGAGGTGACGCACTTGGCGACCATGGTGCTGAAGCCGATGTCGTTTCCGCCGATGCCGATGGTGACCAGAGCGGTGGCGGCGGTCAGTGCGGAGAGCTGCGGGGGGTTGGTGCCGTCGTCGGTGGACTGGGGTGTGGTGAGGTTGGTGATCGTGGCGGCGCTGCAGCTGGCATCGCGGAAGTCGGCGGCATTGATACCGAGTTGCTTGGCCACGAGCGCCGGGTAGTTGCGGGAGGAGCGGTCGCAGCCTGCGGGCTCTCCCGTCTGGTCGGGAATCCTGGGGCCGGAGGTGAAGGAGTCGCCGAGTGCGGCGTAGGGCCCTTGGGGCGGGTGCCCGCCGCCGTCGCTGCCGCCGGTCAGGTACCGTCCGATGCCGACGGCCGTGACCAGTACGCCGCATGCGAGGGCCCCGGCCAGGCCGGTTCGCGCCAACGGTCCCAACGGTCCCATGGTTGTGTCCTGTCTTCGTCGACCGGCCCCTCGTGCGGTTCGTATGCGGCGGCGGGGGTGCCTCATGCGGGTCGCACGAGTCCGGCGTCGTAGGCGAAGATCACGGCCTGGACGCGGTCACGGGCGTCTGTCCTGGTGAGGATCCGGGCACCCCGCCGCCGGACCCGGGGGTGGGCTCGGTCGGCCCGCCGACATGACGCCGGCCGGGTGATGACCGACATGATCACGCCCTGCTCGGGATCGCCGGTCAGGGTCTCAAGGAACCGGCGTTCATCCTGTCGGGGGGCGGAAGCGAGCGCGCTCGGTGCGGTCATGGGGGTGAACCCTCCACGGTGTCGAGGCCGTCCGCCGGCCCGGGGGGAACGGACCGGCGGACGGGCTGGGGCTACCGGCCGCGGGGTGACCCGCTGGATCGGCGGTCGTGCGGCAGCCGATGCCGCGGCTGGTCGGCGTCGGTTCTTCAGCTCTTCGGTTCTTCCGGGTGGGCTCCCTCCGCCGCCTCCTCGCGGTCGGTGCCTCGGGCTCGGTCGGGGCGGCGGGCGCGGTGGCCTCGCCGTCGCGTCCGAGACGCTGCTCGAGCTTGGACAGTGCTTGTATCTTGCCTCGGGCTAGGGGATGACGCGTCGGCTGCCGCACCGGGACGGGAGCCGTGCCCGTGTCGCCGGAGCCGGAGCCGGAGCCGGGGATGATGCCGGTGAAGTCGGACGGCACGCCGTGACCGCCCGGGGCCGTCCGGATGGCGGCTCGTCCACGCCGGCCAGGACGGTCGGCGTGGTTCGCGCCCGCTCGGTGGCCAAGGTCCGGCGCAGCGTCTCGCCCTCGACGTCCACGTGCGGCAGGGTGCGGTCCAGCCGCTTCGGCAGGGCCCGGGCGCGATGGCCGAGGAGGGGCATGACCGGCCGGACGATGGTCATCCGCACCACGAAGGCGTCGAGGACACCGCGGAGGCGAGACCGAGGCCGATGGACTTGATCAGCGCCGCGTCGTCCAGCAGGCGCCCGGAGAACACGGCGATCATGATGATCGCGGCGGCGCTGACCGCCCGGGCGCTTTGCCGCCTCCCTCGACGATCGCCTCCCTCGACGATCGCCTCCTTCAGGCGTCCGTCTGCCGTGAATGCGGCGCCGGGGACCCAGCGCACCTCCGGTGGTTGTACGTCGTCAGACCAAGCGCCGGGCGCCGGGCCCCGGTCGTGCGCTCACGTCCTTCGGGGTCAGGGCGGCGTGGTCGTCGGCGCACTCGACGACGACCCGCACCGGTGCCCCGCACTCGGTGTGCCGTAGGTCCAGCACGGGGCCTTGAGGATCGGGGGCGTATGTCTCGCCCCACTGGCGCAGGGCGACGAGGACCGGCCAGAGGTCCCACCCCTTGCGGGTCAGCCGGTACTCGTTGCGGGAGCGGCTGCCCGGCTCCTGGTAGGGAACGGTGCTGAGGATGCCGGCCGCAGTCAGCTTCCTGAGCCGGTCGCTGAGGACCGCTTCCGACAGGCCGATGTGGCGCCGGAAGTCGTCGAAGCGTCGTACGCCGTTGGCGGCGTCACGCACGATCAGCAGGGTCCACTTCTCCCCGACCACGTCGAGCGTCCGCTGGACGGTGCAGTTCTCGGTACTGACCTCAAGCCACTCCATTCAGCCATGGTAGAGGTCTGACTTCGCCATTGACAGTCAGGTGACCGGGCAGCTAACTTCGATCGACGAAGTCAGCTGGGAGGCACCGAAGACATGGGACGGACACGGACGTACGAGTGGGAAGACCCCGCGGTCACGGCGGCTGCCGTCGGGCGCAGCTCCGGCCTGGACTTCCTGTGTGAGATGCAGACGGGCCGTCTTCCCGGGCCGCCCATCCTGGCCACCATGGACTTCACGCTGGACGAGGTGGCCGAGGGCCGGGTGGTCTTCTCCCTGCTGCCGGGCGAGGAGCACTACAACCCGATCGGCAGCGTGCACGGCGGTGTCTATGCCACCCTCCTCGACTCGGCGGCGGGCTGCGCCGTCCACTCCACGCTGCCACCGGGCATGGGCTACACCTCGCTCGACCTGACGGTGAAGTTCCTGAGGCGGATCACGGTGGACACGGGCCGGGTGCGGGCCATCGGCACAGTGGTGAACCGGGGCCGTCAGACCGCGCTGGCCGAGGCCAGGCTGGTCGACGCGAAGGACCGGCTGCTGGCCCACGCCACCAGCAGCTGCATGCTGCTCCCGGTGCCTGCCGCGGACGCCGGCGACGACAGGACCTAGGTCAGCGCTCGGCGAATTGGACTCGGGTCGGCTGCACTACGTTCGGCCGCACCGCGATTGCCTGAACGGTCAGTCGCTCACCGTAGATGTCGGTGACTCTGATCGTGCCGCCGCAGCCAGCGCCGTCGTCGGAGATGAAGTAGTTGTAGTCGGTGCGGGACAGCGGGCGCCAGCCGCCGCTCGCGCGCACCTCCAGCCGCGCCACCGGGTTCCGGTGCCCTATCACCTGGATACCGCACCACCACTGGGAGGACCCGGTCTTGTACCGGATCGAGATCGTGCCGATGGTGCTCGGGCTCAACAGATTCCAGGTGATCGGGATCCGCCCGGCCGAGGGGTTGGCGAGTTCGGCGAAGGCCTGTGCGCTGAGGTCGATCTGGCCGGGTGCGCAGTCCCCCGGGCATTCATTGGTGATGCGGACCGTGACGGAGGCTCCATTGGCCGCATGGACGAGGACGTACGCCCCGCATGCCTTGCCCGACTCGTAGTCGGTGTGGTTCATCGCCCCGGTCATGACATCACCGCTCGGGTCGTACAGACAGGCACCCCCACCGTCCGCGTCGTAGAAGGTGGCGAGCCCCCGGTAGGTGACGCCGGGTCGTATGCGTCCCGCCAACGGCGCCGCGGCGGAGGCTGTTCGCCGGGCGCCCGCCACCGACGGCTTCACCGATGCGCCGGGCGTCGCACGACCCGACGTGTTCCGAGGGGTGCCCTCGACCGAGGGCCGTGCTGAGGGGGTGGTCGCGGGGGCGGACCCGGTGCGTGACGACGTCGCAGGCGGGTCGATCGCGTGGGTGCCGGTGACGGGTGGTGCCGCGGTGTGGCCGCCATCGGCCTTGTGGTCGGGAAGGAGTACCACGATCAAGGAGGCGACGATGAGTGCCGCGGCCGCCGATATGTACAGCCACCGACTGTGCACCGGACCTCCCTCACCGCCGCCACCCGTCGGTGTGAGTGACGGGCGCGGCGATCGTCCCAGACCCGAGAGGACGGCGGCAAGCCCGAGTTCGGGGGCGGGCGGTGCCGGATCGTCGTCTCAGCGGGATCGCCAGAGCCGCGCGATGCCGGCCACCAGCGACGAGGCTTCCACGGTCGCGGTCGCACCGGCTGCCACGCACCAAGTCGTCAGGGGCCGCAGTACGGATTCGCCGGCGTGTGCGAGCGCCGACACCGGTGTCCCCACCCAACGGGTCAAGTCGTCCGGCAAAGTGGGGTCGAGTTCGATGGTCACCCTGACGTAACGGGTGTGCAGCTGGGTGACTTTGGCGGGACGGGATGCGGCTGCGTACGGTCCGCGCTGCAGCGCGGCTCGGTAGGTGTCCTTGCGCTGATTCACGCTTTGTCCTGACGCTTGATGAGCTCGTCCGCGAGGTCCATGTAGGCCGAGCCCTTGACGCCGATCGGGCTGCCGAACGACTGGGCGTACAAGTCGAGCCGCGGAATGTGGGTGGACAACACGTCGAAGCCACGCTCGGTGAGTGCCTCGCGGGCGTCGGCATCGGGACCGGTGCGGGTGGCGTCCGGACGGTTCGTGCGGTTCAGCAGGACGGCGGCGCGGGCCGGTTGGGCGCGCAAGGACTGCATGTCGCCCATCTCGCCGCCGATGGGCGCCATGCGGTCCAGTTCGATGGGGGCGGGGGTGACCGGCACGACCCACTCGCTCGCGTACCTCATGATGCTGCGGGTGATGTGGGCGTGGTCCTCCATCTGCGGGGCGTCGAACACGACCGCCTGCCGGTTGCCGAGGAAGTCGTTCACGCGCCGGTGCACGTCACCCACCGGAAGGGCGATCACCGGAAACGGAAATCCGCCCGCCAATTCGCTCCAGCGCAGCGCGGAGGAGGCGGGGTCACTGTCCACCAGCAGTGGTGGGATGCCCGACTCGTGAAGCGCGTGGGCCAGCCAGACCGCGCTGGTCGTCTTTCCCACACCCGGTTTCAGGTTCACAAAGGCATAGCTGAACAACACAAGAGTGGACGTTAACGGTCATGAACGGCGGGCCGCCGTCGGCGCGGGGCACCGAGTCGCCTCGTTCACTCTGGGGCGCTGGTGACTGAGTCGAATGGGCTACTGATCACGGTACGGGAATTGACCGAGCGAACCCTGAAGGCGTCATCGCCGTGCAGAGCAGGGCGGTGTCCGGGCAGCCATCTCCCCGGCGCGCAGGACCTACCAGCCGCCGAAGCGGTCGATGGGACCTGGACGCCGGGGAGGCCGGCACGGTCAGCGGGAGCCGACGGTCACGCAGCCACCCGGTCACCTGGACCTCGGCCGGTGAGCGGACAGTTGCTTGCGCATCTCCGCGTAGGTTTCGGGGCCGATCTCGCCGGAGGCAAAGCGGTGGTCGAGGACCTCCTCCGGTGTTTCCGTCGGTGCCGGCCCTCCGTCCGTGTCGTCCCGGCGAGACGCCGGGTGCTGGGCGAGGCGGACAACCGCCCACACCACCAGACCGATCAGCGCGATCCACAGCAGCGGCATGAAGGCCATCCAGGCCCAGCCACTACCGCCGTCCCAGTACATCACCGCAGGTCACCTCCTTCGGGAGGTCTCTTCAGTTCCTACTCTCCGTCCACCCCGGGGACACTGCCATGGGTCCTTCGGCCCCGCCGCCGGACCACTCGGCACCTCCGCCGCCGGGGGCCGGATCAGCGCGTTCCGGGCCGGTGTCCGCTGATCCAGCGGGCGGCGAGCAGCCCGGAGCCTGCCGTGAGGACAGCGGCCGCGATGACGGTCGCGTCGAGTCCGAAGGCGTCCGCGAGGAGTCCGGCCACCAGGGCGCCGACGGCATAGCCGATGTCGCGCCAGAAGCGGTAGGTCCCGAGTGCGTTGGCGCGCCAGGCGGGGTGGGCATGGTCGGAGACCGAGGCGATCAGGGCCGGGTAGACCATGGCGGTGCCCAGCCCCAGGGCGGCGGCGGACAGGACACCGGCCAGCAGCGGACGGCCGAGCAGCGCGAGGGCGAGGACGAATCCGCCGGCCTGGACGAGCATGCCCGTGACGATGAGGGGCTTGCGGCCGATGCGGTCGGCGAGGTGCCCGGTGGGGATCTGGCCGATGCCCCACAGGATGGGGTAGAGGCCCTTGATCAGGCCGATGGCGGCGAAGCCGAGGCCGTGTTCGGTGAAGAGCAGGGGGAAGACGCCCCAGGTCAGACCGTCGTTCAGGTTGTTGACCAGTCCGGCCTGGCTGGCGCCGCGCAGGGAGCGGTTGCGCCAGGACGTGCGGGCGAAGACGGCAGCCAGTGTGGTGTCCTCACCGGTCGGCAGGGGCTTGGCGTGCTGGGCGAGCTCGAGGGCCACGTGGCCGGCGGTGTCACGGACGATCACGGACAGGCCGAGCCCGGCGGCGACGAAGACGACGCCGATGAGTTCGGGGGCGGGGCGCAGGCCATAGGCGGTGGCGAGGTAGCCGGTGAGCAGGGCGGTGACCCCGACCGCGGTGTAGCCGGCGGCCTCGTTGACGCCGGTGGCCAGTCCGCGACGTGCGGGGCCGACGAGGTCGATCTTCATGTTGACGGTCATCGACCAGGTCAGACCCTGGTTGATGCCGAGCAGGACATTCGCGGCGACGATCCAGCCCCAGGACGGCGCCCAGGCAAGGGCGAAGGGCACGGGGACACCGATCAGCCAGCCGGTCACCAGGAGCTGTCTGCGGCGGAAGCGGGCAGTCAGCGCCCCGGCGGCGAGGTTGGTCAGCGCCTTGGTGACACCGAAGGCGATGATGAAGGAGAAGACCGCCAGGTCGCTGGTCAGATGGAAGACGTCGGCGCCGATCAGCGGGACCGTGGTGCGTTCCAGGCCGACCAGGCCACCGACGCAGACATTGACGACGACGAGCAGGGTGAACTGCGGCCAGTTCTCCCGCAGGCCCAGCCGTATCGGCGGGTCGGCAGCGGTCGTGCCGGCCGGGTGGTGGGAGGTGCTCACGGCCGCACGCCCGCCGTGCCCTCGACGAGCCGCTGACCATGGACGGCGGCGTAGTCGGCGGGCCCGCCGTCGAGGACCGCCACATCGGTGTGGCCCGCGCGTTCCAGCAGACTGGCGGCGGTCATGGCCCGCTCGCCGTGGCCGCAGGCCACGACCGCGCCCTCGGGGGCGTCGACGGCGCGGGCGCCGAGGCTCGCGAGCTCGATGTGCACGGCTCCCGGGACATGCCCGGTCACGAACTCGGAGCTCTGCCGGACGTCGACATAAGGCCGGTCCGCGGCGCGGTCGGCCGTGATGAACGCGGTGGTGGCCTGTGCGTTGCCCGCCGCGACCCAGGCTCGCATGCCTCCGGCCAGGCGTCCGGACAGCCGCTCGTAGCCGATCTTGTACGCCGGCCAGACGATCTCGGCCGGCTCCTGGTCCTCGGCGGTGACGAACGCGATCGGCGCGGTCTCGGGCAACAGCCAGCCGAGCCAGGTGGCGAACTGGTCGCGCAGCGGGATCGAGACCGCACCGGGAATGTGTCCGGCGGCGAAGTCCGCGGCCGGGCGGACGTCGACCACATGACCGCCCCGCGCGAGCAGAGCGGCCACCTGTCCGGCGGTGAGGTCGGGCAGCGCCGGGGTGCCGGTCAGGATGCCCGGGCCCCGGCGGTTGGCCTCGGCGAGCCGGTCGAAGTACGCCGGGTAGCTGCCCAGGCCGCTCAGCAACTGTCGTACGAAGGTGTCCTCGTCCGGGGCGGCCAGAAGCGGGTTGCTCTGTTTCTGCGCGCCGATGGTGGAGGTGCGCTCGCTGCCCGGCGGCGCCGAGCAGAAGGAGCCGGCTCCGTGGGTGGGCCACACCGAGGTCGCGTCGGGCAGTGCGGCCAGCCGCCGCAGCGAGCGGTACTGGGCCCGGGCGAGCTCCTCGGTGCGGTCGGCTCCGAGGAGGTCGGTGCGGGCGGCGGAGTTCACGATCATCGAGCCGCCGGTGAACACCCCCAACTCGTGGTCGCCGTCCAGCAGCAGGAACGACAGGTGCTCGTCGGTGTGGCCGGGCGTGGCCAGTGCTCGCAGGGTCAGTCCGCCGAGGTCCGTCTCGTCGCCGTCGGCCAGTGGCGTGTGGAGGAAGACCCGCCGGCCGGCGGCGGAGGCCAGCACACGCGCGCCGTCGTCGTGCGCCAGCTGGACGGAGCCGGAGAGGAAGTCCGCATGCAGATGCGTGTCGGCCGCGAACGCGACGGTCAGCCCGCGCCGGTCCGCGGCCTCCCGCAGGGCGCGCAGGTCACGGGCGGCGTCCACGGCCAGGGCGCGCCCGTCGCCGAGGTCGACGAGGTAGGCGCTGTTGCCGAGTCCGGCGTCGACCAGGGGTATCAGGTGGTCGTCGGCAAACCCCATCAGGTCCTCCAAGGTTCGGATGCGAGGCGGCGTGTGGTCACAGCACCCTCCTTCATTTACACTATTCCATGGATTTATGGAGGATGGCATGGCGGGAAGCAACTCGACCGGTACGAAGGCTCAGCTGTACGACGCGTTCGCAACCAGCGGCAAGGCGCTGGCCAGCGGAAAGCGCCTGGAACTGCTCGACCTGCTCGCCCAGGGCGAGCGGACGGTCGACGCCCTCGCCAAGGCGGCGGGACTGAACCTGACGACGGCCTCGGCACATCTGCAGACGCTCAAACAGGCCGGCTTCGTCGCCACCCGCCGCGAGGGCGTACGCATCCACTACCGGCTCGCGGGCGACGACGTCGCCCAGCTGTTCGCGCTGCTGCGCAAGGTCGCCGAACGCCACCAGGCCATCGTGCCCGGCGCCCGGGACGCCTACCTCGGCGAGGACGGCGCGGCGGAGGTCACCCACGAAGAGCTGCGCGCCCGCGCGGCGTCCGGGGACGTACTCGTGCTGGACGTGCGGCCGATGGACGAGTACCGGGCGGGGCACATCCCCGGCGCACGCTCCATCCCGGTCGACGAACTCGCCGACCGGATCAACGAGTTGCCCGAGGACACCGACATCGTCGTGTACTGCCGGGGCGAGTACTGCGTACTCGCCTACGACGCGGTACGACTGCTGACCGACCACGGACGGCGGGCGATCCGCCTGAACGACGGCATGCTGGAGTGGCGCCTGGCCGAACTGCCCGTCGAGGCCGGGGACCTGGCATGACGGGGCGCCCAGTGCCCGTACCTCCGGGGCTTGTCGGCGGGCCGCGCGCCACCGCGGGCGCCGCGGGCTACCTGGACCGCCCGGTGACCCAGCCGATCACCACGACTCACCATGGCCTCGAGCCGGCCGAGCGCGCGCAGCGCCGCATCGCCGACAGCCTGATCCGCCCGTCCGTCGGTCCGGAGGACGCCGACGGCCTCATCGACGACCTGCCCCAAGCCGTTGCCGTCACCTGACGGCCCGCCGCAGCACGCCGGCCGGTGCCCCACTTCCCCACCGGGCCCGGGACCGACGACGTCACCGCCCCCACGCCTTCGCCCGCAGCCGTCACCGCCACCCGGAAGAGACATGACGAGTACGCAATCAGGCACCTCCTCCTCCATATCGGACGTCGTTCCGGCCCAACGCCGCATCCTGCGCGTGCTGGTCGCCTCTCAGGTCCTCAGCGGGGCCGGGCTCGCCGCCGGAGTCACCGTCGGGGCCCTGCTCGCGCAGGACATGCTCGGGACCACCAGCCTCGCCGGGCTGCCGAGCGCTCTGTTCACCGCCGGGTCCGCGCTCGCCGCCGTCGCCGTCGGCCGCATTTCCCAGGCCCGCGGCCGCCGCCCCGGCCTGACCACGGGATACCTCGCCGGAGCCATCGGCAGCGCCGGCGTCATCACCGCCGCTGTCCTCGACAATTCCGTTCTGCTGTTCCTCGCGCTGTTCATCTACGGCGCCGGCACCGCCACCAACCTCCAGGCCCGCTACGCCGGAGCCGACCTCGCCGACCCCGCCCACCGAGCCCGCGCAGTCTCCACCGTCCTGGTCGCGACCACGCTCGGCGGCGTCGTCGGCCCCAACCTCGCCTCACCCACCGGCGACCTCGCGCACGTCCTCGGCGTTCCCCGCCTGGCCGGACCCTTCCTGCTGGCCGGAGCCGCCTATGCGCTGGCAGCCCTCGTGCTGGCCGTGTGGCTGCGCCCCGACCCCCTCCTGCTCGCCCGCACCCTCGACCAGCGGCGGACGACGGCCACCGACGCGACACAGCGATCCGTGTCAACCGCCGAACGGCGCCGACCCGGAGTCGTCCTCGGCGCACTGATCATGATCCTCACCCAGTTGGTCATGGTTGCGATCATGACGATGACGCCCGTCCACATGCACGACCACGGTCACGGCACGGCCGCCTCCGGACTCGTCATCGCCATCCACGTCGGCGCGATGTACCTGCCCTCACCGCTGACCGGCTGGCTCGTCGACCGCTACGGCCGTATCCCGGTCGCCGCCGCATCCGGTGTCACGCTCCTCGCCGCGGGCGTCCTCGCCGCCGCCGCGCCCGGCGACTCCGTCGCGCTGCTGGCCCTCGCGCTGGCCCTGCTCGGACTCGGCTGGAACCTCGGCCTGGTCTCCGGCACCGCGGTCATCACCGACGCCGTGCCCCTCGCCGCCCGCGCCAGGACGCAGGGCCTGGTCGATGTCTCGATCGCCATCGCCGGCACCACCGGCGGCCTCGCCTCCGGCATCATCGTCACCGCCGCGAGCTACCCCGTCCTCGCCCTCACCGGCGGCATCCTCGCCCTGGCCATCCTGCCTGCCATCGCCGCCACCGCGAGCAGCCGATGACCCTCCGTCCAGTCCCGGCACCCGATCTCACCGTCGACGGCACCGGCCTGCTCTGCGTCACCCTTCTGCTCAAGCTCCGGGCCGCCATCGACGGCGCACGGTCCGGCACCGTCGTGCACGTGGTCGCCACCGACCCGGCCGCGCCCCTCGACCTGCCCGCCTGGTGCCATATGACCGGCCACTGCTACCTCGGCCCCGTCCCCGGCGACCGCACGGTGTACGCCCTCCGGCTGGCGGCCGACGCGCGCCTCACCCGCCCCGACGCCCCCTGGCACACAGCCGGCCCCTGACCGCTGCCACTGACCCGCGCCCCTGACCTGCGCCGAGCCGCGCCCGCGGTCAGGCCTGCCCGTTCATCCCGACGCATGTGCGTGCGCGTCTTCACCGTGATCCGGTGAGCCGCCCATCATCCGCAGCATCGCGGGACCCCCGGTGCGCAGGAACCGTACGAGCAGGGCCGCGGCCAGGAGCAGGAAGGCGATGTTGAGCCAGGTGGTGTAGTTCCAGGTGATGCCTTCCTCGGGGAGCCTCGCATCGGCCTGGTCGGGGATGAGGCCCAGGCCGCCGAAGAGGAACTCCACCGCGTACCCGGCCACCACCATCGCGACGTAGAAGGTGGCCAGCAGAAACCCGGCCATGCGCGCCCCGTAGTACTTCCGGTAGATGTTCAGGATCGGCAGGATCAGCAGGTCCGCGTAGATGAAGGCGATCACGCCGCCGAAGCTGATGCCTCCCTTCCACAGCACCACCGCGAGCGGCACATTGCCGATGGAGCAGACGAAGGTGGCGATGGCCACGAGCGGGCCGACGAGCGGGCCGATCAGCTTGGCCGCGAGCGGATGGCCTTCGAGGAAGAACGAGCGCCAGAACTCGGCCGGCACCCACGCGGCGATCGCGCCCGCGATGAGCAGGCCGGCCACCAGGTCGCGCAGGATGGCCGCCCACTCCATCACGAAGATGTGCGACACGGAGGTGAAACCGCGACCGGAGAACAGCCGCCGTGCGAAGCCGCCCTCGCCCTGCACGGACATGTCCATCGCCGCATGTCCCTCCATCGAGCCCGCCACCCCGCGCTCGGCCTGTTCACGGGCCCGGCGCAACAGCCGCTCGCGCAGGAAGACCCGGAAGAGCACGGCCAGCACGACGATCATGATCGGCCCGCCGACGAACTCGGCGGCGGTGAACTCCCAGCCCATCAACAGCGCGAGGATCACGCCCAGCTCCACCACGAGGTTGGTCGAGGCGATCTCGAACCCCATGGCAGCCGTGAAGTTCGCGCCCTTGCGGAACAGCGACCTGGCCAGGGCGACGGCCGCGTACGAACACGAGGACGAGGCAGCGCCCAGCCCCGTCGCCAGGGCGAGGCTGCGCGGCCGGTCGTCCCCGAGGTGCCGTACGACCGCTTCCCTGCGGACGACCGCCTGCACGACCGCGGAGAGCGTGAAGCCCAGGATCAGCGCCCAGGTGATCTCCCAGGTCATCGATCCGGCAATGGAGAGGGCATGTCCGATCGCGTGCACGGTGCCTGCCTGCCTCTGGGCCGTCGCGTCTCTTGCGTACCGTAACGACTGTCCCCCAGGGGCGTATGCGACACACGGGCAACGATGCCGCCCGACAACACCCCGCGGGCGACCGTGCCCGGGACGGTGCAATCTGGAAGATGTGGACGTCCGGCAAGGCATGGCCGGCCTGCGGCAGCCGTGGCAGCAGAGCCATGCACTGCTGGTGATCCCGATCGCGCTCATCGTGGTGATCACGGTCGTGGACCAGCTGGTCCCGGCAGACGTCCATCTCGGTCCGCTCCTGGTCATCGCCCCCGCGATCACCGTTTCGTTCGCAGGACCCCGGCTGACCGGGTTGATCGGGTTCCTGGCTGTGGCGGCGCAGGCATACATCGGCTGGCACTTCGGCGTGCTGTTCTCGCGCAACGTGCTGGTGCAGATCCTTGCCCTGGCAGTGCTGTCGGCGCTGACGGTGTTCTACTGCGTCGTACGTGAGCGACGACTGCGCCAGCTGGCACAGGTGCGCGCGGTCGCCGAAGCCGCACAACACGTCCTGCTGTGGCCGCTGCCCGAGCGGATCGGTCCGCTGACGATCGCCTGCCTGTACCTGGCCGCCGAGGACGAGGCCCAGATCGGCGGTGATCTGTACGCCGCGACCTCGACCGACACCGGCGTGCGGGTCGTGATCGGCGACGTACGGGGCAAAGGCCTGTCCGCCATCGGCGAGGCCGCCCTCATCATCGGGGCCTTCCGCGAGGCCGCCCACCAGCACACCGCTCTGCCCGAGCTGGCCGCCGCCCTCGAACGCAGCGTGGTCCGGAATCTGCCCGACCTCGTGCCGGAGGAGGAAACGGGGGAGCGGTTCGCCACCGTGCTGCTGGTGGAGATGTCGGACGAGGGCCATCTCACGCGGATCCTCAGCTGCGGTCACCCTCCGCCATTGCTGCTGAGCCCCGCCGGGACCGTCACGGTTCCGGTGCACCCGGCGCCCCCGCTGGGAATCGGAGCGCAGACACCCACCGAGTACACCCTCGACGTGTTCTCCTTCGAGCCCGAGGACACCCTCCTGCTCTACACCGACGGCGTCATCGAGGCCCGCGATCCCGGCGGCGTCTTCTACCCGCTCGCGGAACGGGCCGCCCAGTGGGCCGGCAGCGCTCCCGAAGAGCTCCTGCACCACGTCCGCCGCGACCTCCTCGCCCACGTCGGCGGACGCCTCGAGGACGACGCCGCGATCATCGCGCTCTGCCGCACGCCCGAAACACACCGGCACCGAAAGGGCATCCACATGGGCAGGTCCGCTCCCGGCGCCGGAAATGCCGTGCACCTTCAGACGCATACCCTGCCGGACTGAGGCAGCCGCGACGGACGGAGCGCGCTGTGAGAACGACCCACCCCAGATCCCCGCGGCGTCGCCTGGCCTCCGTCTGCGCCATGCTGCTGCTCGCGGCACTGCCCTCGTGCACACCGGCCGGAGCTGCCCCGTCGCCGTCCGGCGACAGCGACTCGAGCCGACTCGACCCCCGGATCACGAAGATCATGGGGAAGCCCGAGTACCGCAACGCCCAGTGGGGCCTGCTGGAGACGGAACCCGGCAGCGGGCGCGTGGTGCACAGCCTGTTCCCGGGACAGTTCTTCATCCCCGGATCGACGGCCAAACTGTTCAGCGTCTCCGGCACCTGGCAGACCCTCGGCGCCGACCACCGCTTCGTCACCCCGGTCCATGCCGTCGGCGAGCGGCACGGTGCCACGCTGACCGGCAACCTCGACCTCGTCGCCCAGGGCGACCTCACCATGGGCGGCAGGACCCGTCCCGACGGCACGGTCGCGTACACCGATCTCGACCACACGTACGCGAACGACTTCCCCGGCGCCACCCTCACCCCGGAGAACCCCCTCGCCGGGATCGACCGGATCGCCCGTCAGGTGCGCGCCTCAGGCATCACCCGGGTCGACGGCGACGTGATCGTCGACAACCGGCTCTTCCTGCCCGATCCGGAACTCGACCCCGTCCCGACGCCTCTGATCATCAACGACAACCTCATCGACCTGCTGACCACCCCCGGAGACCGCCCCGGCACGACCGCCCGGCTGGACTGGCGGCCCAGGGTCGCCCCGTACGACGTCACCTCGACGGTGAGGACGGTGGAGGCCGGCAAGCCGACTGCCATCACCGTGACGGCCACCGACGGCGGCACCCGGATCCGGCTGTCCGGCACGATCGCGGTGGACGCCGAACCACTGCTTCGCACCTCCCCGATCACCGACCCGGCCGCTTTCGGTCGCACGGCGCTCATCGAGGCACTCGAGCGGGCCGGGGTGCACGTCACCGCCGACCCGACCGGCCCCAACCCGGCTGCACGGATGCTGCCGCGTGACTACCAGGGCCGGCCACGCGTGGCCGAGTACGTCTCACCTCCCTACGCCCAGTACGCCAAGCTGATCCTCAAAGTCAGCCACAACCTGGGCGCGAACCTCGGGATCTGCCTGATGGCCGTCGAAGCGGGCAGCCGCCAGTGCATGGACGGCTTCCCCGTACTCGCCGACTTCCTGGACCGGGCACGCGTCGACCGCAAGCAGGTTCAGCTCGCGGACGGCCGGGGCGGCAACCCGGCCGACCGTGCCACACCTCGGGCGGTGGTGCAGATGCTGACGTACTGGCAGCGCACCCGTGACGCGCAGCGCTTCCGGGAAGCCCTTCCCATCCTCGGTGTCGACGGCCTGCTGGCCGAGAACTGCCGCACCTGCCCGGCGCGCGGCAAGGTGTACGCCAAGACGGGAGCAGCCGTCGGACCGGACGCCGTCAACGCCCGCCTCGCCGTCGGCGCCATCACCATCGCCGGCTATCTGGACAAGGGCAACGGCCGCTTCGACACCTACTACGCAGGCGTCAACGGTGCCTCCACCCCGACGACCGACCCGGCCGGCGTCGTGAGCATCGCCAACGACCTCGCCCTGATCTCCGCGTACCTGCAGGAGTCACACTGACTCGGCGGCGGCCGCTTCCACGGAGACGTCGTATGCGCGCCTCAGGGGTCAGCGAGCGGCGAGCAATTCCAGCGTGTCGATCACGCGGTTCGAGAAACCCCACTCGTTGTCGTACCAGGCGACCACCTTGACATGGCGGCCGTCCACGCGGGTGAGGGCCGAGTCGAAGATCGACGAGGCCGGGTTGCCGGTGATGTCGGACGAGACGAGGGCGTCGTCGGAGTACTCGAGGACGCCGGCGAGCGGCCCCTCCGCCGCGGCGAGGTACGCCGCCAGCACATCGTCGCGCGTCACGTCGCGGGAGACGGTCGTGTTGAGCTCGACGATCGAGCCCACCGGAACCGGCACGCGGATCGAGTCGCCCGACAGCTTGCCGTCGAGGTTCGGCAGGACGAGGCCGATCGCCTTGGCGGCGCCCGTCGTGGTCGGCACGATGTTCACGGCGGCGGCGCGGGCGCGACGGGCGTCGCGATGCGGACCGTCCTGCAGGTTCTGCTCCTGCGTGTAGGCGTGCACCGTCGTCATGAAGCCGTGCTCGATGCCCGCGAGTTCGTCGAGCACGGCGGCCAGCGGCGCGAGCGCGTTCGTCGTGCACGAGGCGTTCGAGACGATCGTGTGCAGGTCCGGGTCGTACGCATCGGTGTTGACCCCGAACGCGAGGGTGACATCGGCACCGTCCGACGGCGCACTGACGAGCACCTTCTTCGCGCCGGCGTCGAGGTGGGCGCGGGCGGCCTTGGCCGACGTGAAGCGGCCGGTCGCCTCCAGGACGATGTCCACTCCGAGTTCGGCCCACGGCAGTTGCGCCGGTTCGCGCTCGGCGAGCACCGTGATGCGACGGCCGTCCACGACAAGGTCGTTGCCGTCGACGGTCACCGGGCGACCGAGTCGGCCGGCCGTCGTGTCGTAGGCGAGCAGCCGCGCGAGGGTGGCGGGCTCCGTGAGGTCGTTGACGGCGACGACCTCGAGGCCGCTGTCGCGCTCGAGCAGCGCGCGCAGCACATTGCGTCCGATGCGGCCGAATCCATTGATGGCGATGCGAGTCATAAGTGGCGTCCCTTCGGTTCGACACCAGCGTCGTGTGCGCCAGTTGCCGGTGACAGCGGCGCGATCGCCACGGTTCAAAAGGATCGCGCCACGTGGTGGCGCGCTACTCACCGGCCCACTCGCCGCCCTACTCGCCGCGGGCGAAGGTGCGCCGGTACTCGCTCGGGGTGGTGCCGAGGATGCGCTGGAAGTGCAGCCGCAGATTCGCACCGGTGCCCAGTCCGACATCGGTGGCGATCTGCTCGACGCTGCGCTCGGAGCGCTCGAGCAGCTCACGGGCCATGTCGATGCGGGCACGCATGACCCACTGCATCGGTGTGTAACCCGTGTCGTCGGCGAAACGGCGCGAGAAGGTACGAGGCGAGACCGCCGCGTGCCGCGCGAGCACCGCGAGGGTGAGGGGTTCGTCCAGCCGGTGCAGCGCCCACTCGCGGGTGGCGGCGAACCGCTCGCCGAGCGGCTCGGGCACGCTGCGCGGCACATATTGCGCCTGACCGCCGCTGCGGTAGGGGGCCGCGACCAGACGCCGGGCCGCGTGGTTCGACGCGGCCACCCCGCGGTCGCCGCGCAGAATGTGCAGGCACAGGTCGATGCCCGAGGCGGCGCCGGCCGACGTCAGCACGCTGCCCTCGTCGACGAACAGCACGTTCTCGTCGACCCGGACCAGCGGATGCTTCGCCGCGAGCGCCCGTGCGTAGTGCCAGTGCGTCGTGGCCCGCTTGCCGTCGAGCAGGCCCGTGGCGGCGAGCGCGAAGGCACCGGTCGAGATGGCGGCGAGCCGCGAGCCCCGGTCGTGGGCGGCGATCAGCGCGGCGACCACGGCCTGCGGGGGATCGTCCCGGTCCGGAAACCGGTAGCCGGGAATGAAGACGATGTCCGCCCAGGTGAGCGCGTCGAGGCCGTGGGCGACGTGGTACGACAGGCCGTCACCGCCGGTCACCAGGCCGGGTCCGGCGCCGCACACCCGCACCTCGTACGGCATGCTCGCACGGGTCGTGAACACCTGCGCGGGAATGCCGACATCGAGCGGCTTCGCCCCTTCGAGCACGAGGACGGCGACGCGACGAAGCCGGGAGACTGGCACGGGGACAGGGTATGCGGGGCGACACACGCGACGCGTGCCGGTCTGCGGCAGGAGGATGCGCGGCGGACGGGGCATGGTGGGTGTGTGATCGTGCTTGCTGTCGTCAGCGCTGTGATGGGGGCCGCCAGCAACGCGGTGGGAACGGCGTTCCAGCGGAAGGCCGCCTCATCGGTGTCCCGGGGTGGCGGTTTTCGTCTGCTGGCTGCTCTCGTACGGCGCCCTGCCTGGATGATCGGCATCGCCGGCGTCATGGGCGCGGCCCTGTTCCAGGCCCTGGCCCTGGTGAACGGGCCCATGGCCCTGGTCCAGCCGCTCTTCATCCTGGAGCTGCCGTTCGCCCTGTTGGTGGCCGCTCCGCTGATGCACCGCAGACTGCCCGCTAGGGGCTGGTGGGCGGTCGGGGCGGTGGTCGCCGGTCTGGCCGTGGTCCTGGCCGCGGCAGCGCCGGCGGGCACCCGGAACCAGGCGGCCATGGTGCGCTGGGTGCCGGTCCTGGCGCTGCTGCTGGGAGCAATGGTGGCGGCCGTCGTCCTGGCCCGACCGGGACGCTCACCGCTCTTTCGCGCGGCCACGCTCGCCACGGCCGCCGCGATCGGCAACGCCCTGACCGCGGCGCTGATGAAGTCGGCCACCGGGCGGCTTGCCGACGCCGGTCTTCCCGCGTTCCTCACCACCTGGCAGACGTACGGGTTCGCCCTCGTCGGTATCTGTGCCGTCCTGCTGCTGGAGAACTCCCTGCAGGCCGGTGCACTGGCCGCTTCACAGCCCGCGCTGACCATCGGTGACGCGACGATGAGCCTCGTCCTGGGCGTGGCCCTGTTCAGTGAGCACATCCGTACGGGCTGGTGGATCCTGCCGGAGGTGGCGGGCGCCCTGCTGATCGTGTGGGGTGTCGTCCGGCTCACCCGCGTGGTACCTCACCTCATCGAGCTCGCTCACTAGAGCGGCATACGGCCGACGCGGCCGCAGGGCGCCGAACCTCCAGGACAGCCGCTGTCTGGGCCAAGGATCGGTCCTCGTGCATGGTGATCACATGTCCGGCTGTCGGCCCGGCAGTCGGCGGCGCGCCCATCTCTCCGCCTGATCGGCGTGCGCCACCAGACGGGCCTCTCTCCGTGGACGCCATGTCAGGTCGGCGATGAACAGCGCGACCACCACCCAGGAGGACACCGCCTCCCCGGTCGACCCATGGAAGGTGTCGATCAGCGCTACGAACACCGACACAACGGCGGCGAACAGCACCACCCACCGCACCCACCCACCGCGTTCGCGGGTCTTGCGCAGGCCGTCCGCATAGGCGACGACGGCGGGAGCCAGGGAGGCGTCGCCGATGTCCTCCCCGCGCCGAGTGGCGCGTACGACCGCCGCTCGCTCGGCGTGGCTCAGTTCCTCGGCCCCGGGCCAGGCCCTGCTCATCCGACGGGCCATCATGGGGCCGTAGAAGGCGGCCAGTACCAGGAACACCACGGCGGCGATCGGCCAGGCGCCCGACTCGACGAGTGCGAATGCACCGGCGACGAGACCGGTGGGAACTCCGACACCGAGTGCCCTGCCGACCGGCTTCCTTTCCCACACCCAGCCCGGAATCACCGCCATGGGCTCATGGTGGCAGGAGCGGGCGCGCAAGCGATCGGATCACCGCACCGGCGCGTCGGCGTGGAGTCCGGCACGGGTCGGCTCGGGGCGAGCCCGCCGCTCCTCTCACGAGGCCGTACTGCGCAGCTGCGGCGGCACTGCCCACCACTGGTCCGGGCGGTCCACCACCACAGCGTCCGGGCCGGTCTCGAGGAACCGGGCGAGGCGGAGAAGGTACGCCGCGATGCCCGCCGCACCCTGCATCCACGTCGTGCTCGGCGGCAGGAGCGGTGGGTCGTTGCGGTGTTCCAGGAAGCGCCAGCGGGCGCCCGCCTCGTCCCTGATCGCCCGCTCCACCAGCGCGTCGCCCATCGTGCGCGCCGCCTGAAGCAGCGTTTCGGCTCTTGCCGTGCCCGCGCCGTCCTGTGCCGCGTCCAGAAGTACGTCCCCCACGCCTGCCGTTCCGCAGCAGCGGCCGTCGTTGTCCCAGAAGCCCGGCCGCAGGCGTTCCGGTACTCCCGAGGTGAGGATCGAGGTCAGACAGCGCTGCCGCAGTTCGCCGACGTCGAGGCCCGACACCTCGGTCACGCCCGCGTGCGAGAGCGCCGAGAACAGGTGGGAGGTGCCCGCCGGACCGTGGCACCAGGTGTACGTCACCGGCTCCACCTCCCGTTTCGACGGCGGGATCGTATGCGGCACGATGAAGCCGCCGTCCTCCAACGAGCCCACGGACAGTACGTGTTGGGCTCCCTTCACCGCGGCCTCGACGAAGTCCGCCCGGTCCAGCGCCACACCGGCCACGGCCAGCGCGGCCGCCACCCCGGAGGTGCCGTGCGAGTAGTTCGGTGCCCTCGACTCCGTGCCCGGCGCCATCCCCCAGTCCAGGCCCGCTTCCGTTCGGTCCGCCGTGCGCAGCAGGGCTTCGCCGCCGGTTGTCGCAACGGCCTCCGCGAACTCACCGCCCGCCCAGACGGCGGTCATCACCACACCGGCGGACCCCATGATGATGTCGTTGAGGGGCGCGTCGGAACCCGGTTGGAATTCGAGGGTGCTCTTCCAGCCTTCCGGGGTGGCCAGGTCGGCCAACCGCCGCAGCGCGATCGACTCCCTGCCCGGGGCGAGCAGCTTCAGCGCCGTGGTGTCGCCTGCCAGGCCGTCGTACAGCGAGGGTTCCGTTCTGCCCTCGGCTTCTTCCGACAGCCTGGTCACGATCCCCGCTGCCAGGGTCCGCTCGCTGTCGGTCCAGGCCCGGTACTGCTCGATCTCCGCCAACACCGGGGCGAGGCCCGCGATCCCTGCGTACAGCGAGTCGCGATCTTTCGGCGGTGCCGTGTCCCGGCCTTCCTCCGACGCCGAATCGGGCACCGTTTCCGGCAGCCACGGGCCCTTGTCCTCGAGGACCTGCTTCAGCACCCATGACCAGGCGGCCTCTCCCAGCTCCTGGTACGCGTCACTTGTCACCACCCGGACACGCTACAGCGGTCCAGGCCCCCGCGGATCGTCGAGGCAGGGCTGGCGAGATCCCGTTGAAGGGTGTCATGAACGCCCCTGGGGGCGAGCAGTCCCCGGGCCTAGCGTGGCGAACGCAGCCGGCCGCCGTCGGCTCGACTCCGACTCGGAGACATCTCGACCGCGACCTCGGAGACATCACGACCTCGACCTCAGAGATGTCTCGTCCCCGACCTGAGAGACATGCAGATGCACGTTCAAATCGTTCTGTTCGACGGGTTCGACCCGCTCGACGTGATCGCCCCCTATGAAGTCCTCCACGCCGGCGGGAGCGCCTCCGGCGGCGCGGTGACGGTGGAGCTGGTCTCCGCCGAGGGCCCCCGGGAGGTGGTCAGCGGTACCGGAGGTCTGGCGTTGCGCGCCACCGCCGTGCTGGACCCGGACCGCCCCGGTGTGGTCCTGGTCCCCGGCGCCTCGGGCCGGGTCGGCGAGCCGGGCGAGACGCCCGACCAGGACGCAGGCGCCAAGGCGCAGTGGCAGCAGGACGAGTTCATCCCCGTGCTGCTGGGCCGCACGCTGACCACCGAGCTGCCCGGACTGCTCAAGGCGGCCATCGACAATCCGCAGATCAGCCTGGCAGCGGTCTGCGGCGGCTCGCTGGTGCCGGCGATGGCCGGTCTGATCGAGGGGCGCACTGCCACGACCCACCACATGGGCCTGGACATGCTGGATGCCACCGGCGTCCACGCCGTGCGCGCCCGGGTGGTCGACGACGGTGACCTGGTCACCGGAGCCGGCGTCACCTCGGGCCTGGACCTGGGCCTGTATCTGCTGGAGCGCGAGGTCGGTCCGCTGATCGCCCACGCGGTCGAGGAACTGTTCGCCCATGAGCGCCGCGGCACCGTCTGGCGTGCCCACGGCCCCGTCCCCACCGCCTTCTGATGTCCGCCACCCGCACCGAGACCGTAGGGAGCCACCACAGCATGAACGTCGAAGGCACCTGGGACCTGACCATCGCCACCCCCATCGGGCGCATCAAGCCCGTCATCGAACTCCGCCGCGCAGCCGGGCAGCTGACCGGGATCGCGCACGGCGCCGGCGAGCACGTCCCCCTCGTGGACGTCGCCGTCGACGGCCGGACGCTCACCTGGAAGCAGGCCGTCACCCGGCCGATGCGCCTGAACCTGGCGTTCACCGTGACCGTCGTCGGTGACACCCTCACGGGGACCTCGAAGGCCGGCCGCCTCCCCGCCTCGAAGGTCACCGGCCACCGCCGGACCGCAGCCGAGGCACCGGATCCTCGGTGACAGGGCCGGTCAGGTCGTGCGGCGGGGGCCTCTGGCCGTAACACCGATCTGGCCGCCGCCAAGATGGCCGCCGTGTCCTATATGGATGCCTATGGTGGGGTGTGATCACCAGTGACACCGACCGCCGCCGGCAGGGCCACCGGCCCGGGTACAAGGCCGCGGCGGGCGTCTTCGCCATCGGCATGATGGGCACCACTCTGCCGACGCCGCTGTACGGGCTGTACCGACAACAGATCGGGTTTTCCGAGCTCACCGTCACTGTGGTGTTCGCCGTCTATGCGGTGGGCGTCATCACCGCTCTGCTGATCGCCGGTGGCTTCTCCGACGTACTGGGGCGGCGTCCGGTGCTGCTGTGCGCGCTCGCCCTGGCCGCGCTCAGCGCGCTGTGCTTCCTGTTCGAGGGCGGACTGCCGATGCTGTACGTGGGCCGGGTGCTGTCGGGTTTCTCGGCGGGGCTGCTCAGCGGAACGGGCACCGCGACCGTCCTCGACCTGGCGCCGTCCGGACGACGTGCACGCGCCGCACTGGCGGCGACCGCGGCCAATATGGGGGGCCTCGGACTCGGCCCTCTCATCTCCGGCTTCCTGGCCCAGTACGCGCCCTGGCCGCTCAAGCTGCCCTTCGTGGTGCATCTGGTGCTCGTGGCGATCGCCGTCGCGGTCACCTGCCTCCTGCCCGAGACCGTGCACCACACCGGGTTCCGGCCCCCGCTGCGGCCGCAGGGCATGACCGTCCCGGCCGAGGTGCGCGGTGTGTTCGCGCCCTGCGCCCTGGCGGCCTTCGCCGGCTTTTCCCTGCTCGGCCTGTTCACGGCGGTGGCCCCGGCCTTCCTCGCCCAGACGCTCGGCGAACACAACCTGGCGGTCGTCGGTGCCGTCGTCTTCTGCGTGTTCGGCGCCTCGACCTGCGGACAGGTGCTCATGGGACGTGTCGGGGCGCGCAGGGCTCTGCCGTGGGGGTGTCTGGTGCTCGTCACCGGGCTCCTCGTCATCGGAGTCTCGTTGCTCGTGACGTCCTTTCCGGTGTTGCTGGTGGGTGCGGTGACGGGCGGCGTGGGACAGGGCATGGCGTTCCGGGCGGGCCTGACGGCGGTGAGCTCTGCGGCACCCGAGGCGCAACGGGGCGCCACCATCTCGGCGTTCTTCGTCGTCGCGTACGTCGGGATCTCCCTGCCGGTCGTCGGAGTCGGCGCCCTGACGGAGGCGCTGGGGGTGCGCGATGCCGGTCTGGTGTTCGCGGGGTGCGCGGTCCTGCTGGTCACGGCAGTGGGCCTCCGGGTGACGCGCCATCCGCCCCGAGACCTGTGAGGCGGGCGTGTGCGACGCTGGAGTTCTGATCACCGCAGCGACTCCATGACCGGGAGTGGTGGGTGCGGATGAGTTCCAGCTTCCCCGACGGTCCGCAGCCCGCCCCGGCTGCTTCCGGCAACGGGCCCGCCGTCTCCCGGCAGGAGTTCGACGCACTGTTCGAGTCGGTCCGTACGTGGGGGCGCTGGGCCCCGGCCGACCGTGGTGCCTGGAATCGGGTGACCGCGGACCATGTGCGCCGGGCCGCGGCGCGGGTGCGGTCCGGGACGGTCGTGCCCCTGGGGCTGCCCTGGAACACCCGGGCCGGCCCCGACAACCGTCGTCCCGCCGAGCACCGTATGACCGATCTCGGTGATGTGGAGGCGCCCGAACCCTGCGCCCACAAGGACTTCATCGGCGCGGACTACCACGGCAAGGCGGTCACCCATCTGGACGCCCTGTGCCACATCGCCTATCGGGGGCAGCTCTACGACGGCCGGACGGCGAGCGAGGTCGTCGACGCCGGCGGTGCCCGCTTCGGCGCCGTGTCGGAGCTGGGCCCCCTCGTCACGAGGGGTGTGCTGCTCGACCTGCCCGCGGTTGCCGGGCTCCACTGGCTGGAACCGGGGCAGGCGGTCCATGCGCTGGACATCGTCGCGGCGGAGAAGGCGCTGGGCGTGACGCTCGGCGAGGGCGACGCGCTGCTGTTGCGCTCGGGTCACGTCCGCCGCCGGAAGGAACTCGGTGCCTGGGATTCCGACGCGGCGAGCGCGGGCCTTCATGTGGACGCCGTGCCGCTGCTGGCCGAGCGCGGTGTCGCGCTGCTCGGTGCCGACGGCGACAGCGATGTGCGGCCCTCGCCCGTGGACGGCGTTCACTCCCCGGTCCATGCCCTGGCCGTGGCGGCGATGGGGGTGCCCCTGCTGGACAACCTCGACCTGGAGGCGCTGTCCGTTGCGACGGCCGAGGCGCGGCGGTACGAGTTCCTGTTCGTCCTGTCACCGCTGAACGTGCCGGGCGGAACGGGCTCGCCCGTCAACCCGGTCGCGGTTCTGTGACCGGTCGCGGTTCGGTGATCAGTGGTCTCGTCGGTCACGGCGTGCGTCGACGGGCAGTCCCGTTCGGTCACGGGGTGTGAGGGGTCTTGCGATGCCATGACTGGCGCCCTTTATGACCGTATTCTCTTCAATGTCGAGCTTTTCGGGGCTATCCGACAGCGCGTGTGTGAGCGAGGCAGAGCGTGGTGCGGTTCGGCGGGGAACCGACGCCCACGGGACGTGCGACAGACGGCACAGGGCCCGTACGTACCCGTGAACGGTTCCTGCAGGGTGAGACGATCGCGGGAGGCGTACGGACGCCGATCCTGGGTTCCTGGCAGCGCTGCCGCACCCTGGGCCTCTCGCCGGACCAGTCCGGCCTCCCCTTCCGGGAAGATCTCGACACGGACGGCAGACTCGTCCACGCGGCCGTCCCGGTGCTCGACCGGCTGCAGTCCAGATTCGCCGGCAGCGCGATGAACATCTCCATCGCCGACGCGAACGGGGCCGTCCTCCTGCGCCGCTTCGGCGATGCCTCCGTGGCCCGAACCTTCCCCGCGATTCAGCGCGTCCCGGGATTCGTGTTCGCCGAGCGGTACGCCGGGACCAATGGCATCGGTCTCGCGCTGGCGGAACGTCAACTCGTCCGGGTCTTCGGCGCCGAGCACTTCGCCGAGCGTTCTCAGGGCAGCGCCTGCCGTGCGCTGCCCGTCCGCGACCCCCTCAGCGGGCGCATCGAAGGCGTCCTGTGCTTCGGCTATCCGCGTGACGCCGAGGATCCGGCCCTCGCCACCGTGATCCGCGAGGCGGCCGAGGCCATCGAACGGCGGCTGCTGGGCCAGAGCTCCGTGCGAGAGCGTGCGCTGCTACGGGCATACCTGGAAGCCAGGGCCGATGCCACCGCGGGTCCTCACCACCGCATTGGCGTGGACGAACCGGCCCCCGAGTTCCACCCCTGCGACAGTGCAGCCCTCCTGGAGAAGGCCGCCGAGCTGATCTCCTGCGCGCAGCGGGCCGCGGCGGACGTACACCTGTCCGACGGCCGGCAGGTCACGCTCGTGAGCCGGCCGACGACCAGTGCCTCCGGGGTGGAGGGCGTCGCCATCGAGGCCGTTCTCACCGGCCCCTCACTCCGAGCGCCCGTCACCATCCCGCATCAGTCGGACGAGGTCGTCGAGGGTGCGGAGCACGCACCCCTCCCCGCTGTCCCGCCGCCCGGACGGGCTCCTGTCCTCCTCGTACGGGACCGCCTCTTCGCCTCCTCGGTGCGCGTCCGACTCGCAGAAGTCGCGCCGGGCCGGGGCGGCACCGGTGGGGACCGTGCGGCGGTCGCCGGTGCCGAGCCCGGGCAAGGCGGCTCGAGCGGTGAGCGTCCCACGGTCGTCGGTACCGGCGGTGTGACGGACCTCCAGTCCGGCTCCCGGCCGCCGACGAGAGGGCTCGTGCTGGTGGGGGAGCCGTACGTGGGGGAGTACGCCCTGGCCGCGCGGCGCCGATTGGAACTGCTGTCCGAGGCCAGCGCCCGCATCGGCACGACCCTGGACGTGCGCCGGACGGCCGAGGAACTCGCCGAGACGGCGATCCCGCGACTGGCCGACTTCGTCACGATCGACCTGCCCGAGGCCGTACTGCGCGGCGAGGCGTCCGCCGACCCGGAGAGCGATCTGCGGCGTACGGTGGTCCGCGGCATCCGCGACGACCTCCCCTTCAGCCCGGTCGGCACGCGGATCGACTTCGCCCCGACCACGCCGCAGCTGCGGTGCCTGACCAGCCGGCAGGCGGTACTGGAACCGGACCTGGAAATCGCCGCGGGCTGGTTCGCCCAGGACCCCGAGCTCACCGAGCGGCTGCCGGCCTCAGTGCACTCCCTCATCACCGTTCCTCTGGTCGCCCGTGGCGTCGTCCTGGGGGTCGCCAGCTTCTACCGCTCGCAGGACCCGGCCCCCTTCGGGGACGACGACCGGTCACTGGCCCAGGAGCTCGCCGCGCGCGCCGCCCTGTCCATGGACAACGCCCGGCGCTACACGCACGAGCGCGCCATGGTCCTGGCGCTGCAGCGCAGCCTGCTTCCGCACGGTCTGCCCGATCAGGACGCCGTCGATGTAGCCCACCGCTACATGCCCGCCGAATCCGATGTGGGCGGGGACTGGTACGACGTCATCCCGCTCTCCGGCAACCGTGTCGGCCTCTTCGTCGGGGACGTCATCGGCCATGGCATGCTCTCCGCCGCCACCATGGGCCGCCTGCGCACCGCCGCGCGGAGCTTCGCCGAACTCGACTTCCCCCCGGACGAAGTCCTCGCCCATCTCGACAATGTCGTCGGCCGCCTCGACCGGGAGGACCCGGAGACCGAAGACTTCGGCATGATCGGAGCGACCTGTCTGTACGCGGTCTACGACCCGACGTCGCAGCAGTGCGCCATGGCCCGCGCCGGTCACCCCCCGCCCGCGCTCGTCCACCCCGACGGCACCGTGTCGTTCCCCGACCTGCCCGCCGGACCGCCTCTCGGCCTCGGCGGCCTGCCCTTCGAGACCACCGAGATCCACCTGCCGGAGGGCAGCCGACTGGTCCTGTACACCGACGGACTGATCGAGGACCGCGACCGCGACGTCGACGAAGTGCTCCGCAGTCTGTGCGGCGCCCTCGCGCACCCCGAGCACTCGCCCGAGGAGACCTGTCAGGCCGTTCTGGACCTTGTGGCGCCCGACCACCCCTACGACGACATCGCCCTGCTCGTCGCCCGCACCCACGCCCTGGCTCTCGACCGCATCGCCACCTGGGACCTGGCCTCCGACCCGGCCCTCGTCGGCGGAGTCCGAGCGGGCGCCGTCCGGCAGTTGGCCGACTGGGGACTCGACGAGACCGCCTTCGCCGCCGAACTGATACTCAGTGAGCTGGTGACGAACGCCGTCCGCCACGGCGCGGGGCCCATCCGGGTACGGCTGCTGCACGGCCGCAACCTGATCTGCGAGGTCTCCGACACCAGCAGCACCGCCCCGCATCTTCGCCGGGCCGCCACCACCGACGAGGGTGGGCGCGGCCTGTTCCTCGTCGCGCAGCTGTCCCAGAGCTGGGGCACGCGCTACACCGCACAGGGCAAGGTCATCTGGGCCGAGTGCGCACTGGCCGCGGCCTGACGGTCCGCCCATCCGCCGGATCGAGAAGCGATGCGGAATGCTCGGAATTCCCGGATTTGCTCCGCTAACATCCATTATGTCTATGAGGCGTACGTATCCGAGCCGAATGTGTCATCCGAGACGAACCCATCAGGCCGATCTCCGGAGAAGTCCGTGCACGACGGTCCCGACACCTCTGCGAAAGCGCTCCCGCCGTTCGGAGCCGAACCCCTGGTCCGCATCCGCGGGCTCGGCAAGCGCTTCGGCGGAACCCTCGCGCTGGCCGGGATCGACCTCGACGTCCACGCCGGCAGTGTGCTCGCGCTCCTGGGCCCCAACGGCGCCGGAAAATCCACCCTCATCAAGGTGCTCGCGGGTGTCCATCACGCCGACACCGGACAGATCACCGTCGCCGGGCACCCGCTCGGCACCCGGGAAGCGTCCCGCAGCATGTCCTTCATCCACCAGGATCTCGGCCTGGTGGAGTGGATGACGGTCGCCGAGAACATCGCACTGACAGCCGGTTACCCCCGCCGCGCCGGACTGATCTCCTGGCGGCGCACCAAAGAGCGCTGCACCGACGCCCTGCAGGTCGTCGCAGGACATCTCGACCCCGCGGCCCCCATCGCCCAACTGGTCCCCGCCGAACGCTCGTTGGTCGCCATCGCGCGAGCGCTCGCGGCCCGGGCCGAGCTCATCGTCCTCGACGAGCCGACCACCCGTCTCCCCGCGGTGGACTGCGCCCGGCTCTTCGGCGTCCTGCACGCCCTGCGCGACCGGGGACACGGCATCCTCTACGTCACCCACCGGCTCGACGAGGTGTTCGAGGTGGCCGACACCTTCGCCGTCCTGCGCGACGGGCGCCTGGTCAGTCACGGCCCGCTGGCGGACCACAGCGCCGCCCGTCTGGTGCACGACATCGTCGGCGAGGAACCGACCGGCTTCCGCCCGGCCAGGCTCCGTGCCGACGCTCCTCGGGCCGGGGCGGGGAAGCCCGCCGTACCCGCCGTCCTGGCCCTGGACCGCGTAAGTACCCCCGGCGTGGGACCCGTCAGCCTGGAACTCGCGGCCGGGGAAGCCCTGGGCCTCGTCGGCCTGACGGGCGCCGGACACATGGACCTGGGCCGAGCCATCGCCGGTGCCCGGCCCTTCCTCGACGGCCGAGTGCTCCTCGTCGGCCGCCCCTACCGCCCGCGCAACGTCGCGGACGCCGTCGCCCTCGGCGTCGGACTGGTCTCCGCCGACCGGCAACGGGAGGGCTGCGCCGCCGAACTGACGGTGCGGGAGAACCTCCTGGCCAACCCTCGCGCAGGCGGCCTGTCCGCGCTGCGCTGGATCAGCCCCCGCCGGGAACGCGCCATCGCCACCGCCCTGATCGACCGCTACTCGGTGCACCCGCAGGACAGCGAAACCCCCATCGCCACCTTGTCCGGCGGCAATCAGCAGAAGGTCATGATCGGCCGATGGCTGCGCTCGGCACTGCGCCTGCTCATCCTCGAGGAGCCCACCGCAAGCGTGGACGTCGGCGCCAAGGCCGCGGTGTACCGCCTGCTCCACCAGGCGCTGGAGGCCGGCCTCGGAGCCCTGCTCATCTCCACCGACTTCGAGGAAGTCACCCATGTGTGCAGCCGCGCCCTGGTCTTCGTCCGCGGGTCCGTGACGGCCGAGCTGAGCGGCGCGGGCCTGACGGTCTCCGGGCTCACCCGGGCGGCCTCCGCCCTGCCCGCCTCCGGAACCGCGACCACCTCGTGACCGCCGCCCCCGCCCCGCCTCGACCACGACGGCACCGCCCGGGCGGCCATCTCGTCGCCGCCTACGGCCTGCTCGCGCTCACAGGCCTGCTCTTCCTGGCCTTCTCCCTCGCCCTGCCCCGCACCTTTCCCACATGGGACACCGTCGACTCGATCCTGTCCACCCAGTCGATCCCCGCCATCCTGGCGCTCGCCGCCATGGTTCCCATCGTGACCCGGGCGTTCGACCTCTCCATCGGGTACGTCCTAGGTCTCGCGCACGTCATGGTGCTGCAGCTCATCGTCAATGGACACTGGCCATGGCCGCTCGCCTGCCTCGCCGTGCTCGTCGGAGCGGGCGTCGTGGGCGTCCTCAACGGCGTCATCGTCGAGTTCGGGCGGATCGACTCCTTCATCGCCACGCTCGGAACCGGCAGCATGCTGTACGCCGTGACCGGATGGGTCACCGGCGGCGGACGCATCGTCCCCGGCGTCGAAGGACTTCCGGCCGCCTTCACCGACCTCTACGACTCCATGTTCCTCGGCCTGCCCGTCCCCGCCTTCTACGTGCTGGCCCTCACAGCCGTCCTCTGGCTGGTACTGGAGCGGCTGCCGCTCGGCCGCAGCCTGTACGTCATCGGATCGAATCCGCGTGCCGCCGACCTTGTCGGCATCCCGACCCGCACGTACACCGTCTACGCCTTCACCGCCTCGGGGCTGATCACCGGCTTCGCCGGAATCCTGCTCGCGGCCCAGCTGCGGGTCGGCAACCCCAGTGTCGGCCTCGACTATCTGCTGCCCGCCTTCGCCGGCGCCCTCCTCGGCTCCACCGCGGTCAGACCCGGCCGCCCGAACGCCCTGGGCACGCTCGTTGCCGTCGCCGTCCTGGCCGTCGGCCTCACCGGCATCGGCCAACTGGGTGGCGCCTTCTGGACGATCCCCCTGTTCTACGGCGGCACCCTGCTGCTCGCCGTCGGCCTGGCCGGCTACTCCGCCCGCCGCCGCCTGCGCAAGGGCACCGCCGCCCGCGACATGCCCGCCGCACCGCCCCTGTCCCCGGACCAGGACGGAGGCGCACCGGGCGCCACCCCGTGACCCGTCGCATCCTCCCGCTTCCTCCCCCATCCGAGGAGTTCCCGTGTACGGCAACCGCAAGGCCTCCCTCGGCCTCGTCGAAGTCCGCTACACCGCCGCAGCCGTACTGGCAGCCACACTCACCCTTTCTGGCTGCGAACGCGGCTCCTCAGGGGTCCCGGCGCCCGCCACCACCGGCGCGTCGGGCTGCCCCGCGGTCCATGCCAAGGCCCAGGCCGACGTCAAGCAAGCTGAGAAGACGGACATCCCGTGGAACGGACCGACGAACGGACCCGGAGCCGTGTCCGGCAGAAGGGTCGTCTTCGTGGCCCAGACCATGACCAATCCCGGAGTCGCAGGCGCCGCGAGCGGCGTACGGGAAGCCGCGCGCGTGATCGGGTGGGACGTCCGGGTGATCGACGGCGGCGGCACCCCCGCCGGTATCCAGGCAGCCATGAGCGAAGCCGTGGCCCTCAAGCCCTCGGGCATCGTCATCGGTGGCTTCGACCCCGGCTCGACCTCTCAGCAGGTCGCCCGCGCCAACGAGGAAGGCGTCCCGCTCATCGGCTGGCACGCACTCCCGTCCCCCGGTCCCAGCCGGCACCCCCGGCTCTTCACCAACGTCACCACCCGGGTGGAGGACGTGGCCGCCATCAGCGCCCAGTGGGTCATCGCCCACTCCAACGGCCACGCCGGAGTCGTGCTCTTCACCGATGCCTCGATCCCCTTCGCCCGGGACAAGTCCGAATCGATCCGCAAGGACCTCGCCACCTGCCCGGGGGTGAAGCTCCTCGCGTACGAGAACATCCCCATCGCGGACGCGAGCAGCCGTACACCCCGGGAGGTCTCTTCCCTCCTGTCCCGCTTCCAGAGCAGGTGGACCCACTCCGCCGCCATCAACGACCTGTACTTCGCCGACGCCGCCCCGGCCTTCCGCGCCGCCGGCAAGAGGGGCTCCGGTCCGCCCTTCAACATCGGCGCGGGCGACGGCGACCCTTCCGCCTTCCAGCGCATCGAGAGCGGGCAGTACCAGGCCGCGACGGTTCCCGAGCCGCTGTCCCTGCAGGGCTGGCAGATCATCGACGAGTTCAATCGCGCCTACTCCGGCCGGCCCGCCAGCGGTTATGTCGCCCCCGTTCACCTCGCCACGGCCGCCAACAGCGACAGCGCCACGACCTGGAACCCGTCGGGCTACCAGGAGGGCTACCGACGGATCTGGGGCCTGTGACCGCGTCCTTCGGTGTGCGGGAACGCCGGTCGCCCGGCTCCCGAGGGGAGGCGGAGCTCAGCGGCCGTTCGAGAGAAACCGTTCCCGGTCGACGACCGCCCGGTCGATCTCGCCCTCCGCGACCAACCTCCCCGAGCCGTCGACGGCCCGTACCCGGAACGTGAGGCGCCGGCCCGGGGCGGCCGGAGGTTCGGCGAAGACATCCACGCACCCCCCGATCCGAGTGGCCCGCACATGCTCGACACGCAGCGCCGTACCCACGGTTGTCTGACCTGTTCCCACGAACGGCGCGGCGGCCCGCACGGTCGCCGCCTCCATCCACGCGATCAGCCGCGGAGTGGCCAGCACGGGCACGTCCCCACTGCCCACCGCCACCGCGGTATCGGCCTCGGTCACCTCATGGCGCATCGCATCACGCTAGCTCGCCGTGGCGGCGGCATCCAGCCGCCGGGACTACCGTGGTGGTCCGTGAGGACCTGGTTGCCCCTGGACGCCGTACCCCGCCTCGTCGGCGCGGTGGTCCTCGGAGCCGCCGTCGGCGCGGCCGTCGGACTGCCGGTCGATCCGGTTCTGGGTGTCCTCGTAGGCATCGCCGCAACGGGACTGTTCTTCGTTCTGGCAGGCTGGCTGGTGCTGTGGCCGATGGACGCGGCCGCGACCCATCGCAATGCCCGGCGCGAGGACTTCCGGCCCCTCGCCGAGGAACTCGTGGTCGTCGCGGTGGCCTCGTGCGGACTGATCGCCATTGTGCTGATGCTCCTGCGCGGCCGGTCCGAGACCGGCCACGTCGCTGCCGCGACCGCGCTCTGCGGGGTCTTCATGGCATGGGCCGCGCTGCACCTGATGTACGCCACCCGTTATGCCGCCGTGTACTACGAGACGGAAGACGGGATCGACTTCAACTCGGACCGCCCACCGGCGTACCGGGACTTCTTCTACTTCAGCTACAACCTCGGCATGACGTACCAGGTGTCCGACACCAACGTCTCGAGTTCGGCCATCCGTGCGATCGTGCTGCGGCACACGCTGCTGTCGTACATCTTCGGCACCATCATCCTCGCCACCGCCATCAACCTCGTGGTGGGCATCGTCAGCGGCTGACGCCGTACTCCCGCGGATCCACCCGAGTCGCAGCAGGATGGAAAACGAGCAGCATGAAGAGAGGAACTCACCGTTCCGCCGACGACAGGTTCCTTCGTATCCCGTGAGGAGGCGGGCTCGTGCTCGAGTTGCAGCCCGTGATCGTTCCGCCTGCCCAAGCCGCCCTGTTCCTCGTGGTCACCATCACGCCAGGCCGCGAGGAGACCGTCCGGGACCTGCTGGAGGACGTTTCGGGCCTGTGCCGTTCGGTCGCCTTCCGGGCGCCCGACGACGAACTCAGCTGTGTCGTCGGCATCGGTTCGGAGGCCTGGGACCGGCTGTTCAGCGGGCCGCGCCCACGGGAGCTGCACCCGTTCGTGGAATTGGCCGGTGAGCGCCACCGGGCTCCGGCAACGCCGGGAGACCTGCTGTTCCACGTGCGCGGCCGCCGTATGGACCTCTGTTTCGAACTGGCCCGGCTGATCGCGGAGCGGCTGAGCGGTGCGGTCACGGTGGTCGACGAAGTACATGGCTTCAAGTACTTCGACGAGCGTGACCTGCTCGGCTTCGTCGACGGCAGCGAGAACGCCGGCGGCCGAGTCGCGGCCGATGCCGTGCTCATCGGCGACGAGGACCCCGACTTCAGGGGCGGCAGCTATGTGATCGTGCAGAAGTACCTGCACGACATGACGGCGTGGAACGCCCTGCCGACGGAGGAGCAGGACAAGGTCATCGGGCGGACCAAGCTGACCAACGTCGAACTCCCCGATGACATCAAGCCCGCGGACTCCCACGTGGCACTCAACACCATCACCGACGAGGACGGCAACGAGCGCAAGATCATTCGCGAGAACATGCCGTTCGGCAGTATCGGAGAGGGCGAGTTCGGCACGTACTTCATCGGCTATGCCCGGACTCCCGACGTGACCGAAGAAATGCTCAGGCACATGTTCCTCGGCGACGGCGGAGCCAAGCACGACCGCATCCTCGACTACTCGACCGCAGTCACCGGATGCCTGTTCCACGTGCCCACGGTCACCTTCCTCGACGACCTTCCCGCGGCTGCGGACCAGCCGCGGCGGTCGGCTGACTCGCCCAGGGACACCACCACCGCGGTCGACTCTCCTTCGGGCGCGTCCTAGCGCACCGTGTCGCCGGCCCGGTGGCCGAGGAGGGCGCGCCCGAGGGGGCTGTCGGCCGTGACCAGCGCCTGGTCCGACGCCTCGGCCGGCTCGCCGATCCGGATGCTCTCCACCGTGTCGTCGCCGAATCGCAGGGTGACCGTACTGCCCACACCGACCTCATCGGTGGGTGCCCGTCCGGCCTCCTCCGCCGCACGGAGCCGCGTGGGGTCCTGCAGCCGGGGCGGGTTCGCCGGGCATGCTTGCTCCCGCGGAGACATCGTGCCGAATCGCGCCATCGTGGGCTCTGTGGAATCGTGGGTGGTCGGAACGCAGGTTGCTTTCTGATGCCCCGGATCCGCGGGAGGTGGCCATGTCCTCGAAGCGACGCCGGAAGAAGAAGTCCCGCCGCAAGCACGCCGCGAACCACGGGCGCCGTCCGCAGTGCTAGGCCCTGTCGTCAAATCCCCGCCTGCCCGGTGACGCCATGCACGCTCCCCCATGCTCTTCGAGCAGGGGGATCCCCACTCGCCGCACCGGGCAAATGACGCCGCCCGGCCCGCCCTCCGGGCGGACAACGGGGATTTGACGACAGGACCTACTGGAGCAGTGCCACTGAAAGGGTAGGGGTGGGCCGGGTGCACGCCCATTGGCGTGCACCCATGTGGGGTGGGCGTCAGGCGCTGTTGCGGCGGAAGGCACGTTCGAAGGACGCGAAGGCGGCCTCCTGGCGCCACTCGACTGCCGCTTTGGGGCTGGATGCGAGCAGGTCACGGCAGCGCCGGCTGGGCACAGGCGCGCCGAGCGTGTCCCCCTGGCAGGCGGCTACGGGGTGGTAGCCGATCGCCGTCGGGTTGCCCCGCCACAGGCCGGCGCCGGAAAGGAAGGAGTACTGGATGGAGGCGCGCGCCAGGTCCTTGAGCTGGGGGTAGGACAGCGCGTAGGTGTCGTGGGCGTACTGGTATTCGTGGCTGATGTCGATGCGGGAGACGCCGGGGTCGTCGGTGGCCAGGACGATCGGCACGCCGTAGGCGCGATACGTCTGGAAGGGGTGCTCGGCGCCCTTGATGCCGAGGATCTGGGCGTTGCTGGAGAAGGGCACCTCGACGGCCACCTGGCGAGCGGCCATGGTGCGCGCGAGCGCCTGCCAGTCGTTCTCGTGGACGAAGTCGACTCCATGGCCGATGCGCTCGGCGTGGGCGATGTCGACTGCCTCGTCGATGTGGAAGGTGAGGTCTTCCGGTTTGACCAGACCGGGCCGCAACTCACCGGCGTGCAGGGTGACATGGGCGTGCGGGTACTGGCCGCGGAGATACGCGATCATGCGCATCTGGAGGCTGTAGTCGCGCAGCGCGATCTCCCCGTCCTCGGGCTGGACCAGGTTGATGGCGACGAACCGACCATCGCGCTCGGCCAGGCGCATGCCCAGGGCGATCTGGGTGAACACCCGCTCTGGCGCGCTGCCTCGCGAGACCTGTGAGATCCAGCGCACCGTCAGACGACAGCCGGGCTGCGGGCGGTTGGTGCCGCAGTGTTCCTCCGCGCGGAACTCGGCGTCGGCGTCGTCGGCCTCCTTGCGTGCGTCGGCGACCACCTTGTCGAGCTTGCCGCCCGCGACGAGCTTGCCGTGCAGGCGGGCGAAGTCGTCGTCCCAGCCGACCTCGGCGGCGAGCCGGCGGGCGCCGTCGGAGGCGGGGGTGACCATGGTCTCGAGGTAGAACTGGTTCTGACCCACGATGTCCTCGGCGACCTGGGCCAGCAGCTTGCCCCGATGGTTCCCGGTGACCTCGCCGAACTTGCCGAATGTGGCGAAGAAATGGTCGTGGCCGCTTTCGTCGGGCGGGAAGTCCTGCATGGACCACGCCCTGATCACTGCCTGCCGGAAGGCGGGGTCGGTGCGGGCGTCCGCGGCAGGGCGGGTGCCCGGTCCACAGGGCGGCTGGACGGCGGTCAGCGTGGCCGTGTTGATGCACAGGCCGTCCTCGGCGGCGAGCTGGAGGAGGTACTCGGTCGCCACCGCGCCGGAGAGGTGGTTGTGCAGGTCCCCGCCCTTGGGCAGGTGCCGGAAGAAGCCCCGCAGCAGGCTGGGGTTGCCGTCGACGGAGCGCAGGTAGGCGTTGGTGCGGGATTCGGCAGCCGTCATCGGCCGCGGCGGAGGCGGAAGGTCGACGCGTGCGGTGGTGGACCGGGCGGCAGCGGGGGCGGCCGACAGCGGGGCAACGAGCGCGGCCAGGGCGAGCGCGCCCAGCCCGACCGGGAGAAGGACCCGGTGCCGGTTCATGGTGGGGGACGTTGGAGGGATCACCCCGGCATGATGACCAGGCAGGTGTCCGGATTCCGGTAGGACCAGGGGGTGTTGGGGGCACAGTCACCCGGTAGGGGCGGCGCACGGAGGCGCATTGCCGGCCCGGCGCGGCGGGGAGACACAGGTCATATTTGTTCGTGTCACATGTGGCGGGAGCTGTTCGGTCCAAGGGGCCACCAACGACGACACAGGAGTGGACATGGAAGCTCGCCTGAACGTCATGGCCGGCCCCGCCGCGGCCGAGGCCATCAAGCACATCATCGCCGCGAGCCAGGCACTCGCGGAGTCGACACCGCCGAGCTCGCCGTGCGAAGCCGAGGGCACCCACGGCGAGGACGGCGGGCATCCGCGGTCGCGACGCTCGAGGCGGCGATGGCAATGCGTCGGTCGGTCGAAACTCCCAGACTCTCCCCAAGGGTGATCGGGAGGTTTCGCCGGCTTGCACCGCGCCGGAACTAGCCGTGGAATGAAGGCAAACGAGCCGTGGGGTCTTGGAAGCTGTTGAGGGAGGTCACTGCAACCCGCTGCATCGCGCCCCACGCCCCGGCGGCTGCGTGAGTGAAGTCCGTGGCGGCCGTCGTGACGGCGGGCGAGAGGGCCTTCCCGGGAAACGGCTGGTGCACCGTCACCGGGGTTCACGCGGCGACCGTCATGGGCACATACCCTGCCCGGCGCGAGGCCCGTAATTTCGTTTTCCGCCCGGCTGCCCGGCTGCCCGGCCAGTCCAACAGTCCAACCCGCCGACTGTTGTCGAGCGGTATTCCTCGAACCTACGCTGCCGACGCCGCCGGAAATCCGAATGAATTCCGCTGTTTTCCGCCCGGCGGCCGGAAAACCTCAAAAAGGAGGCGGGCGCATGGTGGTGGTGATGGCCCCCGGGGCCACCCAGAAAAACGTGGACGCCGTTGTCGGCCTGGTGCGCTCGGTCGGCGGGGAGGCGTTCGTCAGCCGTGGCGTGTCGCGGACGATCATCGGACTCGTGGGCGACGTGGACGACTTCGAGGCGCTCAACCTCGGCAGCCTTCCGGGAGTCGTTCAGGTCATGCGGGTCTCCGCCCCGTACAAGCTGGTCAGCCGGGAGCACCACCCCGCGCGGTCGGTGATCCGGGTCGGAGGCGTGCCCATTGGCCCCGACACGCTCAGCGTGATCGCCGGCCCGTGTGCGGTGGAGACCCCGGAACAGACCCTCGCGGCCGCGCTGATGGCCAAGGAGGCGGGGGCGTCGCTGCTGCGCGGCGGGGCGTTCAAGCCGCGTACGTCGCCGTACTCGTACCAGGGGCTCGGTGAGGCTGGACTGCGCATCCTCGCCGACGTGCGGGCCGAGACCGGTCTGCCCGTCGTCACCGAGGTCATCGACCCGGGCAGCGTCGAGATGGTGGCCTCCTACGCCGACATGCTGCAGATCGGCGCACGCAACATGCAGAACTTCGCCCTGCTGCAGGCCGTCGGCCGGGCCGGTAAACCGGTCCTCCTCAAGCGGGGTTTCAGCGCCACGATCGAGGAGTGGCTGAGCGCCGCCGAGTACATCGCCCAGCGTGGCAACCTCGACATCGTGTTGTGCGAGCGCGGCATCCGTACGTTCGAGACGGCAACCCGCAACACCCTCGACATCAGCGCGGTACCGGTGGCGCAGCGGCTCTCGCACCTGCCGGTCGTCGTGGACCCGTCGCACTCGGGCGGGCGCCGCGACCTCGTGCTGCCGTTGACCCGTGCCGCGATCGCGGCCGGCGCGGACGGTGTGATCATTGATGTCCATCCGGAGCCCAAGGCGGCGCTGTGCGACGGCGCGCAGGCGCTCGTGGCCTCCGACATCCGCGAGCTGGCCGACGCCACGACGCTCCTTTCGCCGTTGATGGGCCGCATCCTGACGGTGCCCGCGGGTGCGGGCGCGGGGGTGGCGTAGGGGCGCTGCGTGGAGCAGAGCCGTCCGAGCGCGAAAAGCGGACGGTTGGACGTCCCGGCGGACAGCCCGCTTCCGCCGCGATTTCCCCCTCGGGCTTCTCCGGTATTTCAGGGGACGGTTGTGATTCCGGCAGTCGCGGGCGCTGGTCGTACGGTGGCCCCCCATTCACGTTCAGGGGAATTTCGTATTCCTGTTCCTGGGAGTCGGGGCGCCGCGCCGATCGGCACGCCCGCCGCACCCCGGGCGGGCAGGGCGCCGACAGTGGCGTGGGGTCCGCGTCATCGGCATATGGCCTGGTAGTGGGATCGCAGTACCTGTGGCCCACCCCTAAGGGGGTGGGCCATAGGGGCTCGCAGGGGGTTACGGCTCGCAAAAGACCGCTGCTAATTTGACCAGCGTCTGTCCGACGCGCAATTCGGTCGACGAGACGTTCTGCTCCGCAACCCTGTAGAGGAGTCGAGGGCATTGATGACGCGCTGGTTCCCGCGCACGAGCAAATTAGCGCGCTTATCCGGTACGGAACATATGGCCGCGAGTTCTTGAGGAGCTGGTGGTGCCGGAAGAAATGGAAATCAATCAGCAGCCCGTGGTGGAAGTCGAGCTGAGCTCGCTCAGACTGTCCGACTCGCCGCGCCTCGCCGGCGAGAGCCCCGAGCACGTGCAGGCCCTGATGGCCGCGCAGAACCCGCTTCCCCCGATCACGGTGCACCGGCCGACGATGCGGGTGATCGACGGATTCCACCGGCTGAGGGTGGCCAGGCTCCAGGGTGCGCAGCGGATCGCGGTCAGGTTCTTCGACGGCGACGAGGCCGAGGCGTTCGTGCTCGCGGTCAGACTCAACGTCACCCACGGCCTGCCGCTGGCGCTGGCGGACCGCAAGCGCGCGGCCGAGCGGATCATCGCCTCGCATCCGCTGTGGTCCGACCGGAAGGTGGCCTCGGTAACGGGCATCTCCCCGGGGACGGTCGGCGACATCCGTAGGAGGACCGAGCGGGAGCCGAGTCCGCAGGACCGTCGAATCGGCCAGGACGGCAGGTTCCGCCCGCTCGACGGGAGCGCGGGACGCACGCTCGCCGGTGAGTTGCTGTCCGAGAACCCGGACATGTCGCTGCGTCAGGTCGCCCGTGCGGCGGGGATCTCTCCCGAAACGGTGCGGGACGTACGCAACCGGCTGCGCAACGGCGAGTCTCCGGTGGTGTCGCAGGAGCGCCGGAGGCAGCGGGAGGACGGCGACGGGGCGGGCGTGCCCGCGCGGCACGGGGAGTCCGGTGCCCTGAGGCTGGCCCGACCGGGCCCCCGGCTCCGGCAGGCGCCCGCGGCAGACCGCGTCGTGCTCGTGAAGCAGTTGACGGCCGACCCGGCGCTGCGCTTCACGGAGACCGGGCGCAATCTGCTTCGCCTGCTCACCCTGCACACCCTCCGCAAGGAGGAGTGGGATGCGATCATCAACAGCGTTCCGCTGCACTGCGGCGACATCGTCGTCGACCTGGCCCGGCAATTCGCCGATCTCTGGGCGGACTTCGCGATGCGGGTCGAGGAGGACGTGGCGCAGATCGGCTGAGGTCCACTGCCCCGCGGTGCCCCTGGGGTGTCCGAGCATGGAAGTCGAACGGTTGGTCGTCCCGGTCCGTCGTCCTGTGCGAAAGGCCCTGGTCTCCTCCTTCGGGCGGGGGACCAGGGCCTTTCCGTGGGGGGTTATGTGAGGGACGGGGGTGGGGTCAGGCCCCGGACGCGCCCGTGGTGGTGTGCAGACGTCCGGCAGCCTCGACGCCGGCGCAGCCCGACAGGCCCAGGGCGTCCCGGAGTTCGTCGGAGAGCAGTTCGAGGACCCGCCCGACGCCGGCTTCGCCGGCCATGGCCAGGCCCCAGACTGCCGGACGGCCCACCAGGACGCCGCGGGCGCCCAGGGCCAGGGCCCTGAGCACGTCCGTTCCGCTGCGGATGCCGCTGTCCAGGAGGACCTCGCAGTCCCCGCCGACGGCCGCGGCCACCTCCGGCAGGGCGTCGATGCTGGGGACCGCGCCGTCGAGCTGGCGGCCGCCGTGGTTGGAGACCACGACGGCGTCGACTCCCGACGCTGCCGCGCGCGCGGCGTCCTCGGGCGCCAGGACGCCCTTGAGGACCAGTGGAAGCCGGGTCCGCGCGCGAAGGGTCTCGACGACCGACCAGGTCAGCGTCGAGGAGAAGGTCTCACGGGTGTGCACGGCCACCGCGGAGGCGCCGGCGGCCGCCCGGTGCGCCGTCGTGCCGGTGGTGATGTTCGCCGCCCGTACCTGGTCGGGCAGCGCGAACCCATTGCGTACGTCCCGCAGCCTGCGGCCCATCCACGGCACGTCTACGGTCAGCACGATCGCCTCGCAGCCGGCGTCCTCGGCCCGCCGCACCAGCTCCAAGGAGCACTCGTCGTCCCGCAACCAGTACAGCTGGAACCAGACGGAGCCGCCGATCGCCGTGATCTCCTCGACCGGGACGCTGCTCAGGGTGCCCGCGGTGAACGGCACGCCCGCCGCCTTGGCCGCGCGGGCGGTGGCCAACTCCCCCTCGGGGTGTACGAGTCGGTGGTAGGCGACGGGCGCGACCGCCACCGGCATGTCGACAGGTCGGCCGAGCAGGGTGGAGTCGGTCGTGCAACGCGAGACGTCGGTGAGCACCCGGGGGACGAGGAAAACCCGGTCCAGGGCGGCGCGGTTGGCGTCGAGCGTCGTCTCGGCGCCGCTGCCGCCCGCGACGAAGTCCCGGACGCCGGTCGGCAGGACCGACGCTGCGGCGCGTTCGACGTCGGCCAGACAGTGCACCGTCTCGGGCGCGAGGTCAGCGACGGGGGCCACGCTGGCCCGTCCTCTCCAGCTCCACCGCCTCGTACAGCGCCTTGATGTTGGCGCTGCCGAACGTGCGGGCCCCCTGGCGCTCGATGACCTCGAAGAACAGGGTGTGCCGCGGGTGGGTCGAGGCGGTGAAGATCTGGAAGAGCTGTCCGCCGTGGTCCTCGTCGGCGAGCACGTTCGTCGAGCGCAGGTCCGCCAGCCGCTCGGCGGTCAGGTCGATGCGCGCGCCGAGCAGGTCGTAGTACGCCGAGGGAGTGGTCAGGAAGGCGACACCGCGGTCGGACAGGGCCCGCACCGAGCCAACCGCGTCCTGCGAGGAGAACGCCAGGTGCTGGACGCCGGAGCCCTGGTGGCCCTTCAGGAACTCGTCGATCTGGCCCGGGTCGGCCGACACGTCGGGCTGGATGAGTGTCAGGGTGACGCCGCCCGACCGGCTCTGCACGACCTTCGACTCCATCGCCTGGGTGCCGACGACGATGTGTTCCTCGAAGATGTCCCGGAAGCCGAGGGCCTGTGTGTAGAACTCCACCGTGGGGGCGAGTTCGCCGCTGTTCAGGCACACCGCGATGTGGTCGATCCCGAGCAGACCCACCTCCTCGGCCCGGACGTCGGGCGCGTGCGGGGCCGGGACGAAACCGGCCGGCAGGCCCGGGCCCTCCTCGGGGCCGCGCTGGACCAGGGTGTGCACGACGTCTCCGAAGCCGTGGATCGCGGCCGTGACGGCGGGTCCGCCGCCCGTGTGCCGGGACGGTTCGCGGTGGACCCGCGCGCCGACGGCGACCGCGGCCCGGAAGGCGGTGTCCACGTCCGTGGTGCGCAGGGCGATGTCGGCGACGCCGTCGCCGTGGGAGGGTACGTAGGCCGACGCCGGATGCCGTTCCGAGGTGGCCTGGGTGAGCACCAGGGTGATCTGTCCGTGGCGCAGGGCGGTGCTTCGGTGGTCGGCGGACTCGCTGGTGCCGACCACGGCGAAGGCGTACCTTCCGGTCCACTCCGGCACTGCCGTGTCCAGGTCCTCGACATACATCTCGATGTAGTCGACGGTGAGCTCTCCGAGCGCAACCGCGGATTTTGATAATTCCCTCACGAGTGACCCCCAGCGGTGTTTGGGAAATGAGCTTCCCGAACTCTAGGACGGCGATTGCGAATTTGGCTACGGGCGTCGGGGCCCATGAAATGGACGGCCATTCCGGGTTATCGTCGAGGGCCTTTCGAATGGGGGATGCTGAATGATTCGCGCCATGGCCGTCATCGGCACGGGGTTAATCGGCACGTCTGTCGCGCTCGCGGCGAGCCGGCAGGGGGTGACGGTGTTCCTGTCCGACCGGGACCCGGCGGCCGCCCGGACGGCCGCGGCGCTCGGCGCGGGCCGGGTGGAGCTCCCGCCCGACCCGGTCGACCTGGCCGTGCTCGCCGTACCGCCCAGCAAGGTCGGTCATCTGCTCATCGAGCTGCAGAGGCGAGGGCTGGCCCGCACCTACACGGACGTGGGGAGCGTGAAGGCTGAGCCGGAACGGCTGGTGCTCGACCACGCGCCCGATCCGTCCGGGTACGTCGGGGGGCATCCGATGGCCGGCCGGGAGCGGTCCGGTCCGCTGGCGGCCCGCGCCGACCTGTTCCGGGGGCGCCCCTGGGCGCTCACTCCGTCCCCGCTGACTTCGGGCACGGCCATGGACCGCGCGCTGGAACTGGTGGACCTGTGCGGCGGGGTTCCCGTGGTCACGCAGAGCCGGGCCCACGACGAGGCGGTGGCCCTCACCTCCCACGTGCCGCACCTGGTGGCCAGTCTGATGGCGGCCCGGCTGCGGGGGACCCCGGACGGGATGCGCCGGTTCGCCGGCCAGGGGCTGCGTGACGTCACCCGGATCGCCCGCGGCGACTCCCGGCTCTGGAGCGACATCCTGCAGTCCAACGCCGACTCCGTCATCGGCTTCGTGAAGGAGCTGCACACCGACCTGTCCCGGCTGGTGTCCGCGCTGGACCAGCTCGCCGACCGCGACGGCATGGAACGGGCCCACGGCATGCGGACGTTGGCGGACCTGCTCGAGCGGGGCATCGAGGGGGTCGCGGGCATACCGCCGCTCGCCGGGGGTACACCGGCCGACCTGACCGCGGTCCTGGTCTCGGTCCCGGACCGCCCCGGGGAACTCGCCCGGCTGCTGGCCTCTGTCGCCGGACACGGTCTCGGCGCGGACGATGCCACCGTCGCCTCCGCCGAGGAAGGCGCGCTCGCCGTGCGGCTCACCGTCCCCTCCGACGTGGCCGACCTGGTGGCGGCCGAGCTCGAGGCCGAGGGCTGGCGCGCCATGTCCGAGGAGGACATCCGCTCCGGGGTGTCGGCCGCGGGCTAGTACTTCAGCGCGGGTCGGTGCCCGTGGAGTTGGCGGCGTTTGCCCAGTTCTTCCCCTTCGACATCGTTCGAGTATCCAAGGTGTGAGACCACTGTCGGAGCTCGCCTCCGTGCCCGGCCCCGCAAGGTTAGATTCAGGCCGGAGAGTGCACACATGGGTACGGGGGGTATCTGTGAAGCTCGGCGAGCGCGACGACGCACTTCAGTTGCTCGAGCGGTTGTACGACGGGTGTGCGGGCGGCAGGGGGGCCGTCGTCCTGACCAACGGCCCCGTGGGGAGCGGGAAGACGGCGCTGGTCAGTACGTTCGCCGAGCGGGCCGTCGAACGGGGCGCGCTGTACGTCTCGGTGACGGCCTCGGCCAGCGAGCAGCTCCATCTGTTCGGCCTGGCCCACCAGTTGGTGACGGCCATGCGCGCGGTGGGGATGGCCATCGATCCCTTCGCCGCCGAGGACGTCGGCGTCACCGTATCCGGCGACCGCGCCCAGGAGACCGGGCGGGCCCCGATCGGCCTCCTGCAGCGGATCTTCCGGACGGTCCGCGAGTACTCCGAGCGGCAGCCGCTCGTCATCGGCATCGACGACGTGCACTTCGCGGACGAACCCTCGCTGCAGTGCCTGCGCTACCTCATCCGCCGTATCGACTCCTCGGCGGTCATGATCGTGATGAGCGAGAGTTCGTGCCACGATCGGCAGCTGGCACGGTTCCACGCGGAGATTCTGCACCTTCCCTACTGCCACCAGATCAGGCTGGCCCCGCTGACATGCGCCGGCATCGCCGAACAACTCACCGAGCGCCTCGGCGTGGAGCCGGCCCCCGGTGACGTCGATGCCTGGGCCGAGGCCGGCGGAGGCAGCCCTCTGCTGCTGAACGCGCTGCTCGAGGACCTCTCGCCGACGAAGCGGGAAAGGGCAGTGCCGGAGCCCGGCGAGTCCTTCCGGGGCGCCGTCCTGCGGTGCCTGCACCGGGGCGATGCGTCGATGCTGGCGGTCGCCCGCGTCCTGGCGGTGCTCGGCGAGTCGGCCACGCCCTCGCTGCTCGGCGACTTCCTCGGGGGCGACGCCAGGACGGCGCACTGGAGCATCGCGGACCTGACCGCGGCGGGCCTGGTCTCCGGCGTGCGGTTCCGCCACGAGTACGCCCAGCTTGCCGTCCTGGCCGACATTCCGGCAGAGGAACTCCCGGTGATGCACGGCCGGGCCGCCGAACTGCTGCACAAGTCGGGGGCCTCGGCGGTGGCGGTGGCCGAACAGCTCATGGCCGCCCACGACTCCGAGGGCTCCGTCTGGCGCGTCGACATTCTTCGGGAGGCCGCCCGCGAGGCCATGTCCGCGGGCGACGTCCAGACCTCGGTCGACTACCTGCGCCATGCGCTGGCCATCTGCACGGACCCGGAGGGGGAGGCGCAGATCACCGCGGCACTTGCCGACGCCCAGTGGCACATCGACCCGGATATTGCGGGCCGGCACCTGCAGCATCTGCACCACCTGGTGCGGGTCGGGATGCTCAGCGGCGAGGAGGCCACGATACCGGTCAAACTGCTGCTGTGGCGGGGCGAGTTCGCCCGCGCCGAAGAGCTGCTGAGGAGGATCGAGACCAACGAGCGGACGACCGGCGGCCGTTCACCCGAGGGCGCCACAGCGCCGGACGTCCTGATGGCCCGCTTATGGTTGTCCCTCTGCCGGCCCGCGTCGGCACGCGACACCACGGAGGACGGCGCAGACGTTCCGTCGATGTGGTCCGGTCCGGTGTCCGCACCGGCCTGCAGCACCCTGCTGGCGAGACTGACCTGGGACGGCGAGGAGATCCAGGGCGCCGACCAGGTGCTGCACCGCGCCCGCGCCGACAGCCCGCTGGCCTCCACCCTGTTCGCACTGGTCGTGCTGATCCAGTCGGACCGGGTGGACGACGCGGTGCTCTGGACCGGGCGGCTGCTGCAGGAGCCGTGGATCGCGCGCGTGCCCGTGCGGCGCGCCCTGTTCGAGACCGTACGGTCGGTGACGGCCCTGCGCCGGGGCGAGCTCGCGGAGGCGGAGGCCTGCGCCCGGACCGCTTTGGAGGTCGTCGCCCCGTCGGCGTGGGGTGTGGTGGTCGGCCTCCCGCTGGCGCTGGCGGTGCGGGCGGCGACCGAGCTCGGCGAGCTGGACACCGTGATGTCGTACGTCAGCCTGCCCGTTCCGCCGGTCATGTTCGACACTCCCTTCGCGCTGCCCTATCTCCAGGCGCTCGGGCGGTATCACCTGGCCATGGGCCGTCCGCACACTGCCCTGACGAACTTCCAGAACTGCGGCGACCTGATGTCGCGGTGGGGGCTGGACGCGCCCGACCTCCCGGACTGGCGCAACGACGCCGCCGCCGCCCTGGTCGCCATGGGCAGGACCGGCGAGGCGCGCGAGCTGATCGAGGAGCAGCTGTCCCGGCCCCTCGGCGAACGCTCCAGGGTCCGGGGGATCGCCCTGCGCCGCTTGGCGGCGGCGAGCGAGCCTCCCGAGCGCCCGGCGCTGCTCCGGGAGGCGGTGCGGATCTTCGAGGCGTGCGGCGACCGTCTGGAACTGGCGTACGCACGGGCCGAGTTGGAGGAGGCGCTGGCGGCCCCGGACGAGCGGCTCCGGCACGAGCCCTCCCGGCCCAGGACTCCCGGGGAGCCCGCCGCGGGCGGCGGGAAGGAGCCCGCGCCCGTACGGGCCGAACTGACCGACGCCGAGCGCAGGGTCGCGGCCCTCGCTGCCGAGGGACGGACCAACCGTGAGATCGCCGGCCGGCTCTTCATCACCGTGAGCACCGTCGAGCAGCATCTCACCAAGATATATCGAAAACTGAATGTACGAAGGCGCGCCGACCTCCCGACGTTCCCGAATAGGCAGTGAGAATAAATCGTAGCCCCCCGGGCCATGTCCAAGTGCGCCTTTCGCGCGGTTGGACGGCGTTGGCGGAACACCTGAACGCGTGTGATTCTTGCGCGGAAATAGGCTTTCCGTCGACCGATGCCTCATGGGGGAATACATGGCCGGACCCGTCATGCCGGAATTCCTTGCCGGGACCAGCCCGGCCGCACCCACCTCCCTCCTGCGGAAGGCGGATCTGCACGCGAGTGTGTCCGATCCGGTCCTGGACACGATGAACTTCCTCAACGAGGTCACCCATCGTTATCCGGACGCCATCTCCTTCGCGCCGGGCCGCCCCTACGACGGGTTCTTCGACAGCGAGCAGATCTTCACCCATATCCGCCGCTACCTCGACCACCTCGTCGAACAGGGCGCCTCGGTGGAGGACGTCCGTACCGCGATGTACCAGTACGGACCCACCGCGGGGCAGATCCGCGAGATCATCGGCGACTCGCTCCGGGCCGACGAGAACACCGACGTCCCCGCAGAGTCGGTGGTGGTGACCGTCGGCGCGCAGGAGGCCATGCTGCTGGTGCTGCGCGCGCTGATCTCCGGGCCCGACGACGTGCTCCTGGTGGCCAGCCCCTGTTACGTGGGGATCACGGGTGCGGCCCGGCTGCTGGACGTCCGGCTGCGGGCGGTCGAGGAACGCGAGGACGGGCTCTCCTGCACGGACCTGGAGAAGGCGATCGTGGAGGAGCAGGCGCTCGGCCGCCGGCCGAAGGCCTGCTACGTCGTCCCCGACCACTCCAACCCATCCGGGACCACCATGTCCGCCCGGACCCGCGCCGAGCTGCTCGAACTCGCCACGCGACACGACATCCTGATCATCGAGGACAGTCCCTACCGCAGGGTCAGCCCCGGCTCCCCGCTGCCGACCCTGAAGTCCCTCGACCGTGACCGCAGGGTCGTCCATCTCGGCTCCTTCTCCAAGACGATCTTTCCCGGGGCCCGGGTCGGTTTCGCCGTCGCCGACCAGCTGGTGGTGGACGAGGCCGGGCGGACCACGCTGCTCGCGGACGAGCTCGCCAAGATCAAGAGCATGGTGACGGTGAACACCTCCTCGCTCAGTCAGGCCGCCGTCGCCGGCGCGCTGCTGGCTGCGGAGGGCAGGATCTCGCAGCTCAACGCGCGGGCCGCCGCCTACTACGGGGACGCGCTCAAGGCCACGCTGCGGAGCCTGGACGCCCATCTGCCGGCCCGTCGCCGGGAGGCGCTGGGCGTGCGCTGGAACGAGCCCACCGGGGGCTTCTTCCTCACCGTGCACGTCCCCTTCCGCGCGGACAACCCGGCACTCACCAGGTCCGCACAGGAATTCGGTGTCATCTGGACGCCGATGAGCTATTTCTACCCGGAAGAAGGAGGCCACCACGCCATCCGGCTTTCCACCAGTTATCTGACGCCCATGGAAATCGACGAGGGCACGGCGCGGTTCGCACACTTCGTCGAGTCCGAAAGCAAGTCGTCGTGAAGGAAGAAAGGTGACAGCAGTGACCAGCAACACGACCAGGAAACGACTGCGGAGCAAACCGCGCATGTGGGGGTGGACTTTCCGATGACCATCGACATCGAATCTCCGGTGACGACCGCGCAGCTCCTGGAGAGCGGCGCTTTACCGGGCACGCAGTCGCCGCCGCGCCCGAGGATCGTCGGCGTGGGAACGGCCACCTCCCCCACGTCGTACACCCAGGAGGAAGTGCTCGAGGCGTTCGACATCACCGATCCCAGGATCCGCTCGCTCTTCGCCAACAGCGCCATCGAACGCCGCTACCTCACCCTGCCCGACGAGGACGACGACGGCATCCGCCACCCCGAGCCGCAGGGCGACCTCCTCGACAAGCACAAGGCACTGGCCGTCGACATGGGAGCCGAAGCCCTGCAGGCCTGTCTGAAGCGGGCCGGCGCACAGCTCTCCGATCTGCGCCACCTGTGCTGCGTGACCTCCACCGGCTTCCTCACCCCCGGCCTCAGCGCGCTGATGATCCGCGAGCTGGGCATCGACCGCCACTGCAGCCGGTCCGACATCGTCGGCATGGGCTGCAACGCCGGACTGAACGCCCTCGGCGTCGTGGCCGGATGGGCCACCGCACACCCCGGCGAACTCGCCGTCGTGCTCTGCGCCGAAGCCTGCTCCGCCGCCTACGCGATGGACTCGACCATGCGCACCGCGGTCGTCAACAGCCTGTTCGGTGACGGCTCGGCGGCCATCGCCCTCGTCGCGGGCGGCCAGGACGACACACCCGCGGAGCCCGAGGGCCCGCGGATCATCAAATTCGCCAGCTGCATCATCCCCGAGGCCTTCGACGCCATGCGCTACGACTGGGACCGGGCCCAGAACCGGTTCAGCTTCTTCCTCGACCCGCAGATCCCCTATGTGGTCGGCGCGCACGCCGAGATCGTCGTCGACCGGCTGCTGCAGGGCACGGGACTGCGCAGGAGCGACATCGCGCACTGGCTGGTGCACTCCGGCGGCAAGAAGGTGATCGACGCCGTGACCGTCAACCTCGGGCTGATCCGTCACGACCTGAGGCACACCGTCGGGGTGCTGCGCGACTACGGAAACGTCTCCAGCGGCTCCTTCCTCTTCTCCTACGAGAGGCTCCTCGAGGAGCGGGTCACCCGGCCCGGCGAGTACGGGGTGCTGATGACCATGGGGCCGGGTTCCACCATCGAAACGGCGCTGGTCCAGTGGTGACCGCGGGGGGAGTGAGGGACGACATGACCGCACTGACGATCGACGGGAGAGAGCCGCTGTCGGCGGCCGCCGTCAACGCGCTCGACGAGATCTGCGACCACGCCGAGGACCTGCCCGGCTCCGGGACGGTGGCCCTGCACGTCACGGGCGCCCCGAACCCCGACTGGACCGGCGCCCTGACCGTCGGCCTGGTCACCAAGTGGGAACGGATGGTGCGCCGGCTGGAACGGCTGCCCGCGGTGACGGTCGCGGTGGCGTCCGGCGACTGCGGCGGACCGGCCCTCGACGTGCTCCTGGCCACCGACCTGCGGATCGCCACCCCCGACACCCGGCTGCTCGTTCCGCTCGACGGCGACGCCACCTGGCCCGGCATGGCAGCGCACCGCCTCGTGCAGCAGGCGGGCGCCGCCCGGGTCCGCCGTGCCGTGCTGTTCGGCACCCCGATCCCCGCCCCCGAGGCGCTGGCGCTGGGGCTCCTCGACGAGCTGGCCGACGACCCGGCCGGCGCTGCCGAGGCCACGGCGGAGCTCGCCGCCGCACTGTCCGGCAAGGAACTGGCCATCCGCCGCCGCCTGCTGTTCGACGCCGTCTTCACCAGCTTCGAGGACGCGCTCGGCCAGCACTTGGCGGCCTGCGACCGCGCGCTGCGCAGGGCCACCGCAGAGGAGGCGTCGTGACACCGGCCCTCGCGGAGCGGCAGCAGGCCCCCGCCCTCTGGCCGGCCCTGACCGACGCCGCCGAGCACGTCGAAAAGCTCACGCAGTCCCTGCCGAGTCCGAGCGCGCGCACCCCGGAACAGCGGGCCGAGGCCGCCGCCGCGAAGGACAAGGCCCGCGCGCAGCGCACCCGTTTCCTCGACACGCATGTGGACGCCGTGTACGACCGGCTCACCGAAGGCCGCTCCCGCAGCCTGCGCCTCGACGAGCTCGTCGAGGCCGCCGCGGACGCCTTCCCCGCGTTGGTCCCATCGAAGCGGCAGCTCGCCGACGAACGGGGCCGGCCGCAGGCCGACAAGGAAGGGCACGAAATCGACCAGGGCATCTTCCTGCGGGCGGTCCTCAGGTCCGAAGCGGCCGGCCCGCACCTGCTCGACGCGATGCTCCGGCCCGTCCCCCGGGCGCTGCGGCTGCTCCCCGAATTCAGGCGCACCGGGGTCGTCGAGATGCAGGCCGTGCGGCTGGAACGCCGGGACGGCGCCGCACGGCTGACGATGTGCCGGGACGACCGCCTGAACGCCGAGGACAACCAGCAGGTCGACGACATGGAGACCGCTGTCGACCTCGCCCTGCTCGACCCGGATGTCCGAGTGGGGCTGCTGCGCGGTGGGGAGATGACCCACCCCCGCTACCGGGGCAGACGGGTGTTCAGCGCGGGCATCAACCTCAAGTTCCTGAGCTCCGGGGACATCTCGCTGGTCGACTTCCTGCTGCGCCGCGAACTCGGCTACATCCACAAGATCGTCCGGGGGGTGCTCGCCGACGGCCTGGGCAGCTGGCACTCGCCCCGCACCGAGAAGCCCTGGGTGGCCGCGGTGGACGGCTTCGCCATCGGCGGCGGCACCCAGCTGCTGCTGGTGTTCGACCACGTCCTCGCAGCGTCCGACGCCTACTTCAGCCTGCCCGCAGCGAAGGAGGGCATCATCCCGGGCGTCGCGAACTTCCGGTTCAGCAGGTACGCCGGACCGCGGCTTTCCCGCCAGGTCATCCTCGGCGGCCGCCGCATCCGGGCCGCGGAGCCCGACGCACGGCTGCTGGTCGACGAGGTCGTGGAGCCGGACGAACTGGACGCGGCCGTCGAGCGCAGCCTGGCGCGGCTCGACGGCGACGCGGTGCTCGCCAACCGGCGGATGCTGAACCTCGCCGAGGAGCCGGAGGGCGCGTTCCGCGCGTACCTGGCCGAGTTCGCGCTCCAGCAGGCGCTGCGCCTGTACGGCGAGGACGTCGTCGACAAGGCCGGCCGGTTCGCCGCGGGGTCGGCATGAGCCCGGCCGACGACCGTTCGCGGGTGCGCTACGAGAAGAAGAACCACGTCGCCCGCATCACCCTCGACCGTCCCCATGTGCTGAACGCGATGGACCTGCGCATGCACGAGGAACTCGGCGGGATCTGGGACGACGTCGAGGCGGACGACGAGGTGAGAGTCGCGGTGCTGACCGGGGCGGGTGACCGGGCCTTCTCCGTCGGGCAGGATCTCAAGGAGCGGGCCCGCCTCACCAGGGAGGGAACGCCTGCGACGACCTTCGGCAGCCGGGGACAGCCAGGCTGGCCGCGGCTCACCGACCGGTTCACCCTGTCCAAGCCCGTGGTCGCACGTGTCCACGGCTACGCGCTGGGCGGCGGTTTCGAACTGGCCTTGGCCTGCGACGTCGTCATCGCCTCCGACCAGGCGGTGTTCGGCCTGCCGGAGGCCAGGCTCGGACTGGTCCCGGGGGCGGGCGGCGCCTTCCGGCTGATCAGACAGCTGCCCCAGAAGATCGCCATGGGGTATCTGCTCACCGGCCGCCGACTCGACGCGCGGACGGCCCTGCGGCACGGGCTGGTCAACGAGGTGGTTCCGGCGGGCGGGCTGGACGACTGCGTCGAGGAGTGGACGGCGGACCTGGTCCGCGCCGCGCCGCTGTCGGTACGGTCCATCAAGGAGGCCGCCCTCAAGTCCGTCGACATGCCGCTGGAGCAGGCGTTCACCGCCGAGTACGTCTGGGAGGAACGCCGCCGGCGCAGCAGCGACGCCGCGGAAGGAGCCAGGGCGTTCGCGGAGCGACGCGACCCCGTCTGGTCCGGCCGCTGACCGCCCCACCGGGCCGCCGGCGAACGACCGAACCGCCGGGGGCCTTTCGCCATGCACCGAATCGCCGACGGGTCCTCCCGGCGCTGTCCAACCGTGCAAGGACATCGGTTGGCTGCGTTCCGGGTGAAGGCACAGCATGGGCCGGGCGCCGAATTGAGCAACGACAACAGGAGGCAGTCACATGGGTGTTGAGGGCCCTGAGGAATTCGATGTCGTGGTCGTAGGAGGCGGCCCCGGTGGGTCCACGCTCGCCGCGCTCGTCGCGATGCAGGGACATCGGGTCCTGGTCCTGGAGAAGGAGACCTTCCCGCGGTACCAGATCGGTGAGTCGCTGCTTCCTTCCACCATTCACGGCGTCTGCAAGATGACCGGGGTCACGGACGAGCTGGCGAAGGCGGGATTCACGCCGAAGAAGGGCGGAACATTCCGCTGGGGCGCCAATCCGGAGCCCTGGACCTTCTCGTTCTCGGTCTCTCCGAAGATCGCCAGCGCGACCTCGCAGGCGTACCAGGTGGAGCGGTCGAAATTCGACGAGATCCTGCTGAACAACGCCGTGAAGAAGGGGGCAGAGGTCCGCTTCCAGGTGTCGGTGACCGATGTCGTCGAGGAGGGCGACCGGGTCACCGGTGTCACGTACACCGACGCCGACGGCGGCGAGCACCAGGTGCACGCATCGTTCGTGGTGGACGCCTCCGGAAACGGCAGCCGAATCCACAAGCGGGTGGGCGGCACCCGCGAGTACTCGGACTTCTTCAAGAGCCTGGCGCTGTTCGGCTACTACGAGGGCGGCAAGCGCCTGCCCGCGCCGAATTCGGGGAACATCCTGTGCGCGGCATTCGAGAGCGGCTGGTTCTGGTACATCCCGCTCAGCCCGACCCTCACCAGCGTCGGGGCGGTCGTCAGGCGGGAGAATGCCGACAGGATCCAGGGCGACCCGGAGAAGGCCATCCAGGCCCTCATCGACGAGTGCCCGCTGATCAGCGAGTACTTGGCCGACGCCACCCGGGTGACGGAGGGCCAGTACGGCCAGCTGAGGGTCCGCAAGGACTACTCGTACCACCAGACGAAGTTCTGGCGGCCGGGTCTGGTGCTGATCGGCGACGCCGCGTGCTTCGTCGACCCGGTGTTCTCCTCGGGTGTCCACCTGGCCACCTACAGCGCCCTGCTGGCGGCCCGTTCGATCAACAGCACGCTGGCCGGCCTGGTCCCGGAGGACGCGGCGTTCACCGAGTTCGAGGCCCGCTACCGGCGTGAGTACGGCGTGTTCTACGAGTTCCTGATGTCCTTCTACGACATGCACGTGGACGAGAACTCGTACTTCTGGTCGGCGAAGAAGGTCACCAGCAACCAGCACACCGAGCTGGAGTCCTTCGTCGAGCTCGTGGCCGGCGTCTCCTCCTCGGAGTTCGCCCTCCAGGACGCCGAGTCCGCCGCGGAGCGGATGAAGTCCCGGTCGGCGGAGTTCGCCACCGCGATCGACCAGCTGGCCGCGAGCCACGAGGAGAGCATGGCCCCGCTGTTCAGCTCCTCGGTCGTCCGCCAGGCGATGCAGGAGGGCGCCCAGGTGCAGAGCCGGGCCTTCCTCGGCGAGGACCTCGGCCCGGATGCCCCCATGTTCCCGGGCGGCTTGGTCACCTCGAACGACGGCATGCTCTGGCTGCCGGCCAAGTCCTGACCAGCGGCCCCCGGCGGGCGGGAGTCCTTCCGCCCGCCGGGGATGTCCAAGTGCGCGGGGCGGGCATGGACGGAATCCTCCGGCCCCGTACATGATCTGTGTCCAACCGGCCGGATCGTCCGGTCGGACACCGCGCCCGGTCGCCCGGAAAGAATGTGCAGGCGGCCCGGAGAAATAGCTGGGCGAGGTCCCCTTCCAAGGATTCTCAGCCTCCTTTTTTGTGTGCGCAAAAGGGCTTCATGAGCCGGTTGCCGCGTCAGGATCGCCGTGGTTATCGTGAGGCGATCCGATGGCAGGTTCCATTGAATAGGAGTGGTCATGGCCAACCCCTTCGACGACGAGAACGGCACTTTCCTCGTCCTTGTCAATCACGAGGGTCAGCATTCTCTCTGGCCGGCGTTCGCGAATGTCCCGGCGGGCTGGGACACCGTGCACGGCGAGGACAGCCGGGAGGCCTGCCTGAAGTACATCGAGGAGAACTGGACGGACATGCGTCCCAAGAGCCTCGTCGCCGAACTCGGTGAGTAGAAAAGCACCGTACGGAACCGAGTACGCGACCCGCAGGGCGAGAAACAGAACCAAGGAGGTTCTTGCGCGATGCTAGGAGGCCCGGGTCCCGGAATCATGATTCGGGGGCTCAATGCGGACGCTTCGCTGACCAAGCAGAAAATCAAACCCGGCACGGTCAAGCGAATTCTGCCCTATGCCCGGCCCTATCGCGGGCGCGTGGTATTCCTCGTGGCGCTCACCGCGCTCAGCGCGGTCATCACCGTGATGACGCCACTGCTCTTCAAGTTCCTCATCGACGACGGAATCATGAAGAACGACCGCGGCACGGTCGTCGCCATCGCGTCGGCCGCCGGCGGGCTCGCGCTGCTGGAGTTCCTCTTCGGATTCGTCGAGGGCCGGGTCTCCGGCCGCGTCAGCGAGGGCTTGATCTACGACCTGCGCACCCAGGTGTTCAGCCATGTGCAGCGCCAGCCCATCGCCTTCTTCACCCGGGCCCAGACCGGATCGCTGGTCAGCCGGCTCAACACCGATGTGGTCGCCGCCCAGCAGGCGGTCACCTCACTGCTGTCCACCGTCGTCTCCAGCGCCCTGTCCCTGGTCCTGGTGCTGGGCACGATGTTCTACCTGGCCTGGGCCATCGGCATAGTGGCCGTACTGGTGCTGCCGCTCTTCGTCCTCCCGGGCAGGATCGTGGGACGCCGGCTCCAGCGGCTCACCCGCGAGAACATGCAGCTGAACGCCGAGATGGGCTCGATGATGAACGAGCGCTTCAACGTCTCCGGGGCGCTGCTGTCCAAGCTCTACGGACGCCCCGACGACGAGAGCGGCCGCTTCGCCGAACGCGCGGCCCGGGTCCGTGACATCGGCGTGGTGACCAGCGTGTACGGGCGGATGCTGTTCCTGACGGTGACACTGCTCGGCTCGCTCGCCACCGCCGTGGTGTACGGACTGGGCGGCTCCCTCGTCGTCGACGGAACCTTCCAGCTCGGCACGCTCGTGGCCCTGGCCACGCTGCTCACCCGGCTGTTCGGCCCCATCAACCAGCTGTCCAGCGTGCAGGCGAACGTGATGACCGCGCTCGTCAGCTTCGACCGGCTCTTCGAGGTCCTCGATCTGAAGCCGCTCATCGCCGAGCGCCCCGACGCGCGGACCCTGCCCGCCGCGGGCCCCGAAGGCAGGGCCCTGGAGATCGAGTTCGACAAGGTGTCGTTCCGATACCCCGCGGCCGCCGACGTCTCCCTCGCCTCGCTGGAGTCCATCGCCCTGCCCCTGCCCGAGCGCGCGGCGAACGCCTGGACCCTGCGCGAACTCAGCTTCACCGCCCCGGCCGGCAAGCTCACCGCGCTGGTCGGCCCCTCCGGCGCGGGCAAGACCACGCTCACCCAGCTCGTACCGCGTCTGTACGACCCCGACTCGGGGACCGTACGGATCGGCGGGCAGGACGTGCGGGACCTGACGCTGGCGACCCTGCGCGACACGATCGGCGTGGTCACCCAGGACGCGCACATGTTCCACGAGACCATCCGGGGCAACCTCCTCTACGCCCGGCCGGATGCTGCCGAGGACGAGCTGATCGAGGCCTGCAAGGCGGCCCAGATCTGGGATCTGATCGCCTCGCTGCCCGACGGCTTCGACACGGTGGTCGGAGACCGCGGCTACCGCTTCTCGGGCGGCGAGAAGCAGCGCCTCGCCATGGCCAGGCTGCTCCTCAAGGCCCCGTCCGTCGTCGTGCTCGACGAGGCCACCGCACACCTCGACTCCGAGTCCGAGGCGGCCGTCCAACGGGCCCTCAAGACCGCGCTCGCCGGCCGTACCTCGCTGGTGATCGCCCACCGCCTGTCCACCGTCCGAGAGGCCGACCAGATCCTGGTCGTCGACGAGGGCCAGATACGTGAACGCGGCACCCACGACGAGCTGATGGAGCTCGGCGGGCTCTACGCGGAGCTGTACCGCACCCAGTTCGCCCGGCAGACCTCCCCGAACGGGGAGGCCCCGGTACCGGCCGAAGCTCGCGACGGACACGGATCGATGACGCCGGGACTCGGCGCCCCACCACCCGGCGCACACGGGCCCGTCCCGGGCCACGGCCCGGGCCCCGGAGGCCACATGGGCCCAGGTCGCGGTCCCGGCTTCCCGGCGATGCCCGGCCCGGGCGGCCCCGGCAGACAGATCATCGGCGGCCCGCCACCCGGCCCGCACCCGGGCTGAGCGCTCCGCCGGAAACGCCGCGATGTGCCGTCGGGTCGTCTGCGGGTCAGCCGGGGCTGGTCGCGCCCCGCGGCGGAGCCGCACATCGATGGAGCCCCGCGCCCCTTCGGGGCACTGCCGCACCGTACTTCGCCGGATCCGCTTGGCCCACAGGCCCACAGGCCCACAGGCCCACAGGCCCGCATCGCACGACAGCCCGTACGAGAGAGAGGGGGGAACTCGATGGACACGGCCGGCACGAACCAGACGAACCACACCACCGGCACGGCCCGCCCGGCCGCGCGGCCCTCGGCCGATCCGCTGCTGGAGCTGGCCGGGGACGGCCGACTGATCGCGGAGTACCCGCGGGTCCAGGAACTGCTGGCCGGGCTGGACGCCCAGGAGGTGCTGCGGGCCGGCCGGGCCCTGGCCCGGCTCGACCCGGAGGAGATCGCCCGGCGCCACCCGGCCGTGCCCACCGTCACGGTCGGCATCACCGGCCACGGCACGCTGTCGGCGCTCGTCCCGGCCCTGACCGGCCAGCTGGCTCGGCACGGTCTGTTGCTGCGGCCCGTGCTGGGCGACTTCGACGGCTACGTGTTCGATCTGACCGATCCCTCGAGTGCCCTCTACGCGGCCCGCCCGGACCTCGTCCTGTGCGTGCTGGACCCGGCGGTCGTCTTCGACCAACTGCCCGTCCCCTGGCGTCCGGAGGACGTCGAGCGGGCCGCCGCCGACCGGCTGCGGATCATCGAGGGGCTCGCTGCCCGGTTCCGGGCCGCCGGCCACGGCACCCTGGTGCTGAACACCATGCCCCTGCTGCGCAACCACACCGCGCAGTTGGTGGACGCCAGGTCACGGGCTCGGCTCGGCGCGCTCTGGCGCGAGGCCAACGCGCGGCTGCTGCGGCTCGCGGCGGACGATCCGGCCGTCGTCGTCATCGACCTGGACCCGCTGCTCGCCGACGGTGTCCCCGCCTCCGACGCCCGGCTCAGCACCTACGCCAAGGCGCACCTGACCCCCGAACTCCTCTCCGAGTACGCCCGGGAGACCGGTCACCTGGCCCGGCAGCTGACCGGGCGTACCAAGAAGTGCCTGGTCCTCGATCTCGACGACACACTGTGGGGCGGGGTGCTCGGCGAGGACGGCGTCGAGGGCATCGAGGTCGGGGACGGCTACCGCGGCGAGGCCTTCCTCGCCTTCCAGCGCGTGGTCAAGCAACTCGGCTCGCAGGGCGTGCTCCTGGCTGCGGTCAGCAAGAACGACCCCGGGCCGGTCCGCCAGGCCCTGCGCACCCATCCGCGCATGGCCCTGCGCGAGGACGACTTCGTCCGGGTCATCGCCAACTGGGAGCCCAAGCACGACAATCTCACCGCCCTCGCGGACACCCTGGGCCTGGGCGTGGACAGCTTCGTCTTCGTCGACGACAGCGCCTACGAACGCGGGCTCGTACGGCGGGAGCTGCCCGGGGTCGCGGTGGTCGACCTGAACCGTGAGCCGGCGGCGCACATCGGCGCCCTGCTGCACGACGGCTGGTTCGATGTACTCGAACTGACCGGGGAGGACGTGGCGCGGGCGTCCCGGTACCGGGACGAGGCCGCGCGCAAGAGCTTCCTGGACGGCTTCGATTCGATCACGGACTATCTGCACGCCCTCGACGTGACCGTGCGGCTGTCACGGGTGACGGAGGCCGAGGTTGCCCGGGTGTCCCAACTGACGCTGCGCACCAACCAGTTCAACCTGACCACGGTGCGCCTGCAGCCGCAGGACGTCCGGGACCTGGCGAAGGACCCGGCCGCGCTGGTACTGGCCGTCCACGCCCGCGACCGGTTCGGCGACAACGGGCTCGTCGGCGCGGTGCTGGCACGCCGGGACGGCGCCGCCCTCACGATCGACAACTTCCTGCTGAGCTGCCGGGTCTTCTCCCGCGGCATCGAGGAGACCTGCCTGGCCCGGGTGCTCCGGCACGCCAGGGACACCGGGGCCGAGGAGGTGCGGGCCGAGTACCGGCCCAGCGCCAGGAACCACCGGGTCGCGGGCTTCTATCCGCGCCATGGCTTCGTCCGGACGGCCGCGGACGACACCGCGGTGACCTACCGCCACGGGCTGACCGGCATCGCGGAGCCGCCGGCGCACGTTCGTCTCGTCGAGAGTTTCGAGGAACTGTGAACACCATTGGGGACTTCGTCGCCCTCGTCCGCGACGAACTCGGCATGCCGATCACCGTCGACGACGTCGACCGGGAACTCAACGGCCTTCCGGGCTGGGACTCGATGCACCTGCTGTGGCTGGTCTCCCTGCTGGAGAAGCGGACCGGCCGGGCCGTCAGCGTGATCGACCTCCTCGAGGCGCCGAACCTTGCACACATCTATGACCTGGCCACGGCCGACAAGTAGGCGGCGAGGATGCGCGAGATGACCGAGACCGACCGTCGTTCACCCCTGTCCGCCGCGCAGTACGACATCTGGCTCGCCCAGCAGATCACGGCGCCGGGCGCCACCTACAACGCAGGCGAGTACGTCGACATCCAGGGGCCGGTACGGGAGTCCCTCTTCGAGGAGGCGGTGCGACGGACCGTCGGCGAGGCGGACGTCCTGGGCGTCCGCGTCGTGGCGGACGCGGACGGGCCGTGGCAGGTCCACGCACCGGCCGCCTGGGACTTCCCGGTCCTCGACCTCAGCGCGGGTGCGGCCCCCGAGGAGGCCGCCCACGCCTGGATGCGGGCCGACATGGCCCGGCCGGCGGACACCGCAGGCGAGCGGCTCTTCGCGCACGCCCTGCTCAAGGTCGCCGAGAACCGCTACTTCTGGTACCACCGCTACAACCACGTCGTCATGGACGGCTACGGCTGGTCCCTGATCGCCCGGCGCGTCGCGGCCGTCTACACCGCGCTGGCCGAGGGAGGACAGCCCGCCGCCCCGGTCTTCGGTTCCCTCACCGACCTGCTCGACGAGGAGACCGCCTACCGTTCCTCGCCCGCGTACACGGCGGACCGTGATCACTGGCTGCGCCGTTTCGCGGACCGTCCCGAGCCGGTCGGCACCGGCTTCGGCGAGGCCTCCGACGGCGCCGTCCACCGGCGCAGCTCGATGCGCCTCGACGCGTCCGCCGCGGACCTGCTGCGCGAGGTCTCCCGGCGGGCCGGGGCCGACTGGCCGAGCACGGTCATGGCGGCCACCGCGGCCTGGCTCGGGCGGGTGGGCGGCGCCCGTGACGTCGTCCTCGGCGTCGCCGTCACCGGCCGTATCACCGCGCTGGCCGGACGCACCCCCGGCACCCTGGCCAACGTCCTGCCCGTCCGCGTCGCCGTCGGCCCCGGCGCGGGCCTGCTCCAACTGACCGGCCCGGTGAAGGACGAACTGCGCGCCGTCCTGAGACACCAGCGGTACCGGGGCGAGGAGCTGCGCCGGGAACTGGGCTGGCCGCGCGGTGACCGAAGGTACTTCGGCCCGGTCGTCAACATCATCGGCTTCGACCGCGACCTCGCCTTCGCCGAACACCGCGCCACCCGGCACGACCTCTCCGTCCGCCCGGTCGAGGACCTGTCGATCGCGGTGCGCGGCGCGGGCGCCGACGTACGGATCGACTTCGAGGCCGGCATCGGCTCGCCCTCCGGCATGGACGAACTCCTCGCGCGCCAGCGGTCGTTCCTGACCTTCCTCGAGGACGCGGCCGCCGATCCCCACCAGCCGGCCGACCGCATCCGGGTGATGAGGCCGGATGAGCACCGCCGGACCGTCACCGAGTGGAACGACACCGGCCGTGCGGTGCCCGAGCCCACCGTGACCGCGCTGTTCCGGGCACAGGCCGCTCGAACACCGGACGCCGCGGCCGTGGTGGACGGCGAGGAAATCTGGTCGTACGCGCGACTGGGCCGCGCGGCCGGCCGGGTGGCCCGGGGGCTCGCCGAGCGGGGCGTACGGCGCGGACAGACCGTCGGGGTACGCATGCGGCGGTCACCACGGCTGATCGCGGTGCTGCTCGGCATCCTCGAGGCCGGGGCGGCCTACCTTCCCGTGGACCCCGACTGGCCGGACCTGCGGACGCAGTGGGTGCTGGCGCGGGCGGCAGCGACACTCGCCGACGACCCCGCGGCCGGTACGGGCGAGCTGTCGGCCGCCCGACTGCTGGCCGAGACCGGTGCGGCAGCGCCCCAGAGGGGCGCGGGGAACTGCGCGACCAGCCACGATGGACCCGCAGACAACCGACGGCACATCGTGGCACTTCCAGTGGAGCGCTCAGCGGGGGGCGGGCTCACCGGAGCCGACCTCGCCTACGTCATGTACACCTCGGGCTCGACCGGAGAGCCCAAGGGCGTCGAGATCACCCACGGCGCGCTCGCCACCCTGGCCACCGACGGATGCTGGGGCCCCGGCTCCCGAGAACGCGTCCTCATGCACGCGCCGCACGCCTTCGACGCCTCCAGCTACGAGGTGTGGGTGCCGCTGGTCCATGGTGGACGGATCGTCCTGGCGCCGAACGGCACCATGGACGGCCCGGCCCTGGAGAAACTGGTCGCCGAACACCGGCTCACCGCCGTCCATGTGACGGCGGGACTCTTCGGCGTCCTGGCCGAGGAGACACCACACTGCCTGGCCGGCGTCGCCGAGGTGCTCACCGGCGGGGACGCCGTGGCGCCGGGCGCGGCGGCCCGCGTGATGGAGGCCTGCCCCACAACCGCCGTAACCCATCTGTACGGGCCCACCGAAGTGACGCTGTGCGCGACTACGTTCGCGGTCGCGCCCGGTGAGCAGGCTCCCGCGGTGCTGCCGATCGGCCGTCCGCGCGGCAACGCCCGGGTGTACGTGCTGGACGAGTTCCTGCAGCCGGTGCCGGTGGGCGTCACGGGCGAGCTGTACGTGGCCGGCGCCGGCCTGGCCCGCGGCTACGCCGACCGCCCCGCCCTGACCGCCGAACGCTTCACGGCCTGCCCGTTCGGTGAGGCCGGCGCCCGCATGTACCGCACCGGCGACCTCGCCCGGTGGACCCCCGACGGCCAACTGCTCTTCGCCGGCCGCGCCGACGACCAGGTGAAGATCCGCGGCTTCCGGGTCGAGCCCGCCGAGATCGAGAGGGTCCTCACCTCCCACGAGTCGGTCGGCCGGGCCGTCGTGGCCGCCCGCCAGGACCGGCCGGGCGACAAACGCCTGGTCGCCTATGTCGTGCCGGCCACCGGCAGCCCCGTCGACACCGCCGCCCTGCGCGAGTTCCTGGCGGTCGCGCTGCCCGAGTACATGGTCCCCGCGGCGGTCGTCGCACTCGACGCGCTGCCGCTGACGGGCAACGGCAAGGTCGACCGCAAGGCCCTGCCCGCCCCCGACTTCACCGGCGACCCGGCCGGCCGCGGCCCTGCGACACCCCACGAGGAAGTGCTGTGCGGCCTCTTCGGCGACATCCTCGGCCTGGAACGGATCGGCGCCGAGGCGTCGTTCCTCGACCTCGGTGGCGACTCGCTGCTCGCCATGCGGCTGATCGCCCGCATCCGGGCGGTGCTCGACACGGAGGTCGGCATCCGCGCACTCTTCGCCGCCCCCACCGTCGCGGCCGTGGCCCGGCTGGTCCAGGCCGGCCACGACGGCAGACCCCGGCCCGCCCTCACGCCCGTACCCCGCCCCGGCCGCACGCCGCTCTCCTCCGGCCAGGCACGCATGTGGTTCCTCAACCGCCTGGAAGGCGGCGACAGCGCCTACAACGTGCCACTCACCCTGCACCTGACAGGCGCCCTGGACCGGGACGCGCTGGCGGCGGCCCTCGCCGATGTGACTGACCGGCACGAAAGCCTGCGCACCGTCTTCCCCGACGTCCACGGCACCCCCCACCAGGGCCTCCTCGAAGGGACCGCCGCCCACCCGCCGCTGGTCGTCTCCCCGGCCGACGAGGCCGAACTGCCCGACCTGCTGGCCGGCGAAGTGGCCCGCGGCTTCGACGTGAGCCACGACCTTCCCCTGCGCGCCCACCTGTTCGCCCTCGCCGCCGACGAGCACATGCTGCTGCTCGTCGCGCACCACATCGCCGCCGACGGATGGTCCATGGGCCTGCTGGCCCGCGACCTCTCCACCGCCTACGCGGCACGCCGCGAGGGCCGGTCACCGCAGTGGGCGCCGCTGCCGGTGCAGTATGCCGACTACGCGCTCTGGCACCGCGACATGCTTGGCAACGAGGACGACGACGACAGCCTCGTCACCGCCCAACTCGCCCACTGGCGCGAGGCACTGGCCGCACTCCCCGCCGAACTGACCCTGCCCACGGACCGGCCGCGCCCCGCGGCCACCGCCTTCCGCGGCGGCTCGGTACCGGTCCGCATCGCCCCCGAGGTCCACGCCCGGCTCACCCAGGTGGCTCGCGCGGGACGCTCCAGCCTGTTCATGGTGGTGCAGGGCGCACTCGTGACCCTGCTGTCCCGCCTCGGCGCGGGCCACGACATCCCGGTCGGCACCGTGGTCGCCGGCCGCAACCACGCCGCACTCGACGACCTGATCGGATTCTTCGTCAACACCCTGGTGCTGCGTGCCGACACCTCCGGCAACCCCTCCTTCACCGACCTCGTCGAGCGCATACGCACCACGGACCTGGCGGCCTACGCCCACCAGGACGTGCCCTTCGAACGGCTTGTCGAGGAGCTCGCCCCGGCCCGCTCCCTGGCCCGCCACCCCCTCTTCCAGGTGCTGCTGACCCTGCAGAACCTCCCCCAGGAGGTGTGGGAACTGCCCGGCCTGACGGCACGGCGCAACGACCTCCGCACCGGCGCCGCCAAGTTCGATCTGTGCTTCGACCTCGCCGAACGCCGAGACGCCGACGGCGCCCCGGCAGGCATCGAGGGCGTCCTCGAATACTCCGCCGACCTGTACGACCGCGGGACGGCCGAGCGCCTGGTGGACCGGCTGGTGCGGGTGCTGGAGCAGGTGGCCGCGGAACCCGGCGTACGCATCGGGGACATCGACGTATTGGAGGAAGCCGAACGCGGCCTCGTCCTGACCGACTGGAACGACACCGCCCGGGCGCTGCCTTCGGGGACACTGTCCGGCCTGTTCGGGGCGCAGGTGGCCCGGACTCCGGATGCGTCCGCTGTGATCTTCGGTGATGTGACGTGGTCGTACGCGGAGTTGGAGGTTGCCGCGAACCGGATCGCGCACGAGTTGATCGGGCGGGGTGTTGGTCCGGGCGCGTTGGTCGGTGTGATGGTCGAGCGGTCGGCCGAGCTGGTGGCGGTGCTGCTGGGCATCGTGAAGGCGGGCGGGGCGTATGTCCCGGTGGATCCGGAGTATCCGGCGGCGCGGATCGCGTTCATGTTGGGTGATGCGTGTCCGGTGCTGGTGGTGTGCAGCAGGGCGACGGCAGGGGTGGTGCCGGAGGGTGTGGGGACGCCGCGGCTGGTGGTGGACGATCCAGTGGTGGTGGCCGGGCTGGCGGGGCGCTCGGTGGTGGCGCCGTCGGTGGCGGTGTCGGTGCGTGATGCGGCGTATGTGATCTATACGTCGGGTTCGACGGGCAGACCGAAGGGTGCGGTGGTCTCGCACGAGGCGATCGTCAACCGGCTGTTGTGGATGCAGGAGGAGTACGGTCTCGGTGCGGACGACCGGGTGTTGCAGAAGACCCCGGCGGGCTTCGACGTCTCGGTGTGGGAGTTCTTCTGGCCTCTGATCACCGGCGCGGGCCTGGTGATGGCCAGGCCGGGCGGGCACCGGGACCCGGCCTATCTCGCCGAGGTCATCGAGCGCGAGCACATCACCACCGTGCACTTCGTCCCGTCCATGCTGGCCGAGTTTCTCAAGACGCCGGCGGTGGGGCGGTGTGCGGGGTTGCGCCGGGTGATCTGCAGTGGTGAGGCGTTGTCGCCGGAGTTGGTGGCGGAGTTCCACCGCAGGCTGGATGTTCCGCTGCACAATCTGTACGGGCCGACGGAGACGGCGGTCGATGTCACGTTCCGGCCGTGCCCGGCGGGTGCGGCGGGCGGTGTCGTGGCGATCGGCCGGCCGGTGGCCAACACCCGGGTGTATGTGCTGGACGAGTTCCTGCAGCCGGTGGCGGTGGGTGTGACGGGTGAACTCTATGTCGCGGGTGTGCAGTTGGCGCGTGGCTATCTCCGCCGTCCGGGTCTGACCGCCGAGCGGTTCGTGGCCTCGCCCTTTGCGGGGGTGGGGGAGCGGATGTACCGGACCGGGGATTTGGCCCGGTGGAGTGCGAAGGGCGAGGTCGTGTATGTGGGCCGTGCCGATCAGCAGGTGAAGATCCGTGGTTTGCGGGTCGAGCCCGGTGAGATCGAGTCCGTTCTGGTCTCGCATGCCGCGGTCGGCCAGGCCGCGGTGATCGTGCGTGAGGACCGGCCCGGCGACAAGCGCCTGGTCGGTTACGTCGTCCCCGCTCCCGGCGACGACGTGGACGGCGGTGCCCTGCGCGAGTTCGCGGCCGCCCGGCTGCCGGAATATCTTGTGCCCGCCGCGGTCGTCGTCCTCGACGCGCTGCCCGTGACCGCGAACGGCAAGCTCGACCGCGCCGGGCTTCCCGCCCCCCACTTCGGCGGCACGTCCGGCGGCCGCGGTCCCGCCACCCCGGTCGAGGACGTGCTGTGCGGACTGTTCGCCGAGATCCTGGGCTTGGAACGGGCCGGCGCCGAGGAGTCGTTCTTCGACCTGGGAGGCGACTCCCTGCTGGCCATGCGGCTGATCGCCCGCATCCGTGCGGTGCTCGACGCCGAGGTCGGCATCCGGGCGCTCTTCGCCGCCCCGACGGTCGCGGCCGTGGCGCGCCTTGTGGAGGACAGGGACGCCGCTGCCCGGATCCCGGTGACCGCCCGGACCCGGCCGAGTGAGGTGCCGTTGTCGTTCGGGCAGCGGCGCATGTGGTTCCTCAACCGGCTGGAGGAATCCGGCGCCCGCGCCGCGTACAACCTGCCGCTGAGGCTGCGCCTGTCCGGCCGCCCGGACGTGTCGGCTCTGGAGTCGGCGCTGGGCGACGTCGCCGACCGACACGAGACTCTGCGCACGGTCTTCCCGGAGACCGCGGAAGGCGGAGTGCACCAGCTCGTGCTGGAGGGAGAGGCGGGCAGGCCGCGTCTGGTCGTGACCGGTGTCGCCGAGGCGGACCTGGAGCGGCAGCTGGCCGCCGAGACCGGCCGCGGCTTCGACCTGGCCCGCGAACTCCCTTGGCGCGCAAGCCTCTTCGCCTTGACGGAGGACGAGCACGTCCTGCTGCTGGTGGTGCACCACATCGCGGCCGACGGCTGGTCGCTGGGCGCGCTGGCACGGGATCTGGGCGTGGCGTACGCGGCGCGCCGCGAGGGCCGCCCACCGCAGTGGGCGCCACTGCCGGTGCAGTACGCGGACTACGCGCTGTGGCAGCGCGAGGCCCTGGGCGATCCAGAGGCCGCCGGCAGCCTGCTCGGCGAGCAACTGTCGTACTGGCGGGAGGCCCTGGCCGGGCTTCCGGAGGAGCTGACGCTGCCGACGGACCGGGCGCGCCCGGCGGCCAACTCGTACCGGGGCGGGTGGCTGCCGGTGCGGGTGGACGCGACCACGCACGAGCGTCTGGTGGAAATAGCCCGGAGCCAGGGCGCGACGACCTTCATGGTCGTGCAGGCCGCGCTCGCCGTGCTGCTGGCCCGCATGGGCGCGGGCGAGGACATCCCACTGGGCACGGCGGTGGCCGGGCGCGGAGACGCCGCGCTGGACGACCTGGCCGGGTTCTTCGTCAACACACTGGTGCTGCGCACACGGCTGGACGGCGATCCGTCCTTCGCGGAACTGGTGTCGCGCGTGCGTGAGACCGACCTGTCGGCCTACGCCCACCAGGACCTGCCCTTCGAGCGGCTGGTCGACGACCTGAGCCCCGAGCGGTCGCTGGCCCGGCATCCGCTGTTCCAGGTCATGCTCACCTTCGACAACACCCCGGCGGTGGAGTGGGCCCTGGCGGGTCTGTCGGTCCGGCCGGAGGAGCTCGGCCCCGAGGCGGCACGGTTCGACCTGTCCGTGACGCTGGCCGAGCAGCGTGCCGACGACGGGACTCCGGGCGGACTCACCGGAGGCGTCCTGTACGCCACCGACCTGTTCGACGAGGTTACGGCTCGGGTTCTTGTGGGTCGTCTGGTGCGGGTGTTGGAGCAGGTGGCGGTTGATCCCGGGGTGTTGTTGAGCGGGGTTGATGTGTTGGGTGGGGATGAGCGTCGGTTGGTGTTGGAGGTGTGGAACGACACGGCCGGGGTGGTTCCGGTGGGGTGTTTGGGTGAGTTGTTCGAGGCGCAGGTGGCGCGTACGCCTGAGGCGCCGGCGGTGGTGTCGGGGGGTGTGGTGTGGTCGTACGCGGAGTTGGATGCGGCGGCGGATCGGGTGGCGGGTGAGCTGGTCGGGCGTGGGGTGGGTCCTGGCGGGTTGGTGGGTGTGGTGTTGGAGCGGTCGGTGCAGTGGGTGGCCGTGCAGTTGGGTGTGGTGAAGGCGGGGGCGGCTTTTGTGCCGGTGGATCCGGCGTATCCGGCGGAGCGGGTTGCGTATGTGCTGGAGGACGCGCGGCCGGAGCTGGTGGTGTGCAGCAGTGCGACGGCCGGTGTGCTGCCGGGGGGTGAGGGGCCGGAGCGGTTGGTGATCGATGATCCGGTGGTGGCGGCCCGGCTGGCGGAGCGGTCGTCGTCGGCGGACGGTGAGCGGGTTGCTCGGGCGGCCATGGCCGATGTGGCGTATGTGATCTATACGTCGGGTTCGACGGGTCGTCCCAAGGGTGTGGTGGTGTCGCATGCGGGTCTGGGTGGCCTGGTGGCGAGTCAGGCGGAGCGTTTTGGTGTGGGGCCGGGTTCGCGGGTGCTGCAGTTTGCGTCGTTGAGTTTCGATGCGGCGGTGTCGGAGCTGTGTGTGACGTTGTGTTCGGGTGCGGTGTTGGTGTTGGCGGATACGGCTGCTTTGGCTGATGTGGTGGTGGAGTTCGGGGTTACGCATGTGACGGTGCCGCCGTCGGTGCTGGCGGTGGTGGAGGAGTTGCCGGCGGGGCTGGGGACGATCGTGGTGGCGGGTGAGGCGTGTCCGCCGGGTGTGGTGGCGCGGTGGTCGTCGGGTCGTCGGGTGGTCAATGCGTATGGTCCGACCGAGGTGACGGTGTGCGCGGCCATGAGTGATCCGTTGACCGATTTCCCCGGGGAGGGGGTGGTGGTGTCGATCGGGCGGCCGATCGTGAACACGCGGGTGTTCGTGCTGGACGAGTTCCTGCAGCCGGTGCCGACGGGCGTGACCGGTGAGATGTACATCTCCGGCAAGGGCCTGGCCCGCGGTTATCTGGGCCGGCCCGGGCTGACCGCCGAGCGTTTCGTGGCCGATCCCTTCGGCCTTCCGGGCTCGCGGATGTATCGGACGGGTGATCTGGCCCGGTGGAGGTCCGACGGACAGCTCGTGTTCGCCGGGCGTGTGGACGAGCAGGTGAAGATCCGTGGGTTCCGGGTGGAGCCGGGTGAGGTCGAGGCGGTGCTGGCGGCGCACGAGTCGGTGGGTCAGGCCGTGGTGATTGCCCGGCAGGGGCGGCTGGTTGCGTATGTGGTGGCTGCCGCGGACGACGGTGTGGACGGCACGGTGCTGCGGGAGTTCGTGGCGGGCAGGTTGCCGGACTACATGGTCCCGGCGGTGGTGATGGTCCTGGACGCGCTGCCGGTGACGGTGAACGGAAAGCTGGACCGCGACGCGTTGCCCGCTGCGGGCTTTGCCGCGTCCGCGAGCGGACGTGATGCGCAGACCCCGGTCGAGGAGCTGCTGTGCGCGCTGTTCGCCGAGATCCTGGGCTTGGAGCGGGTCGGTGCGGAGGACTCGTTCTTCGAGCTCGGCGGCGACTCGATCATGTCGATGCTGCTGGTCTCGCGGGCCCGCCGGGCCGGACTGTCCTTCACCGCACGCCAGGTCTTCGAACGCCGCACCCCGGCAGCCCTCGCCCTGGCAGCCGTACAGCTCTCCGAGTCGTTCGCCTCCCGGTCCGAGGCAGATGTCTCGGGCGTGGGCGAGATTCCGCTGACGCCCGTGATGCATGCCCTGGCCGAGCGGGCCGGCCGGTCGGTCCTGGAAGGGGCGTTCTTCCAGTCGATGGTGGTCGCGGTTCCGCCAGGAGCCGAGTTCGCGCGGCTGGTGAGGGCGTTGGACGTGGTGACGAGCCATCACGATCTGCTGCGAGCCGGTCTGGAGCAGGACCGTCTGGTGGTGCGGCCCTCCGGCGCCCGCGCGGTGGACGAGTGGGTCCGTCGGGTGGATGCGGCCGGGCTGGCGGAGCCCGAGCTGGAGCGACTGACCGGTGAGGAGGCTCGGGCGGCCGGGGAGCGGCTGGATCCCTCGGCCGGGGTGATGGTGCAGGCCGTGTGGTTGGACGCCGGTACCCAGACCTCCGGGCGGCTGCTGCTGGTCGCGCATCACTTGGTGGTCGACGGGGTGTCCTGGCGCATCCTGCTGCCGGACCTCGCCGAGGCCTACACACGCCCGGATGACTCGTTGGAGCCGGTGACCGTGCCCTTCCGGCAGTGGGCGCTCGCGTTGGCCGACGAGGCGAACAGCACGGAACGGGCCGCCGAGCTGCCGGCGTGGAAGCGCATCCTCGACGGCCCCGACCCCCTGCTCGGCTCCCGTGCGCTGGAACCGGCACGGGACCTGGCGTCGTCGAAGGACCGGGTCACGCTGACGGTTCCGGCGCAGACCACCCAGGAGCTGCTGACCACGGTGCCCGCGGCTTTCCACGCCGGTGTCGACGACGTCCTCCTCGCCGCCCTGGCCACGGCGGTCGCCGAATGGCGCGGCGGTCGGGAGGCCGGCCTGCTGGTCGACGTCGAGGGCCATGGACGCGAGCCCCTGGCCGAGGGGATGGACCTGTCCCGTACGGTCGGCTGGTTCACCAGCGTGCACCCGGTACGACTCGACCCCGGGACAAGGGACTTCGACGGGGTACGCGCCGGTGCCCCCGTCGCGGGCCAAGTGGTGAAGCGGGTCAAGGAGCAGCTGAGGGAAGTGCCCGGCGACGGCCTGGGCTTCGGGCTGCTGCGGTACCTGAACCCGGAGACCGGCCCGGTGCTCGCGGAACTGCCCGTCCCGCAGCTCGCGTTCAACTACCTGGGCCGGTTCGGCTCGGGAGGCACCGAGCGGGGCTCCGGCAACTGGCAGCCGGTCGGCGAGCACGCCCTGGGCGGCGGTGTCGACGACCGCATGGCGGCGGCACACGCCCTGGAAGCCACGGGGGTCGTCCACGACCGTCCCGAAGGGCCCGATCTGGTTCTCTCCCTCGCGTGGCCACGGCTGCTGCTCGACGGGACGGCGGCCGCCCGGCTGCTGTCCGGGTGGCACGCCGCGCTCGCCGGGATCGCCGCCCATGTCGCCCGACCCGACGCCGCCGGTGGTCATACGCCTTCCGACTTCTCGCTGGTGACGCTCGGCCAGGAACAGATCGACGAGCTCGAAGCCGAACTCATGGACGGAGAGGGAGCACTGTGACTCAGCTGCGCGTCGAGGACATCTGGCCGTTGTCGCCGCTGCAGGAGGGACTCCTGTTCCACGCCCTGTACGACGACGTGGGCGACGACGTCTATACGGTTCAGCAGGTCCTGGACCTGGAGGGGATGGTGAATGCGGAGGTCCTGCGCGCCTCGTGGGAGGCGCTGCTCGTACGGCACGCGAGCCTGCGGGCCGGATTCCGCCGGCCCGACAAGACCCAGCAGTGGGTCCAGGTGGTCGTGAAGGGCGTGACGCTGCCCTGGCAGGAGGCCGACCTCTCGCACCTGGCACCGGACGAGGCGGTGGCCGGCGCCGAGCGGCTGGCCGAGGAGGAGCGGGGCCGACGGTTCGACGTCGCCAAGCCGCCGCTGCTGCGGCTGCTGCTGGCCCGGCTGGGCGCCGACCGCTACCGGCTGGTGATCACGATGCACCACATCGTCATGGACGGCTGGTCGATGCCGGTGATGATGCGCGAGTGGAAGGCCCTCTACGCCGCCGGGGGACGGGCGGGCGGGCTGCCGCCGGTGACTCCGTACAGGGAGTACCTGGCGTGGCTGCAGCGGCAGGACAAGGAGGCCGCGCGGGAGGCGTGGCGGCAGGCCCTGGCCGGGGTGGACGAGCCGACCCTGGTGGCTCCCGCGGAGGGGGACCCGGCACCGGTCATGCCCGGGGGAGTGAGGGTCCACGCGGGCGAGCGGCTGGCCGAGGCGTTGCGGGCGATGGCCCGTGGGCAGGGCCTGACGCTCAACACGGTGGTGCAGGGCGCCTGGGCGCTGCTGCTGGCCAAGCTGACGGGCCGGCGCGACGTGGTGTTCGGCGCGACCGTCTCCGGACGGCCGGGCGAACTGCCGGGCGTGGAGGACATGCTCGGCCTGTTCATCAACACCGTCCCGGTGCGGGTGAGCCTGGACCCCGCGCAGTCGGTGGGCGATCTGCTGCGCGAGGTCCAGGACCAGCAGTCCGCCCTGCTGGAGCACCAGCACCTGGGCCTGGCGGAGATCCAGCGGATTGTCGGCCCGGGCGCGAACTTCGACACGCTCATGGCCTACGAGAACTTCCCGGGCGATCCGACGGGTGCGCGCATCGCGCTCGGTGATTCGCTGACGGTCGCTCCCGTCGCGTCGGTGAGTACGACGCACTACCCGCTGACGCTCGTGGCGGTTCCCGTCGACGGGCTGGAGCTTCGGCTGGACTACCGACCCGACCTGTTCGACGAGGTTACGGCTCGGGTTCTTGTGGGTCGTCTGGTGCGGGTGTTGGAGCAGGTGGCGGTTGATCCCGGGGTGTTGTTGAGCGGGGTTGATGTGTTGGGTGGGGATGAGCGTCG
>NZ_JAUYWJ010000038.1:0-65761 GCF_032656585.1 Streptomyces herbicida
TGCGCACCAGATTGGACGTCTCCTCCGCTGCGCTCCGGAGACGAACGGTCCGCTACGCGGACCGCAGCCGGGACGCAGTCCCGGCTGCCGGCTTCCGCTGCGCTCCAGCCTCCCCCGCGCTTCGCGCGGGACGGGCCTACGGCCCTCGCAGCAGCAGGAGGTGGGGTGCTGAGACTCCCCGTCATGGACACCGAAGCGTTCTGGCGCCTACTCGGCACCGCCGAAGACAGCGGTGAGCCTCTTGATGACGCGGTCGCCGCCCAACTGGCAGCCATGCCCGCGGAAGAGATCCTCGCGTTCGAACACCGCTTCACCCAGCTGCGCCACGCGATCCACCGCTGGGACGTATGGGCAGCCGCCTACCTCATCGGCGGAGGCTGCTCTGATGACCGGTTCTGCGACTTCACCGCCGGCCTCGTAGCCCTCGGACCCCACTGGTACAACCGGGCGAATGCGTGCCCGGACGAACTCGCCGAACATCCCGCCGTACAGGCCGCGGCAGCCACCGGCGACCAGGAGGCCGTGTTCGCCGAGGACTTCAGCTTCGTGTCCTGCCGTGCGTACGCGCAGCTCACTGGTAACGAAGACGGCTTCTGGGAAGCATGGGAGACTGCAGCAGCGCGCACACCACGAACGAGGCGGACGGAGACCAGGGCATGGGCGAGCCGTTCGATTTCGACGACACCGACCAGATGCGCCGGCGACTGCCGCGGGCGGGCGCCCTCTACCCCGCCCCCAGCTGACCCACCCCCGGTTCACAGACTCGACTTGCTTCAAAATATGCGGCGGATCGAATCTGGATCAAGGGCCTCGCGGCGGGCGCACAGGGCCGTCTCGCTGTCGCCGACCACTGAAACTGCGCAGCGTTCAGCGAACCTGCGCATCGCTCCGTGTCCAGAGGAAAACCCGGCCTGCGACACCTGCTTGCTGATCAGCAGTCCTACCAGAGCGCGGGCTTGCCGTTGGCGTGTTCCGGGAGGTTTTCACCTGCTGAGTGGGTCTCTCGATCTGCGCATTGTGCAGGTAGAGCGGGCGGCTCTTCACTGGCCGCTGTGAGCAGCACGAGCAGTGTGGAGCAGTCCGGATGCGTCCGGGTGCGTGTGGGGGACGTCGATGTGCGGTTCATCGGCTCGGATGGCTGGCTGATACAGCGCCCATGGCTGGCGGTAGCTGCGGAACTGGTCCCGGCAGACTGCGCGCCGGTGGGTGGCTTCGCGGTGCGCCGGGGTAAGCGGCTGGCTCCGGGGTGGTGGTGGGCGGCTACCACGGGGCGGCTGGTGCGCTATGGGAGCGCGGCGATGCGGGACCGGTTGATGCTGCTCGATCGGGATCCTCAGGTGGTGGGGCTGGCGTGCTGTCCGCTGGAGTTCTGGCTGCGCGCGGCGCCGACGGGGGGCACGTGCTCGTTGACTGTCTCGGTCCGGGTGGGCTGTCACGCCAACTGGCCAGCAGGGTAGGTGTGTTGCGGCGGTGCGCGGAGGAGGTGGGATGGCAGTACCGGGTGGAGCCTTCGGGGGATCCGGTGGTGGTGGGCAACGTGCGGTGGCTGTCGGGTTACCGCCACCCCCGCTGCGCAGGCGGGGTCCGTCCCGGCGTGCTGGTTAAGGCCTTCGCGTATCCGCGCCCCTTGGCCGAAGGTGCTGCTGCGCTCGGGGATGTGATCCAGACGCTGCCTGCCGTCTATCACGGCCTGTGGAGCGGGAGGCTGACTGCTTCGCTGGACCGGCCGCTCACTGCCGGAACCCTGATCGCCGCGGCCGGCCAGAAAGCACGGTGAACGGTGCGCCATGCAGTGGAGGTGGGTGACCAAGTCCGTTTTGCCGGAGGTGTGTTCATGCTGGCGGGGCTGGACGGACCCCGGTGCCGGATCGTGGGTGAGGACGGGGCCGTCCAGGTCCTGCTGCTCACCCAGTTGTACGCCGACGCGGACTTCGAAGTGGTCAACGGCTGCGCCGAACACCGGGCACCTGGATGGGGATTGCTGGACGGCCTCGATGCGGACGTACGTGAGAGGGCACTCGCCTGGCAGCGGCACATCCGCGAGGTCGAGACCGGTCATCCCGAGCCTGGTGGCGCAGAGGCACCGCGCAAAGAGTTCGACCCCGCAGCGCGCAGCCTCGCCGAGCGGGAGGCGGCCAAGGCAGCGGAACTCACCGCGCAGGGGCAGCCGGTCAGTGTGGCCACCGTCCGGCGGAGGCGTGCCCGCTACCGCAGGCAGGGCGTGTGGGGCCTGGTCGACGGACGGGCCGGCCGGGTGCGATCGCCGTGGGGACGTGCCGATGAACGAGTGGTCGCCGCGATCAGGACAGTTCTTGAGGCGCAGCAGGAGCGGTCCACCGGCACGCTGGGCCGGCTGCGGCGGCAGGTGGGCTGGCTGCTGGAGGACACCTACGGAGCGGGCGTGGTGACGGTGCCGCCGGTGACGACGTTCAACCGGCTGGTGCGTGCAGTCGCCGACGGCCAGGGGCTGCTGGGCACCGCGGTGCAGCAGCGTTGGCGGATCTCCCGGCCCGAGCCACCGTTCACACCGACCGTTGTGGCGCGGCCCGGCGAACTCGTCATGATGGACAGCACCCCGCTGGACGTGCTGGCCGTGCTGGAGGACGGAGGCACCGGGCGGCTGGAGCTGACCATGGCCATGGACGTGGCCACCCGCAGCATCACCGCCGCCGTGCTGCGCCCGCGGGGCACGAAGGCGGTGGACGCGGCCATCCTGCTCGCGCACACCGTCGTGCCCGAGCCCCTGCGGCCCGGCTGGCCCGACGTGCTGGCCATGGCCTCCTCGGTGATTCCCTACGAGCGGCTCGTCGGCATCGACGCCCGCATGCGTGGTGCCGCGGCCCGGCCGGTGATCTTTCCGTGCACCGTCGTCATCGACTAGGGCAAGGTGTTCGTCTCGCAGTGCTTCCTCGCGGCCGCCGAACATCTCGGGATCTCGGTCCAGCCGTGTCCGCCCGCCTCCGGCCATGCGAAGGGCCATGTGGAGCGCGGCTTCGAATCCGTCGGGACACTGTTCGCGCAGTACGTTGCGGGCTACACCGGCTCACACATCGGCGCGCGTGGCCGGCGGATCGAGGACGAGGCGTGCTGGACCCTGCCCCAGCTGCAGGAGCTGCTGGACGAGTGGGTGGTCAGCGGGTGGCAGGAGCGCCGCCACAGCGAGCTGCGCCATCCTCTGATGCCAAGGCTGGCGCTTTCGCCCAACGAGATGTGGGCGGCCCTGATCGGAATCAGCGGGCACGTCCCCGTCTCGTTGAAAGCGGCGGACTACATCGAACTGCTCCCTTCCCGGCGGTGCGCCATCGGCGCCGAGGGGATCCGGTTCGACTACCGCACGTACGACAGCACGGCGCTGGGCGGCCATCGGCACCGCTCCACCGCGCCAGACGGCAAGTGGGAGGTCCACTACAACCCCTACGAGCCGGTCCGCTGCTGGGTACGCCTGCCCACCGGGTGGGCCGAGGTGGGCTGGATCCACCGCACCTTGGTCAGCCGGCCCTTCTCCGACACAGCCTGGCGGCACATCCGGACCGTCGTCGCGCAGCGCACAGGACGCGCCGAGCACGAGGAACACCTCGCCCGCGCGCTCGACGCGCTGCTGCGGCGTGCCGCAGCGGCCACGGCTGGCGGCCGCGGCCCTCAGCCGACGCGCTGCTGCGGCGTGCCGCAGCGGCCACGGCTGGCGGCCGCGGCCCTCAGGTTCCCCGGGCGGACGGCGGCTCGGCCTCATCCGGGGCCGGCCCCCTGGCGGTCATAGCTGGGCGCAGCGGGCTCACGCCGCATCCCGGTCTCACCGGCGATGACGAGGAGGGCGAGCAGGACCACGGCCAGACGGACGGGCCACACGACGACATCGCCGTCAGCCCGTGGCACATCTTCGACGCCCACCAGGAGGCACAGCAGTGGTGACCCCCGACCCGCCAGCAGTGGAGCCGGCCGATCCATTCGCTTCACCAACCGCCTGGCGGGAGTGGATGCAGTTCATCGACGCCGAACCAGCACAGCTGCCCGGTCAGGGGCCGTGGACACTCGACGAACGCCTCGACTACCACTCCCGGTTCGTGATCCTGTCCACTCCTGCCATGGGCAAGATCTCCCTCGCGTTGCGGCGCCTGATGATCCTCAACCGGCGCCACAACGGCACCGCCCGCCGCGGGCTGATCGTCTCCGGGCCGCCTACCACTGGCAAGACCACCACCCTCCAGCAGCTCGGCCGTTCTTTTCACCTCGCCGACCGCGCCCGCCACCAAGGCCCCGGCTGGCGGCTGCCCGTGGTGTTCCTGTCCGTACCTCCCGCCGCCACACCGAAGATGCTGGTCTCCGAACTCGCCAGGTTCCTCGACCTGCCGATCGCACCGCGGATGAACCAGGCGCAGATCACCGACGCCGTCTGCGGTGTGCTCCGCGATCTGGCCACCAGCTCGTCCTGGTCGACGACGTCCACCTGCTCAACACCCGCACCCGCGCCGGCGCCGAGACCTCCGACCAGATGAAACACCTCAGCGAACGCATCCCCGCCACCTTCGTCTACGCCGGGGTCGACGTCGACAAGTCCCCGCTGCTGACCGGGAAACGCGGAGCCCAGCTCGCCGGACGCTTCAAACTCGTCACCAACCCGCCTCTCGCCTACGGCCATGCCGCCCACACCGCGGCCTCGGAAGGCCTCATCGGCGGTATGGAGAGCGCCCTGCGCCTTCACCACCACCGCCCAGGGACCCTCATCCGGCACGCCGCCTACCTCCACCAGCGCACCGGCGGCAGGATCGGCAGCCTCTCCGCCCTCGTACGCGAAGCCGCCATCGCCGCGCTCCTCGACGGCACCGAGAAAATCACCAAACAGCTGCTGGCCGGCATCGAAGTCGACCAACTCGCCGAACAAACCGCCCGGCCACCGGCCCGCCGCACGACCGGCCGGAGCATCTGACATGCCCACTCGCCGCCACCGCTACCTCAGTCCGCTGCGCGTGGCTCCCATGCAATGGGAGACCACCGCCTCCTACATCCAGCGCCTGGCCCAGCGCCACCACCTGACCACCACCGAACTACTCCACGCCCTCGGCATCCCCACACCCCACACCCACCCGGAGTGCACCCGACCCCGCAGCCCCTCCACCACGATCGAGCTTTATCTGAACCCCGCCAGCCGCCACCTGATCACGCAGTTCACCGGCATCGAGAACACACGCCTCACCCACGCACTCCCCCAGTGGGGCAAGCACCGCGACAAATCCCCCACCGCACCCCCCAAAGCCCGGCTCCGGCTCGCCCCCGTACACGCCGTCACCGGTTGCCCCCACTGCACCCTGACACGCACCGGCCACGCCCACCCCGTCCAGCAGTACCTGTCCAGCACCGCCCTGATCTGCCGCCGCCACCGCATCTGGATGCTCGGCACCCACACCCTGAACGGAAAACCGTTCCCCACCGAACACGCCGACCTGACCCGGACCCCCGAGATCCTCGCCGCCCACCAGGATCACACCCGCCTGCTCAGACGCTGGGGCCAGGCCGCCGACCACGGCCTCACCTACGCCATGGCCCTCACCGAACACTGGCGACGCACCGCACCCGCCGACGAACGCATCTGGCCCGCCCGCACCCGCCGCGTCAGCACCACCCGCACCCGCCTGTGGTACGCCCTCGCCCGCGACGCCATCACCTACCCCGAAACCATCGCCCTCGCCCAGCTCTTCACCCGCCACCCCCGCACGCTCCACATCCTCGAACACCCCGGCCGACCCCACTCCCTCCACACCACCATCGCCGCCCTCCTCGGCCGAACCTGGCTGACCGACCCCACCCACTACCCTTCACAGTTCCTCGAGCGCCCCCACTACACCCCCGGCCGCCGTCCCCTCCCCCACCGCCCATGGCCCTACCGCCACAAGCCCTACAACCCAGGCCCCACCGAACTCACCGAACTCGGCTACCACCCACCCCACTGCCGCCGTCCTCCCCACTAGGCTGAAGGAGTGACAGAGTGCGTCGACAACCCGGCCGAGAGACTGCACAACCTTCTCCTCGAGTTCTGCCAGGCCGGCAAAGAGTTGGGCCCCAACTCCAGCAACTGGAACGCCTGGGCCCGGGCGCTCACCTACGAGGACTCGCCCCTCGCTACGGACAGCCCTGAATTCTTCGAACGGCTCGCCACAGCGATGACGCTGCCCCAGCAAATCCGCCAGGCCATCGCCGCCGTGGTGACCGATCCCGTACGGCAGGACTACCTGCTCGGCCCCCTGGCCAGCGTCGAAGCCGCCATGCGAGCGTCCACTCAGGTCGCCCACCAGGTCTCCCACGTGTGGCAGCACTTCAGCAAGGACGGCGACGCGGACAGCAGCGCCGCGATCTACAGCCTGCTCGGCTGCGTCCACGAACTACGCAGCGCCCACGTCGAAACCGGACTGACCGAAGCAGACGGCCAGAACCTCACCGCCATGATCAACGACCTCATCGAGGCCGTACTCGCATCCGAACTCGACGAGGCGGACAAGCAGTTCCTCCTCACCCGGCTCAACGACATGCTCGCCGCCATCCAGCAAGCGCCCGCCTCCGGGGCCGCTACGCCATAGAAACTGCCACCGACGCCGCACACGGCGCCCTCCTCCGCCGCCCCAACCTCATCCAGCGACTCCATAACGCCCAACTCCTCGAGCGCCTGGCAAACCTGATCAACAAGATGCACGCCGTACTCACACTCGCCAGCCAGACCGCCCAGCTGGGACAGGACACCGCCCACATGCTCGAGCGCGGGCTAGGCAACTAACCACCCCACCCCAGGGTTACGGCGTGGTCGGTGAGCGCCCCGTCCAAAGCGGTGCGTCACATTGATCGGCCCGGAGAACGAGACGTCGAAGCGATGTCCGTGGTGGCCCGTAGAGTGCACAGCCCCCGGCTGGAGAAACGGCTGCGGCTGTCGGTGGCAGGGAGACAAACAGGAGGCCCACGGGTGGGGAACGTGAGGACGGGCGAGGAACGGGAGCACTGGGAGCTGCTTCCCGGAGTTGGCGTGGGACCACTGCGGTTCGCAATGAGCCCGGCCGAGGTCGCCGACGCACTCCAGGTATCCGGACCCCGGCAACGGGTGGGCGGCCCATACGCACAGGAAGACTTCACCGACGGGGTGAGCGTGTTCTACGACGCCGCAAAGCTGGCATGCGTCGCGCTGGATGCGGCCACCGGCCCGCAAGTCGCCCTCGCCGATGTCCCCCTGACCGGGCGCGATCCCAAGCAGACACAGCAATGGCTCCTTGACTACGCCGCTGAACACGGGAACTGCCTGCTCTACACCCTCGACGGCTCACTCGCACTGACCGATCTCGGGCTCCTCCTGCGCTCACAACAGGTCGGCAACGCGCACCTGACGCGTCCGCTCATCGTGATCGAGGAGTGGCTCGAGTCGACCTACTACCGGGACCACCTACCGCTGGAAGAAGCCCCCACCAAGCCGGAGTAACTCTCGAGCCAACTCACCCCGCTGCCAGAGATCAACAGTCCCCCACAGCCCACAGCGAAGAACCAAAAACCACACCGCCGCCGTCCACACCCCGACGACCACCGAAACTGCGCAGCACCCAATCAACCTGCGCAACGCCCCCAACCGATGGCATCACCGCAGGTCAAATACCCGGCCGACCGCCAACTCTGCTCACCATCAGTGGGTGATCAAGCACCCAACCCCAACCAATACACCTGCACAGTCCCAGCTCACAGCCCTGCCCACTACGCAGAAAAACTGGTCCCTGACAGCGGACCAGTGAAACTGCGCAGCGTCCAACGAACCTGCGCGGCTCCGCGGTCGGTGGAAAGCCCGTGTCTACGGCGCCTGTGTGCTGATTAGCAGTCATACCAGAGTGGAAGCTTGCCGTTGGCGTGTTCCGGGAGGTTCTCGCCCGGTAAGGGGGTCTCTCCATCTGCGCATTGTGCAGGTACGGCGGTCGGCTCTTCACTGGCCGCCGTGAGCAGCACGAGCGGTGAGGAACGGTCCGGGTGTACCGGGTGCGTGTGAGGGATGTCGGTGTGCGGTTCATCGGCTCGTCTGCTGGAGCAGCGGCTCTGGCTGGCGGTGGCCGCGGAAATGCCGCCGGTAGATGAGGGGCCCGGGGCTGCCCGTGCGGTCCGCCCGGGGTACGCATGGGCGGGAAACGAGCGCCGGGGAGAGCCGTGGCAGCAGGGGCGTTGCGGACCGTGCGGCTGGCCGGGGAGACCACCGCGTCGCTGATCCATCGCGTCGCGGCCCGCTACGGGCTGGCGCTCAGGGACGTGCTGCACCTGTGGATGTGCCGTAACTCCCCTGCCCGGCACGACGGCGGCGGGGTGCGGGCCGATGCGGAGCTCGTGCTCAACCCGGCCGGGCGGCAGGTGCTGGCCAAGTTGTGCCGCGCCGCGCCGGAGGTGCTGGCACGCGCTTTGCCGGCCTTCTCGGTGGATGACGCTGAAATCACTACCGGCGAGGAGGCCGGGGTGGCGCAGGCGCGGTGGCGTGCGGCGGGGCCGGCCGCGTTCGGCTGCCGTCTGTGCACGGCCGGGCGCACCGGAGAGGCGGTGCGCGTGGTGCGGTACGCGCCGCGCTGGCAGCGGGTCTGTGTCCGGCACGGGCGCTGGCTGCTGGACGCGGACGCCGACCAGCCGCTGGAACACCTCGATGTGCGCGGTGTCCCGGAGGTGGTGGCGGCGCAGCGGCAGTGTGCATCGTTGGTGCGACGGGCAGTGCGGGCCGGGGCGCAGCCGGAGGCGGTGCTCGCTGTGGCGCACGCGGTGGTCGCCCACTGGTGGGCGCAGGCCCTGTACTGGGAGCAGGAGGAGATCTGGCCACGCCGCCTGCACCAGGTGGCGGGCGGCAACGCCGGAGCGGAGCTGGAGAGATGGCGGATCGTGGGGCGGGACGCGGCGGTCTTTCCTGAGGTGGTGGCCGTCGCCGGAGCGCTGCTGGATCCGGCGATGGCCGGCCTGGCCTGGAGCGGCGGCGGGGAGGAGCCGCGGCCGATGGGTGCCGATGGGCAGTTCTGCCGTCGGCTGGGCGCGCAGGTGGGGCGCGACTGGCTGGGGCCGTTGATCGCGGTCGACCACGGCAGCCCGCTCGGTAGCTGGAAGTGCAGCGGCATCCGCGGGGGCCGGGACAACGGCCATCCGTCCGGGTGGGTCGAGGATCCGTGGCGGAGCATGACGGCAGGTCACCGGCCCCTTGTCGGGGCTGCGTTGTCAGTGGTGGGAGATACGTTCGAGGTCTTGGAACCGCTGTTGCACGACAGGATTGGACGATGACCGAGAGCAGTGTGCTGCCCGCGCTCAGGGTGGTGCTGACGGACGTCAACGAGCGTGTGGTGGAGGCGTGGCGCGCCGCGTTCTGCGACACTCCCGGCATCGAGATCCGCAAGGGCTCGATCCTCGACGAGGACGTCGACGCCTGGGTCACCCCGACGAACTCCCGGGGCCGGATGGACGGCGGGGTCGACGCCGTCATCAAGCGGTACCTGGGGTCCGGCATCCAGGTGCGCGTCCAGCGGGCGATCCGCGACCGGTTCGCCGGGCCCATGGCGGTGGGCAGCGCGGTCTGCGTCCCGTCCGGCGCAACCGTCCCCCGGTACGTGATATCGACGCCGCCGATGGTGCGGTCCTCGCAGAACGTGAGCGCCACGCTGAACGTGGCGCTGGCGTGCGCGGCCGCTTTCCAGGCCGTCCACCGGCAGAACCGGAAGAAGCCGGGCAGTATCCGGTCCGTGGCGCTGGTCGGGATGGGAGCGCAGACCGGCCAGGTGCCGGCTCGGGTGTGCGCCAATCTGATGTGGACCGGCTACACGCTCTTTCACGACCACTGGTTCGAGGACGACGACGAGCTGCGGTCCACGATCATCTCCCAGCTCCACGGGATCGAGACCGTGCCCGTCGACCAGCGGGTGCGCATCGTGCCGCCGACGGCCGTCACGCCCGTCGCCCCCATGTCGGCGCCCGAAACTGCCGCTCCCGCTCCCTGCGCCGCCCCCTCCTCTCCTTCTGCCACGACGAGCGAAGGCGCCTGCGCCATGGCCGGATCGACGACCGGCGTCCCGGCTCCGGACCAGCCGCTGCAGCCCCAGCCCGATGCGAACGACCCCCTCGCCCTGAACGAGCTCTTCGACGGCGGCGGGGAGGCCTGGCTCCCGCTGCTGAAGCCGGTCATCGAGGCGCAGCCGGACGCCGCACGGTTCATCGGGAAGGACCGCAGCCACGAGGTGGTCCCGGTCCGCGAGCTGACGTTCCAGGCGCTCAAGCCGAACCCGCCGCACAAGTGGAAGGTCGTGGTCTTCGGTCAGAACCCGTACCCGCGGCCGGAGAGCGCCACCGGCATAGCCATGTTCGACAACACCTTCAGCGACTGGAAGGACAGCCAGTTCGGCCGGGTCGTCAGCATCCGGTGCCTCATCAAGGCGGCGGCGATGTGGAAGTACGGCATCGCCAAGAAGACCCCGATCGGCGACGTGCGGGCGCTGCTGAAGGAGCGGGACACGGTCCAGCCGCCGGAGTGGTTCCAGGCGATGCTGACGCAGGGCGTGCTCCTGCTGAACGCGTCGCTGACCGCGAGCGGCGACGGGGCGATGGGGGCCGACCAGCACACGGCGTTCTGGCGGCCGGTCGCCGAGCGGATCGTCGAGGAGATCCTCAAGGCCAAGCAGGACGCGACCGAGGAGGACCGCGGAGTCGTGTTCGCGTGGTGGGGGGCGCACGCCCGCAGCCTGAAGCGGGTCGTCCTGCGGCTCCAGCAGAAGTACCCGGACGTCGAGGTCCGGCACCTCGACCACGCGAACCCGGCGGCACAGGGCGACATCTTCTGCGAGGGCGACCACTTCGCCCAGGTCAACGGCGCCCTGACCTCGCTGGGCGCCGATCGCATCGACTGGCTGCCGAGCAAGGGGTGGAACGAGCCGGCGGCCGGCGTGGGCGGTGTGGACGGGGGTGTCTCGGCGCGCATGGGCGCTTTCATCGAGTCGACCATGAACCTGCACCAGCTGTACCTGGAGCGCCTCACCAGCGTCAAGGACGAGGGCCTGGTCCTGCCCACGATCAGCGGTGTCTTCGACACCCCGCTGATGGACTTCCAGGACGCCGTCGCCCCGGTCTCCGCGGCACTGTCCGGGCTCGCCGGGCACATCCAGCGCTCCCGCGACTTCGGCAAGCAGCGTGCGGACCAGGCGGCTGGCGGCGGCCTGTCCGCCGACGCGATCGCCGCGCTCCACCTCTACACCTGTGAGTCAGCCTTCTACCGCGAGATCAACAGCGTTCTGCGCTCCCCCGACCGTACCAGGGTCACGCCCTACCTGCCGTACCTGCGGCTGCTGTTCTCGGCGGTCTCGGAGCTGCCGGCCTACACGCAGCCGTTGTGGCGCGGGGTGTCGCTGGACCTTCGGGCGCAGTACCCGGTGGGCCGGACGGTGACCTGGTGGGGCGTCTCCTCGTGTACCTCCGAGCTGAAGGTGGCCAGGGCGTTCCTGGGCAGTCGCGGCAAGCGGACCCTCTTCGAGGTGACGCCGGCCCGGGCGGTCGGGATCAAGAGCTTCTCCGCCTTCACCGGCGAGGAGGAATACATCCTTACGCCGGGTACCCAGCTCAAGGTGACGGAGGTAAAGAGCGAGCCCCGCGGGCTGTACACGGTCCGGCTGAGCGAGGTCACGGACGCCGCTCCCGTGGTGTCCTGAACCCTCGCGCCCGGCAACCACATGGCACAAGCCAATACCGGTCCCGCCGCTGCCCCTGCTGCAACCCGGGGTTTCCACGTCCTGAGCGAGCACGGCGGCCATGAGCGTGGCTGGCAGCGCGCCGTCGCCGAGGCCCGCACCCTGTACGAGCACGGGCAGGACCCGGACGACGCAGGGCCGCCCCGCAGGCGGCGCCCTGACGTCTGTCCGCGCAGCCGCGCCCGGCCAGCGCACTGGTCCTCATGGTGCGCCAGCTCGTCCGGCGCGGAGCGCGGAGGCCCTGCCGACGCGCAACACCCTTGAAGGCCGCCCGAACCCCCCGAGGCTCCACCGCACCACACCCGCCCCCCTTTCCTTCCTTCTTTACTTTCTGGGCGAGAGCGTTGTGGGCGTGCAGAGAGGGGATGTCGGGCACCTCGACCACGCCCAAAAGGCTTGGTGACCTGCGGATACGCCGTCAGATGCCAGGGAAGGGCGGACAGTTGTCGGCGGGGTTGTCGGAGGGGTCCCCGGACCGGTTGCGGGCGTGGTCGGGGGCGGGGTTATCGCATCGTGACGCTGGTCGGGCCTTCATGGTCGATGGTCTGGTCGGGGCCGGCTGCTGGCCTGGACGTACGCGCGGCGCCGGACAGGATCGGCGCCGCACTGTACGGGAGGGGCGATGGTGGCGATGCTGAACGTGGACGCGGGCGGCGGAGACCGGCTCTGGGTTCTGCGCGGTCAGCATCAGGTCCAGGCAGGCCTGTCGCTCAGCGGGGTCGGCGCAAAGGGTGAACAATTCCTCGAGCTGGTCGACCACGACGATTGTGGCCCCGCGCTCGTTGCTCGCTCTCATCACGGTTGTGATGGCGGACAGAGGCCGTGGGCCGGGGGTGAGGATGCGGAGAGCCGCCGGCGCGGTGGGTGGCTGCCTCGCTTTGCAGGTTTGTCTGTGCTGGTCGGGGCGTGATCCGAATGCGTTTGGGGTCGTTCAATGCCGTACGGATGCTGTGCCCGCCGGGACAGAGGAAACGGCTCCGGACGGCCGTGCACGGGGATGAACGAGACGGAAACTGAGACGGGCTCGTGAGGGGCCACGCGGCGCAGCGTCACTTCCGGTGTTCACTTGGTCGTGCTCTCGGTGGTTTTCAACGATCCTCTGTTGCCCGGTTCCACACTCTGACACGTTGTGAGTGAGAGACGGGGGCGAGACATGGTACGCAGACGTGGCGCCTGGGCTGGGTCTGGAGTGGCGGGCGCTGCCGGGTTGGTGACGGCGCTGCTAGGACCTGTAACGAACTACGCGAGTGACACGGTTCCGCGATGGGCTGCGCACACGTGGGTGGTGTGGCCTGTCTTCGGGTTGTTGGTCTCGGTCAGTGTCGGACTGCTGCTGTGGGGCCGGCGACTAGATGGCAGGTCGCTGGCGGGGCATCTGACGCCGGTAAACAGACTGGCTTCGACCCAATACGCCTCGCTTCGGCGTCAGCATGTGGAGCGGGTACGCGGACGGGAGACAGAACTAGCGTTTCTGACGCGGACACTGCGCCGGCCACAGGGCAGATTTGCCGTGGTCTGCGGGGCTGGGGGTCTGGGTAAGACAACGCTGGCTGCGCAGCTCGCGGTGCACGCTGAAGAGAGAGGCTGGACGGTGTTCTGGCTGCGATGGCGCAACCCAGTGCACCTTACTGAGCAGCTGACACAGGTGGCCTTGGCCTGTGGGCTTTCGGAGCAAGCTCTGGAGTCAGCTCGGGTTGGCCATGAGAGCTTGCCTGATGTGATTTGGCAACAGCTAGAGTCCTCGCGACGGTGGCTGATTGTGCTTGACAATGTGGACGAGCCGCAGGCAGTGGACCTTGGTGGTGAGCCGGTGGCGCACTACCGGGGTTGGATACGCCCTAACGGAGGTGGTCTGCTCTTGGTAACCAGTCGAGACACCGGTGATCAGACATGGGGGCCACGTGCGGAACTGCTGCGGCTTGAGCCGCTGGCCGTATCGGATGCAGGTCAAGTCCTTATGGATTTAGCTCCGCGAGCTGGAACTGAGAGGCAGGCCCGGGAATTGGCAGCCCGGCTGGGAGGCTTGCCGCTCGCCTTGCATGCCGCAGGCTCCTATCTCGCCACTGCTACCAGCCGCTACCGGTCTTTCGATCAGTACCGTCAAGCCTTGGACGCCGAGTTGCCTACGCTACTAGGCGCGCAGCACCATAACGCCTCCGATCCGGATGTCGCTCGCAGCGTGGTCCGCCACACCTGGGAGCTGTCTCTCGACCAGCTCACCACTGAGGGCAACACCTTGGCCCGTCCGCTGCTGCGGATGCTTGCTCTATTGGCCCAGGCTCCCATCCCAGTGACACTGATTACTCCGGACCTGTTGGCCGCCGCGACCGACGAGACGGTCACCGTTGTTGGCCTGGAGGCCGCTCTTGCCGGGCTATACCGATACGGACTCCTTGGCTTGCCTGACCCCGGAACCGGATTGGAGCCAGCTCAGGAAGCCAGCGCTCAGGTGGTGCTGCACCCCCTCATCCGGGAGATCAGCGCTCTTGCTGCCAGGGCAGAGCCCGGCGGCTCAATGCGGTGGCATCGAGCTCTTATTAGCCGGCTGTCTGAAGCCGTCCGTGACGTAGTGGAAGCCGGGCGCTCCGGCTGGCCCACCGCCCTGCTTCTGGCGCCGCACGTGAGAATCCTCCTCGACCACAGCACGTTGCAGACGCTCAGTGGTGCCCGGGACACGATCAATGCTCTCGCTCGTGTATTGCACACCGCTGGTGCCTACACGTCGGAACACAGTCTTCATCAACATCTCTGCAGCGCACAGACTCGCCTTCTGGGCTCCGACCATCCCGAGTTGCTGAACACTCGCAACAGGCTTGCCATCGCTCTAGTCGGGATGGGCGCGTACGCGCAGGCGGTTGACTTGCACCGGCAGACCCTGGCCGAGCGACTGAGAATCCTGGGACCCGACCACCCCGAAACGCTGAGCAGTCGAAACAACCTGGCTTGGGCTTTGCAGAAGATGGGTGAGTACGCGCAAGCGGCTCATCTGCATCGGAGGACTCTGGAGGACCGGCTCCGGATCTTGGGTCCCGACCATCCCGAAACCCTGGTCAGTCGTGCGGACTTAGCCTGGGTGCTCGCAGAGATGGAGGAGTATGCGGAGGCGGCTGATCTGCATCGAACGACACTTGAGGACCGGCTCCGGATCTTGGGCCCTGACCATCCCAGCACCCTGCGTAGCCGCAGTGGTCTTGCCAATGCCCTGTTTGGGATGGGGGAGTATGCGGAGGCGGCTGATCTGCATCGGAGGACCCTGGAGGACCGACTGCGGATTTCCGGTCCCGACCATCCCGAAACTGTGGGAAGCCACAATAGCCTCGCTACCGCCCTGTTTGGGATGGGGGAGTATGCGGAGGCGGCTGATCTGCATCGGAGGACCCTGGAGGACCGACTGCGGATTTCCGGTCCCGACCATCCCAACACCCTGCGTACCCGCAGTGGTCTTGCCAATGCCCTGTTCAAGATGGGGGAATACGCGGAGGCGGCTGACCTCCACCGACGTACCCTTGAGGCCCGTACGCGGGTCTTGGGTGCAAGCCATCCGGACACCTTGCGCAGCCGTAATGATCTGGATGAGGTTCTAGCGACTTCCCGGCTTGCACATCGACGACGAGATGGTCGGCAGCACCGCGGGCCAACTACTGAATGAACCGACTACGGCCGCCTGGCGAGCACGCGCAAGGCACCTGCTTTGCAGGAGAGGGATCAGTCCTGCCCGTAGCAGGGAGGACTTTCCGCTCCCGGACGCCCCGACGACAGCGACCAGACGGTGGGCGATGTACCGCTCGGCAAGCTGGGCGGCGAGCTCGTCCCGGCCGAAGAACAGTTGCGCGTCGGCAGGTTCAAAGCGGGCCAGCCCACGGTAGGGGGCCTGCGTATCGTCGCCGTCCTGCGACTCGGCGGCCACTCCCCGGGGCGCCGCATGCCAGCGTTGTTCCCACTCTGAGGCATCCGCACCGCACGCTCCCGCATACGCCAGTACCACCGCGGGACGGCAACCGCTCCCCCGACGCCGCCCGTGACAGCGTCGCCATCGAATAGCCCGTGCGCTGCGCCATGGCCCGATAAGTCAGAGCCCCCGCTTCCTGACGCAGCTTGCGCAGCTCGAAAGCGAACGACTGAACCGGACCCGCCGCCGGATCCAGTTGGCGTTCACGACGGCCCATTCCCGCCTCGCCTCTCCCGGTCAGTACAACGTCGCGGGCCTCAACCTACGCATGGCCGTCAAGCTGCTTCCTTTCTGAGCTGCGTTTTCCGGTCAATCCCCAGGTGCAAAAGCGTCTCGGAGATTTGTTGCACGCCATGGAACGGGGGTGCGCAACAACGCGCCGGCCCGGAAACCTGATGCCCGGTCGGCGCCGGACAGCTTCACGCGGGACGGCGCCGCCCATCGGACCATGTCCCGCATCCGGCCCCGACGTCTGCCTCAATCTCAGGCGTCCGGCCGCCTTCCACCGGAGGTAAACATGTCGTTGCTCTCCCGTACCGCAGTGCTCACCGGCGCGGCCCTGCTCAGCGGCGGCCTGATCGCCGCCGCCCCGGCCGCCACCGCTGCCCAGGCCCAGCCGCAGCCAGCCCATGCTGTGCTCAGCCCCTCCGCGACGGCCTCGTGCGGCGGCCACTCCACCAACGAGCCCACGATCAGCGAGTGGACCTCGGACGCCCAGGCGGTGTACACGTTGCAGTGCCTGCTGAACAGGTCCTTGAAGCACACCAAAGTGAGCGTTGACGGCAGCTTCGGGCCGACGACGCTGAGCGCGGTCAAGCGCTTCCAGTACTGCGACTACATCACCCGCGACGGCATCGTCGGCCCGCAGACATGGTCAGACCTGGTCTGGTGGGCGGGCAGCGACTACTACGTCGACGACCCCTGCCGCTGACGCAGAGGAGCAGCATTCGCCGTTCGAGGCGGCGGACAGAGCGGTAAAGCAATGACTGCGGCGGCCGCGCGGAGGCCGCCGCAGGAGCCACGACGCCCGCCCGCATCCCGCAGTCGTCGCACAAGTGCGGGTGGCTGTCACCGCAGCCCCGGTCGACCACGGTGCTGGGCTGGCCCTCCATCGGTCGTCAGTGAACCCAACCCCGCAGTCCACGCACACCTCGGGCACGCATCCGTGAGAGATGCCGTCACCTTCACCTCCTAGATCCCTGCCCCCCCCCCTCACCGGCTGGGACTTCGTCAACGATCTGGCATCCCACACCGGCAGCACGGCGGTTCGGCGCAACGTGCCCGTGATCACTACGACGAGTTTGAACAACGCCTGCTGACCACCAGGCCCGACCCAGCACCCAGTGTTGTAGGGCGCAGCGCATCCGGGCAGAGAGCCCGTGCGTCCTCACTTTCCGACGGACGCAAGGGGGAGGGTGGCATGGTGGGCAGCGGCCGGCAACGGGCGAGGACGGTACGACCGGCCCGGCGGCGGCCGGGACCGGGCCGGGTCCGGCCCCGAGCCCGGCCCCGCAGGCCGGCAGGACTCCGGCAGTGGTGGCGCCGCATCGACTGGGGCAGGGCCGGGACCATCACGGCGGTCGTTGCCGCTCTCGCGGGACTGCTGCTCACGGGCGTGTCCACGCTCTACGACGCGCTCGTCTCGCAGGGCGAACTGGAACAGGCGCACCAGGCGGCCGATCAGGAAACCCGTGCCCAGGCCCTGCGCGTGTCCTACTGGACGGAATACCCGACGCCCTTCGTCAAGCGCTTGCATGTCATCAACAGTTCGCCGGATCCGGTGTCGGAAGCAGATCTGCTCCTGTCGCCTGCAGAAGCAGGTCCGGATCATGTGCTCCAGCTCCCGGTCCTGGCACCGTGCTCCGAAACGGTCATGAAGGAAGAAGTGTGGGCCGGACAGTCGGGTCAGGGGCCGCCGTACGCGCCGAGTGACCGGCCACCCGGCGTCGTCCGCTGGATGGCGTTCCGCGACCGGGACGGTGTCATCTGGAAACGGGACGGCAAAGGGCTCTCCCGCTTGTCCAACGACTGGACCGTGATGAGCGTGGGCAGTCGCGACGCCACCTTGGAAATCACGGGTGTCACCGAGGGCACACCCGGTGTCCTGTCGGTGAAACAGACCCCGTCGTGCGGAAACGGCTGACGCCCTCGCACGCCCCCGACCCGGCACCTCACAGTTCAGACGCGCCCTCCACAGGTGCCAGTCCCGCGCCGGACTTTCGGCCGGGCAACGTGCACGCCTCTCGTACAGGGCGCCGGGCACACCGCCGTACTTCCTCCCAAGACCGTTCTCTGTTCCGGAACCCTCTGTCCGTCTCGGAGATCTGCGGGAGGCGGGACTTGCACTTGGCCAGTTGCTCGGCGTGCGGGGTGTTCCCGTCCAGCGGCATGAGCCGCCCCGCACGCCGTTTGCCCCGGCTGGAGCGGGCACAGCGCGACCGTGAAAAGCCCGAGGAACTCCGCATCCTGCCGAGAAGGCTGCCGTGGCCCGCCAGGTGCCGGCCGTGCCGGACCCTCCCAACCTGAGCCAGGGCCTCGGAACCTGTACGCCCGGCTGGCGGCCGGCCAGACACCACCCCGGATGAAGTCCAGGGTGTGGTGAAGCCCGCAAGACTGCCGCACAGCGGCTCTCTGGGCGGCCCCCGGCAGGCCCCCGATCGGGCTCCCCGCCGAACGGTGAACGGCCCCACGCGGCGTGCGAACCGGGCGCGGGGCCGTGAACCCTACAGTCCTGTCAGAGCCGGGCACCACGAACGTACGAGACCACCTGACGGGCAGGCACATCGGACGGGCCACACGAGTGACCGCCGGACCAGACCGCACAGACGACCGGCTTCCTGCCGAAGCCGCAGCGGGCGGGAACGTCGAAGGGCCCGGCGCCTGCCAGGCCCTTCGACTCTCGTAGCGGGGACAGGATTTGAACCTGCGACCTCTGGGTTATGAGCCCAGCGAGCTACCGATCTGCTCCACCCCACGTCGGCCCGGCCACTCTGCCACGTGGGTGCGGCGGTCCTGGTACACGTCCGTGCGGCTGTCACGGCCGACGCCGGTATGGACACGCACGGTGGCACGCCCGTCCAGGCGGACGTGGTGAAAGGTGTAGGTGTGGCCGTCCTCGTCGGACAGGGTCCAGCCGTCCAGGTTCACCGCCCGGCAGGTGGTGTTGGTGAGGTCGATCCATTCCTTGTTGAGGGAGCGGTTGGAGCGGTCGTCCCGGTCCGGGGAGTCGTACTGCACGGCACTGATAATCATCTGGGCCCGGTCGGCGCGCCCCGGGTGGTGGTCGGCAGCGCCACCGCCCCCACGCAGGCGGCCGCAACGGCAGCGGCGGCAGACAGGCGACGGACGGCGACAGAAACGGAAACAGACACGAGGTCCCCCTTCATGTGCGCACCCCAGCATCCGCAGCAAAGCCGCATCCCCGGAGCAGCAAGGCTCTCAGTGGGGGTGAGCTCGGAGGCGTCGACAACGCGGGCTGAGGGTACATTGAGCGCCCTCAGCCCGCGTTGAATTTACGGCCCGGCTCGCCCTTCCGGGGCTACTCGTAGATTCGGGCAGCGGCGACTACTTTCGCGACGGTCGCCCATGCTTCATTCGAAGGAATTGACTCGCCATTCCTCCGGAAAATCTCATCGCAGTCCATCACCCACGCCGCCATCGCCTCCAAGAATGTTGAGATTTCTCTATTCTCCCAACGCTCAGGATCTTCTTGAAAATCCCGAGAGACCGCTGCGAGAAACGCCGACAAACTCTGCCGATCATGCACAGAGTGAGCTTCTTGCCAGAAGTTCATTACTCTACCTAACTCGAATTGACGCCCCGTCATTTTTCGTCGTGAATTTCCATGACTCCTGCTCAACCTCGCGCGGTGATGCTTTCACGAACCGTACGGGAACATCAGCTTGCTTGAACGCGTAAAGACGCCTGTTGTCCAGTGAGTATATGTTTCCATCACGCTCGAATACACGGATCGGCTGGATGTCGTCGGCGCTTTTCTCGCCAGACTGCAACTCCGCGATCGTCTCGTCCAGGGAGCGGCCATCTTTGTATGATCCCTTGATGCTGTCCTGAGTGTATCGAATCTTAGCAGGATTCATCTTTCCACCTGCTGGAAGACCGCGCGGTCCCGGCTTAGGAGCTGCGCCTCCGCTTGCTGCGCCATCCGCTTCACGGAAAGCCCGTCCGAGCTTGTCGGAACCGGAGTTGAACCATCCCGTTCCGACGTAAATCATTCCGGAGCCTGCTGCCATAGACGGGACACCCGCCTCGCACAGAACCCCTACGCCGCACTCGACGACTCCGGAGGCAAAAAGCCCCGTGCCGAAGACGTCAGTGAGCGCGCCGCCCGCCGTTTGCGCCAGTCCAGACCAGAAATCGCCGTCGTGCACAAGGCTGGACAGGTAATTGCCCGCGTTCGAACTGGAGTCCCCGGGACCTGTGATCGGCTTGCAGACCTCTGTGAGCCCCGTCCCGCTGCAGTCGTAGTAGGGGCCACTGTCCGTGTTCCCTGAGCTGTCCGTGCTTGCGGTTCCTCCGGCGTTGTAGCTTTCCTTGTTGTCGGCGTAGCGCTTGTTGGCTGACTTTCTCTTCTTCCCAGGAGTGTGGCCCGGTGTGGTGTTCTCGTAGTCGGGTCCGGGGCGCGTCGGGCAGTCGATGTCGGCGCACATTCCGGTCGGGTCGGCACTGGTGACCGGACTGTTGCTTGCGTACGAATATCCGTTCAGCGACTGCGGTGCGTCCGTGGCAAGTACCGGGTCGACGCTGATGAACTGCCCGTTCACCGGGTCGTACTCACGTGCCCCCACCTGTGTGAGGCTCGTCGAGTCGTCGGCCGACTTACCCAGGAATGCCTTGTCGTCCGGCCATGACGGTGTCTTGGCGCCGCGCGGAGCACCGAATGGGGTGCTGTAGCGCTTGGTGACCGCGTAGGTGCTGGCGTCCAGGGCGATGCTTGAGGTGCCGTCGTGGTCGGCGGCCAGGAAGCTGAGCTTCGTGCCGGAGACGCCGGAGGTGGCCGTGCGGACCGCGATCGTCTGGCCGTTCGCGGTGTAGTAGCGGGTGCCGGAGGCGGTCTTCGTGGTGCCCTTGGTCGTGAGGCGGAGTTCCGTGCCGGCGCCCAGGTAGAGGATGGTGTCCCCGTCGCCCTTGGCCCGACGGATCAGGAGTTCGCCGCCCGCGTCGTAGAGGTAGCTGGTCTCCTTCGTGTTTTCCGTCAGCTTGGACAGGTCGCCTTCGGTGTTCCAGGCCAGGGTCTGCTGGGCGGTAGGGCCGGGGCGGGAGGTGGTGTTGCCGCTGCTGTCGTAGCGGTAGGTGCTGGCGCGGGCACCCGTGGTCTTGTCCAGCGTGTGCGGTTTCTTGTCCGTCGTGTCGTCGTAGGTGTATGTCGTGGTCTTGTCGCCGGACGTGGCGTGCTGGGTCTCCGTCTTGCGCTGGCCCGCGTCGTTGTAGGCGTACGACGTCCAGTACGGGGCGGCTCCGTCGAGGTTCGAGACGGTGCGGCCGGAGGCCGCACAGTCCGCGGTCTTCGGGGTCCAGGCCTCGGTCATGCGGCGGTTGCCGTCGTAGGCGAAGCACTGGTAGTCGGCCTTGGCCGTGCCGCCCTGGGTGGTGGCGTCGAAGATGGAGGTGACGTTGCCGGCGTCGTCCTGGGTGAACTTCAGTTCCTGCGGCATGTAGCCGTGCACGTCATCGGTGACGTAGGAGCGGGTGAGGCGGCGGGTGCCCTCCTCGTAGTCCCAGTTGAGGTACGCCTTCTTCGCCGAGGACGCGCCGTCCGTCCCCACGGTGAGCTGGCGCAGGTCGCCCTGTGGGGAGAATGCGGCGCCCTGCAGGTAGCCGGTGGTGCCCTTCGCGGTGAGTTGCTGGCCCAGGGCGCCAAAGGTGTAGGAGACCGTTTCGGCGGCCAGGCCGCCCGCGGCCGGTGCGGAGTACTGACTGATTGTGCCGTCCAGGTTGTAGCCCGTGCTGAACGACAGCGTCTTCGGCACGTACCCGCCCGAGACCAGGGGTTCCGTGTCAGGCAGGACCAGTTGACTGCCGGTCACGTGATACATCGCGTCGAAGGCTGTGACCTTCTCGGTGTACGCCTTGCCGGTCACACCGCCGTCGTACCGGGTGGCAGTGTCCTGCTGTCCCTTCGCCACCGCGTCGAAGCCCCAGGCGGCGAGCTTGTTGGCGTCGCTCTTGTCGACCTGCCACATGCCCGTCTTGCGGCCGAGGTCGTCATACTCGAACAGCAGCTTCTTCGAGGCGTCGTCGTTCGGCGTGGTACTCACGACCTGGTCCAGGTCGTTGTACTCGGTGCTGCTCTTGCCCTTGTCTGGGTCGGTCGCCGTGGCCTGCCGGCCGAACAGGTCGTAGGTGTATGACCACTTGCTCTGGTCAGGGCCGGTGACCGTCTCCTGCTGCCCGGCAGGGGTGTAGGTGTAGTCGGTCGTGGTGTAGGTCGTGCCGGTCGGCGTCGGGCCGGCGTACTCGCGGCGCTGCGTCGTCTGACCCAGTGCATTGGTGACCACGGCGGTCGCCTGGCCGCCGGTCGGCGCGGTGGTCGCGACGGTGTCACCGGTGTAGCTGGTGTCGGTCGTCCAGCGGGTGACGCCGTGGACCTTCGTCACCGCCTTGGTGGCGCGGCCTGCCCCGTCGTAGGTGGTGTCGGTCTGGATGGGTGCCTGGCCCCCGGAGATCTCCGCGGCCTTGGAGCTGGGCAGTGACGTGCTGTCCCAGATGTCGGACTGCTGGCTGACTGCCAGGCCGCGTGCGTCGTAGAGCGACAGGGAGATGAGCCGGCCGCCCTGCGGTGTCGACGTCTGCACCTGGCGCGAGCGCAGGAGCGAGTCGTAGAACTCGTAAGAGGTGTCGTAGCCGGAGCCGTCGTTCTTGAGGGTCCCGGTGGAGACCCAGGACATGTCCGAGCTGGTGACCTTGTAGTCGTAGATGTAGTTCGGGGTCTTGCCCAGTGCCTTGGAGCGGTTGGGCAGCCACAGCTTGGTGATGCGGCCGAGGCTGTCGTACTCGCTCTCGGTGACCTTGTTGTTGGGGTCCGTGCCCTTCAGCGTCGCACCGGTGGCGAAGTCGAAGGCCGTAGTGGTCTTGTACGTCTTGGCGTCGGTGACCGCCGTCAACGTCAGCGGGCCGGCCGTCGTGGGCGTGTAGGTGGTGGAGGAGACCGTCAGGTCCTTGGTGTTCTTCACGATCTTGGGGCGGCCGAGGGCGTCGTACGTCGTCGTCGACGCTTTCTGCCAGAGCGGAGCGTCGCCGCTGCCGTACCCCTTGGCGCGGCCAGCCCAGTTGGCGTCGCCCTTGCTGGGCTTCTGCGAGGCCGACCAGGTCGTGGCCGTCGTGTCGTCGTAGACGGTCGCGGTGTCGGAGATGACGTCGCCGGCCCGCTTGGAGTCGGCGGGCAGGTCGAGCGCCGAATCCGCGGTCGCGCAGGGGGCGGCTACCGTGCGGGTACGGGAGACAAGGGAGTTGATGCCCTTGTCGTCGTTGCGGGCGTACCAGGTGCGGGTGCACCTTTCGTCGTCCTTGACCGCGTCGTCGCCCTCGTCCTCGACGGCTGCGGCCATGCCATAGTCGTCGTAGGTCGTCTTCACCGTGTGCACGCGGTCGTACGGCGTGATCTTGCTGGTGATGCTGGTGCGGTTGTGGGTGGCGGCGGTGCGCACGTAGTACGCCTCGGTGTCCGCGTACGACTTGTGCTGGGTCGCCGTCCGCTTCGACCACGGGTCGCTGACCGTGCCGCCGACTTCCGCATCCCCGTTGTAGGTCACCGACTCGCGGGTGTAGCCCGCGTACTGCTCTGAGTCGGTGATCTTGTCGGCCTTGATACCGGTGACCTCGACGCTCTTACGCTTGTCCGGATCCAGGGTCTTGCCGTCCGAGCCGAGGACGCGGTCACCGTTCATGCCGCGCAGGTAGACGGTGACTTCCTTGCTCTGCGTCTGCCCGGAGACGCCGGTGACGTGGGAGACCTGCTGGTAGCCGCGCCAGATGGACCAGGTGCGCTCCTTGGCCGGGGTCAGCGGGTCCTCGTCGTAGTGCCAGGCGCCACCGCCTGTGTACTGGTAGCTGTGCTGTACCTCTTCCGAGCCACCGAAGGGGTCGGTGGTGGACACCGCGCTGACCGGATACTTCTGGAACCAGTCGAGGATCGGGTCCTTCTCACCATTGGGCGACCAGTACACCGGGTAGCAGCGCTTGGTGTTCTCGTCCACCTTCGGCTTGGCACCTGCTGCGGTGCAGTCGGCGTCCAGGTAGGTGACGATCGTCTGCGCGCCGGTCTCGGACGTGACGGTCTTCAGGCGCGGCTTGTTCAGCGGCAGGATGTCGTCGGCCGTGCCGTCGACGCGGTTGGGCATCATCACATGGCTGAACTTGACCGGGTCCAGGGAAAGGTCGGTGCCCCGCTTGCCGGTGTGCTTGATCTCGTCCAGCCACAGCGACTGGTCCGTCGAGTCACCCGTGTCGCCCGGGTCGAGGTACAACTGCTTGAGAGCCCAGGTGTCCACCGCCTCGAAGGCAGGCGTGGAGGCAGCCGCGTTCCACGCATAGGTGGTGATGGCCGTCAGCCGCTTGCGGGTGAAGAACGACGGGCCGACGTTGCCGGTGCACTTGTCGCCGTCCTTGCAGATCGCGTCGAACGGCACGTCCGGCCAGTTGTCCCGGGTGTCCTTGGTCAGCGAGTCGCAGCCGGTGCCGGAGGCCAAGCAGCGCTCGTCGTAGGAGAAGACCACCTTGTCGGATGCGGCCGGGGATCCCGAGAACAGGGCGTCGGCCCGCTGGCCGTAGCGGATCTCCTTCAGGTAGCCGCCGCGGACGTAGTCGGTGCCGGTGTTGTCGTCGCCGAGCTTGTCGTAGTTGTTGTGCTCGGCCGTGTACCAGTACGACATGGCGTTACCGTGGGTGTCCTCGACGTAGTCGAGATTCCATCGCCACGCCTGGTTCTTGGATCGTTCGGCAAACGTGTCGCCGGCGGTGAAGCCGGGCTCGGCCGGGTCGTCGCCGAAGACGGGCACCGTCCATACCGAGTTGGTGCGGTCGCCGGCTCCGGCGCCGTCGAGCTTGTTCAGGCCGAAGACGTACTTCGTGCCATTCCCCGTGACGACCGTCCAGTACTCCCCGTCACCGTCAAGGCCGGTCGAGCCTTCATCGCCGTTGTCGGCGCCGGTGGAGTGAGTGACGGTGGAGGCGTCGTCGTCCTTCAGCCGCCACTTGCCTGTGGTGTCGTCCTTGACGAGTTCAGTGGCCTTGCCGTTCAGGACGAGGGAGGCGTTGTCGTACTTCCAGCACAGGTCGTACTTGCCGTCCTGGCCGTCGTCGTCACAGGAGCCGTACTTGCGCTCGACGTAGGACGAGGTGAGATCGAAGCCCGTGCCGACCTGGCTGCCCTGGTTGTTCGAGTTCGCCGTCTGACCGTCGACGGCACCGGAGTCGTACGAGATCGACAAATCCGGCTGGGGGCCGGCCGCCGCGGGTGGCACACGCAGCGGGTAGGACCAGGTGAACGATCCCGAAGAGCCGCCGGCCTCCCATGTGGAGGAAGCGGACAGCGGTGTTGCCTTGTAGTCGCCAGCGCCGGACTTCGCACCCGCGGCCAGGGCGAGCATCATCGTCTGCCCGCCGGAGGCGAAGCTGACGGGAGCCGCGATGCTGTCCTTCTCGCGGTTGTTGACCGAATCCAGTGCAATGCGCTTACGGCACTTCGCGGCCGACGGGTCCTTCACGGCGCAGTCGGGCAGGCGCATCAGTTGAAGGCGACCGGCCCAGTCACCACCGTAGGCGGAGGCGAAGGCGGAGTAGTTGATGCCGAGTCGGGCCTTGCCCCCGGCGCTGGGGCCGGTGAGCTTGAGGACCACGCCGTTGACGCCGAGCTTGGCGGCCGTCTTCTGGTCCAGGACCTGGACTGCGACGGACTGGGCCGTCTTACCCTTGCCGGGTGCGGTGAGGGTGACGGGCAGCGAGCCCGGCTTGGCCTGGCGGGTTCCCTTGTGGGGGACGCTGACCGATGCTGTGCCGGCTGTGGGCCAGGTGACCTTGCGCTGCTGGTCGTGGCGGGCTCGGGCAGCTGCCACCCGGTCGGCCTCGGCGGCCTTCTTCACCTCGGCCGCGGCCTTCTTGTTCACCGTGGCGGTGAACGGGCTGACTTTGGTGGCGTGCGGGGCCTTGAGGTGCGGACGTCCCAGTGGGTCGGTGTCGGCGGCGAAAGCGACGGGAGTCAGCAGGCCCGGCACAAGTGCCAGGCCGGTTGCTGCGGCGATACGCCGCAACCAGCGCTTTCCGGGTCCGGTCCCGCGACCTGCTGGAGGTCTGGGTATGCCAAAGGGGTTCATGAGGGGTCTTCCTACGAGGCGCCCGGGGTGTGCCGGCCGGGCGAGTGCCGTTGGGAACGAACAATGCAGAGCGCGAGGCAGCCGGTCAGGGGCGCGGCCGCCCGGGTGGCCCGCTCGGTGAGCGGGCCACTCGTCGTGGCGTTTGTTCAGGCGCTGTCGGGGCTGCCCAGGACCTGGGAGCGAACTTGGTCCGCGTTCATGGCTCCCGTCCAGATCCTCAGCTCCTGCAAGCCGCCGAGCAGGTAGTTGCCGGTGGTGCCGGCGGTCGTGCCGCGTCCCAGGCTCAGCTCGCCGCTGCCCTGCTGCGGTGTGGTGAGGGTGGCCGCGTTGTCGGCCGGCTGGTCGATTTCACCGACGTACAGGTGGAGCTTGCCGTAGCGGGTCTCGGTATTGGTGGCGTCGGACGGGTCGGTCCACTCCCAGCCCTCCTGGGCGTCGAACACGCCGGTGATCTGCACCCATGAGTCGGTGACGGCCACGTCCCCGGCGGGTACTTCCGCGTTCTGGGTCACCTTGCCGGTCGAGTCCACTGCGGTGCGGGTGAATTTCCACTGGTAGGTGTCGTCGGCGGGCTTGACCACCCACAGGGCCCAGGACGATTCACCGCCCATGCGCTGTGCTGCGACCTGGGCCTTGTAGCCGACCGGTTTGGCCTTCAGGGCCTGCGAGTCCAGACGGACGCCGGCGGAGACGGTGAATGATCCGGTTTCGTCGACCACCGGGCCCGTGGATGCGGCGTACTGGCCGGTGCCGTCCAGGAAGAGGGCGTTGTCGTCCTCGTTCACCGAGGTCCCGCTGGGCGCCAGCTTCATCGACGGCACCGGGTAGCCGGTGCTCTCTGGGATCTCGCTGCCCTTGGCTGCGGTGGCGTCCCAGTATGCGACGAGTTCGTTGGCCGCTACGCCGTCCTGTGCAAGCTGCGCATCCTCGACGATCTGCTCAGGGTTGAGCGCGTACTGCCACGTGGTGACCTCGTCGATGCGGCCACGGAAGTTTTCGCCCCAATCACCGCCGGCCAGCGAGCGGCCGAACTGCAGACCGGCCGTCGACGTCCACGGCTGGTAGGCGGTGGACAGCGTGTTCAGCACGACCGGTTTGCCCTGCGGGCGGCCGTTGACGAACAGTTGGATGGTGTCGTTCGTCTTGTCGGCGTCGTTCTTGGTGTCGAAGACGGCCGCCAGGTGTGTCCACACCTTCAGCGGCGGAGGTCCTGCGTCGGCGATCGACCGCAGATACACCGGGTTGTCCTTGACGTCTCCGGCAGTGCGGTTGAAGACCCACTTCTTGTAGGACGCGGAGTAGTACAGCGTGAACGCCGAGCCGGACGTGCCTGGCGCTGAAAGGACCACGTGGTTCTGCGAGGCGTCCGTCAGGTACACCCAGGCCGAGACGGTGAAGGAGTCCTTCGTGTTCACCGCCGGCGTGGCAGTGGCGGCATAGCCCGAGCGCACGGTGTCGTCCGAGCCGTCATTGAGCCACAACGAGTAGTCGGCATCGCCGCGGCGGGCAAGGGAGGACCATCCCGCACCCGCCGTCTGCAGCGTGGCGTCATGCCGGGTGCCCTCCGTCGCGCTGTCCTTGGCCAGCGCCGCCCCGGAGCCGGGTGCCGCGTCGTCGAAGTGCCAGCGCCCCACGGCGCCAGGGGCCGGGGCTACCTTGAAGGCGAACTCCGCGGGTGTGCCCCACCGGTTGTGCACGTCCTTGGCCCGCACCGACAGCACCTGCGTGCCGGACAGCGGTGGCCTGACATCCTTGACGTCGGCCTTGAGGCTCCCGGAGACCGTCTTTGTGGGCGTGGACAACAGCTTGTACTCGTAGGCGGTGATGTCGGTGTGCCCGGCTGCGTCGATGTCGGCGGTGTTGGGCTGGAACGTGAACGAGCCGGGATCGCCCGGACCGCCCTTGCCCTCGCAGAGGTTCGCTGTGCACTCCGTGTACGGAGAGCCGGTAGTGATCCGTGGTGCCTTCGGCGCCGACGAGTCGATCTTGAAGTAGCACCAGGGGCTGTAGGACGACCACAGGTCACCGCTCTTGCCGTCATAGGACCAGTGCGACTGCGTGCGAGCCCGGTATCGGTACAGGCCCCCGTCCGCGCGTTCGCTGGTGGCCATTCTTTCGAGCGTCCCGTCCGGAGCCCAGCCCTTGTCCGGCCTGTATCCGGTCCACACCTGGTGCCAGGCCGCGTCATCACCGCGCTCGACAACGAACTCGGCCTGCAGCGCAGCTGCTGGGTCGCCCTTGTGCGGCTGAACCAGCGTCTGCACACTGGCCTGGACCATCGGAGTCTTGATCGTCGCCACGAGCGGGTTCGACGAGGACTTGTTGCAGTAGGCCGTGGCACTCACGCCCGGAATCACGCCAACGTTCGTGGGCACGCCCGGCTTGTAGGCGAAGTCCACCGACAGCTCGGCGTTGTCGTCGAACCGCTTCCAGGCACGCGGGTCGCTCTCGTCCTTGGCGCGCAGCATCAGCGTGAGTCGGCTGAACTTGCCATCCGCGAAGGAACGGACCGTGCTCGTCAGGTTCTCGTCGGATTCCTTCGAGTTGTCGTTGAACTCGATCCACTTGTCGGGCTGATCCGGGCTGCACAGATCACCCCGACCGGCTGACACGTCCTGGTCGCCCATCAGGTCCAGTTGCTTGGGACCCGGCCAGCGGGTGCCCTCCGAGATGTTGTCGGTGCGCACCAGATCGACCGGATGCTTGTCGCAGTTGAACGACCAGGTCTCACGGGCGCGGAAGGTGGCATCGAGGACGTGCTTGCCGGCCAGCTTGGTCGGCGCGAACTCGAAATACATACGGTCGACGTAGCCGCCGCCGCAGTAGTAGCCGTCTGCCGTGCCGCACTTACCGACACCCTTGTCGCCGTCGAACATCCAGAACTTGTCGCCGTCGGAGGACAGCTTCGTACGCTCCGAGACACCCAGTCCCACAGACGGGTCGATGTAGACGGGATAGACGGTGTCCTTGCCGCGCAGCAGGTCGAGATCCGGGTGCACAGCGACCGTGCCGTCGTCGACCCTCACCGGCAGCACCGCAGTGGAATCGCCCTTACCGGGCTGCGACGGATCATCCTGCGGATGGCCAACCGTCAACGCTGCGGCGCCGGTGCGCGTCAGCTGCGTCTGGGGGCCTGACGAGCCGTCACCGGCAGAGTCCCACATCTGTCCGGCCGGGCCGCGGAAGACGGCGTTGCCGTCGTCGTCGATGGCCCGCAAGCCGCCTCCGGCGCCCGGCACCACGGACAGACCGTCCCCGGACGCGGCCAGCTTGACCTGGTCCAGGGCGGGGTTCTGGGCAGCCTTTGGCGTCCTGACGACCAGGACCTCCCGGTAGCCCTCGGCCGTGGCCGTCAGCTGCAGGTCCACCCCGTCAAACACATTCGGGTAGGTTGCCGTCGCGCCGTCCAGAGTCGGTTGCGGCAGTGCACCGGCCCAGCCCAGGGTGACGGACCGTCCGTCCTTGCCCAGACGGATCATGTCCGAGCCCGAACCACCGCCGGAGAACGACAGGTCCACCACGGCACCCTTAGGCGCGATCCGGCCGTCCGTGCGGCGCTCGAGGACCGGATCGACCGCGCCCCAACCGCCGTCCTTCTCCTTCACCCGCTGGGGCGTCGTGGACTGCGTCAGCGTGAACGAGCCGTCCGGATTCGCCAGGGTCGTGGAGTACTCGGTGCGGTCCGCCGTCACCTCCACCGGCTCCCCGGACGCCTGTGCCTGAGCCGAAGCGGTCGGCTCGTCCCCCGGCCCGGCTGACGCCTCGGCTGCCGCCGCCAGGGCCAGCACCCCCGTGGGCAACACGGGCAGCACCGACAGCACCAGCGCAGCCGCCACGCCCCCCACGAGTCTGCGTTTCGCTCTTCGCGGCTTGCACACGGGCGCCACGGATCCCCACTCCGGCTTCACGGAGTCTCCCCCACGTATGAAATTTGTAAAAATGGTCCCGCACAGTAAACGATCAACCAAGCGCAGTGGTCAATCAGGCGTGGCACACGTCACGCAGGGGCTGGCTGAATCTGTCCAAGCCTGTGGGGAAAGGTTCTTGACGTTCCGTCATATCGAGAGCCGTGCGCCAACTCAACGACTCCGTCGCACTGTCGGTGGTGACGAAGCGTGCTGACCGCCGCCAGACCGCGCACCGACCGGCTGCCGCATCGGCAGGAGCAGGCGGTAACACCGAGGGGCCCGGCGTCTGCCGGACCCCTCGACTCAGGACCAGTCCGCCATGACCAGCTCCCGGACCTCAGCGCGTTCCCGGAGCGTGACCGCCGCGTCCGGCAGAGTTCCCCACGAGCCGACCCATAACGCGAACATCCGCTCCCCCGTGGCGCGGGCACCCCACCGGCCGTGCATCACAAACCTCGTGCCCCACTGCCAACTGGCCAATATCGAACGCTAGTTCGTCTCAGGGCTGCCTGTCATGAACGTTTCGATCTGTGATGTGATCACCACGAGTGACAGACCTGTCACAGGCGTCACTCAGAATCGGCCAACACGGGGAGAGATTCGTGCGCCACCAAGTGAAAACCAGCAGCAAGCTGATCACTACGGCCGCGGCCATGTTGCTCGCCGCCAGCGGCACGATCGCCGCCTCCGCCCCCTACAGCGAAACGAGCGGAAAGAACGAGATCACCGTCACCACCGGCGCGGTGAAGTCCGACTTCACCGCCGACACCTTCAAGACCAACGCGGCCACTCCGCGGGCGGGCGAGCCCGCCGGGTACTGCAAGTACCCCAACCCCTATACCACTGCGGTCAACCGCACGATGAACTGCTACCACATGCCCATCAAGGTCAACGTGAAGAGGAACGGCCGCACTGTCGGCACTGCCTCGTTCACCGTGTGGCATGAGATCCACCTGAACCTCAAGCGCGTCAAGTGGTCAGAGAAGATAACCGTCGGCAAGGCCACCCTCACCGGCAGCGCCGGCGGCATCAGCACCACCTTCCACCCTTCCTGCGGATCCGGCTGCCAGGTCCATGCGGGCGGCGGCCTTGCCTCCCCGTTCACCCTGAACGGACACGTCCACACCGGATCGGCGGACCACACCTTCACCGTCAGCGCAGGCCACCCGCGCACCAGCCAAACCCGGTACGAGTTCGACTTCACGAAGCCGGGCTACACGAGCGGGGACTTCCCCTACGTCGGATTCAAGTACCGATGCGATGACGAGGACCGCCAGTACGGCGCAGGCTGCGTCTACACGGGCACCCTCTCGGTCGAGAAGGACTGGACCAAGCTGTCCGACATGGCAAACCTGCCGGGGATCGGCGACAACATCCGCAAGGTTCAGCACGCCGGACTCCACATCGGCTACCCCGGCTCCACGGTTCCGCTCACCCGGGCCACCAAGGACCAGGTCGACGCCAACCGCAGGGCCGTCTGCGGGCCCAGCGTCCACCCCAAGCCGGGCGACATCTGGTGGACCGTTGACCCCCACGACGACGGCACCAAGCCCTCCTGCGACGAGTACCCCTTCGCTGAAACCACGCAGGGCGGCACCACCTACAACCCGCCGAACCGGTCTATCAAGTGGGTGCCGTTGAAGGAGAACCGCCAGCAGGGCGGCATCCTCCGCACCTTCTTCGGCCGCTACCACATCCTGCCCGGCGACAAGTTCTACGTGCAGGCAGGCCGTTAACGACGGCTGTCCATAATTACAGGCTCCCTCACGACATGTGAGGGAGCCTGCCCCGCCCCCGGAAGGAAACCGGCCATGACAAAGATCCGGCCCACAGACGAGTACACCGGAATGGCCACCCTGAACCACGCCTTCTACGTCATCGACATGGGAGACCCCGAGGGCGTCGCCCTGCCCTCCATGACCTCCCACTCCCGCATCACCGCCACCGACAGCAAGAGCTGCCTCACCATCACCGCAGGATCCAGCGAGTGGGAGCCGGTCAAGATCAGCCTCCTCGTCTACGACCAGGAACCCGAGCCGCTGCCGGGAGAGTGGACCCACACCGAAACCTTCACCTGCACCGCCACCAATGCGCCGGCCAGCTTCACCACCGGCACCGACCCCGACGACATGTTCCAAGACCCCATGCCACCAGAGCATCTGTTCAACCGACCCGGCCTCGAACCCCCCTACCACTGGAAGGGTCGCCTCCTCATCGCTGCATACGAGGTAGAGGAACACGTCCTCCAGTTCTGGCCCGCATAGAGCTTGATTCAACGTGAAATTGCAAGTCAGGGGGCTGACAGGTCGGGCTGCGGCGCTCGTGCCGATCGGGGTCGTGATCGGCGGCAGGTGATCATCCGTCAGCGCCGGCTCTCGGCGTTCGTCAGCACGAGGCGAATCCGCAGGAGCGTGGTCGCGTGCCGGGCGTTCATGCGGACCTTGGTGAGGCTCCGCCAGTTCTCCAGGGGAGCGAAGCCATGCTTGTTGGCCGCTCGCTCGCGGCTGACCAGCTTGTTCACCTGCTTCTGGGCGACAGCGAGGGGCCCCGAGTCGCTTTGCGGCCGGTGGCGACACGGGTCGTCCAGGTCGTCGCGGCCCCGGCCCTGCGTACCTGGCGCGCGCCGTTGGGACGCGTTGGACCGAGTTCGGTGGTCCAGAGAAAAACGCGCCGTGCGCATCGTGGCGGATACGCCGTATCCCTGGCGCCGATGCAGCGAATCCCCGAGGCGATGCGGCGAATCACGGGGCGCATCGGATGCGCACAGGGGCTACTGCCCGCTGTGCCTGCACGGAGGCCTTACGACCGACTGGACAGGCGCCCGATCGCGGTTGCGCGCAACCGCCCCGACGGGGCTTCAATGCGCAATCTGCCGCAATCCTCGGGCAGTCGCGCGCCATCCCGCGCATTCTGGACGCCCGACCGCCAGGACGCGGAGTCGAGATGATGCTCAGATTCCTTGGCACGACCAGCGACGATGGCGGCTGCCCCACCCTCTACGAGATCGAGGGCACCGACGAGATCCTCGTGCAGGGCGACCGGGAGTCCGACCCCGAGCACCTCGTGCAACTGCGGGACGTGAAAGCGTCCAAGACGTTCGTCCGGGTCCCGCGCAGCCTGCTGACCCGCTACGCGCCGAGCACGCCACCTCCCGCGCTCCATCGGATCGATGGACTCCCACGGCACGAACCCCTGGATCTCGATCGCCTTCGCCAACGGCAACGGAAGATTCCGCAGCTCCTCGTCCAAGACCGGGATGATCCGCGTCCGGGTCAGCTCGTAACCCTTGCCGATCTCGTCCTGGCGGACCTCACGATCCTCCAGCTCACACACCTTGCGCACCCGCACCCCCCATGTCCTCAACGTGGTACTGGTGAAAGCGCACACTGTGATCCTCGGTCGCGGACACCACATCGACGGGAACGGTCACGAGACCGAAGCTGATCGCGCCGCTCCAGATCGTCCGGGGCATGACCCACCTCCGCAGTACGCCCCGAGAACACACAGCCTAGGAGCCACACCAGCATCATCGCGATCGGTCTGGCGGCGAGCGGTAGTCGTCAGGCGGGGCCAGCATGAACCTGGGATTCCGAGGACGCCTGCCGCTGGCGCGTCAGCAATGCGGGGTTGAGTTGAGGGTCAAGACGCACGGGTGTTGTCAGTGGGGCCGGTGAGAATGGCGTGATGACTCACGCCATACCCGTGTCGCTGCCGTCCACACTCGTCGCTCACCATGCGGTCGACCTCGAGCCGAAAAACACCGACGGCTGGGGCGTGACGGTCGCCGACGTTGCCACCGCGCCCTCCGGCGAGATCTACGCCCTCTACAGCGTCCACCGCCACACCTACGGCGTGGCGGACGACGAAGCCGACCCGGCGAAGGTGAACTTCGGCTACTCGCTGGTGACCAGGTACGCCCCTGACGGCACCCTGCTCGCCACCGCGCTCTCGGGGCAGAGCGAGTACCTGCATCAGGACACGACTCTCGGAGGCCCCACGAGAGGGCTGGGCGAAGACCTGTGGTGGGCCAAGGGACTGTGCGTCCTGCCCGACGGAACACTCGCGGCCACCGGGTCGGGAGACCACACCCATCTGATCACCGCAGACCTCACGGCGGTGACCGCGCACCACGGCATGCCCCACATGAGCTACGACGACGGCCCGCGTGACCCGCTCGCCAGCTGGATCAGCACGACCCCGGCCGGCCGCCTGCTGTGCACGAGCGGAGAGTACGGGGTCTACAACTACGCCAACTTGATCAACAACATTGTTTCGATCACCGCCCAGGCCCTCACCCCCGCCTCGAAGCCAACGCTGCGGGCCCTGGCATCCATGGAGGCAGACCCCGTCAAGCACACCGAGGCCGACCTGAGGCCGGACCTCCTGTTCAACGGCGAGGCGGTCGGCATGGACCACCGGCCGCGGCCCTCGCTGACCGAACACCTCACCGAGCTCGAACAGGCTGCGGGGTGGGACTGGCACAACGCGCGGCTCGGTCGGCCCGCGGTGGTCCGCGAGGACCTGTTCGTCGTCCCCGTCTACGGACACATCGCCCGCGGCGGCAGCCGCGGCCAGCGGTTCGCCTTCGTCCTGGTCAGCGACAAGGGCGAGATCGTAGGCCAGCTCGGCGGCATGCACCAGTACCGCGACAGCCCCTTCACCGGCTTCTGCTTCGAGATCGCCGCCGACCCCGCACGCGAGCGGATCTACCACCTCAACCGGTACGGGCTGTTCGCCTGGACATCCACGGGCATCCGCGCCCAACGCCTCGACCTGGAAGACAAGCGGTACAAGCTACTCAAACACTTCACGCTCGCGGACTGCACTCCCGTCGGCGAGCTGATCCTCGTTCACCGCACACAACACCTGATGCTCCGCATCCCGTGCCCCGCCTCCCTCGACGACCTCGGCCAGGTGGTGGAAAACGCGCTGCGCTCCTACGCCAAGGAGCGCACCACCCTCAAGCGGCAGTGGCAGCCGGTGAATTGGCACTGGGTCGACAGCACGGCCCCCGTGCACCGCCTCTGATCACGGAGTGCGGCCCGACTCGCGCCATGGACGACGTCCTTGCTTTCGAAGGCATCTACGGCGCCCCGGCCCACGTCGCGGAGGTTCTGACACAGCTTCTAGGAGACGCGAAAGGCCGACGAAGCCGCCCGCCGGATTCCCCCGTGGCGGGCGGCTCGTGCCTGAGCGTCCAGAGGTCGAAGTCGGCGCCGGATCTGCTGCGAACCCAAATCGAAGGAACCGGAGCCTGCGCACCTGAACGAGGTGCACCATAGTCCGGGGCCCCGTCGGCGGGCATCCGTTTTCCCTCGGCGAGGGCTGGCGGCGCGGTTCAATGCGCGAGCAGCGGGACGTGCGCGGCGAAGAGGAAGCGGCGGGGCGGGCTTCGCGGGTGACAGCGGTTCCGGTCTGCTGTGACCGGGCCGCTGCGGGGTAGTTGGGCCTCACATCGCCGAGGAAGGCACAGACCGTGACCCAGCATCAAGGCAACGCCAATGCAGGGCAGGAGATGGTGTGGGAGCTCCTTCAGGCCCGCGAGGCGCTCCGCACAGCACTGGACCAGCAGCAGACAGATGGGGACCCCACCGCTGACCGAAGTCGCCTGTGCGCTCCGTTCATAGAGGAGGCGCTCCCAGGCGCCGCCTGGCCGCCAAGAGCCCCTGCTGCCCCACATCGTTCGAGGTGTGCCGCGGCGGAGAGATGATGTCCTGCCGCTTTCGTTCACGTACGGTCGTCCCGGCCGCGCTGCAGTGTAGATGCCCCGCCGACGGGGGAGCGGCGGGGCAGGACTCAGTGTCGCAGGCCGGGCGCCACCCGGGGCGGCTTTCACGCCCGGGAGATCTTCCCGTTGGCCGAGTTCGCGCGGTCGATCATGTGTCCTGCTGCTGGCCGAGGGACGTCGGCGGCCCGGGCAGACTGCCTCTCCTCGGCGGGGCTGGGCGAAGAACTGCCGGTCGATTGCGCGTCGTCAGACTCCAGGACCAGACGCTTGAGTTCGGCCGGTTCCCAGTGCCTCGTGCCGGTTCCCAGTGCCTCGCCCTCAGGGTTCGGTCGGTCGAGGCCGGCGCAGCCCCCGGGCCGCTGCGCAGCAGCCCGGGGAGTGGTCACAGCTTCACTGTTCCACGTCGGTGATGGTCTTGTTCCAGCGTGCCGGGTAGCCGCTGATGTGGATCTGTGAAAGCGGTTCAGGCAAGGTTCTTGTGGAGCGTGACGGAGCGTCATCTACCTGGCATCGTCACCTATGTGTGACGAAACTCTTGGACATCGTGTTTCCGCACCTGAAGGCGGTGCTGGTGGAGCGTGTGTTCGTGGAGAGTGGCACGGTGCACGTCACCGCGCGGACTCCGGACAACCGTGCCGTGGACTGCCCCAGTTGCGGCGTGGCGGCGCACCGTGTCCACGGCCGCTATCAGCGGCACCTCGCCGATACCGGTCTTGCCGGCCGTCCGGTGGTCATCGACTTATTGGTGCGGCGTTTCATCTGCGATCAGCCGACATGCCCGCGCCGTACGTTCGTTGAGCAGGTCGAGGGCCTGACCATCCGCTACGGGCGGAGAACCCCGCTGTTGCACCACCTGTTGCTGGCCCTCGCGCTGGCTCTGGCCGGCCGGGCCGGAGCCCGGATGGCGGCAGTGCTCGCGGTGGCGGTCAGTCGGGTGACGCGGCGTACGCCAGCTCGTGCTCGAAGATCTCGGCGTCGGCGGGCGAGGCGAAGTACTTGTAGTCCTCACCGGCCTTCCGGTACGTCTTCACGATGCGGTCGATCAGCTGCTTGAGGCCGACCTCGCACTGCGGGGTGCCGACGGCACCACGGAAGTACTTGCTGGTGACGAAGCGGCCACCACCAGGCCGCAGGTGCGCCCCCGGCCCCATCCGTCCGGCTCCCAAGGCTTCCCAGTCCCGAGGTGCGCCAGGTCCTGACGGCTGCGACCGTATGAGTGAGCAAGGATCGTCCGGACGGACGGCGACGGAGGCAGGCACCATGCTGACGGCGTATCCTCCGCTCCTGCGGGATCTGGTCGAACGGTGCGAGACGCTCAGGCGGCAGGCGGCATCCGGCGGCGACCCGCAGATCGCTCGTCAGCTCGAGGACGCCACCTACACCCTGTGCGTGCTCACCGGCACCCGCCAGCTGGACACAGCCCTGTATGTAGCCCGCCGACAACTGGCTGCCGCCATGGCACAGAACGGTTCCCTGCACCGCTGAACAGCGCCTGCCCTGTGCCTGCAGGTGTCAGCCACGGCCGCGGGCCGCGGCGCAGAAACGCCGTCGTGAGCGATCCCGGCCCTCATGCGGCCGGGATCGCTGTCCGCCATGTCACCACACCCACGCGCCCGAGCGCCCTTGACACGCCCGCAGCACGCATCCGGCAGGCCCCAACGACTGCGCGTGCCGAAGGGGCCTGGTCCGTGTCACCGCTGAGGTCGTGTGACACGATGGACGTACGGGCGAGAGCGACACGGGCGAAGCCCATCGCATCTTCGAGCTGCAGGAAGAAGTCCGGCAACTGAAGGAGGCGGTCGCCTCCCATGCCGTCGTGGACCAGGCGATCGGGATGGTCGTCGCACTGGGCCGCGTGACACCGGACCAGGGGTGGCAGGTGCTGAAGGAGGTCTCCCAGCACACCAACATCAAGCTGCGCAACGTCGCGGACCTCATCCTCGTCTGGGGACGCACCGGCGGCATGCCCCCAGAGATCCGCGCCGAGCTGGCAGACGCAGGCGGCACCACGTTTGTCCGCAAGTGGAGGGGTCGGGGCCATCCCCGCTGACCCTGGCCCCCCCCGAGGCCTGTGATGTGCTGCCCCAGCCACGTCCCACCACGCGCCACGAAACGCGTAGGAGGCCCTGTCAGGGTTACCCGGCAGGTATGGCGAAGTTGCATCTACCGGGGCGCAATGCGCGCCACCGCAGTGACGAGGCGGCGACGGCACCTGGGCCGGGGCCCGAGGTGGAGCGGCGGGCGCCGGATGCGCCGACGAAGCTGCCGAAGCGGGCCTGGGGGGCAGTGTTCAGGGGGTCACTGCGCGAGTTCAAGGACGATGAACTGACCGACCGCGCAGCGGCGCTGACCTACTACGGCGTGCTCTCGCTGTTCCCCGCACTGCTGGTTCTGGTGTCACTGCTGGGTGTCACCGGCAAGTCGACCACCGACACGGTGCTGGCCAACCTCAAGCTACTTGCTCCCAGCTCAGCCCGGAACATCATCACCGGGGCGGTGAAGCAGCTCCAAGGCGGCGCCGGCATCGGGTCGGTCATGGCGATTGTCGGTGCCGCGCTGGCGGTGTGGTCGGCGTCCGGATATGTGGCAGCGTTCATCCGCGCGGCCAACGCCGTCTACGACGTGCCCGAGGGACGCCCGGTGTGGAAGATCCTGCCCGTCCGCCTGGGGGTGACGGTCGTGCTGATGGTGCTGGCCGTCGCCAGTGCGGTGATCGTGGTCTTCACCGGCGGCCTGGCCCGGCAGGCCGGCACCGCCCTCGGGATCGGGGACACCGCGCTGACGGCGTGGTCGGTCGCCAAGTGGCCCGTCCTGGTCGTACTGGTCACCGTGATGATCGCGATCCTGTACTGGGCGACCCCGAACGCGCGGGTGAAGGGGTTCCGCTGGATCACACCGGGCAGCTTCCTTGCCCTGCTGATCTGGATGATCGCCTCCGCCGGTTTCGCGTTGTACGTCGCGAAGTTCGCCTCGTACAACAAGACCTACGGCACCATGGCCGGTGTCATCGTCTTCCTCGTGTGGCTGTGGATCAGCAACCTGGCGATCCTGCTGGGCCTGGAATTCGACGCGGAGACCCTGCGCCAGCGGGCGGTTGCGGGCGGCTACCCGCCGGACGCGGAGCCTTACACCGAGCCCCGCGACACCAGAAAGTGGGACGAGGAAGACCGGCGCCGCCTGGAGGACGGCGCGTAGGCACACCGAGCACGGCGCCGGTCTCGGCGTCGAGCACGGGCCCGCCGGCCGCCCCGCCACCCAGCCGCAGCGCGTCCGGCCCGGCCCGGCACGCACATCGGCGCGCTCGCTCGAAGTGGTCCTCGGCCAGGACGGATACCGCAGCGGCCGCCCCCGGCGCGCAGCGGCCGCCCCCGGCGCGGAGCGGCAAGCGGCCAGCGGATCCACTGTTCCGTTTCGCCCGCCGGCGGCCCGTGGGTCAGGGTTTGCCGCGGCCGGTGACGAAGTCGCGGGCCCGGTCCACCAGGCCGGCGCCCGGGGCGAGGAGCTTGTTCGCCGGCGGGGTGTCGGGAGCGGCGGGGTGCGGGCGGGTCGGGGCCATGGCCTTGGCCCTGCGGATCTTGTCCCCGAGATCGTCCAGCATCTCGGGGGTGCAGGTCTGGCGCAGCGCCGGGAAGAGGTTGTTCTCCTCGTCCTGGACGTGGGCGGTCACCTCGTCCATGAGCTGCTGCAGCAGCGGGCTCATCTGGGCATCGTCGGTGTCCGTCCGCTCCAGCTGCTTGAGGATCTTCTCGACCCGGCCGTGATCAGCGAGCTCCTTGTCCGCGAGCCGGTCGCCGCCCTCGACGTACTCGCGGACCGCCGGATACAGGTACTGCTCCTCGGCGACCGAGTGACGCACCAGCTCGATGGTGACCTCGTCCACGAGATCACGTAGTTCCTGCCCGCCGCCGGTCATCGCTTCGATCCGGCCGAACATCTCCTCGACCTCGCGGTGGTCGGCCATCAGCTCCTGAAGCACATTTCCGCCATGTCCCATCGCATATCCCTCTCGTTGGTCGTTTTCCGTGCTGTCCAGCACACAGTGATTCCCCTCCCGGGTTGACGGTGCGCGGTCCTGCGCGTGGTCCACCCGGTCGGACGTCTACCTGATCGCCAGCGGCCCACGCTGCGGGCGGGGTTCGGGCTTCCTGGCACCTAGGCGCATTGCTGCATCAGGCGCGTGCAGCTCCAGCCGTTCCTCACGCCTGTTCGCGGACGAATTCGGCCTCGCCAACGACATGAGCGCGGCAACCTCACTCACACAGCCTTCGCCGACGCACTGCGGCTGGAAGGTCCGCCTGCCTCGCCCGGCCACCAGGACCGTAGGGCGTCTCCCGGCCCCGGATGGCGCCCTACGGTCCTGGTGGCCGGGGCCGGGAGGCATCTCGTATCAGCGGCCGAGCGCGTTCTGCAGCTGCCGCTTGGTCATCGAGGAACGGCCGTGGATGTCGCGCTTCTTGGCCTCCTCGTACAGCTGGTCCCTGGTGGGTCCTTCCGCGCCGCTGTGCGAGCGCTGACCGCCGCGCTGCGACGCCGACTTGGAATCACGCGTGGAGGTCTTGCCGGCGGTCTTCGACTCGCCGGACCTGGCCCGTTCCTTGTTAACGGTCCGCGCGGCGATCTCCTTGGCCCGCTTGGTCGACTCGCCGCGGTCCTCGGCGCTCTTCTTGATGTGTTCGTACTGCCGCTCCCGCTTGGAGCTGGATCCGGCCGGCATGGTCCTTGTTCCTTTCCTGAGTACGGAGATCCCCGTCTCGGTGCCGTGAAGGCGCTCGGTCCGGTTTCACGGATGGTCGGTGCTGATCCGGCGGCACCCCATCGCTCTCTCCCCTGCCCTCGTTGCCCTTGTCCCTGCCGTGAGCGTGCGCGCCCTTCACGTCGGTCTGTGTTCGCAGCACCGAGTTCCCCACGGGAAGCCACCCGACGCGCGCGGCAGGCACATGCGTTACGGACGGCCTGATAGGTATGCCCGCCGCGCTTTCGGGAACCGCTCCACCCATGGGTCTGAACCACGATGAAGCGCCCGTCCTCGACGCACTCGCCCGGTATCACGACGCCGACGAGCTGGGATTTACGCCACCCGGTCACAAGCAGGCACGTGGCGCGGACCCCCGGGCACGGGCGGTGCTGGGAGATGCCGTCTTCTTCGGCGACGTCCTGGCCAACGGCGGGCTGGACGACCGGCTCACCCGGGGCCGCGTACTGGAGCGGGCCGAGGAACTCATGGCCGACGCGGTGCACGCCGACCACACATTCTTCTCGACCTGCGGCAGTTCCCTGTCGGTCAAGGCCGCCATGCTGGCGGTGACCTGCCCCGGCCACCGGCTCGTCGTCGGACGCGACGCGCACAAGTCGGTCATCGCCGGGCTCATCCTCTCCGGCGTCGAGCCGGTGTGGGTGGAGCCCCAGTGGGACGCTGTGCGGCACATCGCCCATCCCCCGTCGGCGGCCGCCTACGACAAGGCGTTCACCGAGGACCCCGATGCCGACGGGGCCCTGGTCACCAGCCCCACCCCCTACGGATCGGCGGCCGACCTCGCGGGCATCGCGGATGTGTGTCACCGCCGCGGCAAGCCGCTCATCGTGGACGAGGCGTGGGGAGCGCATCTGCCCTTCCATGACGAGCTGCCGTCGTGGGCCATGGACGCGGGCGCCGACATCTGCGTGACCAGCATCCACAAGATGGGCAGCGGCCTGGAGCAGGGCTCGGTGTTCCACCTCCAGGGTGACCTCATCGATCCCGCCGAACTGGCCTCACGCGCCGACCTGCTGGGCACGACCAGCCCGAACGTCCTGCTGTACGCGGGCATCGACGCCTGGCGCCGGCAGATGGTCCAGCACGGCCGCGAGCTCATCGGGCGGGCCCTGGAACTGGCCGCACGCACCCGCACCGCCATCGAGGCCATCGACGGCTTCCACGTCAACGACGCGGCGGACTTCTGCGGTCCCGACCTCGCCGCCGGCTTCGATCCCCTCCCGGTCGTCATGGACATCCGCGAACTGGGCACCACCGGCTACCGGGCCGCCGACTGGCTGCGCGAGCACCATCACATCGATGCCCACCTCTTCGATCACCGGCGCATCAGCGCCCAGCTCACCCACGCCGACGACGAAGAAACCACGGCTCGTCTCCTCACCGCCCTGCACGACCTGGCCGACCGTTCCACCGACCTGAGTCATGCCCCGCAGGTCGTTGTCCCCTCCCCCGCCGATCTGCGGATGAACCAGGTCCGGCTGCCTCGCGACGCCTACTTCGCGCAGCACGCCGAAGTTCCCGTCGCCGAGGCCTGCGGCCGGATCGCCGCCGAGATGATCACCCCGTACCCGCCCGGGATCCCCGTCGTCCTGCCCGGCGAACGCCTGACCGAGCCGGTGCTGGAATACCTGACCACGGGAGTCACGGCGGGCATGTTCCTGCCCGACGCCGCCGACCAGCAGCTGAACACCGTACGGGTGGTCGCGGAGGGCTGATCCGCGGCCGATCGAGGTCAGTGGACGCGTACGGTCGTTGCCTGTGTCCTGTCTCGCCACCCGTGGGCGCCGACGTGCAGGCGTCAGAGGGGCGAGCCGGGGTCCTCGGGCCGGATGCGGCCGCGCCAGGCACCGGTCTCGCCGCCGCGGTGTTCGATGTAGTCCTTGAAACGGCGCAGGTCTCCCTTGACCCGCCGGTCGATCACACCCAGCATGTCCGCGCCCTTCTCGGCGACGCCTGTGGGCTCGACGTCCATCGTGAGCTCCACCCGGGTGTGCGTGTCGTCCAGGCGCTCGAACCGGACCGATCCCCGCTGCTGCGTGTCTCCGCCGATGGCCCGCCAGGTGATCCGGTCGTCCGGCAACTGGTCGACGATCTCCGTGTCGAACTCGCGCCGCACCCCGCCGATCTTGGTGGTCCAGTGGTTGTGCCGGTCGTCGAGCTGCCTGACCTCCTCGACGCCCTCCATGAAGTACGGAAACTCCTCGAACTGGGTCCACTGGTCGTAGGCCGTGTGAAGCGGAACCTCGACATCCACTGCTTCCCTGACCGTGCTCATCGTTCCTCCTTACTAGCGGTCGATCGCGCCGGGCCTACCGGCCTTCCGCCTGGGCCCGGCGCCGGGTACCCGAGGCAGCAGCGCGGCGACGCCTGTTCCTCCGAGGGACAGGGAGGTCCCTCCCCGCCTCATTCCCCAGGCGCGGACGGCCGTCCCTGCGCGGTCTTCTCGTTGGCCCGAGGGCTTGGGGTGACCGGGTCGCCGGAGCCCTGACTGGAGGGCGTACTCGTGTCGGATCGTCCTTCCGGCCCTGCTCCTCGAACTCCTTCAACGCCTCGTCGGCTGCGGACGAAGCAGCCTCCTCAGACGGGTCACGCTCAGACGTCTTCCGCGCGGCGGGCGAGTACCCGGTACTTCCGCCATCACCCCGGGGCAGTCGGCGTTTCCTGCACCCGAGCCCTCGGCCAGACGCATCCCGGCCGAGATGCCGAGATTCAGTGCCCGCGCGGTCAGGGGGTCCACACTTCTGGCCCGCCTTCATGCCACTCGATGAGATCCGACTCGAGGACGTCCAGCTCGTCCCAGCCGGTCAGGCCGGCGTTCTGCAGGAACACGGTCAGGTCATGGAGGCTGTAGGCCACGCCGAGGACGCGGTCGTCGATGCCCACCCTGCGGCCACCGGCTTCAGACGGCGGGTAGACAATCACGCGGCGCTCGGACATGGCACCAGCCTCACCGATGGGAAGCCGCCCCGCACCCGGGCCGGGCGCACAGAAACAGCCGGTAGGCGGAGCGGCGGGGCCATGTGGTCTCGCCGCATGCCAGACTGCAACACCGCCCGCCAGTGGTCCTCCGACCTGCCGCGACCCGGGGCTCAGCCCGTCGGCTGCCCGGCCGTGCGGACGCTCCCCTTCCCCGTCGCTCCTCGCCGTGTGCCGCCCCCGGTGACCGGGTACTCGGCCGTCCGGCCACAGCCGCCGCGAAGAGGAGGCGAAGGTGAGCAGCGAAGCAGGCAGCAGGGTCGTGGTCACGGGGGCGACCGGGAATGTCGGTACGAGCCTGGTACGCCTCCTTTCCGCGGACCCGGAAGTCGAGTGGGTGCGAGGCGTGGCCCGGCGCACACCCGATGGCTGGGCGCCCGCCAAGACCGAGTGGCACGCCGTCGACGTGGCGGCCGAACAAACCGACCTGGGCGAGGTGTGCCAGGGCGCCACCGCAGTGGTCCATCTGGCGTGGGCGTTCCAGCCGACACACGATCCGGCGAGGACCTGGCAGACCAACGTCCTCGGCAGCATCCGGGTCTTCGAGGCCGCGGCCCGCGCGCGGGTGCCGGTGCTGGTACATGCCTCGTCGGTCGGCGCATATTCACCCGGGCCCAAGGACAAGGACCAGGCCGTCGACGAGTCCTGGCCGACACACGGCTGGCCGGACGCCGCGTACTGCCGCGAGAAGGCCTACCTGGAACGGGTCCTGGACTCCTTCGAGCACGAGCACACCGAGACCCGTGTGGTGCGCATGCGACCGGCCTTCCTCTTCAAACGGGAATCGGCAAGCGAACAGCGCCGCATCTTCGGCGGCCGTTTCCTCCCGGGCCCCCTGGCACGACCGGACCTCCTTCCCTTCCTGCCCGACATCCCCGGCCTGCGGGTCCAGGCCCTGCACACCGACGACGCCGCCAGGGCCTACCACCTCGCACTGCGCTCACCCCGGGCCCGGGGCGCCTTCAACCTCGCCGCCGACCCTCCGGTCGACGCCGACCTGCTCGGCGAGATGCTCGGCACCCGCCGCGTGCGGCTGCCACGCACCGGCGCCCGATCCGCGATCGCCGCCGCCTGGGGGCTCCACCTGCTACCCGCATCCCCTCACCTCTTCGACGCGGTCCTGCGCCTCCCCCTGATGGACTGCACGCGCGCGCATGCCCAACTGGGCTGGCGGGCAGAGTGCACCGCGACCGAGGTACTGCAAGAGTTCCTGGACGGCCTGCAGCACGGGGCGGGTGCCGACACCGCACCAATGCAAGGACGCAAGGTCGGCTGAACGCGGCGCGGACCGCCCGCCGCGCCTCGGGGCCGTTCGCAGCCGGACTCCAGGACCATGCCCGTCCACGGCCGCTGAGGGCGAGCCCCTCAGCCGCCCGGGCGACGTCGCTGACCGGCAGCGTGTGCAGAAATAGTCCCCGCGAACCGTGCGGCTCCTCCACCTCGGCCGCGCAAGTGAAGACAGCGAACGCGGCAAAGTCCTCAACCGCAGCCGCGGCGGGTACACCCCGAACGTAGACGTCGGCCGGCCTCACGCGCGTCGTCCGCTCCGGCCGAAGCGCCCACCGCCTCCGGTCGCGCGGCGCATCCCGAGGATCCGGCGGCCGACGGCGCGGGAAGGGCGGGCTACACGTTGGGCTTGGCCGCGCTGATGTCCCCCAGAACCGAGCCCTCGCCCCGCTCGATCGCCAGGTCCCCCAGAGAGACGATGCCGACCGGCCTGTCACCCTCGACCACCGGCAGCCGCCGGACGGAGTGCTCGCGCATCAACGCGACCGCCTGGTCCAGACTGTCGTCCGGGGCAATGGTGACCAGGTCTTCGCTGCACGCCTGGACCACCGTCGTCTGCTCGGGATCCACGCCTTCCGCAAGGGCACGCACCACCAGATCGCGGTCACTCACCAGACACCGAAGATGTCCCTGCTCGGTCACCAGAACGACGCCGACGTCCTGGTCACGCATCTGCCGCGCCACGGCAGCCACCGATGCCACCGGTTCCACAGTCACCAGAACACTGGTCATGACGTCACGCACACGCTGGGCCACAACGAGCCCCCTCTTTTCACGGTCCGACCGACATCCCCCGGCGACCGGGTACCCCTCCACACGGCCTGTCACCTCACCCCCGCCACTCCCGCCAACGGACGCAGAGGCCATGACCGGAGTGCCGCCACGCTCAACACGGGCCGTGCAGGCCCGCCATTCCGTGTCGGAGCGCAGCGGCCGGGGAACTCGGCACCGGCTGGCCCGCACATGGACCGGACCCGAACGACCGCCGCGAGCCAAGGAGTGGACGATGCGCGCACTGACATGGCAGGGAAAGCGGGACGTACGCATTGAAACCGTTCCCGACCCGAAGATCGAGCAGCCTGACGACGTCATCGTGAAGATCACGTCCAGCGGGATCTGCGGCTCCGACCTGCATCTGTACGAAATCTTCGGGCCGTTTCTGGAGCCCGGCGACATCCTCGGCCATGAACCCATGGGCATCGTCGAGGAGGTCGGTCCCCAGGTTCACGCCCTCACGCCCGGTGACCGGGTCGTGATCCCCTTCAACGTCTGCTGCCGCGACTGCTTCATGTGCGACCAGGGACTGTATTCCCAGTGTGAGACGACGCAGGTCCACGAGTACGGTACCGGGGCCTCGCTGTTCGGCTACACCAAGCTGTACGGGCACGTGCCGGGCGGCCAGGCGGAACTCCTGCGCGTCCCGTTCGGCAACAGGCTGCCCATCAAAGTGCCGCACGGCGCCCCTGACGACCGCTATGTCTACCTGTCCGACGTCCTGCCCACCGCCTGGCAGGCCGTCGAATACGCGGACATCCCCGCAGGCGGATCGGTGGCCGTCCTGGGCCTGGGCCCCATCGGTGACATGGCGACCCGGATCGCCCAGCACCGAGGAGCCCGTCTGGTCATCGGAATCGATCTCGTCGACGAACGCCTGGCACGCGCCGCCGCACGGGGCGTCACCTGCCTCGACCTGCGCCAGCACGACAAGGACCTGACCGAAGCCGTCCGGGAACTCACCGAGGGGCGCGGCACCGACGCCGTCATCGATGCCGTCGGCATGGAGGCCCACGGGGCCCCATTCGCCAAGGCGGCGCACTGGCTCGTGGGGCACCTGCCCGACGTCGTGGCCCAGCCGCTCATGGAGAAGGCGAGTGTGGACAGGCTGGGCGCCCTGCACGCGGCAATCGGCCTGGTGCGCCGGGGCGGAACGGTCTCGGTCTCCGGGGTCTACGGCGGAGCGGTCAGCCCGTTGCCCCTGCTGACGATGTTCGACAAGCAGATCCAGCTGCGCATGGGGCAGGCGAACGTGTGGCGCTGGGTGGAGGACATCATGCCCCTGCTCACGGACGAGGACCCCCTCGGAGTCGACACCTTCAAGACGCACGCCATGGCTCTGGAGGACGGCCCCAAGGCATACGCCATGTTCCAGGCCAAGGAGGACGGCATGGTCAAGACCCTCCTGCAACCCTGACAGCCAGGTCAGTATCGACGGCTGGCTCCGAGCCGTCGCCGGGGTGCGAGCCGAGGGGGCGGCCTTGAGGACGGTGCGGCCGGCCGGGTCGTGGGCGCGGTCTTCGTCGGCTTCGTTCTGTGCGTCAGTGGTCAGGTCGTGCCCGTCGTCCTCGCAGTTCTCCGCGCTGGTGGGGAAGGTGTGGTCGGTGTAGAGCCACTGGGTGCCGTGGGGAGCGTCGTCGGTGCAGGGCCACTGGATGCCGGCGCTGTTGCGGAGCTGGTCGTAGGTCAGGGCGCTCTGGTCGCAGGTGCGGCCGCGGGTGAGGTCGGTGAAGTCTCTCCAGGCGTCCTCGGGGGTCGTCCAGGACACCAGGGGGTTTCGTCCTGGTCGCGTCGTCCTGGTCGCGCAGGTTCAGCCGGCGGGCGTAGTCGAGGAGGATGCCACGCCTGCGAGTCCCCCTCAGCGGCCAGGCCGCCGAGGCACACAACGCCGACGGGCCTGCCGTCGCCGTCGACGACCGGGCCGTACGGTCACGGGCCGGGCGGCTCGGTCTCTCGGCCGGGCCAGGAGTCATGCACGCCATGGCTCTCGGCCGTGGAGTTGCTTGCCTCCTCGTCCTCTGGTCATCGCGGGCGTCCTGCCCGCTATGGGAGTGCTGGCCGTCGCGCTCAGTCCGGCGGCCGTTCGGTCTCCTGTGGGTCTACGCCGGTGTAGGCGGATGCGTCTTTGGCGCCGCTCGGGCGTTGCGACCGCCCGCGGGGCCCCGTGTCCCGCGTTCCTTTCTCGGACCTCTTCTTCGCGCGGTCCTCGCCGCGATGGCCGGTACTTCTACCCGGGTCTGCCGAGATGCCCTTGCGTTCTTCCTTTGACATCTCCCCGCCCTCGCCGCGCTCCGGAGCGTGCTTCTCGGGGTGGAAGGAGCGGTGGGCACTGGGATTTTCTTCCTGCCGGGTCTCATCGACGTCCGATGCCCAGCCGTGATGGGCTCCCTTGTGCCGACTCACATCGCGCCGCGATGGATCAGGGTGCTGTTTCGCCATCATCATCTGACCTCCCAGTCCGATGTGTCCTACGCGGCCGGGTACCCCTTCCCAACGCCGCCCCACCAGCCAGACCTGCTGGCCCGCCACCGCCAGCCGCCCTCCGTCGCATCCCCCGAACACGACACGCATTCGCGGGTCGGCTTCGTACGGACCGGCCCCCAGCGGGACCCTTCGCTCCGCCGTCGTTCTCGGGGGCCTTGATGAGGCGGAAGCCCGTGCGTGCCTTGGCCCCGGGCACTTCCCGGCTCAGCGGGCCTTCGCCTGCAGAACGTCCTGCATCCCGGGCCGGCCGCGTCATGACCGCATCCGATGGCGGCCTTCGCCATGTACGAAGACGGCTGGAACAAGCAAGTTCGTGATCGGCCCATGATCCGCGCGTGTCCGGGGGACTCGGAGCACATGAGTTTCGTAAACCCCGATCCGGAGCCCGAGCGGACCACCGGGCTGGAACCCGGAGGCGGAGTCCCGCCCGGCGAGACCCCGCCCGCCGAGAGCAGCCTGCCCGAGGCCGGGCCCCGCGAGACGCACAACCCGCCCAAGGGCTGGGCCAAGGCACCGCTGGCGCTGATCCTCGTCCTCGTCGCCCTGGTCGCCGCCTTCTTCCTGGTGTACGCCCTCGTCCTCATCCTCTGACGCACTCGCTCCTGATCCTCTGACGGGCTCACTGCTGGGTGTGCCGCACGCACGCGGTGACGACATCCCGCAGGCTGCCGGTGCGCTCCATCAGCAGTCGCTGCTCGCGGGCGCCGTTACCCCGGCACAGCAGCTGCGTCACCGCCGCTTCGACGCAGGCCGCGTCACCACTGTCGGCGAGCGCGTCCTGGATGTGCTCCAGCAGCAGGCGCAGCACCTTCGCGGCGGGCCGGGGCCGCATCGTCGCCGGGTCGAGCAGGTCCTCGTCCAGGCCCGACCGGCCGGCCTTCCAGGCGGCCAGCCTCAGCAGGCTGACACTGTGGTCCAGCGGAGGACGCCCGGCCCGCCACTCGCGTGCGGCCGTTTCCACCAGGGCGCGGGCCAGCGCGGCGACAAGCACGGCGGTGTCCGCGCGCAGGCACACGTCCGCCACCCGGATCTCCACCGTCGGATAGCGCGCGGACAGGCGCGCATCGAAGTACGCCATGGCTTCGTCGAGGATGACCTCGGTGGCTGTCATGTCCGCCACTTGCCGGTGGTACCGCTCTGCCGAGCCGAACAGCTCCGTCGGCCCGCCCGACGGCCAGCGCGGACACACCTGGCTGCGGTAGCTGGCGTAGCCGGTGTCTTGGCCCTGCCAGAACGGTGAGTTGGCGCTGAGCGCGCAGAGGACGGCGAGCCACGGGCGCAGCCGGTCGATCACGGCCACGCCCTCCTCGTCGGAGGCCACGTTCACATGGACATGGCAGCCGCATGCCAGCTCGCGGGCGGTGATCCCGTACTGCTCGGCCATCCACCGGTAGCGCTCGTTCACGCTGATCGACGGGCTGACCGGCAGGGGGGAGGTGGCCAGTGCGGCGACCGTGCAACCGATTCCGCCGGCGAGGCGCGCCGCCTCCTTCCGGCAGCGCACGATCTCCGCTGCGAGAGCCGCCATGTCCGCCTGCGGATGCGTGGCGAACTCCACCATCTGCCCGAACAGTTCCTTCTTGAACACGCCCTGCCCTGGATCGTCCTGGGCGGCACGGGCAAGGACGGCGGCCGCCAGCGCCTTCGCCTGTCCTGTGTCCGGATCGACGAGAAGGAGCTCCTCCTCCACTCCGACGGTGCGCACCGCTGCCCGCCTCCTGTCCGTGCCGCTCAGGCCGTCCCATAGCGGTAGGGCGCCGTCGCGGTCTTCCGGCCTCCGACTGCCCCCAGGACAGCCGGCGACACCTATGGCGGCACCTGCCTGTCCCTGCTGTGCCCGCCCCAGTCGAGCCACGCCTCGCCCATGCACCTCCCGCAGCAGCCGCAGCCAGCGCGTGCGTGCCTGCGGGCGCCAGCGTCGGCTCACTCAGCGCCGGTGACCGCGACGCGCTGTGCAGTCTTTGCAGCCCGTGCACGCGTCACGGTCACCGGCATGCTGTGGCGCCGGAAAAGCGCGGCCTGCCTATGCGGCTTGGGTGAGTTCGGCGCGGCCGAACAGCAGCGCGTAGCCGGAGGGGAGCTGGCGCAGGATGCGAGTGATGAGGTCGGGGCCGGCGTAGGCCGCGACGGCGGAGAAGACGGATCCGGTGTCCCAGCGGGTGGTGGCCAGGGAGGCGCCGGTGCGGGCGGCGAGGTCCTTGACGAAGGTCCAGCCTGTCAGTGGCTGGGTGTCGGGTATCTGGGCGGTGAGAACGCGTGCGGCTTCAACGGGCAGGCGGGCGGCCAGGTCGACGCGTTCGTCGCCGGTCAGCTGGCGGCCCAGTCCGGCGAGGACGAGGCGGACGGCTTCCTCGGCCTTCTCGCGGGTGGGATAGGCGCCGTCGTAGCGGACCTTTTCCAGCAGCTGCTCGTACGCCCTGCCGTAGGGCTGCTGGAGTGGTGCGCTCTGGTCGGACATCACTGCGGTGGTTGCCTTTCTGTCACCAGGGTCGTGGTGGCCGGTGTGCAGTCACCGGGGGTGGGTGGTCAGGTGCGCTGGGGGCGGCCGAAGAGAGGGTCGTAGCCCGCGGGGAGCTGGAGCAGGATCTCCTTGAGGGGATCGTCGTCGGCGGCGTCGGCGACGGTGTACAGGACGGCGCTGACGTCCCAGGCGGCGGTCTGTTCGGTCGCGCCCTCGATCCAGGCCGCGGTCGCGCGCACGAACCGCTCGAGGGGCAGCGGCTCGGCGCTCTGCAGCGGGTTGAGCAGGACCAGGGCGAAGTCTTCCGGCAGACGCGCCGCCACGGGGCGCGGAGGACAGGCCCGGGCGAGATCAGGTACCCGTCCTCCGCCGCTGGTCAACCCTCATCTGTCGGGCTCAGCCGGAGATCTCCTTGCGGCCGGATCCGACGCCGATGGCGATCTTGCGGGGCTTGGCGCGCTCGGTGATCGGGATGCGCAGGGTGAGCACACCTGCGTCGTAGTCGGCCTGGATGTGCTCGGTGTCCAGCGTGTCGGCGAGCACGATCTGGCGGGAGAAGACACCCAGCGGCCGTTCCGACAGTTCCATCTGCACGTCGTCGGCCTTCGTCGCGGGCCGGCGCTCGGCCTTGACGGTCAGCATGTTGCGTTCGACGTCGATGTCGATCGCGTCCGCGCTGACGCCGGGGATGTCGAAGGCCACCACGTACTGGTCGCCCTCGCGGTAGGCGTCCATCGGCATCGGGGACGGCCTCGACCAGGTGCCCGGGCCCATCAGCTGCTGGGCCAGCCGGTCCAGCTCACGGAAGGGGTCGGTGCGCATCAACATCGGAAAACACCTCCAGGAAGTTCGGGCAGTTGCTGCCAATGCGCCTCACTGACACCGTTGTAACATGTCATCCAATGGATGACAAACATGGTGTCGTCCAAAGGATGACGATGGAGGAGGTGCCCATGACCCCGGCCGACCAGCCGGCATCGTCCAGCCCCGACGTACCAAGCCCGGCGTCGTTCCTCGCCGCCGCGGCAGCCCTGCATGCCATAGACGACGCACTGCAGGCCGCCCGGCACGAGGCTCCCGGCACGGCCGGGACGCACGACGTCGGCCCGGAACAGGCCCTGGCCTCCCTCCTGCTGCTGCGGCAGGTACGCGAGCAGCTCGCCGGATGGGAAACCGGCCTGATCGAAACCGCCCGCCAGGCGGGCGCCAGCTGGGCCGACCTCGCCCGCCCCCTCGGCGTCGCCAGCCGCCAGGCCGCCGAACGCCGCTACCTGCGCGGCCGTCCCGGCCCCGCCGGAACCACCGGCGAACAGCGCGTCCAGGCCACCCGCGAACGCCGCGCCGCCGAACGCACCACCGCCACCTGGGCCCGCCGCAACGCCGCCGACCTGCGCCGCATCGCCGGCCAGATCACCGCCCTCACCGACCTGCCCGCCGCGGCCCGCCACCCGCTCAGTCAGCTCCACGCGTCCCTCGCCCACGACGACCCGGCCGACCTCATCCACCCCCTCAACGCCACCCGCCCCCACCTCACCCCCGACCACCCCGACCTCGCCGCCCAGCTCGACGCCCTTACGAACTCCGCCACGAACCCGGCAGCCCCTTGGCGACCGAGGCATAGCCAGTAACGATCTCGCCGAGATTCGGAGCAGCCAAGTTCGCGTCACGCAACCGGCCCCACCCCGGCGACGATCCGGCAACGTAAAACGGGAGGCGGGATCGATCGTGTGATCAGGCGGCTTCCGGTACCACGTAGCCGTGGGTGGCGTCGCGCCGTTCGGCGGACGGTTCTTGCGACGGGTGAGCCGCCGGGTCATCAGAGTGATGGCAGCCCAGGTGATCAGGGACTCTCATCTCGGGCAGGCGTTCGTTGGTCGCGGCAGTGGCGGGTCCTCATGATCCACGACCAGGACCGTTCCACTGCCACCAGGCCTCCGCGGCCGCCTGATCGTCGTGGGCCAGGTCGTGGATCGCCTCCACCTTTGCCTGCAAGGGAACCTGATCGGCACCGCCGGGGGGCGCAGCAGGTCGGCCGCGACCTGGGCAGCCACCATGCGGTGGATGTCGAGAGGCACCTCCTTGACCCGGTGTTCCGGCGGCTGTGGGCCGCGGTGTTCCGGCGGCTGTGGGCCGCGGTGTGCCGGTAGCTCATGACGCTGCTCGTCGACACCCCGGCGTCGTGCGCAAACCGCGCGAGGGTCTGCTCACCGGCGCATGGGCGCGAGCTCGGTGCGAGCATGCGGGCATGGACGGTGGAGCCACTTCACCCCTCGACTCCGGTGGAGGTGTGGGCGGCGCCGACGGGCTTGGATTCGGGGGATCCGCGCTGGCGCAGGTAGACCGAGAGGATGGCCATCGAGGCGACGGCCAAAAGTTCGGACTGCCAGTTCTGCAGCGTGCGGTTCCAGAAGTCCGCGGAGCCCAGGTACTGCGGCCAGGAGACGGGTGCCTGGAGCTGGCGCAGGTGTTGCTCGTTGTAGGCGGCGGCGCCGGTGATGGACTGGGCCAGCCACGACCACACGAAGATGGCGGCCATGACGGTGCCCAGGGAGCGCGAGTACAGCTTCTGCCGCCATCCTGTGTCGGCTGCCCAGCGGGGTGAGGCGGGGCCGGCGTGGTTGCCGACCTTCTGCTCGGCGTCGCTTTCCACGCCTGCCTTGTGGAGCTCCTTGGACTCGGGCGAACCGCGTTGGAGCAGCCAGACGGTGCCGAAGATGTAGAGGAAGAACTGGAGGTATTCCGACTGCCAGTTCTCGGTGACGTCCACGGCGAAGTCGGAGGTCGCAAGGTAGGGCAGGAAACCGATCGGTTGGAGACCGTCGGTGACGAGCTGGTTGTTGAAGTCGGCGTGGCCGGAGACGGCCTGGCCGGCGAGGGTGAGCAGGAAGCCGGTGCCGAAGGCCAGGGTCAGGCTGTTGTGCTTCACGAACCGCCTCAGGCGGCTCATCGGTGCATCAGCCCGATCGCGGTGAAGTAGCTCAGACCGCCACCGACCGTCAGCAGCAGGAGCGTGAAAAGGGTCCGCATTCTTCGCTCACCCGCCCTTGATCTGGCACTGGTAGGGCTGCTGCGGGCGCGGTGCACAGCCTGCCGCGGTGACCTTCCAGCCGGACGGAAACACCGACAGGAACAGGGTGTCGGTGGTGAGGACCACCTGTGCCTGTTGCCCGTAGACCTGGACCTCGCGCACCAAGCCCCCGTACGTCAGCTGCTCCCCGGGCAGGGCTTCGGCGCACGGGGCCTTGGCGGACTGCTCGAGTTCCTGCCGGGTCTGAGGGGCCAGCGCCGCGCACGCGCGCGTTCCGTCGGCCCGCCGGACGCTCTCCTCGAAGCGCAGGGCCGCCGTCGACGCAGCCGCTTCCCGCTCGCCGAGCGTGGTGCAGCCGGCAAGACCCACGGCACAGGTGAACACCGCAACGCCCGTCCATCTCCAGCGCGGCACAGCAACCTCCACCAGCAGGTCAGGACTGTCACCCCATGCTGATACGGCAGCGACGTCACGGACGGCAGCCGCGCCGTGTGTCAGGCCAGAACCCTCGGGCCAGCTGGGTGCTGGGCACTCCGGCGATCGCGTCGCCCGGCCCCAGACCGCCGTGAACTCTCTGGTCCGCGAGCGGCCCGCGCCACCGCAGCCAATGCAGGCGCGCCCCACATCAGCCACTGAGGGGGCCGTTCTGCAGAACGTCGCGAGCGATCCCGGCCCCGCCCCGCGAAGACCCGGACCGCTGCCCGCCACGCGGCTCGCCGGTCGCGGCGCGTTCCTGGAGCCGATGGCCGCCCGGCAGACCGGGCAGCTGTACGACGCACCGCGATCAGGACCCCGGTCATTGCAGCCGGTGCCGCAGCAGCAGGTGCGACGCATGCCGGGTGAGCCAGGCGCTGATCAGTCCGATGGCGGCACCGGCGGCGACGTCGCTGGGGTAGTGGGCGCCGGACTGCACGCGCTCGACGGCCACCAGGGCAGCCGGGACCGCGCACAGCGCGCCGGCCAGCGGCCACGACGGGGCCACCGCGGCGGTAAAGCCGACCGCGGCGGCGGCGTGCCCGGACGGGAACGACGGGTCCTCGACCTCATCGTGCGGGATCCACTCCTTGGGCGGGCGACGACGGCCGACCAGCCGCTTGCACAGGCCTGCGAAGACCACCTGCGCCAACACCACCGCGCCCAGCCCCTCCGCCGCGGCCCTGCGGCCCCGCCCTCCGCCCAGCGTTCCCATCACCGTGGCCGCGCCCAACCACAGCTTCGCGCCCTCCGCACCCTCCTCCACAGCCGACAGCACGGAGCCCATCTGGGACGGAATACGGGAGGCCGCCTGCCTGGTCAGCGACCGGTCAGCGTCACGCAACCCCGCCAATAGCCTCATAACAGATAAGTATCCCGAGGTCACCGGGCCATACCCGAGATCATCGGGTGGAGGTCCTGCGCTGCGGGCGGCAGCGTTCCTGCTCGTCCTACGGCCGGGGCGCGAGGACCGGGGCACGGGGCCGCCGACACCTGCAGGGAAGACTGACGGCAGTTGCTCCCGAAGACCCCGGAACCCGCCCGCTTGTCCGGCCGCGAGGGCGTCTGCCCTCCCAGCGCCCGGACCCTACGAGCGCATGGGCCACACTGCGGGAGTCAGGGCACCGTTGGGGCAGCGAAGGCCACCCACCGGGCTTGGCATCGCTTGCCGTCACAGGCCGGAGCGTGTCTCCTCGCACTGCACACACCGTTCCGCGTGCGGTACGGCGAGCATGCGATTTCTGCCCACCTGGCGGCCGCAGTCCAGACACCGCCCGAAGCTGCGGTCGTCCAGGCGACCGAGTGCGGCCAGCCTCCGGGACAGCGCCACCCCGGCGCGGTCCTGCTCGAGCCGGAGCAGTTCCAGAGAGGTCGCCTGCACGCCGACATCGGCCGCGTCCCGCTCGCACTCCTCGTGCAGAGCCGACATCGCCGAGCCGATTGTGGCCAGCTCGCGCCGCAGCCCCTCGACCTGCTCCGTCAGTGCCGCGCGGGCGGCCTGCTGGTCGGCATCATGAACGGGTACGTCTTCAGGGATGCTCGGGCTGCTGTTCAGGGGGCGTGCCGCCACCTTCGCCACCACCTTTGCTGCCACGGTCCTGGCCGTGCGGCCGGTCCTTCTTGGGAGCCTTCGGGCCGGGCTCAGTGGCCTTCAGCGAGCGGCTCTGCTGCGGAGTAGCCCCTCCCTTGCCGCTGCGGCGCGCCGAGGGACTCTGCGGATTCGACATCTCTCACTCCTGCCCTCTCCAGGTGCCAGGCCGGCAATCCACCTCACCGACCTGCGGAGATTCGGTCGGTTTGTGACGCGTACCCCCACGGAGCCCGGCTACCCGGCCCGCCACAAGATTCCCGCGAAAGCGTCTTGCTCCGCGCACCCGCGGTGAAAAGCGCGCCCGCAGGGATCATGCAGGCCGGCAGACTGCGCCGGAGTCGACACCGCCTGGTCGATCCCGCCGGCAGTTGCGGAGGCCGCCTTCAGGAGGCGATGCCGTTGCCGTCGAAGAACAGGGCGTTAGCCGTCGGGCCACCAGGTACGTGCGATGTCCTTGCGCACCTCGGGCCGTCTGGTGGGGCGTTCGTCGGTTTCCTCGCGGGTCCGGCGGCTTTTTCTCTTCAGGATCCTCTGCACGGTGGTACGGCGCATGTCTGCCTCCTTCAGTGCCTACCGATTTCCGCGGTCTCACGGAGATAGGCGCTTTCGGCCAGAGTTCTGCATCAGTCCCCTATGTCAGCGCAGGGAAGGCCGCCGACAAGATGCGCTACCAGCTCACCATCGACCCGCCGAGCAAGACCGCCCTCGCACACGCCTTGCCGCCCGCCCCCGACGCCACCCTCACCGTCACCGTCGCCCGCCAAAGAGAGCCTGGATGCGGGTCTTCCCCTGACCCCGCCATATGTCGCCCCTGCAGTTCGCCTGCCTGCAGGTCAACTGGATCGGTCGTGATCCACCCGAGAGCCCGCCGGGGCTTGGGCTGTATTGCCGGAAGCGTGATCACGCGGCGTCCCTCGCCGGGGCCGGTGCCCCCGGGCACGTCACAGCGCGAAGGTCGGGACCCCGGGGGTACGGGTCACACCGCACACCCCCGGTGCTCGCGAGGGCACCGCGGGCGGCGGCGCGAGGGCCGGCCCGATCAGCGGCATGACGGCCGCCAGCATCTCCGCCTCGCTCGCGGTCCCGTCCACGACCAGATCGGCCGCCACCCGGGAGGGCGCGACGTGGGCTGCGTGGCGGTCCCTGCCGGTCTGCAGATAGTTGCGCAGGGACAGTCGGGGGTCCTGCCGCTGCATCTCGATCTTCCGGAGGATCTTGCGGGCCAGCCGTATGTCGTCGGGGGTGTCGACATACACCCGCCACGCCGCCCGCCGGACCACGGACGGCAATGACAGCGCGAACAGGCCCTCGACCACGACCAGCAGCACGCCGGGGCGCAGCAGCGCCGCGTCAATGGCGTGTGTCACCGCTGTCTCGTCGATCGACCCCGGATGGTTCCAGTCGAGGACGGCGTGCCCGTCGGCACTGACCGTCCACACACCCCTCAGGGGGTCGTGCGCGGGCACGTAGTAGTCGTCCAGTTGGACCAGCGCGATGCTCTCGGGACACTGCAGCGACAGGGCTTCGGCAAGGGTGGACTTGCCGGATGCGGTGCCGCCTGCGACCGCCAGTACACCCGTCATACCGGGCGCTCCTCATGTGCTCAAAGGGGATAGACGAAGCGGCCGGACAAGCCGGGTGCAGGGAATGTACGGCGGTGTGATCGCCCATGGCAAGCGGGGAAACGCGGCCCGGTTCAGCGGAGGCCAGGGCCGGGACCTTTGGTCGACCTGCGCACCGGTCTCGGCGACGCCGCGGACCTTCAGCGTGGTGTAGCGGCCCTGGGCGCGGGCGTGACGTCGACGCGCGGGAACGAGTGGTCGAGGCAGCGCACCTGCGACCAGGCGACCCCGCCCGGGCCCCGCCCGCACACCGGGAACAGCACCGACGGCCGCCGCCCTCGACGCCCTGCCCAAGACGTCTCCGGCAGGTCGCCCTGCCGAGCCGGAGGAGATCGCCGGGGCGGCCCTCTGCCTCGCCAGTGAGGTGGCCGGACATGTACAGGGAACGACGGTCGTTGTTGACGGCGGCGGGTTGGCCGCCCGGCTGTGGGCGCCGCGGAGTCGAGGTGCCGCTGGCCACTGGGGCGACTTCCGGAGGTCACCCGTCGCCTCGGAAGTTCCCGCTCGGGCGATCCATGGACTGCACGAAGACGGCGCCGTCGTCGTCGCCGGTGACGATGTCGTGGATCTCGATGATGCGGATGGAGGGGGCCTCGTCCGCGTCGGCGTACGCGATGGTGACGGCGCGCTGTTTGTCCATGGCGCGGCCGAGTTCGGTGAGGGTGTCGGTGAGCGACTGGCGGGCGGCGTTCTTCATCGTGTCCAGCACGGGTCTCCCTGAGGATGGGTGGCATTTCCTCGCGAGGGCGAGGTCGAGATCAGGCGGCTTGCCCGTGTCGGCCGAGTACACCACGCTGAGCCCCGAGCACGAGGACTACCGGCGAGCCCAGATCGCGCACCGATGAGTTTCCTGCGCCGCGCTGGTCCATACGCCGGACGCCCACGGACGGAAGGCTGGGCCATGCGGAAACTGATCTACGGCATGAACCTGACCCTGGACGGCTACATCGCCGCGGCCGGCGACGACATCGGCTGGAGCGGACCGCCGAGCGACGAGCTGTTCCAGTGGTGGCTCGACCACGAGCAGGCGAGTGGCCTGTCGCTGTACGGGCGCAAGCTGTGGGAGACGATGAGCTCCTACTGGCCGACCGGCGACCAGCAGCCCAACGCCACCCCGGCGGAGATCGAGTTCGCGCGGAACTGGCGGGACACGCCGAAGGTGGTGTTCTCCTCGACGATCGATAAGGTCGACTGGAACACCCGCCTGGTCACCGGCGACGCGATCGCCGAGATCACCCGGCTCAAGGCCGAGGACGGCGGCCCGATGAACATCGGCGGCGCAACGCTCGCCGGGGCGGCCATGCGCGCCGGGCTGATCGACGAGTACGCGATCGCCGCCCATCCGGTCCTGGTGGGCGGCGGCACGCCGTTCTTCACCGCGCTGGACAGCTGGGTGAACCTGAACCTGGTGGAGACGCGGACGTTTCCCGGCGGCGTGGTCCTGACCAGGTACGAGACGAGGCGCTGAGCGGCTTCCCGCTGTCTCACGGCTTGGATGGGTGTTTCCTCTCACCGTCGTGGCATTTCCTCAGCCGGGATCTTCTGGGCGGCTGCGGCGACTCGTTTCCCGAATCGGGTCAGTTTCATGGCCGTACCGCGTTCGGCTCATTCGAAGAGGGGGTGTCCGAGGTCCGCTTCGAGTCGGTTGAGCTGGATCGCCAGGGTCGAGTGGTGGATGCCGAGGTCCCGGGCTGCTTCGGTGAGGGTGGGGTGGGATTGGACTGCGAGGCAGCGCGAGAGCCGCTGTCGTGCGTATGGGCCGGTGAAGACTTTTGCGGAGGATGGAGGGATGAGCCACGGCTTCGTCAGCGGCGCGTAGGGCGGTCTGGTGGCTGGCTCCGCCGCGTGGCGGGAGGGGGATGTCAAGGACGGCATCTGTGCCGCCTATGTGCCATCGGAGATGAGATTGTGCCGCGAGATTTGAGACCCTACACCGAGCCCCGCCCAGGGCGGTTTTCGCCGCACCCGTGCTTCCCGATGGCCGAGTCCATGCCATCGTTCAGCCGTCCTGCTGCTGGCCGAGGAGGGCGGCGAGCCGGGCACGCTGCTGCTCTTCCTCAGCCATGACCTCGGCGAGGATCTCCCGGTCGATGTAGCCGTCGACGGCCTCCGTCACCAGGCGCTCGAGTTCGGCCGGTTCCAGTGCCTCAACCTCCCGCTGCACAGGACGGTCGAGGTCGAAGCCGTAGCGGCGGGCGAACCCGGGCCGGCGCGGATCGTCTCTCTTCCCTTCGGCCGGCGGCAGCTGGTACTCGCGCACCTGCCCGTCCGTCAGCAGCACCCGCTCCACCCGCTCCCAGCAGTCGGTGCGCTTCACCCAGTCGCGTTCGTTGTCGGAGCCGCTGGCGTCGGAGTCGCCGAGGTTTCTCCGGGGCGTCCCGAGCGTGCGGCTGGAGTTTCCGCAGATCAGGGGCGATCCGGAGCGCTGTAGCGGATGCAACAGGTGTGGTGCACGGAGCTAGTCACCCTGATCGTTCTCTGATGCTGGCTCGTGGGAATCGCGCTGTGTCGGGGGTCCAGCGCGCGGAGGCCGGCGCCCGGGTGCGGAGTTCCCCGATGCCCCCAGTTGACGCTGTCGAATCGTCAGGGTCGGACTGGGAGGTTGGCCTCCCATCCGTCGAGAAGTCGTTCGAGTCCCAGTTCGAAACCGCGCTCGGCGCTGTCGGCCGCGTGGGGAAGTTCGGCATCACGAATGACGCGGGCGAGGAGTGGATGGCGCCCCGCCTTGACGACTTTGTCGAGGTAGGGCGCGTGGGCGTCCATCCATTCCTGGTTGCTGACTCCGGAGCGTCGGACGGCTTCCTGTTGGGCGAGTTCGCCGATGGCGTAGCCGCGGACGAAGGCATGCAGCGTATCGACGACGGTGATCATGACGTCGATGTCGAAGCCGAGGGGATCGAGGGCGGCGAGTGCGTGTTCGGTGGCATCGAGGGAGTTCGGTCCAAGTGATGGGCGCCCTGCCGCGAGGGAGGTCATCCAGGGATGCCGGTGGATGGTGGCCCGGGAGCGATGGGCCAGTGTCCGCAAGTCGCCGCGCCAGTCGCCGGTGGGAGCAGGCGGGCCGCCGTCTTCGGCCGCTACGGCGTCGAGCATGAGATCGAGCAAGTCGTCTTTGGATGCCAGGTAACGGTAGAGCGAGGCTGTGCCCGTTCCCAGTTCCTTGGCGACGCGCCGCATGGACAGTGCGTCGATGCCCTCGGCGTCGGCGATCGCGATGGCGGCGGCGGTGATCTCCGCCCGCGTGCGTGAGGGCGCGGGGCCTTTTGCGGCCCGCTCCGGCCGGTTCCAGACCACCGTGTGAGCGTCGTCCATCGGGTTTCCCTCCCACTACTGCGCTCACTGTACGCAGTAGTGCTATCGTGGCGCCGTTACTGCGAATACTGTACCCGGGTAGAGCGTGTCCAGCCGAAAGGGAAACCACCATGACCACTCCCGTCACCATCATCGGCGCCGGGCTCGGCGGCCTGACCCTCGCCCGGGTCCTGCACCTGCACGGCATCCCCGCGACCATCTACGAAGCCGAGACATCGGCGGACACCCGCACGCAGGGCGGCCAGCTCGACATCCACGAGTACAACGGGCAGCTCGCCCTCGAAGCGGCCGGCCTCACCGACGAGTTCCGCGCGATCATCCACGAAGGCGGCGAGGCCGTGCGCGTGCTCGACCAGCACGGCGCGGTCCTGCTTGACCAGCCCGACGACGGCACGGGCGGGCGCCCCGAGGTGCTCCGCGGAGACCTGCGTCGGATCCTGATCGACTCGCTGCCCGGCGAGATGATCCAGTGGGGCCACAAGGTCACCAGTGTCCGCCCCCTCGGAGACGGAAGGCACGAGCTGACGTTCGCCGACGGGCCGGCCGTGACGACCAGCCTCCTCGTGGGCGCGGACGGCGCCTGGTCGAGGGTCCGGCCGCTGCTCTCCGACGCGAAGCCCGAGTACGTCGGCACGTCGTTCATCGAGACCCACCTGTACGACGCCGACCAACGCCACCCCGCAGCGGCCAAGGCCACCGGCGACGGTTCCCTGTTCGCCGTCACGGCCGGCAAGGGGATCCTTGGCCATCGAGAGGCCCACGCCGTTCTTCACACCTACGTCGCGCTCACCAAGCCGCAGGAATGGATCGCCGCCATCCTCGCCAGTCCCGAAACGGCGGCGGCCCAGGTCGCGGCCGAATTCACCGGATGGGCGCCTGAACTCACCGCACTCATCACTGACGGGGAGACCGCCCTCGCCCCGCGCCCGATCTGCGCCCTGCCGATCGGCCACCGCTGGGACCGCGTTCCCGGAGTGACGCTGCTGGGCGACGCCGCCCACCTCATGTCACCGTTCGCCGGGGAGGGCGCCAACCTCGCCATGTTCGACGGCGCCGAACTCGGCAAAGCCATCGCCGCACACCCCGACGACATCGAAGCCGCCCTTGCGGAGTACGAGCAGGCGCTCTTTTCCCGCAGCGCCCGGTTCGCCGCCGAATCCGACAAGAACCATCAGCTCATCTTCGGCGACAACGCCCCCGCCGGCTTGCTCAACCTGCTCACCGGCGAAGAGCCGACCGAGTGAGCAGGACCCACAGATCCGCGATCGTGAGCCGCAGGCGTCGGTCTGGCCGCCCCCACGGCCGGCACCCGCACGGACAAGCCGCTGCAGACGTCGAAGGGGTGAAGCGGCCGGACGGCGCCGACTACGACGACGCTCCGCCCATGGCCAGCGCGGTTCGCGCCAGCCCGCGCAGCCAGGCGTGGGCGTGGTCGGTGTCGTAGCGCTGATGCCATGACAGGTATATCGCCGCCGACGGCAGTTCGAGGGGGAGGGGGAGCACGACCAGGCCGAGGTCGGCGACCGCTGACCGTGTGGTGGCTTCGGGGACGCTGATCAGGAGATCGGAGCCGCGCGCGAACTCCAGCGCGGCCGCTTCCGTGGGCGCGGTCGCCACCACTCGGCGGGTGAGGCCGAGCCGCGCGAGGGCGTCGTCGAGGGCATTGCTGAGGTTTCCACGTCGCGAGACGGTGACGTGCTCAGCGGCGGCGTACCGCGTTGCGGTGACGGTCCTGACGCGGGTGAGGGGGTGCCCCTGCCTCACGACGATGACGAGACGGGTCTCGCCCACGCTCTCGGCACGGATGTCCGGTGCGCTCGGGCGGTTGGCGTTCGCCTCCAGGTCCACCTCGCCGCGCCGCAACTCGGGGGTGTCGATGCTGGATTCCGCGATGAAGCGCAATCGCACGCCCGGCGCCTCTTCACGCACGGCCGAGAGCAGTGTGGGGCCGCTCAAGGCGACCAGGGAATCGTGCCAGCGAAGTGTGAAGGTGCGCTCCAACGTTGCCAGATCGAGTTCACGGCTCGGTGCCAGCACCCCTTGGACCTGGTGCAGCAGCTCGTGCACCTGTTCCCGGACGGCGATCGCGTACGGCGTCGGGGTCATCGTGCGGCCGGTGCGCACCAGGATCTGATCCCCGGTCGTGCGCCGGATTCGGCCCAGGCTCCGGCTCATCGCGGGGGCGGTGACATGCAGGCGTGCGGCCGCCCCGGCCACACTGCCCTCCTCCAGCAGCGCGTCGAGCGCGGCCAGCAGGTTCAAATCCAATTGCATGTGAGTAATCCTAGCCGTGCTTTACATGCATTTGAAGTTAATCAAGGGGCTGTATACCTTCGAGACCAGAGCGCTGAACAGAGCGCACAGTTCGGCCCGAACGGCCCCATCCCCTCCTTCTCAAAAGGGAGTTCACCATGTCCGAAATGCTTCAGACCACTGACGTCGCCGCCTCCGACGCCGACCTGCTCGGCCAGACCGCGATCGCCGTGCGCGCGGCCGGTTCGGCGCTGCGCGAGCGCTTCGGCGAGGTGGTCCGCTACCGGACCCGTGAAGAGCTGATGCGCGCGCTCGCCGCCAACGACGACACGGCCCTCGACATCCTGCGCCCCCGCCTCACGCGCCTGCGCCCGGATGCCGGCTGGGTGGAGGACGAGCTGGACGGCGGGGCGCTGCCGCCCGGCGAATGGTGGGTCGTGGATCCGGCCGAAGGCAACGTCAACCACCTGCACGCCCTGCCGGAGTGGGCGGTGACCGCCACCCTCGTGCGTGAGAACCAGCCGGTGCTCACCGCGGTCCACCTGCCGTTGACCGGCGAGACCTACACCGCGCTCACCGGCGCGGGCGCCTACCTCGACGGCCGGCCGCTGCACGTCTCCCAGACCGCGGACCTCGGCCTGAGCATCGTGGCCACCAGCCAGGCCCGGCCGGACGAGGACGAGAAGGTCGTGCGGCGCGTCGGCTCCTCGATCACCGCCATGCTCTTCGACGCGCTCGTCGTCCGCACCGCCGTGCCCGCCACCCTGCACCTGCTGAACGTGGCCGCCGGCCGGATCGACGCCTTCTGGCAGTTCGCCGGCGCCCGCGCGGACCTGCTGCCCGGGGCGCTGCTCGTCACCGAGGCCGGCGGACAGATCTCCGACGCCGAGGGCCGCCCCTGGACCCCGCAGAGCGAGAGCTTCCTGGCCGCCGCGCCCGGCGTCCACGCCGAGGCCGCCGCCACGCTCTCCCGCTGACCGGGCACCACCACCTGCACGCACGGAAGGACCAGATCATCATGACCACGATCGCAGTTCTCGGAAACGGCCGCGTCGGCGGCAGTCTGGCCACAGCCCTCACCCGGGCAGGGCATGAGGTGACCGTGGCGGACCGCGCGCCGGGCGCCGCCGCCGATGCTGCCCGGACAGCCCAGATCGTCATCAACGCCACCCCGGGAGCCGGCTCGCTGGACCGACTCGTCGCCCTGCGCGAGGAACTGCGCGACAAGATCCTCGTCGACGTCTCCAACGCCACCGTCGACGGACCGGACGGACTGCCCGCCGACCTGATCTACCCCGGCTCAAGCCTCGCCGAGCAACTCCAGGAAGCGCTCCCCGAAACGCGCGTCGTCAAGACACTCAACACCATGCTCTTCCCGGTGATGACCGCGCCGGCCACGCTCACCCAGGCGCCCGACGCCTACCTCTCCGGCGAGGACCCGCAGGCCAAGCAGACCGTCCGTGAACTGCTCATCAACCTCGGCTGGCGCAAGGAGTGGATCACTGATCTCGGCGGGATCCAGACCGCCCGCGCCACGGAGGCCGCGATACTGTTCGTACCGCACGTGATTCGGTCCAGCGGATTCGCGCCCTTCGCGATCTCGATCGCCCGCTGATCCGCACACAGCGCACTGATGGGGCTCCCTGAAAACGGTTCTGGCCGCAGTTCCGTGATCGACGGTGCCACACACCGGCATGCCCCACACCACCTGGCAGGCTGCAGCCGAATCGGTCTCACCTCTCGACCGCGCTGCCGAAGTGGCACGTCGTCTGCCCGGCCGTCGGCCCGATGTTTCACCCGTCACGGTGTGCGGTGCAAGCGGCTTGACGCCTTGTGGTTCCGGAGCGGCAGTGCGGGTGAGCACCGGATTACCGATGAGATCCTCGCCTTCGGCAGGATGGGTGCATGACCGAGATCCGCACACCCCGCCTCCTCCTCCGTGGCTGGCACGATGACGACCTCGCGCCGATGGCGGACATCAACGCGGACCCACGGGTCATGCGCTGGATCGACGACGGCTCGGTGCGCGACCTGGACCACACGGCCGAGGCCATCGAGCGATGGGAGGAGGAGTGGGACGAGGAGGGCTTCGGACTCTTCGCCGTCGAGCTGCTGGCCTCGGGCGAACTGATCGGCTTCACGGGCCTGTCCGTGCCTGAGTTCCTGCCGGAGGTGATGCCCGCCGTGGCGATCAGCTGCCGGATCGGCTCACAGTTCTGGGGCCAGGGATACGCGTCCGAAGCCGCCCACGCCACGCTGGAGTTCGCGCTCCAGGACCGCGGCCTGGACCGCGTCATCAGCATCAACCGGGTGGGGGACAACGCCTTCGAGAACGTCATCCGCAAGCTCGGCATGGTGCCCGAACGGGAGACGGCACACCCGGTGTACGGCTACCCGCTGCGCGTTCACGCCATCGATCTCACCGAGTTCCAGGCGTGAACCGGCCGAGCCATCGATCATCAAAAGACAGCCGACGATCGCCCACAGCTACTGCTGCATGTTGCTCTCCACCAGCAGCTCATCCCAGTGGTCCCGCACCAGCGGCATCCCGGTGTGCACGGCTGCCTCGGCGGCCTCGTCTTCACCGAGCACGACCTACGCGTAGTCGTGGAAGGCCTGCTGATCAGCCAGGTACAGCGCGCGTCAGAGGCCGCCGGTGTTGAGCAGCCGGTTGGGAGTGTCGGAGCGGACGCCGCGCAGGACACCACGGGTGGCCGCGTGGTCGAGCCAGACGTGGACCTCGTTGGCCGTGGCATGGGGGTGTGCCGACAGGTACAGCGCGATCACGCCGGTCGCATGCGGCGCGGCCCAGGACGTCGCGGCGTAGTTCACCGTGGTGGTACCGCCGCCGGCGAGGGCGGCGGTCACCTTCTGGCCGGGGGCGTACAGGTCCACGCACCGTCCGTAGCCCGACCCGTAGCCGGTGTCGCTCCACGGGCGGTCGTTCGAGGTGGAGGCTGCCACGACGATCGTGCCGGGGACGCCGGCCGGGGAGTGTTTGCAGGCGTCGTCGTGGAAGTTGCCGGCCGACACCACCGTGGGGATCCCCGCGTCGACCATCTTCTTCACGGCGGACTCCACGGCCGTCGACCGGTGGTCGAAGTTGAGCGACATGTTCACCACCG
>NZ_JAUYWJ010000039.1:0-63526 GCF_032656585.1 Streptomyces herbicida
ATCTCGATGCCCGCCGTCTCCTTCAGGTACGACCGGGCGACGGCGCCGAGCGCCACGCGGGCCGCCGTCTCGCGCGCCGAGGCACGCTCCAGGATCGGCCGGGCCTCGTCGAAGCCGTACTTCTGCATGCCCGCGAGGTCCGCGTGTCCGGGACGCGGACGGGTCAGCGGGGCGTTGCGGGCAAGCCCCGCGAGGATCTCCTGGTCCACCGGGTCGGCCGCCATGACCTGCTCCCACTTGGGCCACTCGGTGTTGCCGACCATGACCGCGACCGGGGAGCCGAGGGTGAGACCGTGCCGGACTCCGCCGAGGAAGGTGACCTCGTCCCGCTCGAACTTCATCCGCGCACCGCGCCCATAGCCGAGCCGCCGCCGCGCGAGGTGGTCGGCGACCATCTCCGTGGTGATCGGCACGCCGGCGGGAAGGCCCTCCAGCGTCGCGACAAGTGCGGGACCGTGGGACTCCCCCGCGGTCAGCCAACGCAGCCTGCTCAACAGTGCTCTCCCGTCCCGCCGATGCGGGCCCCGTGCAGCCACTCGACCTTGTCGTACAGTTCGTGGACCGTGAAGGAGGACAGCATCGCGTTGCGGGCGGCAGCGGCGTCTTTGGCCGGGTGGTAGAGCTGTTCACCCATGGCGCGGGCCAGGTGCTGCACCGCGGCGGTGCGCCCGTACCGCTCGGCGTTGTACTTCTCCAGGCGTTGCGGAATGTCGTCGGCGGCTCCCGCGAGCAGTTGGCCGATGAGGACGCCGTCCTCGAGGGCCATGCAGGCGCCCTGGGCCGCGTACTGGAGCATGGGGTGCGCGGCGTCACCGAGGAGGGCGACGCGGCCGTCCGTCCAGCGCTCGACCGGGTCGCGGTCGCACAGGACCCATTCCTTCCAGTCGGTCCCCAGTTCCAGCAGCTGGCGGGCGGTGTCGCTCAGTTCGGGGAACTCGGACAGGACGTGCGTCCGCTCGGCGGGCCGGCCGACCACGACGTCGCGTGCGCCGTCGTCGCGGGTGGCCGCCAGGTTGAGGAACTTCCCGCTGCCGATGGGATAGTGGACGAAGTGCCATCGGGGACCGGCCCACAAGGTGACGGTGTTCCAGCGCAGTTCCTGCGGAACCAGCTCCATGGGGATGACGGACCGGTAGATCGTGTGGCCGGACACGCGCGGCGCACCGTCACCGACGAGCCGGCTGCGAACGGCGGAACGGATGCCGTCGGCGCCGATGAGCACCGCGCCGATGAAACGCTGCCCGGTGTCGGTGATCGCCGTGACGCTCTCCGCGTCCTGCTCGTACCGGGTCACGGAGCACTTGGTGTGCAGCGTGATGTTCCGCTCCGCGACACAGCCGTCGAGGAGAGCCTGGTAGAGGTCACCGCGGTGCACGACGGCGTACGGATTGCCGAAGCGGGTGCGGTATGCGCCGGTGAGCGGCATGCTCGCGACCCGCTGACCGGTGGTACCGTCCATGAACCTCAACTCGTCGATGTAGACGGCGCGTTGCCGTGCCGCTGCGCCGACGCCGAGGCGGTCCAGGGCATGGAAGGCGTTCGGGCCCAGCTGGATGCCCGCACCCAGTTCGCTGAAGTCGTCCTTTCGTTCCAGCACGACGACCTGGTGGCCGTGGCGCGCGATGCTCAGTGCCGCCGCGAGGCCGCCGATACCGCCCCCGGCAATGAGTACCTTCATCATGATCCTTGTCGCTGTGGGGAAGTCGGTTGAGAGGTCGGGGGGAAGAGCCGGCGCAGCTCCTCGTGGAATCCGGGAAAGGTCTTTCCGACGCAGGACGGGTCGTCGAGCGTGATGCCGGGGACACGGAGTCCAAGGACGGAAAAGGCCATGCCGATGCGGTGATCGCGACGGCAGGCGACACGGGCGCCCGTAGGAGTGCCGGGGTGGACGGTGATCCGGTCGTGGCCCTCGTCGGTGTCCACGCCGAGGGCGCGCAGGTTCTGCGCGACGGCGGCGATGCGGTCCGATTCCTTGAGCCGGGCGTGGGCGATGCCACGGATGGTGATGGGCGCGTCGGCCAGGGGGGCGATGGCCGCCAGTGTCATGAAGGTGTCGGAGATCTCCCCCATGTCGACCGAGAAGCCTCCTCGCAGCCGGCCCTCGCCCGTGACGCTGGTGGCTGCCTCCGTGACCTCCACCCGCGCCCCCAGCCGCCGCAGCACGTCGACGAAGCGCAGGTCGCCCTGGAGGCTGCCGTGGCCCAGGCCGGGCACGGTGACGGTGGCGCCGGTGACCGCGGCGGCCGCGAAGACATAGGAGGCGGTGGAGGCATCCGGTTCCACGATGAGGTCGACGGCGCTGTAGCCGCCGGGCCGGACTTCGATGACGTCTTCGAGCGGTTCGGTGACCTGCGCGCCGAACCGACGCATCAGGGCCAGTGTCATGGCGATGTACGGGCGGCTGACGAGGCCGTCGACCGTGAGGGTCACCGGTGTGCGCATCAAGGGGGCCGCCATCAGCAGCCCGGACAGGAACTGGCTGCTCAGCGAGGAGTCCACGGTGATCGCGCCGCCGTCGAGTCCCCCGGCCTCCACCGCCATGGGCAGTCCGCCGCCCGGACCGGTGGTCACCGTGGCTCCCAGCGCGGCCAGCGTGTCGGCCAGCGGACGCAGGGGGCGGGCTCTGAGCTGAGCGCTGCCGTCGAACACGAACCGGCCCCGGCCCACGGCCGCGAAGGGCGGCAGGAAACGGGCCGCCGTTCCGGCGTCCTCACACCAGACGTCGGCCCTCCCCGTGGGGCCGTGCCCGACGCCCGTGACCTCCCAGACCTCGTCGTGCTCCGGTCCCCCGGCCCAAAAGCCGAGGTCCACCAGCGCCGTACGGAAGGCGAGGGTGTCGGCGCTGACGAGGGGGAACCGCAGCCGGGACGTGCCCATCGCCGCTGCGGCCAGCAGCAGGGCGCGGTTGGTGATGCTCTTGGAGCCGGGGATACGGGCCGTCCTCCCGGCGGGGTGCGCGGTCGTGTCCGTCATGGACTGTCCTCCAGCGTGTGGCACGTCGGGGCGCGTGGGCTCAGCCGGTGAAGGCGAGGCCCAGACGGGCCAGTTGGACGGTGTCGTAGGCGCCCTCCGTGGTGGCCTCGACGTCGAAGACGTGCCTCTCGGTGGGCGGATAGCCGATGAGTTCGGCAGCCCTGGCGGGGATGGGCGCGGCCGCGGCCTGCGCCGATTCCCACAGGAAGACGGCGCCCCACCGGTTGGTGCGCTCGTCGGAGATCCACACCTTCAGGCGCAGCCCCTGTACCCGGGAGAAACGATCCACTGCCTCGTCGCGCAGAAAGTCCCGGAGCGAGGCGATGGTCTGCTCGGACCGGTCGAGGTCCCACCACGCGATCACCGCCCGCACGAGCGCAGCACCCCCACGAGCGCGTCACCGATGATGCGTACGCCGTCCTGGGTGAGCACGGACTCGGCGTGGAACTGCATCGAGGCGAAGCCCGGACCGCGCAGCGCGTGGACCTCCCCGGTGCCGTCGTCCCGGCTCGCCTGGACGATCCCCCTGCCGGGAACCTCGAACTCGTCCCGTGTGCTGCGGGCGGCGAACGTGTTGTAGAAGCCGACCCGTTCATGTGCTCCGAACAGGTCGATCTCCCGCTGAACGCCCTGGTTGGGCACCGGCCGGCGTACCAGTTCCAGGCCGAGCAGGGTGCTGAGCACCTGATGGCTCAGGCAGACGGCGAGGAAGGGCCGGCGCTGGTCCAGGAGCGCGTGGAGCGCGGACCGCAGGAGTGTGATCTTGGGGTTGCGGGTGGCGCGCGGATCGCCGGGGCCGGGGCCCATGACGACGACGTCGTGGTCGTCGAAGGAGTACGGCTCGTCGAAGCGCCGCACCGTCGGCTTCAGCCCCATGGCCCGCAACTGGTGGCCGATCATGGAGGTGAAGGTGTCCTCCGCGTCCACCACGAGGACCCGGCAGCCCGCCAGTTCGGACCTCTGGCCGGTCCGGTCCGCGCGCTCGCCGATCCAGAACCCGGCGATCGAGTGGTTGCGCTGCTCGAGGGCCTGGCGCACGCGCGGGTGCTCGGCGAAGCGTGCGGAGCCGTCGGCGCCCAGAGCGGCGAGGAGGCCGGCCGCCTTGGCCCGCGTCTCGTCGACCTCCGAGCCCGGGTCGGAATGCCGTACCAGGGTGGCACCGACGCCGATGCTCAGCCGACCCCTGTCGTCGATGTCGGCGGTGCGGATGAGGATCGAGGAGTCGAGCGTGCGCCGTCCCCGCTCGTCCTGCCCGATCAGGGCGACGACACCGCTGTAGTAGCCGCGCCCGCGGGGCTCGTACCGGTTGATCACCCGGCAGGCACTCTCCAGCGGACTGCCCGTCACCGTCGGTGCGAACAGGGTCTCACGCAGGATCGTGCGGGGGTCGTGGTCGCTCGCGCCCTCGATGAAGTACTCGGTGTGCGCGAGCCGCGCCATCTCCTTCAGATACGGCCCCACGACCCTGGGAGCGGGGTCGCAGATCCGGGCCATCATCTTGAGTTCCTCGTCGACGACCATGTACAGCTCGTCGGCCTCCTTGCGGTCGGCGAGGAAGTCCATCACCCCCGACAGGGTGGGGCCGGAGGGCGGATAGCGGTAGGTGCCGCTGATGGGGTTCATCACGGCCCGGCCGGCCCGCAGGCTCACGTGCCGCTCGGGGGAGGCACCGACGAAGGTGCGGTCGCCGGTGTGCACGACGAACGTCCAGTACGCCCCCTGCTCCCGCTCCAGCAGCCGCCGGAAGAACGCCAGGGCACTGTGCACCGTGTAGTCGGTGATGTCGGCGACGAATGACCGCTTGATGACGAAGTTCGCTCCCTCGCCCGTGCCGATCTCGTCCGCGATCACCTTGCGGACGATGCCTGCGTACTCGTCGTCGTCCAGGTCGAAGGCGCCGCCGCTGAGCGCGACCGGCTCGCCCGGCAACCGCCCCAGGGCGTCGCTCACCGCGACGGAGGCCTGCTCCTCCACGGTGATCGTGATCAGCGGTTCGCCGTCGTCGGCACAGGCGTAGCCGCGCTCGGCGACCTGGCGGTAGGGGATCAGCGCCAGGACCTCCTGGCGCGCCCCGGCGTCGGGATCGGGTGCCTCGCCCAGGGGTATCCGGTCCACGGCGTCCACCGTCGAGGCCGTACCCGTCAGGATCTCCAGGGTGTCCGGGCCGCTCACTTCGGGGCGGTGCAGCAGCGCGAAGGCGGACGGCCTCGGTCCGAGGATCCGGCCGAGCAAGTCGTGTGCCATGCGGGGGCTCTCCTCGTTCACCGGCCGAGCTCCTCGATCAGGGACTTCGTCGTGGTGACCTGGGCGCAACGCTCGGCGGCGTAGTCGAGGGCCAGCCGGTGGTACGCCTCGGTGAAGTCGGCGACGGCGTCGGCCACCAGAAACGTTTCGATGTCGTTGGTGAAGGCCTCCACCGCGGTTGACAGCACCCCGATGTGCGCGTACACACCGCACAGGATCAGCTGGTCGCGTCCGTGGGCGCGCATCCGGTCCAGCAGGTCGGACCGGAAGAAGGCGCTGTAGCGCCACTTGGTGAGCAGCCAGTCGTCCGGGCCCGGCGCGAGCGGCTCCACGACCTCCCGGTCGGCGGGGTCGACGCGCATCCCCGGTCCCCAGAAGTCCTTGAGCAGTCCGCGCTGTTCGTCGGTCATTCCGCCCGGCTGCGCGGTGTACGCGACGGGCATGCCGGAGGCGACCGCCTGTTCGCGGAGCCGGGTCGCGTTGCGCACGAGGTCGGCACCGGGTGCCTCGCCCTCGGGGAACTGCCGGACGAAGTACCGCTGCATGTCGTGGACGAGCAGGACCGCGCGGTCCGGATCGGCCTGCCACGCCGCCGTGTTGGCGGGCAGGTCCCCGGCCCGGGGCATCGGATAGGGCTGGAGGGAGGGTATCCCTGGCATGGTCTTCCTCGTATCGCTTGGGTTGTCAGACGCCGAGGGTCGCGCCGCCGTCGACGGTGAGGTCGTGCATCGTGATGTGCGAGGCCTGATCCGAAAGGAGGAACGCCACCGCCTCGGCCACGTCCGAGGGGCGGGCCAGCTTGCCGAGTGGTATGCCGACGCGGTAGGCGCCGGGCGAGCCTTCCAGGGTCGCGGTGCGCCCGCTGTCGTCCTTCCACATGGACGTGAGCATCGGTGTCTCGGTGGAGCCGGGAGCGACCACGTTGCACCGGATGCCGTACGGGGCGACCTCGAGGCCGAGGCACTTGGTGAACATGGTCGCCGCGGCTTTGGACGCCGAGTACGCGGCCATGTCCGTGCGTGCCGTTCCCGCCGCGTTGGAGGCGATGGTGACGACGGCCCCGGAGCGCCGCGGGACCATGCGGTTGACCGCCGCGCGCGACATGAAGAACACGCCTGTGGCATTGACCGCGAAGGTCACGGCCCAGTCCGCGTCGGTGAGGTCCCGGGCCTTCGCCAGGCGCAGTACGCCCGCCCCGTTGACCAGATGGTCGAGCGGTCCCAGCGCGTCCTCGACATCCGCGACCAGTCGCTCGGCGCCGGCGCTCGTGGTGACGTCGGCGGGGAACGCCCGCACCCGCAGCCCGTCGGCGGCCAGTTTCCCGGCCACCTCGCTCAGCCGGTCACCGTCCTTGTCCACGGCGGCCACCGAAGCCCCGCGTTCGCCCAGGGTACGGACGACCGCTTCGCCTATTCCGCCCGCTGCTCCCGTGACCAGCGCGATCTTTTCCCGCATGATGAACAGGTCTCCTTGTCAGCGACGCCAGGCGGAGGCGACCTCAACGGCCTGCCGGGGATTGAGCCGCGGGTCGCAGAAGCTCGTGTACTTGTCTCCGACCGAATCCAGGAACGTGGGGTCTGCGACACATTCCGTGACGTGGTCCGGGGTGGTTTCCAGGTGCAGGCCGCCGGGAATTTCACCGGCCAGCGCCACGGATTCCTGGAATTCCTCGACCTCGCGTACGACGGTCTTCACGAAACGGGTCTTCAGACCGTCGGGGCCGCACTCGGTGTTGCCGTGCATCGGGTCGGACAGCCAGATCGCCGGGTGCCCGGCGCCGCGCACGGCGGCGACCAGGGCGGGGAGCTTTCGGGGCGCCGTACCGGCGCCCATGCGCGCGATGAGCGTCAGCCGGCCGGGGACCCGGTCGGGGTCCAGCCGCTCGCACAGGCGCAGCAGTTCCTCCGGCGTCATGGTCGGTCCCACCTTGCAGGCCACCGGGTTGCGCACGGCCGCCAGCAGCGCCACGTGGGCGCCGTCCACCTGCCGGGTGCGCTCGCCGATCCACGGCCAGTGCGTCGACGTCAGCAGCAGGCTGCCGTCCTCCTGCCGGCGCAGCATGGGCAGTTCGTAGTCGAGGAGGAGGGCCTCGTGGCTGGTCCACACGGGGGCCTGGGCGCGCCGGGCGCTGCCGGCCGAGCCGAGGTGTTCCATGACCTCGCGCGCGGCTCGGTGGCCGGTCAGCATGCGCCGGGGGTCGGGCTGTCGCAGCACCGGGTCGGGGTTCGGGTCATTCACCATGTGCCCGCGGTAGACGGGCAGTTCCACGCCCTGGACCGTTTCAGTGGGCCTGGAACGCGGCTTGGCGTACTGGCCGCCGAGCCGGCCGACGCGCACCACGGGCCTGCCCGCGTTGACGCGCATGACACCCGCCAGGAGGTCGAGCACCGCCGCCTTGCGGGCGATGTCCACACGGCCGTTCTCCGCCCAGTCCTCGGCGCAGTCACCGGTCTGGACCACCTGGGCGTGCCCGTGGGCGACCGCCCTGAGGTGGTCGTGCAGCCGGGCCACGTCCGCGGCCTCGACGAGCGGCGGCAGCGCGCTCAGTTCGCGCCTCACTCGCTCCGTCTCAGGATGGTCCTGCCAATCGGGCTGCTGCAGAGCGGGGAGCGATTCGATGTAAGCGAGCTCGCTGTTCAACTCGGTTCCTCTCGTGGGGATGAAGAAAGATTTCTTCGGCTGAACTCGTGAGTTGCTTTCATCGATTCTGCGGAATTGAGGAATCTCCGTGAAGGGGAGATTCCTTACTTCGTCATGTTCCGGTGGAGCGCGACGAATTCATCCGGGGGGCGGAAACACATTCGTCCGACCGGGGGCCGCGGTAAGTCATGGAAAACACGCGTCCCGGCCTCGTGGCACATCGGGCCACGAGGCCGGGACGCCATGGATCAGGCGATGAGACCCGCCTGCGGGATCAGCTGGTGACGCCGCCGTCGATGACGAGGTCGTGGCCGACGACGAAGCTCGACTCGTCGGACGCCAGCCACAGCACCGCGTTGACGATCTCGTCCGTGGTCGCGACGCGGGCGATCGGAACCGTCGTGGCCAGCCGGGCCGCGCGGTCGGCGTCGGTCTCCCCGGGACGCAGCGACATGCCGGTGTCCGTGGCGCCGGGGCTCACCGCGTTGATGCGCACGTTGTCCTTGATGTGGTCCAGGGCGGCGACCCGGGTGAGGGTGCTCACGGCGGCCTTGGACGCGGCGTAGGCGGCCATGCCGGGGCGGCGGCCGTGGTAGCCGATGTTGGACGCGGTGTTGACGATGACGCCGCCACCGTGCGCTCGCATGTGCGCGATCTCCTGCTGCATGCCGAGCAGGACGCCGTTCAGGTTGACGTCCAGCACGGACCGCCACACGGTCAGGTCCAGGTCTCCGACAGGGGTGGGCTTGCCGAAGATGCCCGCGTTGTTGTGCGCGACGTGCAGGCCGCCGTGGCGTTCCACCGTGGTGCGTACCAGGCGCTCCATGTCCTCGGGCCGGGTGACGTCGGCGACGACGGCGCCGGCGGTGCCGCCGTCCTCGTCGACGAGTCGCACGGTCTCCTCGATGGACTCCGGCCGGGCTCCGGCGGCGACCACGGTGGCGCCCTCACGGGCGAACGCCCTGGCGCTGGCCCGGCCGATGCCGGATCCGGCCCCGGTGACGATGACGACCTTGTCCTTGAATCGGGCGGTCATGGGTGGTGCTCCTTGACACTTGTCGTAGCAGATGGATGTTCAGGGTGCCCAAGCGGCGGAAGGACCGCGGTCTTTCAGCCGCCGTCCCGGGGTGGGCGAGGGCGCAGCAGGAAGACCGCGCACACCGCGGCGGCCGCGAAGGCCACGGCCGCGATGGTGAAGGCGAAGCCGTAGCCGGAGGTCAGGGCGGACGCCGTAGCCATGCCGGTGTGCTCCATTTTTGTGGTGTGCCCGGTGGCCAGGGTCACCAGGACGGCGAGACCGATGGCCGGGCCGGCCTCCAGCGCGGTGTTGACCACGGCGCCGGCGAGACCGGCCTGGTCCTGAGGGACGTCGGTGGTTGCGGTGACGGTGGAACCGGCGAACACCAGCGCGGCCCCGGCGGGAAAGAGCACGAGCCCGGCCAGTAGGGCGCCGCCGTACGGCGTGTCTGTGCCGATCAGGCCCAGCGCCGCCAGTCCCAGCCCGGCGACCGCCAGACCGGTGACCAGCACCACGCGTGGGCCGAAGCGCTGCACCAGCCTGCCCACGCACAGTCCGCTGACGACCAGGGTCAGACCGAAGGGCAGGAACGCCGCTGATGTCTCCAGAGCGGAATAGCCGCGGACCTCCTGGAAGTACAGCGCGAGCATGAAGAAGATCGTGGTGATCCCGGCGGCTCCCAGGAAGACCGCCAGCAGCGCCATCGCCCTGCGGGGTGAAGAAAGGAACGACAGCGGCAGGAGCGGCTGCGCCACCCGTGCCTCGGCCACGACGAAGCCCAGCAGCAGCGCGCCGCCGCCGGCCAGCGTGCCGAGCGCCACCGGGGAGGTCCATCCGCGCTCCGGCGCCTCCACCAGGCCGTAGCTGAGCAGGGCGATCCCCGTGGTGACCAGGGCGGCCCCGAGCACGTCCAGCCGACCGCCCCGGCCCCGGGGAGCTGCGCCTTCGGGGATCAGCCGTGGGGCGGCGACGACGGTCACCGCCGCCACCGCGACGGGCACGACGAACGCCCAGCGCCAGGAGTTCGACGAGGCCACCACCCCGGACAGGAGCATCCCGGCGGTCCCGCCGGAGGCCGCGAGACCGCCCCAGACCGCCATGGCACGGGCGTACCGCGCGGGCTCCGGGTGTACGACGCTCACCAGTGCCATCGCGGCCGGTACGGCCAGTGCGGCGCCTGCCCCCTGGGCGAAGCGCGCCGCCAGCAGCATCCACAACCCCGTGGACACCCCCGCCAGCGCCGAACTCGCGCCGAACACGAGCGTGCCGAGGAGGAACACCCGGCGGTTTCCGTACAGGTCGGACAGCCGGCCGCCCAGCAGCAGCACTCCGCTGAACGACATGCCGTAGGAGGCCGAGAGCAGCGCGAGTTCGGCACGGTCGAGTCCGAACTCGCGCTGGATGTCGGGGAGTACGACGTTGAGCACGCTCATGGCGAGGATGAGCACGAACTGGACCGACGCCAGCAGGGCGAAGGCCAGGCCTCTTCTCCTGTCGCGTGCCGCCCCGCCGGCTGCTTCGGCCGGCTTCGTCCGCTCCGCCTCGGCGACGTCATGCTGCTGCACAGCTCGCCTCACGTGTGGTCGGGAAGGGTGATGGACTGCGAGTGCCGGAAGGTGTTCCGGGGATCGTAGGCGGCCTTGACCCGCTGCAGGCGCGGGTAGTTGTCCTTGTAGTAGAGCGTGTGCCAGGGCACGCCGGTGGTGTTGACCTTGGTGTCGGTGATGTCGGCGTCCGGGTAGTTGACGTAGCAGCCGTCCGTGGCCGCGCCCGGTACGGGATATCCGCCGGTGGTGGAGAAGACCTCGCCGTACACGTCACGCACCCAGCCGATGTTCGCGTCGTCGTCGGTGGAGCTCGACCAGAAGCTCTGGAACAGCCCCTTGAAGAGCGAGTCCCGCTGCGCCGACGCGGTGTCGCCGGAGCCCACCGTGTTGATCTTTCCGCCGTACGAGAGGAGGACGACCATGGACTGGGGATTCTGGTGGTCGGTGCGCGTCAAGTGCCGGTACATCGCCGTGGCCTGCGCCGCGGTGACGTTCCTGCGCAGGTAGGCGGACTTGTGGTGGCCGCGCAGCGTCGGATTGGTCAGGGTCGGGTTGCTCGCGCCCAGCAGCTTGACCGAGTGCAGCCACGGAAGGCGCTGCGGCGTGAACAGGTCGGGCAGCGCGCCCAGTTCACCGACGGACTCGGACATCGGACGTACGGCCGCATCGGACAGCGAGGAGGTGACCTCGGTGAGGAAGTCGTCGAGCACCTTCTGCGCGTTCGGCACGGTGGCGTCGATCTGGGTGAGCAGGCCGATGCTGCCGTTCGCCCGGTGATTCATCATCAGGAAGCTGCACAGGGAGGCCGCGGCGGATTCGGCCGAGCGGTTCTTCTCGTGCCAGGCGCCGAACTTCTGCACGAGCGAGGTGAAGGAGTCCTTGTCCAGCTCGCTCCAGGGCAGGGCGATTGCGCTGACGAGGACCTCCTTCGGGGGCTTGGGCAGCAGCGAAGAGGGGTCGGTGCCGGTGGCACCAGGGCTGCGGAACCAGTACCGCGTGATGACACCGAAGTTGCCGCCGCCACCGCCGGTGTGCGCCCACCACAGGTCGCGGTTGGGGTCGTCGGCCTCGCGCGTGGCCACCACGCTGCGGGCCTTGCCCTTCGCGTCGACGACGACGACCTCGACCGCGTACAGGTGGTCCACGGTCAGGCCGTGCCGTCGGGAGAGCATTCCGTAGCCGCCGCCGCTGAAGTGACCGCCGGCCCCCACCGAGTAGCACATGCCACCGGGGACGGTGACACCCCAGCCCTTGAACAGGGAGTCGTACACGTGGAGCAGCGTCGATCCCGCGCCCACTTCGAAGGCCTTGAGCTTCTCGTCGTAGGCGACGGTGTCGAGCAGGGAGGTGTCGATGACCACCCGGACCTCGGAGTTGAAGACGAAGTCCGTGTAGCAGTGGCCGCCGCTGCGCACCGAGATGCGCTTGTTGCCGTCCACGGCTTCCTGCACGGCCCTCACCACCTGCTTGGTGGTCCGCACCAGCCGGACGGAATCGGGGCGGGCGACCCAGCGGGTGTTGTTGCCGACGACGAGATCGGCATAACGGGGGTCGCCCGGAAGAACGGTGACGGCGTCGGCGTCGGGAGCGGCGGTGGCGGCCGCCGCGACGGGGCCGGCCTCCAGGGTCGTGGCGGCTATCGCGGCGGCCGTGCCGGCCAGGACGCTTCGTCTTTTCATGGAACTCGCGTTCTCTTTCTGTATCGGTGCAAGGTTCTGGACAGTCGCACGGGTCCGGTGTGTGTCGAGCGGTCAGTCGCCCCAGATCACGCCGAGCCCGAGATTCTCCGCGAATTCCATGGTGCGGTCGACCGACCAGGATTCACCGACCGGCGCCGAATTTTCCAGCCGGGTCGGATATCCGGTCTCAGAGAAGAACCTCTCGAATCCGCCGGGCGTGGTGATGACATAGAATCGGGCGGTTTCGCTCTCCACCAGGTAGGAATGCGGTATGCCACGGGGCAGAAACAGCACACCAGCACCGTTGACGATTTCGGTGCGGTCCCCGACGGTGAGGAGAACCTCCCCTCCCTCGATGATGAAGATCTCATCCTCGAGCGTGTGGGTGTGGCGCGGTGCGCGTTCTCCCATCACCGCGCTGAAGTGCGTGATTCCCAACGCGCCACCGGTCTCCTGGGCAGAGAGTTTCGTGGTGACCACAGACCCCTTCCCCCAGAGCCGGGAAACCCCCTCGCCGTCGCGGCGAATCACCGGTGACCGTCCGTCGAGCCCTGTGGTCAAGGTACCTCCAGAAAAACTGCATTTACTCACTCACCAGTTCGCCGGGAGCCTCACATGCCACCGTCGCCGCCTGCAACGCGAACGGGCTTAGTTTGTCAGGTATCACCCCGCCGACTTCCGGAACACATAACGAGTCGGCGTGCAACCCCGAGCCGCATACTTTGTCAGGTGCTCGCGACGTGACCACTCAGCAACTCGGCCGTTATCGCGGCATGCACGGAAGCGTTGTGCCGGGCCCTAGAATTACGGCTGCCCGTTACGTCTCGTTCGACTGCTGGAGTGGAGGCAGTCATTGACCATGTGCCCGCGCACGAAACGCAGTGGCGTCCTGGACCAACTCACGGCGGAGGGGGTCGGTCTCTGGCTGGACGACTACCACCGTGGCCGGCTGGCCGACGGCAGCCTGCAGAGACTGGTGGCCGACGGGCTGGTCAGCGGTGTCGTCTCCCGGCCCGTGGCGGTCGCGCGCGCGATGTCGGACACCACCGCCTACCGGGATCAACTGAACCGGCTCTCGAGCGCGGCCGGCTCGGCCGAGGAGCGCGTCTATGCGCTCCTCGTCGAGGACGCCCGTGCAGCCTGCACCGCGCTGGAACCTGTGTTCCGGGCGACGAAGGGCATGCACGGCTGGGTCTCCCTCGGCATCGCGCCCCGGCTGGCCGCGGATGCCAAGGCCATGGCCGACCACTCCAGGCGGCTTGCGGAGATGGTCGACCGCCCCAACGTACTGATCCGGATTCCCGTCATGGGCAGGGGACTTGCCGCCGCCGGTGACCTGCTCGCCCATGGAGTCGGCGTGCATGTCACCTCCGTGTACTGCGTTCAACGGTATGCCCAGGCAGTGGACGTCTACTTCCGCGGCCTGGAACGCGCCATGGCCGGCGGACACGCCGCGTCGGCCGTCACCTCGCTCGTCTCGCTGGACCTCGGCCATCTGAACGGCAGCGTCGACGCTCTGCTGGACGACTCGGCGGACCCCTGCGCCGCCGCACTGCGCGGTCAGGCCGGGGTGGCCACCGCGCGGCTCGTCTACCGCCGCTACGAGGAGAGCCTCGGCAGTTCCCGCTGGCGCTCCCTGGTGGTCGGCGGCGCCCGCCCGCAACGCCTGCTCTGGACATCGGAGAACGCGCCGGAATCCCCTCTGGCCGCGCTGGACCGGGTCGAGCGGCTCATCGCCTGGATGACCTTGCACGCCCTGCCCCAGTCGGCGCTCGAAGCGCTGGACCGCCACGAAGGGTTCCACGGTGACACCCTCTCCGATGAATACGGCTCGGCCTGCGGGGTGTTGGACGGGCTCGAACGGGCCGGCATCGTCTTCGACTCGGTCGCGCGCGATCTGGAAGTTGCCGCGCTCGAGAGGGAACGGGCCGGATGGGACGAGCTCTTGACGGCTGTTCAGGCGGGCTGAGTCATCGTTCGGACGGGCGGGGTACGCAGCCCGCCCCGGAGCACGGCGCCGTCGTACACCTCCGAGGACCTCTCGCCGGAACGTATTTCCACCAGGAAGTGCTCGACCACGTCTCCCCTGTCCGCGACGACGTGCCTGCTGAGCACCCGCAGTCGCCGCCCCGTCTCCTCGGCGATCCGGTGCAGTCCGTCCAGGTCTCCCCTGCTGCTGAAGTGCAGCAGGGCCCGGCCCCCGTTCGTCAGCCGGCGCGGGGCCTCGTTCACGTACCTGCGGTGTGCTTCGTATCCGGGATCCACATAGGCACGTTCCAGGTCAGTACCGAACCGGTAGTGCTCAGGCGCGCGGACGTACGGCGAACTCCAGACGATCGTGTCGAAGAGCTGTCCCGCGGGCAGCCCTTCAAAAAGGTCGCTGTGCACGGCCCGGACCCGGTCGGCGACCCCGTGCCGCCGTGCGTTGAGCGCTGCGTTCGCCACCGCCTCCGCGTTGATGTCAGAGGCGACGACCCGCTCACAGCCAGCGAGCGCCGCGGCAACGGCAACGACTCCGGTGCCGCAGCCGACCTCCAGAAACGCGCCGCGCCAAGGGCGGCCCACGGGATCGGTGAGGCCGAGCATGTCCAGCACGATCTCGGTGGTGCCCGCGTGCAGGGGAGCGAAGACCGTGTCGAGCAGGTCCCACTCCCTTCCGCACAGCGAGAAGACCCCGGTCCGGTGTTCCGGCCGCATGGAGTCACGGCTGCGTGCGAGCGAATGCAGATAACTCTTGATCTCGGACATACCGCCCCGACGTTCCCCCCTGTGCACCGGGCACCGCCTTCGGCGTTCCCGGCCATCATCCCCATGTTCATGGGCCCCGGCCCGATCCTTCCGTGGCATCCCGGACGAGCGACAGGTGATCCGACCACACAACTGAGCGCGGAGAGGGGTGGCCAGGTCACCACCACCGGGGAACCTCCGCAGTTGCAGCCACGGGGCCTTGAGTTTAGGCTCCCTAAAGACCTGCTTGATCATCGGGGATTCACGGGGGGATGATGACGGGCGGACTGGTGTCGGCCTCGCCGGATGTGATGTCCGTACTGGAACTGCTTGCCGAGGGGGCGCCGGCGGCACGGTTCGAGGAACTACTGCGCGCCGCCCGGAGCAAGGGGGCTTCCGGCGACACTCTCACGGAGCTTGACCAGGCCGTCCGTCTGGCCTCGCGCGTCCAGGCCCTGATCAGCCACGCACAGCAGCGGGAGGCGGGACTTGCCGCGCTCGTCGACACCGCCCACGACCTCACCCTGGTGCACGGCATGGAAGCGCTCCTGCACGAGATCGCACGCCGGGCACGCCGATTACTGAACTTCGACATGGCCTATATCGGACTGCGCGACACGGACGACGAGGGCCGCGCCTCCTCCATCCGCGCGGCGGAGGGCGAGACCACCTCACGCAGCGTAGGCCTGAAGACCTCCGACGGCTCCGGTCTCGGCAGCCTCGTCCAGCGGAGCGGGGCGCCCGCCTGGACCCCCGACTACCTGGCCGACAGGGACGTCCCGCACTCCCCTGACATCGACGGCGTCGTACGGGCCGAAGGCCTGCACGCCATCCTGGCGGTGCCACTCGGCTACGGCACCGCGGTCTTCGGCACCCTCTACGGCGCCGACCGGAAGGTTCGGCACTTCACGCCGGACGAGATCAGCCTCATGCGCTCGCTCGGCAAGCTCGCGGGCGTCGCCATCGAACGCGCGCGGCTGCTGGAGGAGACCCGCGCCGAGGTGACCGAGCTGGAACTGGACACCTCGCGCGCCAGGAGCAGTCTCAACGTGCAGCGCCGTGTCGAGGCCGCCTACATCCGGCTGATCGACCTGGTACTCAGGGGCTGCGATCCGCAGACCCTGGCCGAAGCGGCAGCCAAGGAACTGTCGGGGGCGCTCGTCGTCAAGGACTGCGTCGGGCGCACGGTCGTCGTGACCGGTACGCCTCCCGAGCTCACCGAGGACGACGTCCTCAGGTGGACCTACGACGCCCATGCGGCGGGCTGCCCGGTGTCCATGCCCGAGGGCGGCTGGGTCGCGCCGGTCACAGCCGGCGGCGAGAACCTCGGTGCCATTGTGCTGGTCCCCGACGAACCGCTCACGGACGGCTTCGGGGTGCGGTTGCTCCAGCTCACCGCGCGGGCGATCGCTCTCATCCTGTTGCTGCAGCGCACCTCGACCGTGGCCCACGACCAGATCCGTGACGAACTGCTGGAGGAGTTGCTCAGCGACATCCGGCCGCAGCCGCGCCAGCTGATCCCACGGGCGCGCCGGCTCGGCATCGCCATCGACGAACCGCATGTGATGGTGATAGCCCGGCCCGAGGGAGGTCCGGAAGGCCGGGCCGCCGCGTGGGCGTCCTCGTACGCCCATCGCATGTCCGGGCTCGTGAAGTTCCATGACGGCTGTGTGACGCTGCTCGTCCCCGGCGAGGACCCGCACGCCGCGGGCACCGCAGTGTCCGCGGAGCTGGCGCCGCTCGTCGGCCATCCCGTCACGGTTGGCGCGGCCGGGCCCGTCGTGGGCCCGGGCCGTGTGGCCCAGGCCCACCGCGAGGCCCTCAGCTGCCTGGAGGCGCTCACCGAGCTGGGCAACCTCGGCTGTGTCGCCACCCCGCAGCAGATGGGCTTCCTCGGAGTCCTGCTCTCCGAGACCCACGGCGTCGGCGACTACATCGAGTCCGTGATAGGCCCCGTACTGGACTACGACACCCAGCGCTTCACCGAGCTGACCCGCACGCTCGACGCCTATTTCGCCTCCTCATCGAGCCCGACGCGCGCGGCGTCGGAGCTGCATGTGCACCCCAACACGGTGTCCAGGCGGCTGGAACGCATCACCGAACTCCTCGGAGACGACTGGCAGGATCCCGAACGAGCACTCGAGATCCAGCTCGCCCTCCGACTGCACCGCACCCGGCGAACCCTGCAGCACCGGCAGACGACCGCCGGGGGCGTACGGGACACCGGCAATCCGGCCCCACAGCGGTCGGGTCCGCAAGGGCCGGTTCCATGAGGGTCAGGCGGAGAGCTGACGTGCATAGAAGTGCAGCTCGTCCGGCTCGTCCGCCATGGCCGCCAGCACCGACACCATGTGGGCGACGGAGGCCAGGGTCATGTGACGGTGCCAGCCCCGGAACGAGCGCCCCTCGAAGTCCCGGACGCCCACCTGCTCGCCGATCTGTTTCTCGTCCTGGGCGACCCGCTGCGCGAGCCGCGTCAACCGCACGAGGTCGCCGGCCGGTGCAGTGGCCGGGGCCGCGAGCCACAGGGCCGCCGGCGCCTTCCCGTGCTCGTGCCACTCGCCGATCAGCAACAGCTCGGGCCCGGAACCAGGCTGGGGGAGTCGCACCCTGACCGCCGCCGCGAGCGTGGTGCGCCGCACCGGCCCCCGGGGGGACTCCAGCGGACGGCGCAGGCCCTGCACCGACTCCATGATGCGGCGGGCCGGGATCGCTCCCGCCCGGTATCCGGGCATCGCGGGGTCCGCCACGGTCAGCCGGATGCTCCCGTTCACCCGCGTGAGCAGGGGAACCCGAGCTTCGGCGAAGGCCCGGACGACCCCGCCGAGGCCCGTCACGTGGGTGTCCAGCACGACGGGACCCTTCGGCACCTCCCACTGGCCGAGCACGCTCAGCGCCGCGGCGGTCGCGCACTCGTCCGGTGTCTCCGCCTGGGCACTGTCGGGAATCTCCGCCCTGCGACGCCTGCGCGCGTCCCCGAGCCAGGACTCGGGAAGATGCAGCCGCCACTGAACGGGGACACTGGTCCCCTCGGTCGCGGCCCAGGCCCCGAAGGCCAGTTGGCCGTTGAGCACCTGTCCGCGCTCCGGTACGAACTGCCGCTCCACCCCCACGGAGTGCTCGCCTTCCTTCGGGATGAACAGCGGTCGTACGACCCAGGCCCGTGGTGCCAGCTCCCGCGTGACGTGGTCGGCGAGGGCCTTGCGTATGGGCGACCAGTCCCAGGTGGAGCTGCTGATGAAGTGGTGCAGGCTCTGCTCTGCCGCGGCACCACCGACGAGCGCGGCGATGTTCCGGATCGACTTGCGTCCCTTCGCCGCCAGCAGCCCATTCAGATAGTGCCGCGCCCGCAGCCGCTGGTCACTGCGGCGCAACGACGCGAAGAGCGCGGCGCTGAACTCGTCGCCCGGATGCGTGACCTCGTAGGAGCCTTCTCGTATTCGGTAGCTGGAGACGACTTTTGCGTTCATGCTTTCCCCCGTTCGCCAACCAACTTCATGGCTGTGCCCTCAACACTGGCCGCCCACGTCCGACAACGGGAGGTGCACCGGGCACACACCTGCGGGCGACGACGGTTGCCGGGTCACCGGCGGGCTTCGCCCCGGAGCGACCAGACGCCGTCCACCGGATCGGACTCGGGTGCGTGGCACGCATGAAGCAGGTGCACCGGGCGCGGTGAGTTCGCCAGGGACGTCGGGGAAGCCGGTCAGCCGCGAGCCGTCACAGCGACCCGTTCACTTCTCAGGCGGCTCAGCGCCTGCATGGCGTCGCGCTCCATGCGTGAAAGGTCGCAGAGGACGGTACCTGCCCGTTCGAGGCACTGCGCATCTCCTGATTCACCGGCTTTTGTGATCAGTGCCGCGGCCTGCGTCCAGAGGATGGCCGCCTCGGCGTACAGCCTGTGACCGGTGCGCAGGTGGCTGCTGTCGAGCAGTTGGGTGCATTCGGCGAGGAAGTCGCGGTAGAGGTTGCGGAACAGAGCGCCGCCGGTGCCGGCCTGCTCCATGAAGCGGGCGGCCTGCGGCAGGTCCCGCTGCGGATCGTCGGTGCGCCGGAGCCAGGTGCGGACCAGCTTGCCGGCTTTCTCGATGCCACGGTGTCCCAGGTTGGCGATGGGCGGGTCGAGGAAGGCGTCGGCGCAGGCGGTGATGGCGGGAACGATCCGGCCCCGCAGGGAGGGGAGGTTCTTCGGAGCGGTGAGGGTGAAGGACCGGTGCCTGGCGGTCATCGGGCCGCGCGCGGCTCTGGCCCGGGCGAGGCTGGTCAGACTGGTGGACACCGCTCCGCCCTGCTGGTGGGTGTCCACCAGGTGGGCGTCGCGGTCGTCGTAGCCGTACATGGCGACGACATGACCGCCGAAGTGCACCTTCGATGCGAAGTAGTCCAGGTGGTAGCTGTCGAGCTGCAGTCCGACGGGCTGGCCGGCGTCGATGGGGGCCACCACGTTCTCCCAGGCTCTGCGGGGCGAGGTGGTCTCCTGGACCAGGAGCTCCAGCTCGAGCGCGGTGGCCAGGTTTCTGGTGAGCTCGAAAGGCTTGACCCGTCCTCCGAGGAAGGGAAAGCCCATGTTCTTGCTGTCCCAGTAGATGAACGACAGACCCGAGCCGAGGCCGAAGAGCATGGGCTCGGACAGATCGAGTCCCTGGTGCCGCAGCAGCACCCCCAGAGCTGTCGTCTCGCAGTGCTGCCTACCGCGGGCGTCGATGTCTATCAGCGTGGCCATGCCGTGTTCTCCTGTACGGGGATGATCAGCCGGGTCATCAGTTCTTCTTGCGGTGCCTCTGCCGGTCCGACGAGATAGGTCTCGCGTACGGGCGCTTGCGGGCGCAGTCCGCGCTCGTGGATGGCGGCGAAGAGAGCGTTGTAGGCCAAGCGCAGTTGGCCGTACGGCCCGATGTGCACGGTCTCGGCGACGAGTCCGCCGGGCAGCGCCTCGAACTCCAGGCCCGGGGTTCCCTCGCTCCGCGGGACCTGCATTCCCACGGCGATCTCCGTCCGCTCGTCCAGATCCAGCGGGTACAGCGCCCACAACGGCGGTTCCCACGCGACACCTGCCCTGCCGAGCGCGGGCAGCAGCCGCCCTGTGCATTCCTCGACCTTCTCCCCGATCTCCGCGGGGGTGCAGACCGTTCGCACCACTGCCAGCCGTCGCTCCGGCTCCCTGCTCAGCGTCACCTCATAGCCGGGCAGACCGCCCTCGGCCAGCCGCTCCAGCATCTCCATGCGCGCCTGGTCCCTGCTGATCCGCTCGGCCAGCCGGTCCCGCTCGGCGCGCAGGATCCGTGCCCTGTGCTCGGGCTCGGCGGCCAGCGCCTGGGCGATCACCGCCAGGGGAAGATCCATCTCGCGGAGCAGGGCGATGGTCAGGGCATCGCGGGCCTGTTCAGGTGCGTAATAGCGGTAGCAGGAGGCGGCGTCCACGCGGACCGGGACCAACAGCCCCATCTCGTCGTAGTGCCGTAGCTGCTTGACGCTGAGCCTGCACAGGCGGGCGAAGCGCCCGATGGTGAGAAGTTCGTCTTGCACGCCATCATGCTGGACCGTCCCACGGTGGGAGAGTCCAGCGCTGTGCCCATGGGTCGCAAGTCGCCTTGGTCACGACGGGTTTCCCGTCAGCGGGCGTGCGGTGTCAAGCGGACCCACAGGTGCCAGCCCAGTGCCTTCCCGCTGCCCAGGCCGTGCACCGGCAGCGGCGGGGCGTGCAGGAAATGCTTCTCGGCGTGGCGGACGTCGAAGTCGGGGAAGTCCCGGCGGACGCGTCTGACGTCGTAGACCTGTGAGTACGGGTTGTGCGGCCCGTCGGTGTTGCTGTGGATGAAGTTCCGCATGCGCAGATACCGCGCGAGCCCGAGCCTGCGGGCGTTGTCCAGATGGGCGCCGAGAAGCCCCTTGGGGTGGGGCAGCCCGCCCAGCCGCGCCACGGGGTGCGCCGTCAGGAGCGCCGTCCGCCGCAACAGCCCGATGGAGACGAGGTAGTTGAGGGACCAGCGGGCGTACAGCATGACCACCAGCTCCCCGCCGGGTTTCAGGACGCGGTGGATCTCCCGCTGGGCCCGGCGGATGTCGGGAACGTGGTGGAGCACCCCGTGACTGAAGACCACGTCGAAGGACCGGTCGGGGAAGGGCAGTTCAAGAACACTGGCCCGGTGCAGCCCGTCGTACGGCAGTTCACGCAGGGCGAGGCGGGTGCCCGTTCTTCCGACCGCCGTCTCGGTCAGATCGACTCCCGTCCACCGTGCGCCTCGGCGGATCAGCTGCTCGGCCTCGGAGCCCTGTCCGAGCCCGATCTCCAGAAGGCGTCGGCCGGAGACGCCCAGCCTGTCCAGACATGCCGGAATGTGCGGTTCGAGCCGGTACTTGGCGGCGTCGTAGCGCGAGAAGAACTCCTCGTAGTCCTGCCGCTCGTCTCCGCCCGGTGCTCCGAAGATGTTGTCGCCGCACGGATGGTCGGACCAGAACTCCTTGATGTCCGGCTCAATCACGGATTCTCCTGCCGTTCTCACATGCGCATACGGGGGTCACTGGGTACCGTCGGCCGGCTGCCTGCCGCTCGTCAGCGTCGTCGACGGGTGTGGACGCCACTGGGCGGGGAGGTCCTCCGCGGCCAGGGCGGCGGTGGTCCCGGTGAAGTCCGCGGGGCTCTCGCCCAGGCCGAACCAGTGGCCGAGGGCCTGGAGGGTGCGGTCCGCCGCGAGGCCGTCGCCGTAGGGGTTCACGGCCTGTGCCATCTTCGTGTACGCCGCGGGGTCCTGTAGCAGCCGGGTCACTTCCGTGACGATGCGCTCGGTGTCGGTGCCGACGAGTGCCACGGTGCCCGCAGCCACCCCTTCGGGGCGTTCGGTGGTCTCGCGCATCACGAGGACCGGCTTGCCGAGGCTCGGCCCCTCCTCCTGGACGCCGCCGCTGTCGGTGAGGATCAGGTGCGAGCGGTTCATCAGATGGGCGAAACCCTCGTAGTCCAGCGGCTCGACGACCCTGACGTTCTCCAGTCCGGCGACCTTGGGCACGATGGCGGCCCGTACGGCGGGGTTGCGGTGGATGGGGAAGACCACCAGCAGGTCGGGGTGGGCCGCGGCCAGCCGGGCGAGGGCCTCACCGATGGACTGCATGCCCTTGCCCCAGGACTCACGGCGGTGTGCCGTGACCAGGAGGACGCGTCGGGGGTCGGCCTCCAGGAGGCGCAGGGTGGAGTCGGACAGGCGGCCGGCCGTGCGGTCCAGGGTGGTGAGCAGGGCGTCGATGACCGTGTTGCCGGTGACCACCACCGACTGCTGATCGACGCCTTCGCGCAGGAGGTTGTGCCGTGCACCGCCGGTCGGCGCCAGGTGCAGGTCCGCCAGCCGGGTGGTGAGGCGGCGGTTCATCTCCTCGGGGTAGGGCGAATACGTGCTGCGCGTCCGCAGGCCCGCCTCGAGATGGACGACGGGGATCTTCTGGTAGAAGGCGGCCATGGCCCCGGCGAGTGTGGTGGTGGTGTCGCCCTGTACCAGGACCGCGTCCGGCTGCTCCTTGTCGAGCACGGGCTGGAGCCGTTCCAGCGTGCGGGTGGTGATGTCGGTCAGGGTCTGCCCGGCGCTGAGGATGTCCAGGTCGTGGTCGGGTTCGATGCCGAAGAGCCGGTTCACCTGGTCGAGCATGGACCGGTGCTGCCCGGTGACGGCGACCAGCGGCTCGAAGTGGGCCGATGCGCGCAGCACTTCGACGACGGGAGCCATCTTGATCGCTTCGGGGCGGGTGCCGTAGACGGCCATGATCCGCTTCACATTTCGCCTCCGGCTGTGGGGTCGCCGCACTGGGTGCCTGCGGACCTGGCTATCGCGCGGTGCGGCAGGCGCCGTGAAGGCAGGCGCGCCGGTCGGCCGGCCGGATGCAGGAAATCGCCCTTTCAGGTCGACCTGACTTTTCCCTGCGTGGTCTTTGCCCTGCGTGGTCTTTTCTCTGCGTGGTCATTTCTCTGCAAGTCTTTCCCCGCGTGGTGTCCGCCCGGCGCGGAGTGCACGTGGCCCATTCGAGTTGCGATGTCGGCGGGTTGCGCACATTGCGGTCGTCCGGGCTCGAACGGCACTTAGCGTGACGGACACGTCCACTGTCAGGCGGAGGCTATGGGGCCAGACAATGTTCTTGCACCGATGGACCGGCCGAGCCGTAGGAGCGAAACAGCACCGGTTCCCCTCTGCGGGCTGCCGGTGCACGCGCTCACCCTGGCGGAAAGTGTCGCCGCGGCCGAGAAGTTGATCGCCGATGGGCGACCTCACCAACATGTATCGGTGAATGCCGCGAAAGTCGTCAGGGCCCGGCGGGATCCCGAATTGGCGCGCATCATCCGGTCCTGCTCGCTCGTCAACGCCGACGGGCAGGCCGTTGTGTGGGCGGGCCGGGTGCTCGGGCACCCTCTTCCCGAACGGGTCACCGGCATCGATCTCATGCTGGCGCTGTGGGACCGCGCGGCGCGTGAACGCTACCGGGTCTACCTGCTCGGCGCCGAGCCCGCGGTGGTGCGCCAGGTGGCGGCCATCGCCACGCGCCGCGGAGTGGACGTGGTCGGGTACCGCGACGGCTACTGGTCGCGCGAGCAGGAGCCGGAGGTGGTCGCATCCGTCCGCGAAGCCCGCCCCGACCTCCTCTTCCTCGCGGTGCCGACGCCGCGCAAGGAGTACTTCCTCGCCGGGCACCTGGCCGACCTCAACTGCGGGCTTGCGGTGGGCGTCGGCGGGTCCTTCGACGTGGTGGCCGGGCTCAAGACGCGTGCGCCCCGGTGGATGCGCGGCGCCGGCCTGGAGTGGGCGTTCCGGCTCATGCAGGAGCCTCGGCGGCTGTTCGCCCGCTATCTCGTGGGCAACACCGCGTTCGTCCTGCTGGTCCTCCGCGAGGCCCTGGCGCGACGCAGCCCGCGCGGGTAGCGCCCCGTGGCACCCCTGTACTCCTGGTCCCCCGGTGACGGTCCGGCCCGCTCCCCGTGCTCCTGCACGCCGAAAAGTCGTACCTCCCTGAGACGAAGTGTCGTACCCCCTGAAAGGAACGCGCGTGTTCAGCACTGTCTCCGTTGTAGGGCTCGGATACATCGGGCTGCCGACCGCTGCCGCACTGGCCACCAAGGGAGTGGACGTCGTCGGTGTGGACGTCAACCGGGCCACGGTGGATCTGATCAACGCCGGGCAGGCGCCCTTCGTGGAACCGGACCTCGCCGTCGCGGTGAGCGGTGCGGTGGCGATGGGACGCCTGCGCGCCTCCACCGAGGCCGAACCCGCCGACGCGTTCATCATCGCCGTCCCCACTCCCGTGGGCGAGGACCGCGAACCGGATCTGTCCCATGTGCGGGACGCGGCGGCTTCGGTGGCCGATGTGCTCCGGCCCGGCGCGCTGGTGGTCCTGGAGTCGACGTCGCCGCCGGACACGACGCTGCGGCTCTCGCAGTGGCTGGCCGAGCGGCGGCCGGACCTGACCTTCCCGCACACTGCGGGCGCGTCCGCGGACGTGCATGTCGCGCACTGCCCCGAGCGCGTCCTGCCGGGCCGGATCATGATCGAGATCGTCACCAACGACCGTCTGATCGGCGGGGTGAGCGAATGCTGCGGCGCGCGGGCCAAGAAGCTGTACGAGGTGTTCACCCAGGGGCAGTGCCATGTCACGGACGCCACCACCGCCGAGATGGCCAAGCTGAGCGAGAACGCGTTCCGCGACGTCAACATCGCCTTCGCCAATGAGCTTTCGATGATCTGCGACAAGCTGGGCATCGACACCGGCGAGGTGATCGCGCTCGCCAACCGGCACCCGAGGGTGAACATCCTCCAGCCGGGCCCGGGGGTCGGGGGGCACTGCATCGCCGTCGATCCGTGGTTCATCGTCAGCGCGGCCGGTGAGCAGGCGCGGCTGATCAGGACCGCCCGGCAGGTCAACGACGCCAAGCCCGCTCATGTGATCGCGGAGGTGTCGAACACCGCGGCGCGTTTCAAGGACCCGGTCATCGCCTGCCTGGGGCTGGCGTTCAAGGCCAACGTGGACGATCTGCGGGAGAGTCCCGCGCTGCACATCACGGCGGAACTCGCCCGGCAGGCAGTGGGCCGTCTGCTGGTGGTCGAGCCGCACATCACCGAGCTGCCGTCCGTGCTGGCGGACACGGGGCAGGCGAAGCTCGTGGACCTCGAGGCGGCCCTCTACGAGTCGGACCTGATCGTCCTGCTCGTCGACCACGACGCCTTCCGCGGGGTCAAGCGGACGATGCTGCGGGGGAAGGTCGTCTTCGATACACGGGGTGTCTGGCGCTGAGGTCACCGGGGCGCCCCGACGGTGCGTCAGGGGCCGGGCCGGGTGCCCGCACGGGACTTGGCCCGGCCCGTGTCACCGGCAGCCGGTGACGATGACGTACCAGCCCAGGGCGAGCGCCATCATGAACGTCGCCCCCGGACGCATGACGCGCCGCATCTCGGCGACGCCTCGCTCCGGGTGATCGGTGTGGTGCAGGACGCCGAAGGAGCAGACCCCGTCGAAGGACTCGTCGGGGAAGGGCATGCTCTCTGCGTCGGCCACCTGCGCCACACCGCGCCGGCCCTCGAGTTCCAGGCGGGTCTGTGTGAGGCGGGCCCCGCGTTCCGCCAGGTCGACCGCGACCGTGTCGCGGGCGATACTCGCAATCACCGAATGATCGCTACCCGCCCCACAGCCGATTTCCAGCACCCGTCCCCGGGGAACCCACGAGCGCAGCGGACCCGGCAGCCAGGGCTGCAGCCGATAACGGCTTCTGGTCATTTGATCATAGAATTCCTTGGTGCCCTCGGGGTGCGATTGCGCGATTGATTCCCGCCGGATTTTCCGACCATTGTTCACTCGCCGCTGCACGACCATCGGTTGTCATGCGGAGGATCCTACTCAACGGATGATTCACCGAGTCGCAGAATTACTCGGATTTTTTCGGGTGAGGGGCACGACGCATTAACGTGTTGTGTTGCGGCGCAGTGCCTCGTGTGGAATACCTTGAAAACCGTCGGACTGCTTACAGCCGCCTTGTGGAGGTTCCACTGACTGCCCATCGTGATTATCGGGGTGATGTGAACGCCCAGCAGCGGTGGGCGGTGCTGACCGAGTCGCGCTTCGGTGTCCCCGGTGTCAGGCGCATCGCCGCCTCGACGCTCGGTCAGGAGCCGGTCGTGGTGATGGCCGCGTCCGACGCCATCCGTGACATCCGTGGATACCGGGCGGAGTTGCGGCGGCAACGCGTATCGGCGGTCGCGTTGCTCAGTGACGACATGGCACGCAGGCCGTTCGCCACCCCTTTCGAGCTGGTCGCCGCGCTGGCACCGGTGCGTGAACGGTGCGTCATCGACGTGAACCGCCCCCATGAACATGTGCCGGTCGGCAGCCGTGCGGCGCTGACGCTGCGCTGTGCCCAGGACGCCGCGACGGCCGGGCGGCGCGTCCTGCGCGAACTGACGGTCCGTGAGGCTCCCGCTCCGCGGGGCCCCCGCACCGCCGGCTCGCCCGAGAGGCCGTGGGTTCTCGCCATGTGGCGGGACGCCGGGGAGGTAGGGGTCGGCGGGTCTGTCAGCCATGTCTCCGGAATCCTGACCGGTTTCCGGCGCCTCGGCCGGCAGGTGGCGCTGGTGACCAACACCCGCCCTCCGGAGCAGCTGAGAGCCGCTGTCGACGTCGTCGAGGTCGCGGCGCCACTGCCGCGCGGCGACCGTTTCATGAGGGAGTCGGCCCGGCTGGCCGCGAACGACGGGATGTGTGAGGCGGCCCTGGCGCTCGCCGCCCGCACACCGCCCTCCTTCGTCTACGAGCGGCATTCGTTCCTGTCGCGGGCCGGCGCCGACGTCAGCCGGCGCCTGGGGATCCCGCTGGTGCTGGAGTGGAACACCTCCGTCGTGTGGGCGCACGAGCACTGGTATCGCAAAGCGCCCCTGAAAAGCGTCTTCCAGCTCCTCGGCGCACGCTACGAACGGCACGCGGTGCGCAGTGCGCACATGGTCGCGGCGGTCTCGAGGGCCGCGGCGGCGGTGGCGACGGACATGGGAGCCGACCCCTCGACGGTGGAGGTGGTCGCGAACGCGGTCGATGCGGCGTGCATCCCCGAACCCTCACCACTGCCGGTCCGCAAGGGAGCCCGACTGGGCTGGGTCGGCAGCTTCGGACCCTGGCACGGTGTCGAAGTGGCGATCGAGAGCCTTTGCCACCTTCCCTCGGACGTCGAGCTGGTGCTGATCGGTGACGGGGACCGGCGGCAGACCTGTGTGCGGATGGCCGACCGGTTGGGCGTCGGCGACCGGATCACCTGGGTCGGCAGCGTCTCCCACGACGAGGCCCTCGATGTTCTGTCGCGCTGCGACGTTCTCGTCTCGCCGCACGTCTGGGAGGGAACCCGCCCGTTCTTCGGCTCGCCCGTGAAGCTGTTCGAGTACATGGCTCTCGGCAGGCCGATCGTGGCCAGCCGTCTGGAGCAGATCGGCGAGATACTGACGGACGGCGTGACCGCCCGACTCACCGAGCCCGGTGACCCGAAGTCCCTCGCCGAGGGCGTCATGCGGGTGCTGGAGCTGCCCGACCGTGGGGCGTCGCTCGGGCTGCAAGCGCGCCGGGAGGCACTCGCCGAGCACACCTGGGAACGGCGGGCCGGACAGATCCTCTCCAGGCTGTCCCTGCCGGCCTCCGCCCCGGCCACGGTGAGGGGCTGACCATGTGCGGGATCGCGGGGATCTACGAGTACGGGCGTGCGGTGGGATGCGTGACGCCCGAAGCCGTCACGGACATGCGCGACCGACTGGCCCACCGGGGCCCGGACGGCGTGGGAGTGCACGTCAGCGAGGACGGCCGGGTGGGCCTCGGCCACCGGAGGCTGTCCATCGTCGACCTCGCCCACGGCGCCCAGCCCATGTTCGGCGAGGACGGGGAGTGTCTCGTCTTCAACGGCGAGATCTACAACTACCCCGCCCTGCGCCGTGATCTCGAAAGCAGGGGCGCCCGGTTCCGCACCGACTGCGACACCGAGGTGATCCTGCACGCGTACCGGCAGTACGGCGAGGCGTGCGTCACCCGGCTCACCGGGATGTTCGCCTTCGCACTCTGGGACCCCCGCTCGGCGCGGCTGCTGTTCGCCAGGGACCCCCTCGGCGAGAAGCCTCTGTACTGGACGCAAGTGGACGGCACGTTCCTGTTCGCCTCCGAGACGAAGGCACTGCTGGCCCACCCGAGGCTCACCGCGGAGGTCAACACCACGGCCCTCGAGAGCTATCTCGCCAACCTCGTGGTTCCCTCCCCGGCGACCCTCTACCGCGGGATCAACAAGCTGCCCGCCGGAACGGCGGGTACCTGCGACGCCCGCGGGGTCCGTACGTGGCGGTACTGGGACATCACCTCGCAGCGCTCCTTCCTGGACGTGCCGCTGTCCGACGCCGCCTCGCGGGTGCGCGGCCTGCTGGAAAGCTCCGTACAGGCACGGCTGATGAGCGACGTTCCGGTCGGCGTCCTGCTCAGCGGGGGGTTCGACTCCACCGCGTTGGTCGCCCTGCTGCGCGAGCGCGCCGCCGGCACCTCGACCTTCTCCGTGGGCTTCGCCGACGCGCCCGGCCTCGACGAGCGGCACGAGGCCCGCTGGGTGGCCCGGTACTTCGGGACGGATCACCACGAGGTGACGGTGTCCCCACGTGAAGCACTGGAGTCGCTGACGGCCATGGTGCACCACCAGGACGAACCGCTCGCGGATCCCGTGTGCATGCCGCTGGGCTTCGTCTGCGCGCTGGCCCGGCGCCGCGGGGTCCCGGTGGTGCTGGCCGGCGAGGGCGCCGACGAACTGTTCTGGGGTTATCCGGGCTATGTGCGGGAGATGCAGCGGCAGCGGGAACTGCGGCTGCTGCAGAGGTTGCCCGCGGCGGCTCGCCGCGTCCTCGCCGTGGCGGTGCCCCCCTCGCGGCGCCGGAGAACCTTCGATGTGCTCATGGGAGCGGTCGGCGGCCGGCAGCTCCCGATGCACTACCCCCTCGGCATGCCGTCCTCGGTGCGCTCCGCGGTGCTGGTGGAGCGGCCCTACGATCCCCCTCTGATCCCCCCTCAGGTCGCTCGCGGCGAGACCCCTCTGCAGACGGTGGCGTTCGACACGCAGCACTACGAGTTCTCGCTCCGGCTGCCCGAGCTGCTGCTCATGCGGATCGACCGGTTCTCCATGGCGCACTCCGTCGAGGCCCGCGTACCGTTCCTCGACCACGAGCTCGTGGAGTACGCCTACCGGCTGCCCGTGCGGCACAAGCTGGAGGGCGATCGCACCAAGGTGGTGCTGCGCCGCGCTCTTGCCGACCTCGTGCCCGAGCGGGTGATGCGCCGGGCGAAGCAGGGCTTCGGCGCTCCGGTCGCGCACTGGCTGCGCGGTCCCATGGGGGACGTACTGCTCGACCTTGTGGCCGCACCCGGGTTGCGGCGCTACTTCCGGCCCGAGGCCGTGGCCGACATGGTCGCGGAACACCGGGCCGGGCGGGCGCACCACGCCTGGTTCCTCTGGCCGGTCCTCAACTTCGCGGTCTGGCACCGGGTGTGGATCGAGGGCGAATCGGCGGACGACCTGACCGAACGGATGCTGAGAAGGTGCACCGTTGACGCACGCTGACCGGACCGACCACGCGCCCGTCGGACGTCCGCACCAGTCCCGGCTGCGCCGGCTGGCCGTCTCGGCGGCCGCGCTGCCGCCCGGCGTGCTCGCCGCCGAAGTGGCGTGGCGCACCGTCCGCACCGCAGGCAGGACGGTCGCCGACGGGCGGGAGCGGAGGGCACGGGCCCGTCCGGCGCCCCCGGAGAGGTGGCGCCCCTTCGTCGTCGGCGCTGCCGAGGCCCGCCCGAAGGTGGGGCCGAGCCCCCTGGAACTCGACGCATGCCTGCGCGAGGCGGACGCGGCGCTCGACGGCAGGTTCACCGTCCTCGGCTACGGCGCCGTGCCGGTCGACACGAAGCGACGGGGCTGGCATCAGGACCCGGTGCACGGCTTCACCTGGCCGGATCGGCACCACCACCGTATCGGCCCCGCGCCGGGCACAGCCGACATCAAGGTGCCGTGGGAGATCGGCCGGCTGCAGTGGCTGTGCGCCCTGGCACGCGCCCACGCCTACACAGGTGACTCGCGCTACCGCGACGGCGCGGTGGATCTGCTCCGCTCATGGGCCGAGGCCAACCCGGCCGGCTCGGGGCCGAACTGGACCAACGCGATGGAGGCGGGAATCCGCGCCGCCAACCTCGTATGGTCCGCGGAGATCCTCGACGATCCGGAGTTCACCGCCCTGACCGGCGGAATGCTGCGCAGCCACGGATGGTTCATCCTGGCCAACCTCGAGTACACCCCACGTCTGACCAGCAACCACTACCTGGCCGACCTTGTCGGCCTGGTCCACGCGGGCGGAGCCCTGCGCCACAGCATCGCCGGGCGGCTGTGGCTGCGGGTGGGCGGCGGACAGTTACAACGGGAGGTCCTCAAACAGTTCCACGAGGACGGCTCCAACTTCGAGGGGTCCACCGGCTATCACCGGCTGTCGACCGAGCTGGCGTTGATGGGGCTGCTCGCGCTGCGGCGCCTGCGCGTCCCCGTGCGGCCCGAGGTGCGGGAGCGGGTGCAGGCGGCGGCCGGGGTGCTGTCCGGCCTCACCAAACCCGACGGGCTGCTTCCCGCGCTGGGCGACGACGACAGCGGGCTCGTGGTCGGTCTGCAGTCCGGCCGGGACCCCCGGGACCCGTCCCCGGTCGTCGCCGCCGCGACCGCCGTGAGCGCTCCGGGGCCTTCCCCGGAGGCGGCAGGGCCCGAACTCGCGCAGTGGTGCGGGGCACGGGGTGACGGCACCGGAGTCCACGCCCCGAAGACGTCCTTCCCGGGGGCGGGCTGGCACCTGCTGACCGCCGGCCCGTACTGGTGCCTCGCGGAGTGCGGAGGCGTCGGGCAGAACGGCAACGGCGGGCACGGGCACAACGACACGCTGTCGTTCGTGCTGTGCGTGGCGGGCCGGGAGTTCGTCACGGACCCCGGCAGCGGCGTCTACACGCCCGATCCGGAGCTGCGGAACCTGCTGCGCTCCACCCGTGCGCACGCCACGGTCGAAGTGGACGGTGCGGAGCAGAACCGCTTCGACCCCGGCCTGCTGTTCACCATGTGCGACGACGACCGCCCCCGCATCGTCGACCACCATAGGGACGGCGGTGGCCGGCAGGTCCTGGAGGCGGTGCACGACGGATACCGACGGCTGGGCGATCCCGTCGTGCACCGGCGCCGCTTCACCCTCGACCGGGAGGGACTGACGGTCTCGGACACCCTCGACTGCCGTACCCGGCACACCGTCGTGGTCAGCCTTCCGCTGGCACCGGGCGTGCGTGCCGAACCGCGCGGCGACCGAATCGTGCTGTCCGCCGACGACACCGTGGTGAGTCTCGGCCAGAGCGCCGGACCCGGTCTTCCCTTCCGTGTCGAGGAGATGCCGTGGTCGCCCGCCTACGGCAGGACCGTCACCACTCAGGTCCTGCGCGCCACCCTGCGGATCGACGGCCCGGTCACCTGGGCGCTGCGGTTCCGCCTGACGGACGGAGCGCACGCATGAAGATCCTCATGGCCGTGGTCTCGGACCTCCGCAGCGACGCCCGTGTCCGACGCGAGGCCGCCGCGCTCGCCGCGGACGGCCACCAGGTGCGGGTCATCGGCTTCGACTCCGGGGTACGGCGCCGCAGCCGCACCGTCGAGGAGGGCGTCCACTACGACGCCCTGCCGTTCCCGCCGCGGAGCCTTCCCCGGATGCTGCGGCTGGCCCATGCGGGCATCGGGGCCCTGCGTGCCGCGCTGCTCATGGGGCGGGGGCGACCGGACGTCGTGCACTGCCACAATCTCCACCTCAGTCTGCCCGCGCTGCTCGTGGCACGCCGCCGTCGCGCCGCCCTGGTCTACGACGCGCACGAGCTGGAAGCCTGTATGCACCGGCGGCCGGTGCGGCAGCTGATCGAGTGGTGGGAGCGGACGGTCTGGCGACGCTCGCGGGCCACGATCACCACGAATCACTCGCGTGCGGCCTACCTCGAGGACATGCACGGAAGCCGGCCCGTGGTCGTCGGCAACTACCCCCGTACACCTGCGGCCGGTGTCGCCCCGAAGGACCTCCGCCGCCGGCTGGGCATTCCGCCCGACCGCCTGGTGCTGATCTTCCAGGGAGGCTTCTATCTCGACTCCCGGTGCTTCGACACCGTCGCGGCCGCGCTGCGGGACATGCCGGAGTGGCACTGGGTGATCATCGGGTTCGGCAGCGACGACAGCGTGCGCAAGCTGCACGAGCTCATCGCCGAGTGCGGCATCGAGGACCGCACCAGCATCCTCCCCGCGGTGCCGGTGGACGAACTCCTCTCCTACACCGCGGCGGCGGACGTCGGCGTCGTCGCCCTCACCAACGCCCATCTCAACTGCTACCTGGGCGACACCAACAAGCTCTTCGAGTACCTGATGGCCGGTCTGGCCGTGGTGGGCAGCGACTTCCCCGAGGTCCGCAGGGCCCTGCTCGGCAATGGAACCGGTCCGGCGGGCGCGCTCTTCGACCCGGCGGATCCCGCATCGGTGGCCCGTGCGCTGCGCCAGGTCGCCGACGACCTGCCGACGCTGCGGCGCAACGCCGAGAAGGTGCGCGGCACCTACTCCTGGGAGACCGAGAGCAGGACGCTGACACGCCTGTACCGTGCGCTCGCCCCTTCGCAGGGCGCACGGCCCGATACCGAACAGGGGCGGTCGGCTGAGCCGTCCAGTCTTCCGAAAGGCGCTTGACGTGAAGGCAGTACTGCTGTCGGCCCGGGACGGTTCGATCAGTGTGGGAGAGATGCCGCCCCCGGTGGTGCAGTGGGGCACGGTGCTGATCCGCAACACCTACTCGCTGATCAGCGCGGGCACCGAGCGGGCGACCGTGGAGACGGGGGCCAGCAGCCTCCTGGGCAAGGCGCGGCAGCGTCCCGACCAGGTGCGGCAGGTCCTCAACACGGCCCGGCAACTGGGTGTCGTCGAGACCTACCGGATGGTCCAGGACCGGCTCGACCGGCCCATGACGCTCGGGTACTCCTGTGCCGGTGTGGTGATCGCGGTCGGGGAGGGCGTCGACGACCTCGCCCCCGGCATGCGGGTGGCCGCGGGCGGAGCCGGTTACGCCTCCCACGCGGAGCTCGTGACCGTGCCCCGCAACCTCGTCGTGCCCGTACCGGACGGGGTGGAGGACCGGTGGGCCGCCTTCGCCACCGTGGGCGCCATCGCGCTCCAGGGAATCCACCAGACCGAGGCGCCGGCGGGCTCCCGTGTCGCGGTGATCGGCCTCGGTCTGGTGGGGCAGCTCACCCTGCGGATCCTGCGGGCCTACGGGTACGACGCGGTCGGCATCGACCAGGACCCGGCGGCCGTCGACGCGGCGCGCGCGGCCGGGTTCGTCGCCCACCCCCGCCAGACGGAGGACCTCCCCGGGACCGTCGCGCGGCACTGGGGCGGCGCGCGGGCGGACGCGGTCCTGGTGACCGCGGCGACCTCGAGCACGGATCCGGTCGAGCTGGCCGGGAGTCTGGCGCGGGACCGGGCGACCGTGGTCGTCGTGGGGGACGTCAAGGTGGCCCCGCCCCGGTCGTCGTACTACCACAAGGAACTGACGATCCGTTACTCGCGCTCGTACGGTCCGGGCCGCTACGACCCGCGCTACGAGGAGGCCGGCCAGGAGTACCCGGAGGGCTATGCGCCCTGGACCGAACGCCGCAATCTGGCCGAGATCCTCAGGCTGGTGCCGGGCCTGGACCTGGAGAGCCTCGACCCCCGTGTCTTCGCCGTCGAGGACGCCGCCGAGGCGTACCGCGTGCTGAACACGGAACGGCCGCGCCGCCGCCCCGCGCTGCTGCTGCGTTATCCCGGCACCGCGAAGGTGAGCGAGCCGCCGCGGCCCCGGGGCGAGGCCGCCACCTGGTCACCGCCCGCCGGGAGAGCGAGGATCGCCGCGATCGGGGCCGGGAACTTCGCCACCAAGATGCTGTTCCCGCATCTGCACCGCGAGCAGGGCACCGCCTTCTCCTGGGTGGCGAGCGCGCGCGGCCTGACGGCCGTCCAGCAGAGCAGGCGTTGGGGATTCGGCGAGGTCGCCGAGAGCGCCGAGCACGGGCTCGCGTCGGGCGACGCCGACTGCGTCATGGTGCTGTCCCGCCATGACAGCCACGGTCGCTACGCGGCCGAGGTGCTCGGCCGCGGGATCGCCTTGTACTGCGAGAAGCCCGTGGGCCTCACGGAGCAGGAGCTGGAGGAGGTGGCGGCCGCCTGGTCCCGGTCCGGCGCACCGGCGCTCGCCGGTTTCAACCGCCGGTTCGCCCCGGCCGTACGGGAGTTGCGGGCGGCCCTGCCCGAGGGGGCGCCGCTGCAGGTCGTCCACCGGGTCTTCGCCGGCCGGCTGCCCGACGACCACTGGTACTTCGACCCCCGGCAGGGCGGCCGGCTGCTCGGCGAGGTCTGCCACTTCATCGACACCGCGAACTTCCTCGTACCGGGCAGGCCGGTGAGCGTGACCGCGACGGGTGTGGACGGCAGGGACCCGGCGTCCACCCAGAGCGTCACCCTGCAGATCACCTACTCGGACTCCTCGACCGCCTCCATCCTGTACGGCGGGCTCACCCCGCCCGGGGCACCCAAGGAGCTCATCGAGGTGGCCTGTGACGGTGTCGCCGCCAGGATCGAGGACTTCGGCTCCCTGACGCTGTGGAAGCGGGGGAAGAAGTCGGAGTCGGTCTACCGCGGAGCGCCGAAGGGGCACGCCGAGGAGATGCGGGCCCTGACCCGGCTGCTGCGGGGCGAGAAGGTCGCCGAGGCGGACTTCCGGCTGGCGCTGTGGAGCTCACTCGTGGCCTGCCGGGCGGCTGCCGCCCTCGCGGACGGCGGCCAGGCCACCACCGCGCCGTCCACCCCGGCGCTCGCCGAGGTCCTCGGCTGCACACTCACCGCCCCTGGGGAGGGCAGCCCGGTGGGCGCGGTGCCGGAGCAGACCTTCGCCACGCCCGAGGGGGCCGTCGGTACGACGGGAGGTTCCGGCGCATGAGTGCTCCGGGTGCGGCCGCCCTGCCGACGGGTACGGCACCGAGCGCGGCGGCGGAAGCCTGATGTGCGGCTTCGTGGTGGTCCTGAACCGCGCCGCGGCCAGGGGCGGAGATCCATGTACGACGATCGAGCACCGGGGCCCCGACTCGTGCGGGCACCAGGAGCTCCGGGGCACCGGCTGGCATGCGTCACTGCACTTCCGCCGGCTCGCGATCATCGACGTCGGCTCCCGCAGCGACCAGCCGTTCGGTGACGCCGAGCGCGGGTTCCTCGTCTACAACGGGGAGATCTACAACGCCCCCGAACTACGGGAGACGCTGCGCTCCCGAGGTGTCCGGTTCACCACCGAGGGCGACACCGAGGTCCTCCACGAGCTGCTGCTCCAGCCCGACGCCGCACAGCTGCTCGGGCAGGCCGACGGGATGTTCGCCTTCGTCCAGGTCCTGCCCGACGGGCAGGTGCGCTACGGACGCGACCGGCTGGGCATCAAGCCCCTCTACATCGCCACGAACACGGCGGGCCGCGTCACCGCCCTGGCCAGTGAGATCGCTCCGCTGCGCGCGCTGGGCCTCGCCGAGCACGTCGATCCCGTGGCCGTCGCGCAGGGGGCGATGTTCCTGTGGACGCCTCCCCCGCGCACGGGCTGGCACCGGGTGCACGCGGCGCCGGCCGGCGCCGCGCACCGCGTCCTGCCGCCCGAGTACGCGCGCCCCCGGCCCCTCTGGCAGGCGGAGATCCCCACGGCGGCCCAGGACATCGGCGCGGCGGTACGGGAGTCGGTGCGGCGCCAGGTCAGGGCGGACGTACCGGTCGGGCTGCTGCTGAGCGGGGGAGTCGACAGCACCTGGCTGGGCGTGGAACTGTGCCGGGCGGGGTTCTGCGGCCCCGTCTTCTCGGCACGGGACGCGTCGCCGCGGCAGGACCCGGCGGAACCCTTCGAGGGGGACGCACCCTACGCCGAGCGGGCGGCCCGCCACCTCGAGGTGCCCCTGCACTGGGTGGACCTCGATGTCGATGTGCTGAGGCAAGTGCCCGAGATGGTACGGGTGATGGAGCTGCCCTTCGGCGACCCGGCGGCCATCGCGCTCATGCGTCTGTCGCGGGCCGCGCGCGCCGAGGCGACCGTGCTGCTGTCCGGGCTCGGCGTGGAAGAGCTGTTCCTGGGCTACGAGCGGTACCAGGCCGTACGGATGCTGCAGCGGATTCCCGCGCCCGGCCGAAGACTTCTCGGGCGGGCGTCGCAGGGCCCGGTCCCCGGGAGGCTGCGCGAACGGACGGACAAGCTCGGCCGCATGTGCCGGCAGAGTCCCCGCGACTGGGCGTGGGGCGGCCAGTCCTATTACACGGCCGGGGAATGGGCGCGACTGGCTCCGAAGGTCGAACTGGACGAGGTCACCGCCGCCCACCGCGACATCACCGACCCCCTGCTGGCGGCGGGAGCGAGCCCGTTGCACGCCGTCGCGGAGTGCGACCGGCGGCTGTTCCTGCCGGGCCTCAACCTCCTGTACGGGGACCGCGCGTCCATGCGGGCCAGTGTGGAACTGCGCGTGCCGTTCCTCGGTGAACCCGTCGTCGCCGCGGCGCTCGCCGCCCGGGCGGAGGACCAGCTCCGCACGGGCAACGGCAAGGCGCAGTTCCGGGCCGCCGCGTCGGCCGCGGGGGTTCCCGACTTCGTCACGCGCCGTTCGAAGACGGGGTTCGGGGCGCCGGTCCGCTCCCTGCTGCGGCGCCACGGACAGCACCTGTGGTCACAGGTACGGCAGTCCGGCGTCTTCGACGAGCTCTTCGACCGGCGGACCGCCGACCGGTTCGTGGCCGAGCATGTGTCGGGAGAGCGCGAGCGCGGGCTCGCCGTGTTCGGTCTCTTCTGCACGGCGGTGTGGTGGGAACAACACGTAGACGGGGCCGGGGCCGGGGCCGGGGCCGGGCGGGTCGCCGAAGCCCTGCAGACCTACCGGGCGGCCGCGCCCTGACCCCGCCGCGGCGGGACCAGGGACCCGGTTTCCGGGTTTTCCTCGCGGTCGGGGCGGGCGGTCTCCCCCGCGGCCACGGCCCGCCGGTAGCGCACCACGTGGGCGATCAGGTTGACGGCCAGCGCGAGAAGGCTCGCCCATGCCGCTCCCGCGGCCCCGTAGGCCGGAATGAGCAGGAGGTTCAGCACGAGATTGGACACCGTCAGGGTGATCGCCGCGGTCCGCAGGTCGGAGCCGAGGCCGTGCGCGGCCAGGAAGGAATTGAACAGGCGGGTCACCGCACTGACCACCTGCGCCGCGGCGAGCACGGGTACCAGGGCCGCCGCCATCACGAACTTGTCCGAGTAGACGAGCCGGACCAGCGGCCCGGCCAGCATGCTCAAGGCGACCGCCGGTACCGCGCTCACCACCGTCACCGTCGCCACCCAGCGCCGTGCCATACGGGGCAGGCCGGTGAGCCGCCCGAAGAGCGCGGTCGCAAGCCCCGCACCCGGCAGCGCGATGGGAGCCGTCAGCGAGGCGGCGCACATGTAGCAGGCGAAGGAACGCGGATCGCTCGCGGCACCGAGCATCAGGGTGTCCATGTGGTACGTGCCCATGCTCAGCACCCGGCCGACATAGGCGGACAAGCCGTAGTCACGGGCGTCGCGGAGCATGCGCGAGGCGGCCGTGCGAAGGCCGTGGAACACCGGCCTGAAGTACGCCAGAAGCGCGACCCAGGCGGCGAGCAGGAACAGGGCGTCCGCGAGGAGAGCCCCCGACGCCGTCAGCCGTACCCCCGCCGCCGGCATGGCCATGAGCGCACCGAGCAGGCCGAGCCGCGACAGTACGGCGGCGATCGAGTAGCCGTGGAGCCGGTCGAGGCCCTGGGCCATCTGCAGGCACACGAAGTCGAGCGGGTATCCCATGGCGACGAGGGCCGCCACTCTCAGGGCCGGTCCGGCGTGCACGCTCATGCAGGCGTCCACGATCCAGGACAGCGCGAAGACGGTGACCGCGAACAGGACGGCGACCGGCACGAAGGACGCCACCACGGCGCCGGTGATGCGGCGCCGCTCGGCCGGGTCCGAGAGCACCAGCCTCCGCGCCGCGGGAAGGAACAGCCCGAACTCGAAGAACATCCCGCTGAACAGGAGCAGTTGTTTGCCGAACGTGTAGCTCGTGTAGGCGTCGACGTCCAGGGCCCTGGCCAGCAGCGCGGAGGTGGTCACACCGAGTCCGCCGATCACCGCGCTGGAGCAGGCGAAGCCGACGGCCTGACGGACCGTCCTGGAGGAGCAGGCGACCTTCACCTTGGCGCAGGTCCGAACGGCGACGCCGCCGCATGCGGGCGTCACGACACCCGCTTCGCGAGCCGCGTCCGGACCGGCGGCTCCGGGGTGGCCTCCGGGGCGGCCGGCTCTGGGGCCTCTTCCCGGGCCGGGCGCTGCCGGGGAGTCTCGAGGGCTGACGCGGCGAGCGCCAGGAGCACGGCCAGCACGGCGTTGCTCGGCCCCAGGGGCAGCATCGTCAGTTCGACGGAGAAGGCCAGATAGGACAGGGCCCCGGCGACCACGGCGGCGTGCAGCACCTGGCGCGTCGCGTCCCCGCGGGCCGCCCCGGCGAGCCGGCGGATCATCCGGGTGCCGTATCCGCAGACGGCGAGCAGGGCCGTGAAACCGATCAGGCCCTGTTCCGCCAGCGTTGCGACGAATGAGCTGTGCGCGGACTGCACCGACCGCACGCCCCACACCGCCTTGGGATCGACCCGCTTCTGCGCCTCGACGAACTGGTTGATCCCCACGCCGGCGAGCGGGACGGACCGCCAGATCTCCATGCCGACCTGATAGGTCGCGAACCGGCCGGCCACGTTGTTGGTGTCGGACATGCGGGCGCGGAAGAGGTCGTTGCTCTGCATCGGCACGATGAGGATGAGCGCTCCGAGCAGCACGGCGACGGCCGTGGCGGCGAATCTCAGCTTCTTCCCGACCCGCAGGCCGAGCCCGAGGAGGAGCACCAGCAGGGCACAGGCCCAGGCCACGCGGAACAGCGAGAGCGCCATGCCAGTGATCTGCACGGCGGCCAGCAGCGGTCCCGTGAACGCGGGCCACCCCCTGCGGCGCCGGCCGTCGGCGCTCGCGCCGGTCCACCAGAACAGTGTCGCGGCGAGCGTGAGGGCCAGGGTGAGCGCGTAGACCTCCGGGCACGTGTAGGGCCCGGAGACGCGGACGAACCCGCCGATCTCGGTGTCGGTCCGTACGACGCCCCCGCTGAGGGTCGCCAGTTCGTATCCGAAGAGGTACTCGGTGATGCCGAGCGCGGCCACGAGGGTGCCGCAGACCATCAGTCCCGCCGCCCACGTCCGCAGCCTCCGTGGGCTGTCCGCCGTGCGCCGGCAGACGCAGAAGGCGGCGCAGGGCAGCAGGATCGCGTCGACAGAGGTCTCCAGGGCGCCCATGACCGGGTGGGTGGTCAGGGCGCGGCACAGGAACAGCGCCGCGAATACCGCCACGGCGACGGTGAAGCCGCGCACGCTCCGGGCGCCCGGCCTTCTGTTGCCCCGTCCGAACAGGAGCACGAGAACCAGCGCGGCGAGCATGACGCGGTCGAACGTCACCAGAGAGCCGGAGCGGGGATAGCGGGCGAAGGGGTAGAGGACCGGCGAGAGGACCAGCCAGGTCATACCCGCGGCCAGCGGGCTCCGGCTGCACACGAGGGCGAGCGCCGTCACCATCGCGACGGCGCACACGACGACCGTCGGCATGCTCGGTGACAGCAGGACGGCGGCCAGCGCCAGGACGCCGCCCACCGTGTAGAGGGCGGCCAGGACCGCCGCCGGGGTGGGCCTCATGGACCGGTACGTCCTCGCCAAGGCGCTCATCCGGCGCCCCGCGCCGCCTGGAGAGCGGTCAGCGCGTCCAGGAGCGGCGCCAGACTCCACCGCGGCGACCTGCGGACCGGCGGTCCCGTGAGCGCGGATTGCCCCACGGGCGCCCCGGGCCGCCGGGCCTGCTGCGGCACGAAGCCGCTGACGGCCGCAAGGACACGCTCGGCGAACCCGGGGCGCACATAGCCGTGTTCCTCCACCCAGGTCGCCATGCGTACGGCCGTCGCGTCGTTGTTGGGGTCACCGCAGATGCGCCCGCGCCGGTCCGGCTTCTCGTCCGCGTAGTAACAAGGCACCGGGCCGTCGAACAAGTGGTCGAGGTAGTACCGGACTCCGGAGTCGATCGCCTTGTCGTGTTCGAGCCCGAGTCCGCGCGCGGCCGCCTCCAGCCGCAGCAGCACATAGCCGGTGTGGAAGCCGTCCACCCAGCCGAGGCTCGCGGAGGTGCCGTACGGCCACGCGCCGTCCGGACGCTGCCCCGCCACGGTGGCGGACACCGCCGTACGTGCCGCGTCGAGCAGGCGTGAGGCGAGCGGCCGGGGCATTCCGTCCAGGAAGGCGAGTCGGGTCGCCAGTGCCGCGCCCATGAGGTTCGCGTTGTGGATGAGCGTGCCGGACGCCGGCGTGTAGGCGAAGTGCGTGCCGGTGTACAGACCGTCCAGCAGCCCGGCGGCAAGTCTTTCGGCACCGCCGCCGTCGAGGGTTCCGCTGTCGAGGCATCCGTCGGCGCAGAAGGTGGTGGCCACGATGTTCGGCATGGAGGACGGGTAGTACCCCCAGCGGGTCTGCACATCGAACTCGTAGCCCCACAGCCCCGTATGACGCCCCCGCAGTTGCCGGGCGGCGGTCCACCGCCCCAGCTCGTGCGCCCTGCCGCGCCAGAGCGGGGAGTCGGCGAGGCGGCTGCACGCGGTCGCGCCGAGACCGCAGGCGGTCGCCGTGCGCAGCGGGCGGATCGCCAGGAAGGGGCGGAGATCCACCCGGCTTCTCTTCACCGTCTGGAGGAGAACCTGACGCAGAAAGGGGTGAACGGTAAGACGCGCGAGGGGACTTGTCAGGCCGTCATAGGGATCCGGGCCCGCCCAGCCGCAATCGTCGAGCAATCGGAAAACGCGGTCGGCGCGCCTTTCGATTTCTTCGGGCGTCATCAGATCGGCGGTGAATTCAGCATCCGTCAGACTGCTGCTGTTCCAAGCGGCCACTGGCTCTCCGGAGGTCCACCCGGCCGGGTCGGTTTTCCCCGCCGAAGTCCGTCAGGCCAGGCTAATGTCACAACCAGCACGAAGACGCCGGACGACGCACCTTCCACAGCTAATTCCGGAGCCCGGACGATTCATACGAACAGGAATCCGTCCGTTAAGAATCCTGCCTGTGTCCGAGTTCCCCTCGGGGTCCCTCACCCCTCGTCGAAGAGCAGGTCGCCGACCGGGTGGGTCAGGCGGATGGTGCTGCTGTTGGTGACGGTGACGACGTGCTGCAGGCCCGCGAAGCGCTCACCGGTGGACAGGACCGTGAACATGTCCTCCTTGCCGGCGAGATAGGCGGGGAAGCAGGAGACCGGCATACCGGCGTGGAAGTGGTCCATCAGCCGCCGGAACAGCTTGGGCAGGATCACGACGTCGTCGGTGATGGAGGACGGCCCGGTGACCTTGAATCCGGAGGTGGTCACGTCCTGGGGCCACAGCCCCTGCCCGGCCGCCCGGGCGCTCTGCGCGACGGTCGCGAATTCCTCCCGCAGGTCACGGAACAGGCCGGCGTAGAAGGTCGGATAGACCAGGCCCTGCGCCGCCAGGTGGTGATTGACGGTCTGCCGCAACAGCGGCACGTCGACGGTGACGGCCGTACCACTGTCCGCGGGAGGTGCGCCCCGGCCGACGAGGGACACGACACGGCCGTACAGGTCGGCGCCACCGGTGAGGAGGTAGCCGGGCGTGCTCTCGGGCGTCGAGGCGGTGACGGTCTCGTCCGGCCGGCGCTGTACGTCGTTGAAGCCGAGCCAGGTGAGGAGTTCGGCTGCGGCGGCATGACCGAACTGCAGCGGCTGGTGTTCGTCGTGATAATGCGTCTCCAGCGCGTCGACGCCCTCCAGCCGGAGCTTGGCCTCACCGGCGCCGGTGAGTTGTACCTGATTCTTTCCCTTGACCAGCTTCCAGTCACTCGCGTTGTCCGCGACGAAATGGACGGTGTCCCCGTCCGGCTGAGTGTTCTTCAGGTGGAAAGTTCCTTGGACCAGCAGCAGAGGCATGGCGACTCCTACGGGAACTGAGGAGAAGAAAATTTGTTCGTAAAAGACAAAGTAGTAGTCGCACGAAGTGTTCTCCGTGAGGCGCGCGGATCGTCCGGCCGCGTGCAGCCGACCGGGCAACTCGGCGAATTGCAGATCCAGGCCGGTGCCGTCCCGTTCGGCGTGGATGTGCACAGCGGATTTCCCCCGGCTCTGGGTCGTGGACGGTGTTCGCGGCAGAGATCACGCGGCCGTCGCAGGGGGATCTGGCGGGGGCGGGCGTACGCGGTCAGGTCACGGCCGGGCCGGGTGCGGGTGCCGTACGGGGGTGACCGGACGTCAAGTGAGCGCGTGAGCAAGGGACATTCATCCGGGCCGACCGGCCGCTATTACGGCGTAATAGCGGCCCGGTGTCCCGGTCACGGCCCGGCGGTCACCTTCCGCGCAGCCACCACAACAGCCACTGGACCAGTGCCGAGCCGATCGCGCCGGCCGCCCCGAGCGCGGCCCGCAGTGCGAAGCGGCGGCACAGCGCGGCCCGTACGCGACGCGGTCGCCGCTCGATCTCGTCATGGGTCGTCATGCGTTCCCTCCAGCTCTGGGGCCGAGGTGCGCCCCGTGCCGGCCATCATGACCACGCGCAGGCTTCCGCGGGCCGATCACGGCGTTGCCGTCGGCAAGTGGCAGCATCCGGGAAACGTTGCCGTCGAAGTCGGCAACAGCCTTTCCGCTGCGGCCGGTTGGGGCAGCCGTGATACTGACCGGATGCACAACGGACAGGCGCCCCAGGGCGGCGATTCGGCCGTGGACAGCTCAGCCCGGCCGGTACGTCTGGCGCCCCTGAAAGAGGACCTGCCGCCGGAGAAACGCGCGCTGGCGGAGGATCTGCGCCACGTCTTCCTCTCCCTCGGTGTCAGCGTCAGGCGCTATGCGGCACGCCGTCATCTGGACGCCAGCTCGGTGACCCGGTACCTCAACGGCGACCGGGTCCCGCCCTGGAGCTTCATCGCCGGAGTCGTGGCCGACGTCGGCGAGACACAGGCCCCGCTGACCGGCGAGGCCGAGGAGGCGTTGCGCGAGCTGCACCGGGCCGCGCTCAGGTCCAACGGCCGCCGCAGCGAGGTGGAACGGCTGCAGGACCGGCTGTCGGAGGCCGACGAGAAGACCCGGCGCCTGCGGATCCAGCAGCGGGCGCTGGAGGAGATGCTGCAGGACCGGGAGACACGGCTGGCGGAGCTCCGGGGCCGGTGCCGCAACCTGGAGATGCGGCTCGAGCAGCAGCACTTCGCGCATCACGCGGAGCTCGAGGTGTGGCGGGAGGAGTACAGCGACCTGCAGGAGGAGGTCCACTGCCTGCGCCAGGTCCTGGCGGCCACCCGGACCGAGCTGATCGAGGCCGAGGAGCGCTGCCACCGGCTGGAGGCGCGGCTGGAGACGCTGCACGCCACGGACGACGACGAGCCGGACCGGCCTCGCTCGCTCATGGTGATGCTGGAGGAGGCCGACCGGACGGCGTCCGTGCCCGAACTGGTCCGGGTCGTGGGCGACCTGGAGCTGCACACCCGCAAGGCCACGGCCGGCGAGTTGGTGCGCTCCGTCAGCCGCTCGCGCACCGTGGCGGAGGTGGCGGGCCTGCTGATCGCGCTGCGTCGGGCCGGGTACGACGCGCATGTCCAGACCGCGCTGCCGACCATGGTCACCGGCCGCCCGGTCGCCGACATCGGCGCCCTGGCCCACGCGCTGTACCGGGAGGGCCTGGACGACTACGTCCTGACCCTGCTGCAGGCGTCGGTGGAGTTCCACGTCAGCGCGGACCTGGTGGTGTTCGTACGCGCCCTGGACTCGGCCGGGCTGCACGAGCACGCCGAGAGCCTGCTGGGGGCAGTGGCCGCGGTCCGGCCGGTCGGCGACCTGGTGACGGTCACGGAGTGCCTGGCCCGCGGCGAGCTCAACCCCGCGGTCACCACGGCGATGTCCGTCGCGGCCGCCCGGCGCTCCGTGCCCGACCTGGTGGCGCTGAGTCTTGCGCTGCGCGAGGCGGACATGCCCGAGCTGCCCTCGCTGGCCGACGCCCTGCAGTCGGCGGCCGCCGGGCAGCGGTCGGCGTCGGACGTCCTCCACTTCGCGGACTCGCTGGCACTGTCCGGCCTGAGCCGGGACGCCGACAAGGTCTTCGAGAGCACCCAGCAACGTGGTGTGGGGCATCTGATAGCGCTCGTCTACGTCCTGCTGCAGGCTCACCGCTACGACGACGCCTGGTCGGTCGTGGTCCACGCCTCCAAGAAGCGGCCGGTCGACGACCTCGCCGCCCTGATCAGCGACTTCTACGGTGCCGGACGCCGGCAGTACGCGGCGGAGCTGCTGATCGTGGCCGTACGGACCAGACCGGCGGCCCAGGTCCGGGCCCTGCTCGGTGCACTGGACCAGACGTTCCCCGGCGCGGGCGGCGTGGTGCGCACCGCGGCCCGCACCGGCACGCCACCGGCCGTGGCCGCGCTGCTGACCTGCATGGAACGGTGCGAGCTGCACGATCATGCCGAAGCCGTCTTCCAGCACGCCCTGAACGACATCGAGCCCCGGCTGCTGGGCGAGTTCCTCGACGCGCTGGCCCGGGCCGACTCCGGCTACGCCGACCCCACCGCCCTGGCCGAGCGTGCCCGGACCGCGGCGGTGCCCAAGGTGGCACGTCTGCTGCTGGCCCTGGAGTCGGTCGGGATGCACCGGCACCTCGAAGCCGTGGTGGAGGTCCAGTGCCGCAACGGCATGGTGGCGAACTTCCCTCCGCTGGTGATGGACGTCGAGTCCCTCGACAGCCGGCGCGACCCGGTGGCCTGGCCCGTCGTGGAGCGGATCCTCGACCGGGTGGTGGACCTGCGCTCCCCCGCCGACCAGGCCGCTCTGGCCGGGGCGTTCGAGGCGACCGGCCGGACCCGGTACGCCGAGCATCTGGTCGCCCGCGCCTCCGGCTTCCACGGGCGGCGCTTCCGGGACGAGTTGAGGAAGGAGCGCGCCCGTTACGAACGCCGTGGCGTCTCCCGCGCCCTGTGGCTGCCCGCCACGGACGCCCGCGAGGACCAGCCGGTCCAGCCGGCGCCGTAGCAGGCGACGCTCGGCGGGTACCCGGAAGAGTCGGCGTGCCGGTCGTCTGCAGGGCGAGATCAGACAGGACGGAGCCCGTGCGCTACGCCGGGGTCCAGGCCCTGAAGCCGTACGGCGGGTACTGCTGGGCAAGCCGATCCGCCTGGGCCAGCAGTCCGCGCCGCTTGCGCACCCGCGACCAGGTGAGCCAGACGACGGCCGTGTCCAGCAGCACGGCGAAGCACAGCGGCACGACCAGGGCGCCCTGCCCGGTGCTGATCAGCTGCGCCGCCATGCCGATCGCCCCGAGGAAGATGAACACCGCGGCCGGAACGAGTTTGAGCAGGTTCATCTCGTTCTTGATCAGCTCGGCGTGGTTGCGGGCGGCTCGGGCACTGGCCCCGTGGAAGGCGGGGTGCTGCGCGGCCACCTCGAAGGGTGTGCCCGGCGCCACGGCCTCCAGGTGCACCGCCGCATCCGGATCCGGCACGAACACCCGGCGCCGCACGGCCTTGCTGCCCCGCGTCTCCAGATGGCGGTAACCATAGGCGGTGGCCAGCTGGATCGCCTGCTCCGGCAGCAACTGCGTGGTCTTGATCACCACCTGCGGCCGGCCGTCGAAGAGGTGCGCGAAAGCACCGGGCCTCCGCCGCCGGGCCTCCGCCATCCGCTCCGCGAACGTCCCCTGCACCTCGCTGACCACGACACCGCTCCCCACCCGTTGGCACCAACACGTTCCCGATCATGTACGCGTCGACAGTACCGGGACCGGGAGCCGTTCCCGACCATGTCCGGGGCGTGGGCACGCTCGCTTCGCCGGTCAGCTCGAGCTCACCGGACGCTGCACACTCGCCGCCCACCCGGACGATGCCCTGAAGGTCGTCCTCACCGACGGCCAGGGCGCAAGCGCCGCATTCCCGGTCCGCCGGGCAGACCCCGACGACGCCCGCTTCACCGTACGAATCCCCGTCACCGGACTCACCGCAGGCGTGTGGGGCGGCGTACTCCGGCTCGGGAAGTGGACCTGGGTCCTACCGCCCGTCCCCGCAAAGCTCACTCCGGCCAAATGGCGCCGTCGCGGCCTGCCGTGGTACGCGAAGCCGGCACCGGGCGGCCGCGACCGGTTCGCTCTCCGGGTCGCCAGGACCGATCTCGTCAAGGCGCTCACGAACCGTTTCAGGTAGAGGTGTGCGAACTCCGGCATCAGGCCGGTTTCTCCGTGGACGAGGTCGGCTTGTCCGTCGCGGCGGGGGCTCCCGCGAAGACGACCAGGTGCCAGTCGCCTTTCTCCCGCATGACGGTGAACGTGTCGCGCATGGTCGTCCCGCCCCTGTCCGTGGCCTCTAGGCGGGCGGAGCCGACGTCCGGGCTGATGTCGTACTCGATCCGGACGTTCTTGATGGTCCACCCGCGGCCGCCCTTGCCGTCGAGGATCTGCGCCGCTTCGTGCCTCGACCACTGTTCGTCCGGTACGCCACCGACCGCGATCAGGGCGTCGGCACTGCGCTTGTTGAGCGCATCGACATACGCCTCGACGGCCCGGCGCGCTCCGTCGGACGAGGACCGGCCGGAAGACGGCGGACGTGACGTGTCGCTGTCGCCGGACGTGCATGCGGGCAGGACGGACAGGGTGGGCAGGACGGCCACAGCGGCGAGAAGTCGTCGGCGTTCCATGGCGGGCTCTTCTCCCTGTGGTGAGTGAGCGGGTCATTCGTCCAGTGGCACGCGCGACCCGCTCCGGTCCGTCAGTGCAGTCACCGGCCCGGCGACAGGGCCTAGGAGTGGAAGGACCCGAACTTCACGTCCTTGGTGCAGACGTTGAAGATGCCTGCCGAGCCGTTCGTCCTGGTGACCTTGACGGTGCGGGCGATGTCCTTCGGGAGGGCGATCTCCACCTTGGAGGCCTGTACCGCGCAGACCTCGCGGGCGGACTGGCTGCCCTCGAAGTTGAGGTCCGTGTAGAGGACTTCGGCGGAGGCGGAGGCGCCGGCCGCGATCTCGACGGCATCGGTGCCGGCGGCCGAGTTGTCGGTCTCGACGGGGGCGGCCTTGCCCTGGTCGTCCTTGGCGGTCAGGGTGGTCGCGCCCACGAGGGTGCAGGTGCTGCCCGAAGTGTTGGTGACCTTGACGGTGGCGGCCGCCGGCTCCGACTCGCTGGCGTGCGAGGCCGAAGCGATGAACTGGACGGTGGTCGTCCTGGTGGTGCACGCTCCGACGGCACCGCCGCCGGAGCCGGTCCCCTTGCCCGCCGCGGTCGCGGAGGCCTTGGCGCCGCCCGTCTTGCCGGCGGACGTGCCCGCGGTGGTGGAGCCCGTCGAGCCCGTCGACGTCGACGAAGCCGTGGCGCTCGGGCTGGAGCTGTCCTTGGACTTGGCGTCGTCATTGCCCGAGTTGCAGGCCGTGAGGCTGAGGCCGGCGACGAATACAGCGGCCGTCGCGAGAGTGGCCGTACGCAGACGCATGAGTTTGTCCCCCTGGGTCGGTCCGGCACAGGGCCGGTGGTCTTCAACGTGAGTACTCCACGTCGGCGGCCGCACCTGCGGTTCCCCTGACGATCGGGCACCCGCCTGTGAAACAACTCACCGGTAACTTCGACAACCGGGGCGTGCCGGATGACATCTGACAGGCAATCACCGTCCGGAACGCCGGTGCCCCGGCACGCCCTGTGCGGGGCGGCCGGGGCAGCGACGGAGCGGGGGCGTCAGCCGTTCCGGCTGGGGACCTGCTTCATGCCGTCGACGATCGCGCGCTTGACGATGGCGCTGGTGTACCTGACGGTGCCGGGCTTGATCAGGCCGCTGTCCTCGTCCGTCGCCTTCACCTGGACCTCGCGCTTGCCGAGGAAGACATGGGTCTTCCTGTCGAAGATCCACTCCTCGCGGGTGCCTCCGGTCTCGTCCAGCCGGGCCACCGCCACGCCGGGGCGGCCGAGTGCGTCCTTCACTTCCGGCACGACGACGACTCCGGGAATCTTCGCGGCGGCCTTGAACAGCGCCGAGTAGAGCTCGGCAGGCGGGTAGGACTCGCCCAGCAGGTCACCGATCGTGGTGAACGCCTGCTGGTCGAGGCTGTTTCCGTGCCCCTCGGACGCCTTGTAGATCATGGCCAGCAGCTTGTCGGGGTCCGTGGTGAGCTTGGTCAGGTAGTCGTACGACGGGGCGTTGAGCGTGGCCTGTGGGGTGTTGCCCTGCTCGTCGGGCAGGCTCAGCGTCTCGCCCGCGGGGTCGTTGTTGACGGCGGGGTCGATCAGCCAGCCCTTGGTGCCGTCCGCGGACTCCCACGTCTGGCGCTTGTGCAGCACATGGCTGGCCAGGGAGACCCTGTCGCCGTCGTGCCGCAGATAGGTCTCGGCGCTCTTCGACTCGATGTAGACGTACTGTCCCGGCTTGAGGCCGGGGGTGCGGACCTCGGCCGCCGCCAGCGAGATCTGGTCCAGCAACTGCGGGACACCCTTGGTGGTCGGGGTGCCGAGCCGGGTGGTGAGGGCCGGACCGCTGGCGACACCGGCCGTCCTGACGCCGTCCGCGTCGCTCATCACCGACACGGCGACCACCGCGCCCGCCAGGGCGCAGGCCAGGGCGGGAAGCGTGATCGCCGGGCGCGGCAGACGGAACCGGCCCGTCTTCGGGCGGGCTCCCGGCGCGGTGGCCGTCGCCGTCGTCGTGCGCTCCTGCTGCTGGTCGTCCTGCTGAATGTCCTGCTGAATGCGAGCCATCAGGCGCTCCCTGTGGAACTGGTGACGGCCCGTCGGCAGGTCGCGCACCGTCGGAGGCAGGAGAGAAGCGCTCTCTTCCCACTCGGCCGGGCTCTGCCGGGACGGGGTCGCTTTCATCGATTTCCTTCCGATACGGGCCGGATCGCGTGGTTACGTTCTCCTCTTGTCTGGCGATCCGGCGGGCCGAGTTCCCGTTTTCCGTGCACGAGTTCGGCGGGCGGTCCCGCCAGCTCGGCTTCGGTGAGGCGGCGCAGCTTCACGCGGGCCCGGGAGAGGCGGGAGCGGACCGTGCCGACCGGGATGCCGAGCGCCTCGGCCGCCGCCGTGTACTCCAGTCCCTCCCACAGACACAGCGCCAGGACCTCGCGCTCGGGTCTGCGCAGCAGGGCGAGTGCGCGGAGCGCGGCCGCGAGGCGCCGGCGGTCGTCGAGCCGGCCCGCGACCTCGTCGGCGTGGTCGGGCAGCGCGGTCTCGGCCTCGGCGGCGGCGATGGCGGCGGCCCGGTAACGGCGGTTGCTCCGGTAGTGGCCGCGGGCGACGTTGGTCGCGACGCCGAGCAGCCAGGGCCGCAGGGAGCCGCCCTCGGCCTCGACCCGGTCACGCAGCCGCCAGGCCTCCATAAAGGTCTCCGCCATCACGTCCTCGGCCGCCGCCCAGTCGGCGGTGAGCCGGAACGCATGGTTGTAGACCGCCCGGGCGCAGCCGTCGAACAGTTCGGCGAAGGCGCTCGGATCCCCGGCCCGTACCCGGGTACGCATATGAGTGCTCACCCCCCTTAGCTGCCGGGGCGAGCGCCCCTGGTTCCCGTGACTCGCGTCACACCGTCCTCTGAGGTCTCGTGCCGCCCCAGCGGTTGCGAGCGTACGGGCAGCGGGGGCGGGCAGCCGGAGGCGCGGCCCTGCGGAACAGCCGCGCGTTCTGGACGCGCTCGGGGCGTCCTTCGTACGGGTCGAGCCCCCCGCTGGCTGAACCAGCTCAAGCCTTCAACAACCCTTGAGTGAGCCACGAGCACGCGACTGTACAAAAAGCGGTGCAACTCCCGGTCAAGGAGTAGCACCCGCTGACAGGCGTGAACGTCCCGCCGAGTCACACCGTTCGCTCGACAGCGCCAGCCTCGCACCCCCCACGCAGGACCAGATCGCTGCAGGACCTCACCCGAGAACGGAAGTCCCATGGCCACTGACCAAGTACTGACCGGCTCCGCGCCGGCCGGAGAAAGCGGTGTGGGTGCCCAGGCCGCTGAAGCCACCGAGCCGAAGCGTGCCCAGATCTCCCGGCTGCCGTCCCTTACCGGCCTGCGGTTCCTCGCCGCGCTGGCCGTGTTCGCCCACCACGCCTTCCTGCCGATACCGCCGCTGCGGCTGCTGGCCGACGACCGTACCGAGTTCCGGCTGTTCCGCTGGTTCGACCAGGCCGGCGGGCTCGGCGTGTCCTTCTTCTTCGTGCTCAGCGGGTTCGTACTGACCTGGTCGGCGCGGGACAACGACACCACGACGGGGTTCTGGCGACGCAGGTTCGTCAAGATCTACCCGAACTACGTGGTCGCCTGGGTGCTCGCCATGGTGCTGTTCGCCAGTGACTACACCTCCACCCGGATCGCCGTCGCCAACCTGTTCATGGTCCAGGTGTGGGTGCCCAAGTACTTCACCAACTTCAGCGTGGACTCGCCGAGTTGGTCGCTGGGCGTGGAGGCGGTCTTCTATCTGAGCTTCCCGCTGCTGCTCGCCGTCTTCCGGCGCATCGACCCCCGTCACCTGAAGTACTGGATCACCGGGGCGATCGCCGCGGTGTGGGCCACCCCGGCGGTGGCGTACGCGGCGTTCCCGAAGACCCCGCTGGTGCCCAGCGGCCAGGACCTCTCCGTTTCGGCGTACTGGTTCAGCTATGTGCTGCCCCCGGTCCGCATGGTCGACTTCGCCCTCGGCATCCTGGTCGCGCTCGCGGTCAAGCACGGGCGCTGGCGCAACATCGGCATGATCCCGTCGTTCGTGCTGCTGGCCGGCGGGTACTGGCTCACCTACCACGTGCCCTACCTCTACGGTCAGCGCGCCGCGATGATCATCCCGATCGCGCTGCTGATCGCGGCCGCGGCGACCGCGGACATCGAGGGCCGCTTCAGTCTGTTCCGCAATCGCACGATGGTCTGGCTGGGCGAGATCTCCTTCGCCTTCTACCTGCTGCACTACATAGCGCTGTCCTGGCTCCGCAAGCAGCTCGGCACGGAGATGTACTCCACCACGGAGGGCATCGCTTTGCTGGTCGGCACGGCCGTCGGCACGGTGGTGGCGTCCTGGCTGCTCTACCGGCTGGTCGAGGCTCCGCTCGTGCGCCGGTTCAGCCGGTCGCGGCGCGCAGCGCGTGCGGAGGCCGTCGCCTGATCATCCGTCAGGCACTACGGCGGCGGCGCGCCACTCCCGGGGAGTGGCGCGCCGCCGCCGAATGAAGAAGAACCGCGAAGAAGAACCGTCAGGCGTGGCCTCCCTCGTAGCGACGCTCGTCGATGCGGCGGTCGTCGTAGCGACGGTCGCCCATGCGGCGGTCGTCGAAGCGGCCGTGGTCGCGGCGGTCGTCGTCGTAACGCCGGTGGTCGACGATGTGGCGGGGGTGGTCGCCCCAGCTGGCGGCGCTGATGAAGCGGCCCCGGTCGTTGCGCAGGGTCGCGGTGTCGGCGTAGTCGTCCCACACCTCGTAGCGCCGGCCCTGGTACAGGTCGCCCTGGGTGTCCCGCCCGAACCCGGTGTGGACGCGCACCGTCGCCTGGCCGTTCAGCCGGAAGCGGGGGAAGGTGTAGGTGCGGCCGGCCTCGTCCGACAGCGTCCACCCGCTGAGGTTGACGTCGTGCCGACTGTTGTTGCTGATCTCCACCCATTCCCGGTTCAGGGAGCGGTTCGAGCGGTCGCCGCGGCTCGCGGAGTCGTACTGCACACGGCTGATGACCACCCGGTCGGCCGAGCCCCTCGGCAAGTGGTCGGCTGCCGCAGCCGGCACCGCCAGCGCGCCTACGGCCGCGGCCGCCACGGCAGCGGCCGCCGTCAGACGGCGGGTGGTCACGAGAACAGAAGCGGACACAGGGTCCCCCTTTGCAGGGTGAGCGCACTCCCCCGGGCGTGCGGCGTCGAAGACGCAGGCCACCGGGGGTGGTGCGTGGTGCGGGTGGCGGCCGGGCGGCCGCACGTCCACACCTTCCGTCCCGCGCGGCACGGTCGGCGGGTGACCCGAGGGCTGTTACAGATCGCGCACAGTTCCGTGACGCTTGTCTGTAATATTCATTTATGTGGGGGATGTCGCGTTTGATGCTTCGGTGAGCTGTTGTTCCCGTGTCAGTGCCGGAGTCCGACGGTGTCGTACCGGCACCGGGCTTCCGCCGTCATCAGGGCCCTCACCCGAAAGTGAGTAACAGTCACCAGCCGCCCCGGGCGGGGAGCTCGGGGACTTCGGGGGTGGACCAGCGGGCAGTCCAGACCAGGTCCTCCCGTACAGCGGGGCCGCGCGGGTCGTCGAGTGCCGCGATCCGGCGTACCGCCTCGGCCGCGGGGACGGCGGGCGCCGCGGTCAGGTCACCACGGGCCAGGAGCGGAGCAGGGTGGCGATCCTGCGGGTGGTGCAGGTGGGGTCGCGGAGCAGGTCGCGCAGGGCCACCGCGTCCTCACGGGCGGGCTTGACCGGGATGCCGGACGCCTCCAGGTACATCACGCCCGTCGCGGCGGCCACGGCCATGTTGGAGCGCTCCAGCCAGCGGCAGCGGCCCAGGATGTGGATCAGGGCCGCGGCTCGGGCGTAGGGGCCGTCGTAGACGGGCTGTTGGAGGAGTTCGGCCTTGTGGGCGGCCACGGCGGCGACCGGTACGCCGTAGTCGTCGGGGGCGGGGTCGCCCGCGCCGGCGATCTCGGCCGCCTGAAGGATCCAGGGGACGTCGATGTGCAGGTCCATTACGCGGCGTGCGCCCCCGGGGTGACCGGCTCGCCGGCCCTCTCGGCGTCCTCGGCCTCGTCGAAGACCGACTGGTGCTCGTCGAGGAAGCGGCGGGCGGCCTCCAGGGCACGGGCACGGATGCCCTCGGTGTCCTCGCGGACGAGACGGGCGATGTAGTCGCCCAGATCCAGCCCGAGGTCCTTGGCGCGGACCTGGGCGAGCTGCTTGACCTCGGGGTCGACGCGTACGCCGAGCTGTGGCTTCGCCATACCCGGATGGTAACAGCTGTTACCACCAAGGGGCCAGAGAGGGGCCCGGCCGGCCGGCGCCGGGCAGATCGCGGTCGGATCATGCGACTTGCAGATCGGGCGGCCGTACATGCTGTATGGTCGATCTTGAGCTCGCCGCCCGGACGAACCGGGGGAGCGTGCGATGCGTTGGTGGTCCAAGGAAAGACGTCCCGCTTCCTGCGGGGAGATGCAGGTGCAAGGCCTGCCCGGCGCTCCGACCGAGAACCCCGGTCCTGATCCTTCAGGGCCGGGGTTTTTCGCGTGCCCGGGGCCCCCGTCGGGGTGATGTCCGAGGTCGGCCTGAAATGTTCGGTGAGTGGGGTCGCGGCAGGTCAGAGGGTGTCCGAAAGCGTGCCCGGGAGGGTGGTTGCGGGACTTTTTTCCTGGAACCGCGTTTTTAGCTAGAGCTAAAGGTGGCATCCTAGAACCACGGACGGCTCAACAGACCTTGCTGTCCGCCGACTTGGGGGTGACACCATGGGCTTCTTCGCCGGAAGCGAGAACCGAACAGACTTGGCCGGTGCGCAGCTCGCGCGTCAGGCGACCGCTTCACTGGCGGGCCTGCTGGCCGGCCTGGGCAAATCACGCTCCGATCTGGCCAAGGCCATGGGCGTGAGCCCAGGACGCGTGAGTCAGATCATGTCCGGAGACGCCAATCTGACGGTCCGTACGCTCGCTGCCGCCGCGGAGGCGCTCGGCGCCGACGTCGAGATCAGATTCTCGCCACGCCCGAAGACCGCCGACGGCAGCCTCAGCACATCGCCGGTGCGCGACAGCGGGATCACATCGCGGCTGTAGGCCGGGGCGCCGCGCCCGTTGCCCCTGCCGGGGCCCCGCGGTTCAGCCGCGGTTGCGGCGCAGACCGCCGAAGCGACGGCGTTGCACGGGCAGCGCGGCGCTGTGATAGGCGTCCTGCGGCAGGGCCTTCTCGCGCAGTTCCTCGAGCTGGGGAGCCTCGGAGCGGCGGCCGTGCAGATAGGCGATGAGGAGAAGGTGCCCGCTCTGGGCCCGGGCCTCGCCGAAGGACGAACGGCAGTCGTAGCGCTCCTGCTCGGTCGGCTCCCGCTGTGACAGCCAGGTTCCGTCGCCGTGGCACGCCATGTCGGTGCTCGTCTGAACGTCCAGGGCCCTGTCGATCGCCTTCTTCGCGTCCTCGTAGCAGGCGGTGATCTGCTTGGTGAGGGCCGGCTGGCGGTGCCGGTCCAGCAGGTACTGCATGAGGTCGTGGTTGAAGAGGCGCAGCGGCGCCGATTCCCTGAAGTCGGCCAAAAATGCCTCGCTCCAGCTTTGGCCATCACTGTGCAGCCGATATTCGAGCCGCTCCATCAGCCAGGCGACGCCCAGCGTCAGGAACTTGACGTAGGGCTGGGTGCTCTCGTCCTGCTTCTTGCGGGGTGCCGCGGCGGCTCCGGTGGCCACGCCCGCGGTCACCGGCGGTAGCGAGGCGAGGTGCGGCAGGAGATGGGCCGTACCGATGGCGGCCGCGCACATCAGGGCCAGGACGGCGAAGGACAGGCCGGCGGACCTCGCCGTGCCGAGCAGTCTGCCCTTGCCGTGGAAGTGGCGCAGCATCCCCAGCCAGCCGATGACAGCGCAGGCCGCGGCAGGTAACACGTAGTCAGTGCACCATGTCTCTTGATACCAGCTCATCGACGGCCCCATGCGATACGCGGACAGGAAGGACCGTCGTCAGTGAGCGAAGGTGAGGCGGGCTCCCCCTCGGCGTTCATGCGCCCAGCCCTGCCCCACGGCAGCCGTGTGTGACAGGACTGCCGCAAGTGCCTCTCGATAATCCCACTCGGTGCTGCCCGGTGGCGTTACTTTGCGCAACAACCGGCACCTGGTGACAAGGGATTCGGCCACGCACGTACGGCGCTCGTACCGGCGTTCGGGATCAGGCGAGGGTGTCGATCCACGTCTGCAGGCGGCGGCCCTGGGTGGCCATCAGGTCCGGGTCGCGCAGGGTGTTGGTGAGGACCGACATGCCCTGGTAGGCGGCGACGAGTTCGATCGCGAGGTCGTGGGCGTCGGGGCGGCCGAGCAGGGTGAACTGGGACTCGGCCCAGTCGATCAGCGCCTGCATCACCTTGGCCGCGGCCTGGTCCAGGCCGTCGTCGCGCTTGTCGAGCTCGGTGGCCAGGGTGCCGAAGGGGCAGCCGAAGCGGGCCGCGACGTCGCGCTGTTCGACCCAGCCCGCTATGAGCGTCCTGAGCCGGGTGGCGGGGTCGGGAAGGGCGTCCAACCGGTCGGTGAGCGTGCGCAGTTGGGCGCAGTGGGCGTCCACCGCGGCCTCGACCAGCTGGTTCTTGGTCTTGAAGTAGTAGTAGACGTTGCCGAGGGGGACGTCGGCGGCCCGGGCGATGTCTCCGAGGGTGGTCTTCTCCACGCCCTGCTCGTGGAACACCTGGACGGCGGCGGCCACCAGGCGCTCGCGCTTGCTCGGCTTTGAGTCAGTCACCTGACTGAGGATAGACAGCGGGGGTCGGGGGCGGCTAGCGTGACGACTTAGTTAGTCAACTGACTCACACGCAGCGCATCTCAACTCATGGAGGGGCCGTGATCGTTGTTACGGGTGCCACCGGAAACGTCGGACGGACGCTGGTCCGGATGCTGGCCGGGTCCGGGGAGGCCGTGACCGCAGTTGCCCGGCGGATCTCCCGGACCGATGTGCCGGACGGAGTGCGGGCCGTCGCCGCCGATCTCGGTGAGCCGGAGAGTCTGGTGCCGGCGCTGGAGGGGGCCAAGGCGCTGTTCCTGCTCGTCGCCGGGGAGGATCCGGGCGGGATTCTGGCGCGGGCGGCCGCGGCCGGGGTCACCAAGGTGGTGCTGCTGTCCTCGCAGGGCGTCGGCACGCGGCCGGGAGTGTATGCGCACGCCGCCGGGTTCGAGGCCGCGGTGGCCGGGTCGGGGCTGGAGTTCACGGTGCTCCGGTCCGGCGGGCTGGCCTCCAACGCCCTCGCCTGGGCGGAGCCGGTGCGGCTGCACCGTACCGCCGCCGCGCCGTTCGCCGAGGTGGGGCTGCCCTTCGTCGACCCGGACGATGTCGCCGCGGTGGCCGCCGCCGTACTGCGGGACGACGGGCACGACGGGGCCACCTATGTGCTGACCGGGCCCGAGGCGACCACCCCCCGGCAGCGGGCCGCGGCCGTCGCGGAGGCGATCGGGGAGCCGGTGGCCTTCGTCGAGCAGAGCCGCGAGGAGGCGCACGCCCAGATGTCGCGGTTCCTTCCGGCGCCCGTCGTGGAGGGCACGCTGGCGATCCTCGGGGAGCCCACGGCCGAGGAGCGGCGGATCAGCGAGGACGTGCGGCGGGTGCTCGGGCGGGCGGCGGCTCCCTTCGGGGCGTGGGCGGTGCGCAACTCCGGGGCGTTCCGCTGACCTTCGGGCGCGAGGAGCCCGTCACGGTCTCACTGGTGCTGCGGGAGCGGCGACAGGAGGCCCGGCCAGTCCTGGGAGGCGGTCCAGTCGGCGAAGGTGTGCCAGGGCACCTCGGGGTGGTCGCGGCGCAGGGCCGGTACGTCGACGTCCAGGCCGGTGGCGGTGAAGTACTCGAACATCGCCGCGAGGTCCGTGGAGTGGGTGCGGACGTACGACAGGGGCACCTCCTCGTGGACGATCGGACGGGCGGCGGCCGTCGCCAGGGTCTGTGCGATCCCGGCCGGGGTGAGTTCGTCCGAGGCGATGTCGAGGCGGTGGCCGGCGAAGTCGTCGCGGCGCTGGAGGGCCAGTGCCGCGAAAGCGCCGATGTCCACGGCGGGGATGAGCGTGAGCGGGCTGTCGGCGGGCATCGGCCAGGCGAAGGTGCCCGTGCGCAGTCCGTCCAGGGTCCACCCGGCCGCGTAGTTGTCCATGAACGCGGCCGGGGCCAGCACCGTCCAGGGCACACCCGACGCCCGCAGGTGCCGCTCGACCAGGTATTTGCTCTCGTAGTGCGGGATGCCGGTGCCGCGGTCGGCGTGCGCCGCCGAGGCGAGCACGACATGACCGAGGCGGGCGGCCGCCGCCGCGTCGAGAAGGGTTCTGCCCTGGCGGGTCTCTGCGGCGGTGTCGGTGCCGAACGGGGTGGTCACCGCGAACAGGGCGTCGGCGCCGGTGAGGGCGGCGTCGAGGGTCGAGCGGTCGTCGAAGTCGGCGCGGCGGACCTCGGCGCCGAAGGTGCGCAGGGCGTCGGCGGCGGGTGAGCCGGGGTCGCGGGTGAGGGCACGGACGTGGTGGCCGGCGGCCAGCAGGGCGCGGGCGGTGGCGCCGCCCTGGGCTCCGGTGGCGCCGGTGACGGCGACGGTGAGCATGGGTGTGAACTCCGAGGGTTTGTGTGCGTGACACATTGACTGCGTTGCGCAGAAGAATAGCAGGAGTTTACTGTGCCGCGCAGTTAATAATGTTCGCCTCGGGGTTCGCGGTCACAAGGCTGCGGGCGGGGCCTCCGTCACTCCGGTCATGTTCGGGGCCACGCGCCAGCCGCTCAGGTCTCGGCGGCGGGCCAGCCAGGCACAGGCCAGGTCCACGAGTTCGGCGGCCGGGCAGAGCAGGGCGCGGGCCGCGCCGACCGGGCCCTCGGTGACCAGGCCCGCGCGGGCCGCGGCCGCGCCGATGTGCTCGTAGTCGCCCTCGTACATGACCAGTTGATCGCTGGGCTCCCAGCGCACGGCTCCGCCCGCCGTCTCGCGTGGTACGTCCATACGGTGGCTGCGGCGGCCGGGGTACGGCGTGAGGTGCTCGGCCAGGTGGAGGACCGTCGCCCTGTCCCAGCCGACGCCGAGCAGGAGGACCTTGGCGCCGGCCCGGCACAGGCCCGCCAGGGGGCTGTTCGCGCCCAGACCGTAGGGGAGGGGATGCGCGCCCAGGATCTCCCGCGCGGCCGGGCCCTCCGCGGCGAAGGAGTAGAGCGGGTGGCCGGAGCGGCGGGCGCCGGGCAGGGACCGTACGAGCTCCGGGAAGCGGCCGAGGCGGGGCTGGGCCGGGTGCACGGCCGGGTCGAACTCCGGCAGGGACGCACGGACTCGGGGCCACCAGGCGCGGGGCACCGGGCGCTGGACCCAGGTGGCGGGGTCGGTCAGATAGGTGGTGAAGGTGGGTACGGCCAGGGTGCCGGCCGGGCCCACGGTGTCGCGCAGCGCCCGTACGAGCGCGACTCCGCCGCCGGCCGTCCAGCCGAGGGCGCTGATCGCGGAGTGCACCAGCACGGTGTCGCCTTCGGCGATTCCCAGTGAGCGGAGGCCTCCGGCCAGGTCGGCTCGGCTGTAGGGGCCGGGGGTTTGCGGGCCGGCGGCGGGGTGCAGCATGCGGGGCCTCCGGGGTGGGTGCGGTGCGGTGCGGTGTGATGCGGTGGCGTGCCGTGCGAGGGCGTGCCGTGCCGTGCCGTGCGGGGGCGTGCCGTGCCGTGCGGGTCAGTGGGTGGGCACCCGGCCTTCGGCCGGGTTTGGGTTCCCACCCGCACCGGCCGTGCCGCTTTCGTTGTCGGGTGCGGGTGGCCCCTGTGGGGCGGATTCGCCGTCGGCGGCCGCGGGAGGCGGGTGCGGGGCGGGTTCGGGGTCGGCGGCCGGGGGAAGCGGCGGGCGGGGGACGGCCCTGCGGGCCACCGGAGGCGCCAGGAAGGCCGCCGTTGCGAAGAGGGCCGCCACCGCCGTCCAGCCCGCGCCCGTGCCGCTGCCGATGAACGACGTCAGGACCGCCGGGCCCACGATCGACTGGACGCCGTGGTGCAGTTGGAAGGCGCCGAGGTACTCGCCGCGGCGGTCGTCGGGGGCGAGGGCGAAGGCGAGGCCGTAGGAGGCGCCGGCGTGCCACAGCTCCGCGGCCGTCATCACCAGGAAGGCCGCGGTCACCAGGGTTCCGGCGGCCCAAGGGCCGAGGTCGCCGCTTGGCACGAGGATGAGGCAGGCCAGGGCTCCGGCCAGGCCCGCGCGGCGGGCGACGCGGGCGGCGCCGGGCAGGTCGTCGGTGCCCTGGGCCGCGCGGACCTGGAGCAGCACGCACAGCAGGGTGTTGAGGCCGATGAGGAGGGGGGTCAGGGTCGTGGGCAGGCCCGTGCCCACCACGATCCAGAGGGGGATGCCGACCGCGAGCACCGAGTCGTGCAGGGCCAGTACGGCGTTCACCCCGACGACCCGCAGGAACGGCACGTCTCGCAGGGCGGTGAAGCGGCCCGCGGCGGGCGGGGCCGGGTGGGCGGCGACGGCGGGCAGACGGTGCACCAGTACGGCGGCCACGACGAAGGTGACGCCGTTGGCGAGGGGGATGATCTGCAGGGCGCCGTCCGTGCCCACCGCCATGACCGCGGCGGCGGCCAGCGTGCCCAGGCCCATGCTGGCGTTGCCGACCGACCTGATCGCGGCCCGGGCCGTCACCCGGTCCTTCTCCGGCACCAGTTCGGCGACCAGGGACATGAAGGAGGGGCCGGTGCCGAACTGCAGGGCGCCGATGACCACGGAGAGCGCGACGAACTCCCAGGCCGCGTGGACCGCGGGGAGCGCCAGGTAGGCGACACCCAGGAGCAGCAGCAGGCGGCTGAGCAGGGGGCGGGCGCCGACCCGGTCGGCGACGATGCCGAACAGCACCGACGCGAGCAGGCCGGTCAGCCCCGCGGCGGAGAGCGCGAGACCGATCTGGGCCGCGGTCAGGCCGGTGACCCGGGTGAGATAGACGGCGGAGCCGGCCACATAGAGGCCGACCCCGATCCCGTCGATACCGTGCAGGACGGCCAGCCGCCGTGCGGGGACGTTCAGGGAATGCAAAGGGGAACGCAAGGGGGAACGCAGGGGCGATCGCATGGTGTGTCTCCGCTCGGAGAGACGTGGCGAGACGTGGCGAGACGTGGCGAGACGTCGGCGAGACGTGGGCGGGCCTCGGCGAGGCCGCGGAGAGTCTCAGGGGATGCGCAGGACCGAGTAGATGAGCTGGTCGTGCCAGGCTCCCGCGCGCCACTGGGCGCGACGGATGCGGCCCTCCAGCTCGAAGCCGGCCTTCTCCGCCGCGCGCTGCTCGGCGATGTTGTCGGCGTCGGTGCACACCTGGATGCGTTCGACGCGGGTGTGCTCGAAGAGATAGTCGACGAGGAGGCGCTGCGCCCGGGTACCGACGCCCTGGCCGCGGTGGGCCGCGAAGAGGCCGATGGCGATCTCCCAGCAGGACGAGGTGTCCGCACGGCCCCACGCCCTGCGGAACCACTCGACGCGTCCCGCGAGGACGTCGTCGACGGTGACGGACAGCATGTTCTCGTCGCCGCCGAGCAGTCCCCGCTCGTCGAGCAGCCGCCGGAGCCGTACGGTCGGCGTGTGGCCGAACCACTGGTAGGCACCCGGCCCTTCCGGTCCGGCGAACTCCGCGTCGAACCGGTCCAGGTCGGCCGCGGTCACCGGGCGCAGCGCCACACTCATCCGCGGTGCCCGGCCTTCAGTCGTACGGCCTGCTTGAGCACCTGGTCCGCGTCCGCCGCCGCCAGGGTGTCGGCCACGAGCGTGCGCAGCCGGGCCAGCCGTTCGGCCAGGGACAGCTTGTGGTGCTCCTCGGTGAGCGCCTCGTACTCGGGGTGCCCGAGCAGTTCGGCGAGGAACACATTGGCGAGGTCCTTGGTGCTGGGTTCCTCGATGGTGACGGCGATGTGGATGGAGTTGCCGATCCGTGCGGTGGCGGAGTGCGGGGTGCCGTGCGGCATGTACAGCACGTCGCCGGGCCTCAGGGTGACCTCCATGCGGCGATCGTAGGGGATCACCCCGCCGGCGTAACGGTCGGAGTCGCTGGTCGACGTCTCGTCGAGCCGGCCCACCACCCAGTCCTTGACGCCCGCGACCTGCAGGACGAGCACATGGGAGCCGTCCATGTGGGCCGCGATCGCGGTCTTGCCGGGCGGGGAGAGGAAGACGAACGACTCCAGCTCGGCCCGGAACTCCGGCTCCAGCGAGCGGACCAGGGCCCGCAGTCCGGGGTGCCAGTGCTCGGGCTGGCTGAACTTGAAGGTGCCGCCGGCCGCGAAGTCCCGTTTGATCTGCTCGGGGTTGATGTAGCCGGGCACGCTGTGACCGACGATGGTGCGCGGCTTGGTCATCTCCGAGATCGCGGTGCGCACGCCCTCGTCGAACGAGGTGAAGTACGGGCGGATCAGCAGCCCGCAGTCCACCTCCTCCCACATCTCCTCCTCGGTGATGAGACCGGTGAGGTCGGCCCGGGAGCGGAACACCGCGGGCTGGTTGGCCCAGTGGTCCCGGAAGAAGACCTCGGTGTCGCCGACCAGGTCCTCGAGTGTGATGGTCATCCGGTCACCTCCCGCATGGCCGTGAGGGCGGCGCCCGCCCAGGTGTCGTCGTCGAGCGTGCGGGCGGAGCCGAGCAGCGCCGAGCGCACGTTCTCGGTCCGCTCCTCCAGGGTGGTCGCGTGGAAGCGGTGGGCCAGCTCCCAGTCGTTCGCCAGGAGATGGGTGGCGAGTGCTTCGAGCAGATCGTCGGGGGTCGGCTCGGTGAGGGTGAAGGTCAGGTGGAAGGAGTCCCCGTCGCGGGCGATCGCGTCGTGCGGCCAGCCGTGCGGCAGGTACAGCACGTCACCCGGTTCGAGCACGAACGTGTGGGTGGGCTCCTGCGCGTCCACGTCGAGGCCCGCGTCGCCGCGCACCTGGCCCTCCTGCGCGTACAGCTGCCACTCCTTGCGGCCCTCGAGCTGGACGGCCACGACGTGCGAGGCGTCGCGGTGCGGCAGCATCCCTCGGCTCTCCGGCGGGGTCCAGAAGACGTACGAGGCCACCGCGACCGGGGCCGCCGCCTCGAACTCCTCGACCAGGGCGCGGGTGGGCCGGTGCCAGTCGGACAGCTTGTTCAGCTTGAGGGTGCCGCCGGCCGACATGAGCCGGTGGATCGCGGCGCGGTCGGGGAAGCCGGGCCGTTCGTGCCCGATCACGTCGCGGGACGTGGTGTAGGCGCGCTCGTGCGGCACGGCGCCGTGCCGCAGCACGGAGAAGTACGGCCAGCGCAGCAGGCTGGCCTCCAGCCTGTCCTCGACGAAGGCGGACGAGATGCAGCCGGCGGGATCGACCGCGCCGCGGAGGATCCGGAATTCCTTGTTCCAGGCGTCGGCGAAGATGCCCTCGCCGCGCAGAGTCTCTACGAGTGATGTGGTCAACCCGACCCCCAGGGCTCCGTTGGCTTCCGTGTCCGGGCGCCGGCCGGAGGGCGCGGTGATGCTCTCCCGGCTTGTTCTCCGGGATCGTTCTCCGGGATTGCTCCCCGGCCGGCGGAGCCGTCTGGACTGTCAGGCGTTGGAGATCTGGTTCATGATCGTCTTCGGCGAGTCGAAGGCGTCCTCCTCCTCGCCGGCGATCTGGGTCTGCGCCAGCTCCTCCGGGTTCTCGGAGTTGCCCTCGATGGCGTTCTTCGTGTCACGAATGCCCATGTCAGCCTCCAGCAGGCAGCGGGGTCCCGCCGCGGATGTGCGACGGACTGCCGGAGATCGTGACAACCCGGCCTAGCAGAGCAACGGACTCCGCCTGGATCCCTCCGGTCCCACGCGGCTCCGGAGGCAGGCCCATCGCGGCTCCGGAAGCCCGGTAGCGGCCCTAGTAGCCCAGCTCGAGCTCCTGGATGTCGGTGAATTCCACCGACAGTCCCTCCGCGCGGCGGTTGCGGTCACGGAAGTACATCTCGCCGAGCCCCTCGGCCAGGATGTCCCTCAGCTGGCGTTCGGTGGCGCCGGCGTCCTGGGCGGCGAAGAGGCGGGAGGCGTACTCGGGGGGCAGGGCCTGGTTGATGTAGCGGACCCGGGGGTCGTCGCTGGTGCCGGGGGCCGCGGTGAAGCCGAAACGGGCGCGCGTCGACACGAAGATCCCGCCCGTGGCGGCCGCCTGCCGCCGGGCCCGGTCCCGCACGCGCGGCTGCCAGCGCTTGCGGGTCTCGGCCGCGAGCCGCTCGGCGAGGTCATGGCGGGGGCGCTTCAGCTGGCCCTTGACGTAGCGCTCCACCGTGCGCTGCGAGATGCCCAGCAGCTCGGCCACCTGCCGGGTGCCCTTCAACTGCCGTACCAGGAAACGCATCTGTGCCTGCGCCGACTTGGGGACAGGGCGTGTGAAGTGCTCGGCGGCGGCCACGTCGAGCGTGTCCCCGATATCGACCATCGCGTCGCCCGCTTTCCTTGCTCTGCCTGTCGTCTCAGACGTTACAGGCCAGGTCGGTCAGCGGACCGTCCAGGTGTCGCCGCCGGCCAGCAGCGCCGCCAGGTCTCCCTTGCCGTGCCGGTCGACGGCCGCGTCGAGCTGCTCGGCCATCTCGGCGTCGTAGACGGGGCGGTCGACGGAGCGGAAGACCCCGATGGGGGTGTGGTGCAGGGTGTCGGGGTCGGCGAGGCGGGAGAGGGCGAAGGCGGTGGTGGGGGATGCGGTGTGGGCGTCGTGGACGAGGATGCGGTGTTCGTTGTCGGGGGTGACGGTGGCGACTTCGAGGTCGCCGGTGGTGGTGTTGCGGAGGACTGCGCGGGTGTTGTCGGGGCCGAAGCGGATGGGCCGGCCGTGTTCGAGGCGGATGACGGCTTCCTGGGCGGTCTGCTGGTCCTTGAGGGTGTCGAAGGCGCCGTCGTTGAAGATGTTGCAGTTCTGGTAGATCTCGATGAGTGCGGTGCCGG
>NZ_JAUYWJ010000040.1:0-61520 GCF_032656585.1 Streptomyces herbicida
CGGGACTCCGGGCGGCCAAGTCCTTTGAGCCTTGCCAACGGCGCCCGCATGACAGCCATACCCAGAGCCCCTGGGCCTTCCGATCTTACGAATGACCAGATCAGACCCACGCCTAGAAAGGTAGGACATCCGCATGACGACCCGGCCGCCGGGCGACGCTCCCCTCACCGACTCGACGGGCGAGGCGGAGGATCCCTGGGTTTCCGTCAGACCGGACAACGGGACCGTCAAGGCCCCGCTGATCAAGGGCTCGCCCCTGATCGCCATCGGGGCACTGCGCATCGGCCTCATGATGGCCAAAGGGCGCGGCACCTCGGCCGGATCAGGTACGACGGGCCTGGTCGTCGGGGTCCTGGCAGTGCTCCTGCCACTCCTGTGGGTCGGCGCGCTGTGCGCCCTGCGCTGGGCCAATGCCGGAATCCTCCTCGAGGACGGTGTCCTGACGGTGCGGAACCGCTGGAACCGCAAGGTCCTGCAGGCCCCCGTGTCCTCCCTGACCGGTCTGCACACGGTCAGGGCACCCGTCGACGGTCCACACCAGAGCCGTATCGTCATCACGTCCACGACCGGACGGCCGCTGATGATCGACCCCCGGCTCTGGGACGCGGAGGCACTCAGGGAACTGTGGCGCCAACTGCGGTTCCCCTTCCGGGACCACGGATTCGTGAAATGGCCCCTGCTGAAGAAGCGGTTCCCCGGAATCCGCCCGCCGTGGCACCACGTTCACGTCGTCCTGTTCACCCTGCTCGTCGTGATCGCGGGCATCGCCTACATCGCCCTGATCGTCAACCTGCCCTTCTTGCTGTGAGCCGGATCGAGGGGGATAGAGGCGGATCGAAGCGGACTCAGGGGGTGAAGACCTCTTCGAGGCTGTCGATGGCCCCGTTGCCACCGAGGTGGTACTTGAAGACCAGGCCGCTGTTCGGGTGCGCCTCGAGCCAGTCGAGGAGCTCCTGGACGCCGATGCGCTGGTTCTCCGAGCTCTCCACGATGGGGTTGGTGGCGGTGACGTAGGCGGCCTGGTCCATGGGCAGGTACGTCTCCTTGCCGACGGTCACGAAGGGCGCGCCGTCGGAATCGGCCGTGGGGCAGCCCCAGTTGCCGTGCTTGACGATCAGGCTCAGGGAGCCGCCTTCGGGGGTGTAGCGGTAGACCGCGATCTCGTCGGGGGAGATGGGCATCTTGTGGTCGCAGCCGTCGTCCTTGCCCCCGGAGCCCGCGGCGGCGGGCGTCCCCGTGGCCGAGGAGGCGGAGGCGGCCGGTGTGGCCCCGGTGGCTGTGCTCCCGCCGCCCGTACCGGCCGAGGACTTGGCCGCGGGCTTGGCCGCGGGCTTGGCACTTGCCGCGGTGGCGCCGCCGCTCGCGTCCGCCGCGGCGCTCGAGGGCTCCGCGCTCGGAGTCGCGCTTCCGCCGTCGTGACCGGAGCAGCCGCTGAGCGTCAGCGCCAGTACGGCCGCGGCGCACATGCCGGCCGCGGTCGGGCGGAGCGCGGTGGGTCTGCGACGGCCGGTCTTCGTGGTCGGTGCCATGGTGGGTCCCCCTCGGGTGGTGACAGCCCCTGTGCGGGCGATGCGATTCGGGAGGAGGGACGATCTACGGCCAGCTGCAGTTTCACCGGTTCTCTTTCGTTGCGGCCCCGTGACATGCGGGCCTGCCACGAACGTTCGGCGGGCCGTCGGCGTCCAGGGACAAAGAGCTCATGAAAGGCCACACATGACAGCCGTACGTGTCATTCCTCGTTCCTCGCTGCCGCGCGTCGCCCTGATCGGAGGTCTCCTGTGCGCGACCGCCGCCTGTGCGGGAGCGGGCACGTCCACCCGGGCGGCGGAGACGAAGCCGTCCATCCAGCGCGGTACGGCCTGGCAGGAGCCGGCCGGATACACGTACACGCTGAACTCGACCGAGGGCGAAAGGGCCCTCATCGGCACCTTCCGGGTGACCGTGCGCAACGGGAAGGCGGCGAAGGCGGTCGGCCTCGACGAGGAGAGCCGCGACGTGGTGCGTCGGTCGCCCGGCGCCGTCCCCACCATCGGCGGACTGCTGAAGGAACTCGAGCAGGCGCGGCGCGACGACGCGGACACGGCGGAGGCGGAGTACGCGGCCGACGGACATCCGCTGCGCATCACGCTGGACTGGGACGACAATGCCGTCGACGACGAAGCCCGGTACGTCATCAGTGCATACGAGCCCGGCACGTCCTCGTGACAGGCCGGCTGCAACCGGCTCGGGCGGTCGCTGCCCGAGCGGCTACGCCGGGGCGGTCCGCAGCGCGCGCAGCACCGCCCAGAGGACCGAGATGAACGGGACGGCGACGACGGCGCCGATCACACCCGCGACGATGCTGCCCGCGATGACCGACATCGCGACCACGAGCGGGTGCAGACTGACCGCCCAGCTCATCACCAGCGGGTGCAGCACATGTCCCTCGAGCTGGCCGATGACCACGATGAGCACGAGCACGGCGGCCGCGGTGAGCGGTCCGCGCCCGGCGAGGGCGACCACCGTGGCCACACTGAGCGCGATCGGCGAGCCCACCAGCGGCACGAACGCGGCGAAGAACTCCAGGAGGGTCAGCGGCAGCGCGAGCGGTACCCGCAGCACGAACAGCGCGACTCCGACGAGTACGGCGTTGGTGGCGGCCACGATGATGATGCCGCGTGTGTACCCGGCGAATGTCCGCCAGGCCGCCCGCCCGGTCCGGTCCCACACCGGGCGGGCGCCGCTGGGCAGGAGCTGGTCGCGCATCCAGCCCCACAGGCGCTCGCCCGAGTGGATGAAGAAGACCGAGGCGAAGAGGGCCAGCACCGCTCCGGTGATCAGCTCGACGATTCTGCCGAGACCGGTGACGGCGCTGCTGAGCAGATTCGCCCGGTGCGTGTTGAGGTAGTTCACCACCTGGCGCTGCAGATCCTCGAGCTTGCCGGGACTGAGCCGGAACGGCGGTTGCTGGAGCCACAGTTCGATCCGGTGGATACCGCCGCGGAACTCACCCGCCAGCTTCGCGGACTCGCCCGCCACCGCGTTGCCCACGAGAGCGAGCAGGGTCATCAGGATCAGCAGGCTGCCGACGATGGCGACGGCAACGCTCAGCGATCTCGGGAACATGCGGTTCAGCAGGTCGGCGAGGGGGCGCAGCACCGATGTGATGACAAAGGCGAGGAACAGGGCCACGGCGATGAGCTGGAAGCGGCCGAGGATGGTGAAGACGCCGTAGACGACGATGGCGACGAGAAGGATGCGCCAGGCGTACGCCGCGGCGACGCGCAGCCACGGTACGGTCCGCTCGGCCACCGAGCCGATCGGGGGCGCGGCGTCCTCCGGGCCGTAACGCGTGCGCGGCGGGAGCCGTACGGAGTGCGCCGGACGGCTGCCCAGCACCACGCCACCCGCCCGGCTCCCTCGCCCCCGCCCGGCCGATCGACCGCCCGTACCGGCCACCACGTCCTACGCCACCTCGCCGTTTGACTGTCGGTCATGTCTAGAGCAAGGTAAGCGCGCCGGGCGGGGGACGGGGTGCAACGCGCCCGGGCCGGTCCGTCGCCGAGGAGAACGGGTGCCCGTCCGGCGCAGGGGTGCCGAGGTGCCTCGGCGAGCGGGCGGTATCAGGCCCGCAGGGGGTTGGTGCGGCTCGCTGCCAGTAGGCACCAGGCGGTGGCCCCGGTGTGCCGGTACGGGTAGTAGCCGAAGCCGAAACCGGTGTCGACAGGGCTGCTGGGTGAGCCGTCCCCTCGAATCACACACCGTTTCGATCGGGCTTGGGCCGGCTCGGCGCGATCGGTGCGTCCTCGTCGGCCAGGAGACTGGCGGAGCTGAAACGACCGGACTTTCACCGCGGACGCCTCCGCCCGGCCCGTCTCCGGGACCTGGATCCTGCGTGTCCAGGACCGCGACCGGCTCGACGTCGGCTGCATCGAGCAGTGGCAGCTCACCCCCTGAGCCGTCCGCCTGCAGAGGCCGTCGCCCCGGGTCGCTTCCCGCGGCCCGTGGCGGCGGCCGCGCTCAGATCGGGAAGTGCGCGTGGCCGCGGGCCTGGGCGGTGACCCACCGGGTGTCGGTGAACGCCTCGACGCCGGCCTGGCCGCCGAAGCGGCCGTAGCCCGAGCTCTTCACACCGCCGAAGGGAGCCTGGGGCTCGTCGGCGATCGACTGGTCGTTGACATGGACTATGCCGGTCCGCAGGCGTGCGGCCACGGCCAGGCCCGCGGCCAGGTCCTCGGTGATGACACCGGCCGTCAGCCCGTAGGGAGTGTCGTTGGCGAGGCAGACGGCCTCGTCTGCGCTGTCGACGACGTGCACGACGGTGGCGGGGCCGAAGATCTCGTCGTAATAGACCTTCATGTCCTGGGTGACGCCGGTGAGTACCACCGGGCGGATGAGGGTGTCCGGGCCCTCGGGCCGCCCGGTGCCCGTCACCAGGGTCGCGCCCCGGTCCACGGCGTCCTCGACGAGTGCCTGGACCCGCCGTGCCGCCCGGGAGCTGACCACCGGGCCGACCGCGGTGGCGGGATCGGCCGGGTCGCCATACGGCAGCGCGGCGACCCTGGCGGCGAACTTGGCGGTGAATTCCTCGGCGAGGGTCCGGTGGACGATGACCCGGTCCAGGCACATGCAGATCTGGCCCGCGTTCATGAAGGAGCCGAAGACGGCGGCGTCCACGGCGTAGTCGACGTCCGCGTCCTGGAGGACCAGCAGGGCGTTCTTGCCGCCGAGTTCGAGGACCGCGGGCTTGAGATTCCGGGCTGCCTCGACACCGATGGCGCGGCCCACCTCGGTCGATCCGGTGAAGTTGACCATCCGTACGCGCTCGTCGGCGATGAGGGCGGTCACCACCTCGGCGGCGTCGGCGCGGTCGTTCGTGACGACGTTCAGCACTCCGGCGGGGAGGCCCGCCTCGTGCAGCACGTCGGCGATGAGCAGCCCGCACGCGACGGGGGCGTCCTCGCTGGGCTTCATCACCACGGTGTTGCCGACCGCGATCGGCAGCGCGACGGCCCGCACGCCCAGGATGACCGGTGCGTTCCACGGTGAGACGGCGGCGACGACGCCCTTGGGCACGCGGGTCTGGGCGGAGATCACTCCGTCGGCGTTCGTGGCGAGCAGCTGCCCGGTCGGCCGGCTGACCGCGGCGGCCGCTTCGAGCAGGATGTCGGCGGCGAGACGGGCGTTGAAAGCGGCCCAGGCCGCGGTCCCGCCCACCTCCTCGGCCATGATCCGGACGATCTCGTCGGTCCGGTCGGCCATGATCCGGGCGGCCTTGAGGAAGATCTGCCGGCGGGCCGCGGGCTTGGTGGCGGCCCATTGGGCGAACGCGGCGTCGGCCGCGTCCACGGCGCGGCGGACGTCCTCGACACCACCGGCGGCGACCTCGGTGTGGACACCGCCCGTCCAGGGGTTGATGTCGGCGGTGGTGCGGGCGGAAGAGGCGGGGACCTCTGCGCCGTTGATGATCAGGCCTCGGGTGGCGGACACGGGCTGCTCCAGATTGTGTTCGGGGTGGTGGTCAGACGGCGGGCGCTGCGGCGGTGGACGTGCGGCGGGTGCGCAGTGCGCGGTGGGCCAGGCCCACGACGAGGCCGGCGACGAGCGGCGCGAGCATGTACGTCCAGAAGTGGGCGTACTGGCCGGAGAGAAGTGCCGGGCCGAAGTCGCGGGCCGGGTTGATGCTTGCGCCGGTGACCGTGCCGAGGGAGGCGATGACGGCGCCCACGCCGACGGCGATGACACCGGGGATCAGCCCGTGCAGCCGGGGGAAGGACATGACCACGGCCACGGCCGCGAGCACGCCGGCCAGTGCCGCGGCCTCGATGAGGAACAAGGACACCGCGCCGGTCCCGGGGGCGGGCGACACCACCGCGTACCCGATACGGCTCACGGCAACGCCCCAGACCAGCCGGGCCAGCGCGGCGCCGGACACGGATCCGGCGAGCTGGGCCGTCATGTACGGCAGGACGGCGCGGCCCGGGAAGAGGCCGTCGGCCCACAGAAAGAGGGTGACCCCGGGGTTGAAGTGGCCGCCGGAGGCGCGGCCGGTCGGCGCGTACATCAGCGCGCCGAGGAGCAGGGCCACCACGGCCCCGGCCGTGGCGAGCAGCAGGTGCGGGTCGGTGATGGTCAGGGGTGAGTCGGGCAGGGCGAGCAGGCGCACCAGGCTGACGACGCAGAAGAAGAGCACGGTGGTCGAGGCGAACTCGTAGCCGGTGTGGCGCGCGAGCTCCGCACGGCTGTGGGCGGAAGAACTCATGGTTGTCCTCGGGCTCGGGCAGGGCGGGCCGCGTTCCGCAGGCCGCCTGAATTTTTCGCTCAATGAACGTTCGTTCGTTCAACGTGAAGCCTGAGTCTGCGGTGCCGGTGCGGCGCTGTCAACGGTCGGTAGCGTTCTCCTGGCAAGGAGTTGGGCCGCGACGACGGGAGCAGGGCCGGGAATGGCAGCACGGGCAACAGCCGGGACCGGCGACGATGCGGAGACGGGCCTCGCCGCCGAGGCGGCCGGTCCGCTCACCCGCGGCCTGGCCGTGCTGGAAGCCGTCGCGGAGAGCGCCGAGCCCGTACGCCCGGCCGACCTCGCCAAGACCACCGCCCTGGCCCGCTCCGCCGTCGACCGGCTCGACGCGACGCTGGTCCACCTCGGCTATCTGCGGTCGGAGGGCCGTGACCTGGTGGCCGCCCCCCGTCTGATGGAGTTCGGCAACGCCTACCTGCAGGCCGCCGGTCTCCCCGAGGCCGTCCAGCCGCACTTGGACCGGTTGGCCGGCGCCGTGGACGAGTCCGTGTCCCTGATCGCCGCGGACGGCTGCGACATGCGCATCGTGGCCCGCGCGATCCCGCCCGGCCGGGTGATCCCCCTCGGCTTCCGGGTGGGCGACCTGCTGCCCGCCGACCGCTGCGCGGCAGGCGCCGTACTCGCCCATGACTGGACTCCCGAGCAGCACTCCGCTTGGCGAGAGCGCCGTATTGCCGATCCGGTCGACGCCGGCTACCCGGCCCTCCCGCCCCGCCCGGCGGCCGTCGCCGACCCGGCGGGGACGGAGCGGGCCTTCGCCGCCTGGATCGCCGAGGCGTCGGAGCAGGGCTGGGCCCTCGACGACCAGATCGCCGCCCCGGGGCTGGTCGCCCTGGCCGTGCCCGTGTCCGACCGGGACGGCGTACCCCGGTACGCACTGAGCGTCCTCGCCCACACCAGCCGCTCGAGCGCGGACGGGCTGCGCGAGAACTTCCTGGAGCGGCTGACCGCGTCCGCGCGGGACATGGGCGACGCGCTGGCCGGTGCCACCGACCCGGCCGAGCCCTCCGTGCCCTCCCCGTACACGGACGCCAAGGCGGAGCTGGGACCCCTGTTCCTGCAGGCCCTGGCCCGCGGGCTCGCCGTGCTCACGGCACTCGGCGCCCGGCGCGGCGGCCTCACCCTCAACGAGGCGGCGCAGGCCACGGGCCTGTCGTACCCGAGTACCCGACGCAATCTGCTGACGCTACGTCATCTCGGCTATGCCGAGCAGCGCGGACGCCGGTACCTGCCCGCCGCCCGCACCCTGGGCCTCGGCCACGCCCGCCTGTCCGGGCTCAGCCTGACCGACATCGCCCGCCCGCATCTGGCCGAACTCGCCACCCGCGTCCACGAGTCCGCGTCCGTCGCCGTCCTGGACGGAGCCGAGGTGCGCTACCTCGCCCGCTCTGCCACCCGCCAGGTCACCAGCGCCGGCATCCAGCCGGGGACCCGGCTGCCCGCCTACGCCACCTCGATGGGCCGTGTCCTGCTCGCCGATCTGCCGCCCCGCGAACAGGAACGGCTGCTCTCCACCCTGCCGCCACGCCCGCTGACCCCCCTCACCCGCACCTCGCCCGTGGATCTCGCCGGGATCCTCCGGCGGACCCGGGAGGACGGGCATGCCATGGTCGAGCAGGAGCTGGAGGTGGGGCTGCGGTCCATGGCGGTCCCGCTGCGCGACCCGCGGGGCACCGTGGTGGCAGCCGTCAACGTCGCCGTGCACGCCGGGCCGGACACTCCGGAACAGTCGCGCGAGCGCCTGCTGCCCCACCTGCACGCCACCGCCCACGCGATCGAGGCCGACCTCGCGGCGGTCTTCGCGTTCGCCGAGGTACGCGTCGAGTAGCGTCAGCTGAGGAGCTGCTGCTTCTGCGCCTCGAACTCCGCGTCCGTCAGCACTCCCTGGGCCTTCAGCTCACCCAGCTGCTTGAGCTGGTCGATCTTGCGGGTCATGTCGTCCTCGGTGGACGGCGGCGCCGGCGTCGGCGGTGCGACCGCCTGCTGCGGGGCCGCTTGCTGCTGCTCGTAGTCCTGCTGTGCCCAGCGCCCTGCCTGCCGCCGGGACACCCGGTTGGACACCGCGGTGGCGGTTCCGGCGACGACTGCGGTGCGCGCGACACCCCTGAGGAGTCCGGGCATGGTCTCTCATCTCCCCTGCTGTGTGCCCAGGGCCGGTACGGTGCCGGCCCGCACGGATGCGCCCGTCAGGCTGCTGCCGAGCCGCCGGGTGGTGTCGTGCCCTCGACCGCGTCCAGCGAGGCCAGCAGGGCCTGGATGGGGATACGGCCGCCGGCCACGAGCTGCGCCCCGCCCCGCCTGAGCGCGCGGGCCAGCGGCGCGGCCCACAGGTTCTCGTACACGAGGACCGCGGCGGAGTTGCCGGGCTCCAGCGCGTTGCCCGCCTCCTCGATGTCACCTTGGTCCAGCAGCCCGGAGGACGCGCCCGCGAAGACGGACAGATCGACCTCGTCACCGAGATCCTGCAGCTCAAGCCCGGTGACCGACCCGTCGCTGTCCTTGCGGACGAAGGTCAGGTCGAGGATCCGGACGATGCCCCTCTCGACGAGGTCGACCAACAGCGGAAACGCCTCGCCCGTCATGCGGTTGCCGGGGAACTCGATGACCAAGTAGTCGACGGGGCCCATTTCTTCGACATCATTCATGGCCACTCCTCGGGAGCGGAATGGGAGTCGGGACCGGTCGACTGACCGCCCGCGGTCGTCAGCCCCCAGCGCCCATTCCACCACGCGGCCAAGGGCCCCGCATGTCCGGATGGCACCGCGTCGGCACCCGGGTGCGCCGTCAACCGGTGAGCTCGTAAATGCTCTTTCCCATGAGCCAGAGACCCAGCACCAGGCACAGGGTCACGATGGCCTGCTCCTGGTGATCCTGCATCCATGAGCGCAGTCTCAGCAGCCGGGCCTTCGCCGCGGTCGGGGCGAACACCACGTACAGCTCGGTGGCCAGCAGGCTTGCCGTGGCGAGCACACAGAAGAGGGACAGCGCGAGCCAGGACGAGAGGTGGGACAGGTCCGCTTCCACGACCGTCGCCGCCGCGGCGGCGACCATGCCCCAGGGCTGCAGAAGCACGGCGAGTCCGGCGGCGGCCCACGCTGTGGTGCGGTCCATCTGGGAGGTCAGCTGCGACCCCGATGTGCCGTTCGGCCCGTGGTCCGGCTTCGCCGAGGTCCCGTTGGCCTGTGCCCGGGAGGCCACGAACCGCCGGCGCCGGCGTTCGCCGTACAGGACGAGCGACACACCGATGGCCAGCTTGGCCGCGAGCACGGCCGTCGAGGGCGGGGATCTGGGCGGCGGGGGCTGCCCGCCGGTCAGCGCCAGGACGATCGCGATCACGACGACCAGACACGCCAGCCAGCTCAGGATGAAGGCCAGGCCCTTCCACACGCCCCGCTCCGATGCCACGACCAGGACGAAGGCCATGAGCGGCAGAGGGTCGAGCGTGATGGCCAGGGCGATGAGAATCAGATCGAGAACCATGGCTACCCCACGGTGTCGGACATCACGAGAGTAGGCAGGGACCGCGGGGATCACATCTCGTGGCGGTACGGCGTCTCATCACGAACACCGCGGCCGAGAACCCGACGGTCAAGATCAAGAGATGCCGGGCCCTGCCGGCCCGGAGTGTCAACGACCGGGCCGCGGCGAGCAGTTGGAGCCCCCGCCCTATGCTTGGGGCATGCCTGTCAACGCGGCGCTCGCCGACATCCTCGACCGCAACGCCGCCGGCAGGGAGCCGGACGCACTGCTCGCCGCCCTGGTCGACCACGGTGTCTTCGTCCCCGTGCGGGAGAACGGCTCGGTGCTGTTCCTCCGGAGCGAGGGCGGCACCCCGGCCATACCCGGGTATGTCAGCGAAGCGTGTTGTGCCGAATGGCTGCCGGAGGCCGCCGCCGCGATCCACTGCGACGCCCTGCGGCTGCTGGACATCGCCGAGCAGACCGGGGTCGAAGCCCTGGCCGTGCATTCCACGCAGGGCTGGGCCCGCGTACCGGTGCCCCTGCTGTACCGGACCCTCGGCCGGCGCGGTCAGCAAGCCGAGGGTGAGCGACTCAAGCTCTCCTGGTCGACCCACCCGGTCGCGGTGGCCCTCCGGGACGCTCTGACCCGACGGGTGCGTGAGTTTCCCGCGGTGCGCACGGTCTGGGTGTCGCACGCGCGGTGGCTCGAGACCGGCGCCGAGCACCTGATGCTGCACATCGCCGTGGACGAGCCCCTGCCGTCGCCTTCCGCGCAGCGAATGACGGAGACCCTGCTCGCCGAGGACGTGGTGCTGGGCGAGGACGACCCCAAGGTGGGCATGCTCGCGATCAACGCCGCCACCCACGCCGAGTCGATCGCCGAGCTGGAGTCGATGGGGCTGGACACCGTGCGGTTCGACCGGGCCACCGGTCGCGTCGAGGTGATCTCACGCGAGTACGACGCGCCGTCGGCCTGAGCGGCAGCCTCTGTGACCCCAGCCACTGGGACAGCTGTGACTCTTCGCACAATTGGGCAGGAATCGGTACTTGCCGTGGCGGCGGTCACGTCGCGACAGGGGCGTTTTGTTTAGCTTCGCAGTCCTGTGTCCCTCCCACATGAACTGCCGAGGCCCCTCACCATGCAGCATCGACAGTCCCTCCTGTCGCACGCCCGGAGCCCCCGCGGCAGGCGCACCGCGGTCAGTGCCGGCGTGCTCACGGCCTGCGTGGCGACGCTCCTCTCGGCCGGGGCGCTCCACCCGGCACCCGCGGCTGCGGCGACGGCGGCGACGCGGCCCGACGCCGCAACGGCCGACTTTCTCGCACGGGTGAAGCCCCAGGGGAAGGAGCGGGTGAGTGCGGCGGTGCTCGACCTGGACGGGACCGGCCGGGAAGCCACGCTGTACGGCGAGGACACCCCGTACGACACCGCGAGCATCGTGAAGGTCGACATCCTTGCCACGGCACTGCTCCAGGGGCAGGACGTCAAGCGCGGCCTGACCGAGAAGGAGCGCTCCGAGGCCGAGGTGATGATCGAACGCAGTGACAACGACGCGGCGAACGACCTGTGGCGGACCATCGGCCGGGCCAAGGGCCTGGAGGCGGCCAACAAGCGACTGGGTCTGACCGAGACGAAGGGCGGCCCGGACGCCAAGTGGGGGCTCACCCGGACCACGGTGAGGGACCAGATACGGCTGCTGCGTGCGGTGTACGACACCGGCACGGCCGCACACACGAGTTCCACCCCGCTCGACGAGGCGTCCAGGACATACATCCGCACGCTGATGAGCCGCGTCATCGACGAGCAGTCATGGGGCGTCTCGGCGGCCGCCGGCTCCGGATGGGCGTTGAAGAACGGCTGGCTGCAGCGCAACAAGACCGAACTGTGGGACGTGAACAGCGTCGGACGGATCACGGCGGGCGGCCACCACTACCTCGTCGCCGTCCTCTCGGACGGCAGCAAGTCGATGAAGGACGGCGTCGCGCTCGTGGAACGCGCGGCCCGGGCCGCCGTCTCCTCGACGGCCGCCCACTGAGCGACGCGAGTCCCGGCCGGGAGCAGCGGGTGCTGCTCGTCCTCCCGGGCGAACGGCGGCACAGACCCGCGTCGACCGCGTCGACCGCAAGCCGCTGAGCGCGTCCCGTCCGGCGGTAGTCGCCCGGAACGCGACACCGTGCGAGGTACTCGGCAAGCGCCGTGTCCCCACCTTGCGCGAGGACGCGGGCGCGCCGGCCAGGAGACGCCCGCGCCGATCCCCGCCCGCTGGCTATAACACTCGTCATAGTCTACGGTGACACTCGTTTATAGCGACCGTCATAAGCCGCGTCGGCCGTCACCCGAAGCGAGGTATCGCCATGCCCATGATCCGGCTCACCGGCCCGGCCGGTTCCCTGACCGAACAAGGCCGCCGGAGTGTCCAGCGGGACCTCGCCGCGGTGCTGCTCCGCTGGGAGGGCGCGCCCGATACGGCCTTCTTCAGGGCCCAGGCATGGAGTTACTTCGTCGAGCTGCCCGAGGGCGCGCAGGTCACCGCGGAGGACGACGCGCCGCGGTTCCTCGTGGACGTCACGGTGCCGCAAGGGGCCCTGTCCGAGCGACGCAGGGCAGGCCTGGTCGAGGAGGTGACCCACACCGTGCTGAACGCCGCCGGGCTCGGCCCGGACGAGGCACTGCGCGTGTGGGTACTGGTGCACGAGCAGGCCGACGGCACGTGGGGCGCGGGCGGATCCGTCGTCCGCCGGGCTGACCTGGTCGCCCTCGCGAAGGGCCACCGGAACGGTGCGTGAACTGACCTATGCCGGACGGCACAGAGTCGAGTGGCGCGAGGCGCCCGACCCCGGGCTCCAGTCCGAGCAGGAGGCGATCCATGTTGCTCGACGAACTGATGGGCTGGGCCTGCGCCGTAAGATCGTCTCTCCATGAACGCGACTGCAGAGCACGAGATGATCGCCGTTCCGCCGGGGCAGGTCATGCTGTCGGACCGGCGGACGCAACGCAGTTGGGCGGTCGACGTCCCGGCATACGAGATCGCCGCGTACCCCGTCACTCAGGAGCTGTACGCGCGGATCACCGGTCATCGGGCGAGTGCCTCCCAGGGGGACCGGCTGCCCGTCGAGGGTGTCTCCTGGTGGGACGCGGTGCGATTCTGCAACGCCCTGTCCCGGCGGGAAGGGCTCACGCCGGCGTTCCGCTTGCCGTCCGACGGCGAGGACATCGAGTGGGACGCGTCGGCCGACGGGTACCGGCTGCCGACCGAGGCCGAGTGGGAGCACGCCTGCCGGGCCGGTACGGCGGGCCCGCGTTATGGACCCCTCGACGAAGTCGCCTGGTACCGCGGCAACTCGCACGAGCGGATCCACGAGGTGGGCGGCAAGCGCCCCAATCCATGGGGCCTTTACGACATGCTCGGTGACGTCTGGGAGTGGTGCTGGGACATCTATGACGCCGAGGTCTACGGCAGTTACCGGGTACTGCGCGGCGGTGGCTGGTTCGACGAGCACTGGAGCTGCAGAGCCTCCGTGAGGCGCCGCAGCCACCCCACGTTCCGGGTGGACGACGTCGGGTTCCGCGTGGCACGTTCCAGGCTGCCGGAGAGTGACGCGCGGTCCTGACACGGGCACGGCTCGCCGCCACGCCCGGCAGTCCGAGTGGAAAGCCGGGCGCGGCAGCCGAGGGGTTTCAGCGGGCCGCGTCCGTGGTCTCGATCCCGAGGGTGGCCCGCACAGCAATCGATCAAGTGCTCAACGGACCGGGAAGCCGAAGGAGTAACCCTGCTGCTTCAGCCACGGCAGTACCTCACGCAGGGCCGCGACGGTCTGGGAGCGGTCCCCGCCCGCGTCGTGGAAGAGGACGGTCGGGCCGTTGGATATCTCGCTCTTGACGGTGGAGATGATGGCGGCCGTGCCGGGGCGCTCGAAGTCCTTCGAGTCCACGTTCCAGCCGAGCGGGCGCATGCCGTGGGAGGCCGCGAGTTTCCGGCTGTACGGGGTGAAGGCACCGCCCGGGGCGCGGTAGTAGAGCGGCCGGACGCCGCCGGACGCCTTGGTGATCATGCGCTCGGCGTCCGTGATCTCCTGCGACTGGTAGGAGTCGGACTTTCTGTCCATGGTGGTGTCGTGGGACACCGTGTGGTCGCACAGCCGGTGCCCGGCCGCCACCACTGCCTTGACCAGGTCCGGGTGGGCCTGGGCCTGGGTGCCCACCATGCAGAACGTGGCCTTCACGCCGTTTTCCTTCAGCACCTGCAGCACCTGCGGTGTCCAGACGGGGTCCGGACCGTCGTCGATGGTGATGTTGACGCCCTGGGCACCGCGGTCCGAGGCATGGGCGATCTCCACCGACACCGGCGCCGCCGCGCGGCCCTGCGAAGAGGGGTTCGCCGAGGCGTTCGCTCCCGCGTGCCCGCCGACGGGACCGGCCTGCGCGGTCCATACCGAAGTGGCTGCGGCCAGCGCGGTCACTCCGACTGCAGCCCCGAGCACCCGGCCGTGCCATCCCCGCCCGCCATGCCGCGCCATGTCCGCCTCGTTCCTTGCCGTGTTGATGGGATCCCGATCACCTGTCAGGACGGAGGAAGCCGACGAAGGGATCCCTCTGTTACGAATCACGGACAATCCCGCGGACGTTCCGCGACAGACCGCCGGAACTCGCTTGGCCGGCAAGGCGAATGACCGACGTGACTGTGGCCGCGAGTTAGGCTGCGACGGGGAGGCCAAGGCCTGTTGCGGGGGACAGGAGGACCATGGAGTCCGGTCGGCTGATCACGGAGTTGACGGAGGCGCAGGAGTCGGCCCTCCGTGAGATGGGGGAGGACTGGGCGGCGCTCGAAGCGGCGACCGGTCCGGTCGATCGTGCGGCGGCGGAGGACGGGGTCCGCACTGCCTACCGGGCGCTCGGACTGCCGCCCCCACGGTTCATCGTGTGGCTCGGCTCTCCCTGGGCAGGCCGGATCGGGCAGGCCATGCTTCCCGGGATCATCGCCTCGGTCACGGGACGCCGAGCCGCCCGCGTCCGCGCCATGCTCCGCCCGCGGATGTCGGGGCAGTTGGGAACCGGCAGAGGATGGTTCCTCCAGCACGAGATCTACTCCCGGATCGCCGCGCAGGTGAGCGATGAGCTGGACGGCCGTGTAAGGGCGCTGGTGTGCGACCCCCTGCCCAGGCTGACGGGCTGGCGGACTCTGACCCATGGCCACCTCAGGGACCAGGAATATGCACAGTACGTCGGTGTCCTGTCGGACGAAGTGGACAGCGACGGCTACATCCGCTCGGCCAGGTTCGACTTCGAGGTGGTGGCCCGGGCGCACGCGGAGCTGGTCGGCCAGGTGGCCGCACAGGCAGGCGTCTCCCCGGTGCCCGGGAAGACCAGGCCAAGGCTGCCCATGCGCTGGAGGCGGGGTACGCCCTGGTCCGCCTCCAGCGTGTCGCAGTACGCCTGGGCCCATGCCATGGAGCACATCGGCGTGACAGGCATGGACGTCGTTCAGGGGGAGCGGCAGGTGGCCCGGAACGCCGGCTACTGGTGGGCCTTTCGCGACTACGCGGTCCTCACCCCCCGCCCCGATGTGTTCCGCCGCGACGCGGGAGGCCGCCCGCACTGCGCCGACGGACCTGCGGCGGCGTGGCCCGACGGCTGGACCGTGCATGCCTGGCACGGAACGACGGTGCCCGCCTCCCTGATCGAGGGCCGCTGGGACACCGATCGGATTCTGCAGGAGCGCAATGTCGAGGTGCGGCGCTGCGCGATCGAACGCATGGGGTGGCCCGAGTTCATCGCCGCGGCAGGCCTGCGACAGGTCGGCCGCAGCGAGCCGGACCCGGGCAATACCGGGCAGTGGCTCACCCTCTACGACCTGCCCGCCGCGATCTACAACGTCCCCGTCCGGGTCCTGCTGTGCACGAACGCCTCGGTCGAACGCGACGGCACCCGCCGCCAGTACGGGCTGACCGTGCCTGCCGAAACTCCCGACCCCACCACAGCGGCGGCCGGCCTGCTCGGCCTCACGCGCGACCAGTACCTCACCCTCACCCGCGCCACCTGAACCCGAATCGGAGAACGCCCATGCCCGCACCGCAGCCCACCCTCGGACAGGTCACCGCCCTCGCGGGGGTCGCCGTCCTGGACCATCTCGACCGGCAGACGGCCATCCATGTCTCCGCCGGCCTCCAGCGCCAGGGCGACATCGGGCTGATCCCGGTCGGCCTCATCGGGTACGAGCCGCCGAAGACCGGCGCGCCGGTCCCCGCGGCAGGGATACCGCTGGTGTCCGCCGGCAACGGTGGCCACACCCACCTGCTCGTGGCCGACGGAGAGGTCACCTGGGCGCCGCTCGAGAACGGCGGCGCGGACGTCGGCTGCTTCACCGTGCACGAGGGCGCCACGGCCTACGTCCTGCACCCGGAACACGGAGCCATGGGCCACGCCCCCGGGACCTACCTCGTACGCCGCCAGGTGGAGCAGGCCGACGACGCACGCCTGGTCGTCGACTGACACGTCGGACCGGGCTGCGGCGCAGGGCGCCGATCGCTCCGCTCCCTCAGGGGGCGGGGAAAGGAAGATTGTCCGTGTAGCCGTTCGACGGTCGGGTGATCTTCTTGACGGTACGGGCGTCGAGGGCGACCGGAGCCGACTTCGTGCCCAGCGTCCCGCCCCGGTGCCATGTTCCGGTGACGCTCACCCATGTGTTGGGGGACAGGGCAGGGCGCCCGTAGATCCGTACCTTGATGGACTGCGCGTCCGCCGCACAGCAGGTGAGGATGATCCGGGTCAGGTACCAGCTGCCGGCCTGCTTTTCGGGGGTCACGAAGCCGGTCATCAGGATGCTGCGGCCCTTGATGGCCTGCTTGCGGTCCTGCTGCACGCGGGTGGTGAAGTCCGTGAGGGTCATCGGGAGGGGTGAGGCCTTGGGCAGCGGGTCGAAGTGCGCCCGTTCCGGTACGGCCTTGGGGGCCTGGCGGGCGGCGGTGTAGGCACCGAGGGCCGGCGGGGCGTAGAAGAGCAGGCTCAGCGCGGGCAGCAGCATCAGCCAGGCGACGCGGGGCACGGCGGAGTGGTCGTGTCCGTGACTGCTGCCGTCGTCAGCGTGGTCGCGGTGGGGTGCGTGTTCGTCGCTTCGGCCCGGCCGACGCTGCGCCCACGCCTCCGCGACGCCGAGTATCAGCAGCACCGCGCCCGACGCGACCAGCATCGGTCGCATGCCTTCCTTGACGTACCTCAGGCACAGGTCGGTGAAGAGCGAGACGTGCAGCAGGCCGAGACCGCTGAGGACGAGCAGGAGCGCCTGGATGGGCCGCTTCACAGCAGGATGCCTCCGATCAGTGCGCTGCACAGGATGGCGACGGCGGTGGTCGCGGCGGAGAAACGGACCGCGAAGGCGCGGCCGAAGGTGCCCGCCTGCAGGGCGATCAGCTTCAGGTCGACCATCGGGCCCACCACCATGAACGTCAGCCGGGCGAGCGGCGAGAAACCGGTGAGGGAGGAGGCGACGAACGCGTCGGCCTCGGAGCACACCGCGAGCAGGATGGCGAGCGCGGCCAGGAACAGCACCGACAGCCAGGGCGACGCGGAGAATGTGTCGAGCACCGAGGGCGGCACGGCCACGTTGAAGGTGGCCGCCGCCATGGCCCCGATGACCAGGAAGCCACCCGCATGCAGGAAGTCGTGCTGGAATGCGCGCCGGAACTCGGTCCAGCGGCTGTGCCCGGGGTGGTGCCCGGTGTGCCGTACGGCGGGCCTGAGCCACTCGGCGCGGCCGAGCCAGAGCCACAGCCAGCCCATCACGGTGGCAGTGGTGAGCGAGGCCAGCAGCCGGGCCAGCACCATGGCGGGACGGCCGGGGAAGGCGATGGCCGTGGCGGTCAGCACGACGGGGTTGATCGCGGGCGCGGAGAGCAGGAACGCGAAGGCGGCGGCCGGGGTGACTCCCCGGCCGATCAGACTGTTGGCGACGGGCACCGATGCGCATTCGCAGCCGGGCAGGACGACCCCGGCGGCTCCGGCGACGGGGACGGCGAGCACGGGCCGCTTGGGCAGTATGCGGTGGAACACCCGCGCGGGGACGAAGGCATTGATGGCTCCGGACAGGGCCGTCCCGAGGAGCAGGAAGGGCAATGCCTGGACGGTGACGGACAGACACACGGTCTGCCATGCCTGGAGGGCCGGTTTGCTGATCGACTGGCCGAGGAGGACGAGCGCCGCGCCGGGAAGGACGGCCGCCGCCACCAACAGGAGTGGCCAAAAGCGGGGCAATTCACCCGCTGGCGCTTCCTCGGCTTCGGAGCGGCCTGCGGCGGCCGCCTCCTCCGCCAGTTCGTCTGTTGTCTGCACGCCGGCTCCGTATGTCGGATGATCAGACCGAACATAGTGGAAGCCGGGTGCCCTGCATCGCACCACCCCTGCACTCGCCGCGCTCGAGGGAGCATGCGGCACAGCCGGTGGTGCCCTCAGGAATCCGACCAGGGCCGGGAAGGGCGCTTATCGCGCCGTTCCGAAGTCCTGGGTCCAGAAGCTGTTGGGCTGTGCGAGACCGACACCGATCTCCTTGAACGAGCAGTTGAGGATGTTGGCCTTGTGGCCGGGGCTGGCCATCCAGCCGGCCATCACCTGCTCGGGGGTCGAGTAGCCGTACGCGACGTTCTCGCCGTAGGCGCTCCACGCGTAGCCGGCACGGGTGATCCGATCGCCGGGGGAGGAGCCGTCGGACCCGGTGTGCGACATGTTCTGGTGGGCGGCCATGTCGTCGCTGTGTGCCTGCGCGGCCTTGGAGAGGGTCGCGTTGAGCGTCAGCGCCGAACAGCCCACCTTGGCACGCTCGGCGTTCACGAGCTGCACGACGCGAGCGACGACCCCGGACGCGGTGGCGGTGGCCTTCGGGGTGCTCGGCGTGGCGGGAGCCGCAGGGGCCGCGGGGGCGGAGGTGGTGGCCTTGGGGGCGCTGGGAGCGGTGGTGGCCTTGGGCTTGGGAGCCGTGGTCCTCGCCGTGTGCGAGGGCACGGTGGCCTTCGGCTTCGGCGGGGCGGTCTTCGTGGGGCCGGCGGAGGCGCTCGGCGTCTTGGCGGGTGCCGGTGTGGTCTGGCCGTTCTGGTCCTGGTGGCCGTTCCAGGGGCGACCCCAGTCGGCGTTGTGCCACCAACCCTTGGCCTCGGTCTCCCGATGGCCGTGACGGTGGGGTCTCCCGCCGTCGTTCCAGTCGGTGCAGGCCATGGCGACGGACGGCACGCCCACGGCGCCCATGGCAACGGCAGCGACAACTATTCGCCGGTATTGAGTGCTTTTGCGATGCTTACCCATGTGTGACCTCACCCGGTAATCGCCGAGCGCTCCTTGTGCGGCTGGCTCTGTACAGAACCCGCCACTGATCTGCGGCGATGCCCTGCGGATCGTCATTCTTAGGAGCCGTTCACATGGAGCGCAAAGGGCCCCGGTACTAGGCCGGCTCGTAGCGTCGGGCGGTCCTTGTCCTGGGGGTGGGGGCGTGCTGGAGCGGGTCCCGCCGCCATCGCGAATCCATGACGCCCCGTCAGAAACCCTCTGTGCCTGTGGAACGGGCCAAAGTGCCGCGCGGGCGGAATGCCGCGAATCCAGACATGGTGTCCGCCTGCACCAAGACGGACAAATCCCATATGTCGCCGGAGCGCCGTCTACTATCCGGCCCGCCTAGTTCCCGGACAACCTGTGATGGATGTCACGGAACCGCGGCAAATGGTGCGATGAACCGGCCTCCGGCCAATCGCGTCCCGCCTCACAGCGGAGCGTGTGCGACGGTCGTCAGGTAAGCCCCGTACAGCAGGGACACCGCGGTCAGCGTGCCCCCTACCAGCAGGGCCTGTGCAGGTCGCGCACGCCATGCCCGTACCAGCGCACGCGCGCAGGGGATGAGCAACGGGAACGCCGGGAGCAGGAAGCGTGGCTTCGACGAGAACGAACCCGAGGCACCCAGTACGAGCAGGATGAGGACGCCGGCGAAGACCACCAGCGGCAGCGGAGCGCGGTCCAGGCACAGCAGGCAGAACAGCAGAACACTGATGACGACGATCACCAGGGCCGTGGGGTAGACGAAGCGCCCGCCGTGGAGGAACAGCGCCCTGAGGAATCGAAGGGATTCGACTCCGAAGTCGAAGCGCGAGGTCCACGCGTCCTGCACATTGAAGTAACCCCGCAAGAGGTCGCCGGTCTGTTCGCCCACCCACAGCACATAGCCGATCCAGCCCAGGGGACCCAGGACCATGGCGACCCACACACCCGGATGGACGCGGCCGCGCTGCCTGATCGCTTCATGCAACCCCGCGGCGGTCACGGCCGCGGCGACCGCGAAGCCACTGGGGCGGGACAGGCCCGCGAGGGCGGCGAGTGCCCCGGCCCACAGCCAGCGGCCCTTCAGTACGCAGTACAGCGACCAGGCGGCGAGGGCGGAGAAGACGGACTCGGTGTATGCGACGCCCAGCACGACCGAGTGCGGCAGCGTGGCCCACAGGGCGACGAGCGCGGTGGCGACCCCACGCCCGTAGAGATGGTGGCCGATCACGTAGATGCCCCACGCGGCCACGACCGCGGCGGTCCAGGCGACCAGCAGCGCGGCCTGTCCCGGTGTGAGCGGCAGGGCCGTCAGCACGGCCCTGATGAGTCCGGGGTACAGCGGAAAGAAGGCCCAGTCGGTCTGCACGGCACCCGACGGCATGATCCAGATACGGGTTCCGTAGCCATGCGTGGCGATGTGCAGGTACCAGTCCGAGTCCCAGGAGTGAGCCAGGCTCTTCACCAGCGGGCGATGAGTCAGGTGGTTCATCGCGACCATCACCGCGACCCCCGCGAGGCGGACGGCCACGAACAGCACGAGGGCCCGGAGCAGGCCGTCGGGTGTGTCGTGCCATGGGCGCCGGGCCGCGGGGCGGCGGCCGGGCCCGTCCTGGGCGGCCGGACCGGACCGGGGAACGGAAGACGTGCTCACCCTCTGACCTTGGGCATATGCCGCCAAAGGTGCAATCGGGAATCGCGCTTCTCGCCCTACTCGTACCGGAATGCAGGGATACCCGGATCGGACACCCGGTGCGCAGGTGGGGAGGGGCGAGCGTACGGCCGTACGCTCGCCCCTCCCCGGTGCGTCCGGCCCTGCATCGGCCGCCCCTGTCCCGGTCGTCACCCGGGCCGTGGCCCGGGCGACCGTCGTCGGCTCAGCCGGCGACGGACTCGGAAGGCTTCTCGGCCTCCGCAGCCGGACTCTTCTCCGCTGCTTCGCTCGCGGTGTAGAAGACCGACGTGCCCTGCTTGGTGCGCTGAGCGTGGTTCTTGGCCACGAGGCCCTCGAGCGTCGTCCGCACGACGGTGGTCTTGATGCTCCGTTCGGGATGGGCCTGATCCAGTGCGGTGGTGACTTCCGCGGCGGAGCGGGGTTCGCTCTGCTCGGAGAGGTGGCGGCGGACCAGCTCGACCAGGGTCGGCTGGGCCGACTGTGCGGGCGAGGCCGCCTTGGCGGCCGGCTTCTTCTTGGCAACCTGCTTCCGGGGTGATGTGCGGCCCGCCGAGGCGGAGGACTTACGTGTCCGCGCCGACTTGCTCGGTGCGGACTCGGCAGAGGTCTTCTGCCGGGGAGAAGGCACAACGGCGCTGTCGGGCGTCGTGTCGGTCACTGCCGGAGCGGCGGCCTCGACACCGAGCGCCTGGTGCATGTTCGCCAGCACCGTGTGGTCGTGCTGCAGGACTGCCAACTGTTCCTGGAGCGCGGCGATTTCCGTGCCGATGCGCTCCTGCTCCTTCATGTTGCGTTCAAGGTCACCGGTGACCTGGGCAATGTACTGGGACGCCAACTCGGTGACGGGGACCGTACTCTCGGACATGCTGTTCACCCTTCCTCGGTTCCCGGTTGTGTACCGGGACATACCGCGGCGGCCGCCGGACGTGAAGGCACTGCCTCGGCTGGTGCTCCCGGGTGCCGAGCCGCATCTGTGGTCAGACACCCTGCCTTGAGAGATGGTAAGGAGCAAGTTGTTGCTCCCGTGATCCTTCCTGGCTCAATTGGGGGCACAGCACTGAACATGCCATCGCCGTATGCGTTGCCTCTGCGACCATGTTGTCAACTCAACTTGTTTGAAAGGTAGTTGTCGGCGAATCGCACCGAAAGCCCCTGTCCGGCTCCCATGCCGACCAATTCAGACGCCACAGGCCCCGAACGAATCAGTGGGAACAATTGCTGCGTGGTCGAAGAGTTGCTCCAACATCTCATGCTCGTTGAGCAACACCACGGCTGTGCTCCCACCGCGTCGGTTGCTGGGGAGAAAAGCGGTGGTCACGCGTCGGGTGCGATGCTGGGATGGTGCGATGCAAGGTGAGTCATCAGTGGTCGTGGACCGGGGTCAGTACGAGGACGCGGTGACCCCCTGGGAAGAGAAGTCCTGGCGGGACGCGGCCCTCGGCTGGGTGGAGGGCGAGCTCGCCGCACGCGGCCTGCGCGTGACCGGCGACCGGAGGGTACGGCTGCGGCCCTGGTCCGTCCTGGTGCGGGTATCCGTCCAAGGACGTGACGCCGTCTGGTTCAAGGCGAACCCGCCGGCCAGCGCCTTCGAAGGTGCCCTCAGCGCGGCGCTGGCGAGATGGGTGCCGGAGCATGTATTGGAACCGCTCGCCGTCGACCCCGACCGCGGTTGGTCGCTGCTGCCCGACGGAGGTGAGCTCTTCAGAAGCGTCCTCGCGCGCGAGCCGGTCGAGCCCAGCACATGGGAAGCGTTACTCGGCCAGTACGCGGACATGCAGCACGCCCTGACCCCCTACGTCGAGGAGATCGAACAACTGGGCGTCCCCAACGCGCGCACCACCGTCCTGCCCGACGTCTTCGACGAACTGGTCGCCGAGAACGCGACCCTGCAACCGGATGACCGCAGAAGACTCGATGACCTCAGGCCGCGCCTGGTGGACTGGTGCACGGAGCTGGCGGCCCTCGGCATCGAGGACTCCCTCGACCACTCGGACCTGCACGACGGCCAGCTGTTCCACCCACAACCGGGCCGCTTCACCTTCTTCGACTGGGGCGACGCCGCCGTCTCCCATCCCTTCTGCAGCCTGCTGGTCCCTGCCCGGACGGCCCGCGAAAGATATGGGCACGACGTACTGCCGCGACTGCGAGACGCCTATCTGGAGCCGTGGACGGGCACCGGCCGAACGACCGCGGAACTACGCCGTGCGGTGAGCCTCGCCTGGCGACTCGGTGCACTCGGCCGTGCCTGCTCCTGGGGTCGCCTGTTCCCTGCCGCGTCCGACGCAGCCGATACCCTTGGAGCCATGGAAAGCGTCCGCTGGCTGCTGGAGCTGTCCAACGACCCACCGATGTAGCAGGTCGACCACCGGGACGAGGCAGGCACACATAGGTGTCCGTCCTCGACCGTGGTCAAATCGCGTACAGATCATGAGCGTTGGGACTGGGCGCCGGACGGTGCCGGGCGGCAGGCCCCTCGGCGAAGGCGCGCAGGAGATTCTCCGTCGTGCGGGTGACGAAGGCGCGGGTGCGGGCGTCCATGCCGTGGTCGCGGCCGAGTTCGCCGGTACCTGCCACCAGCGCTTCCACCCAGCGCATGGTGCCGGACGCGAACACACCCGCTCCGCTGGGGACGGTGTAGTACGCCGAGTCGCTGTGGCTCGGGCGACCCGCGCACACCAGCGGAGAGTGCGCGGTGATCTCCAAGAGCTGAGGAGTGCCTGCGCCGGGTATGACCCGGTCGTACTCGACGCCCACCAGGTGCGGAAAGGCGTCACCGGCGCGCACTCCGGTGCCCTCGTGGAGCCAGTGGCCGGCGGAGTTGACGACGTAGGGCGCATCCACCGGGTAGCCCTCGTAGAGCACTCCGGTGAGGGAGGACTCGGGATCCGGTGCGGGCGCGGTACGGAAGTCGGTGGTGACGAGGGCCGGCTGTGCGGGATAGCAGGGGTCGGCGTGGTAGGCGGACTTGTAACACACCACGCTGCGGTCGTCCGCGCCAGGGCCGGGCTCAATGCGGATCCTCCGGAAACATGTGTTGGCACCGAGAAACGCGACATTGGTGCCCGCGTCACGGGCCTGTGTGACATGTGCGCGTTGCTGGGGTGTCCAGTACTCGTCGTGCCCGAGACATACGATGGCGGCGGCGCCGGCCAGCACCGCCGGGTCGGCATGGATGTCGAGGCCGGTGCTGTAGGCGAGGGGAATGCCCAGCCGCTCCGCCAGCACCACTGCGGCCCACTCGTACACGCGGAACTTCTCGGCCCCGTCCAGGTCGTAGGGCCGGTCGAAGCTCACCGCCAGGGACCGGGTCTCGTACGCCCCTGTCGTACCGGCGTACAGGCTCGAGCCGCCCCATCGGTTGTAGGCCTGCCAGGTGGCCGGGGCGTGCAGCAGTACCGTGCGCCCCGATCCCCGTACCGAGCGCACGATCAAAGGCACATGGCGCTGGTGCCCGGTGGCCGCCTCCAGCCGGAGCAGGTACGCGCCCTCCGGCCAACTCGTGGTGTCGAGGGCCAAGGTGCGCTGCCAGTTCGCGTAGACCGTACGGGTCTCGGGCGCGATCTGCGGAGCTTGCTGGACGCGGCCGCGTATCGAGGGAGAGGTCCACACCCGCCGGGCCAGGGCACCGCCGTACCAGCCCACGCGGAACGCCGACACCCGGAACGAGGCTGCCGTCGTCGACACGAACAGCCCGAACTCCTGCCCCGGTGTCACACTCACCCGGTCGGTGTACGCCGCTATCGAGTCCGGCGGACCCAGGGACGCGATGCGCCAATCGGGGCTACCCGGGGCGTCGCGCTCCACCTCCGGCAGGTGACTGCGGTCGCTGGACGGGCGGCGGGGGGACACATGGTCGCAGGCGGCCGCACCGAGGCCCACGCCCGCGCACAGGCACAGGAGCCGTCGGCGCGATATGCCGGGCTCGGCGCCGGGTGCCGGGTTCTGTGCTGGAGCCACACCGCCTCCTCACCACCTAACCGCCGCTCCCAGCGTTGCGACAGCTCTGCACCCCCGCAACCGGGGGCGCAGTTGGAGGTCCTTCCGTGAGACGGAGCGTTTCCCGGGGCGGGCCGGACGGCAGGTCCGACCGGCCCGCGCGGGGGTTCAGTCGGGCAGCCGGTCCAGCAGCCACCCGCACAGTTCCTCGGTGATGGCGGTGTGCGCCGTCGTGGTCGAGGAGCAGATGAAGTCGTCGACCTCGCTCTCCGATGGGTCCAGGCCGTCGATGTCCGCGTACAGGTCCTTCTGCTGGTCGATGTCGCGGATCGCGACCGCGCTGACGGAGGGCACGAAGCAGACCTCCTCATGGCGCAGGTCGACCTGGGCGCCGAACCTCTTCAGCATGTCGGCGAGGATCCCGTAGGAGCGGAGGGTGCCGCCGGGGGCCCCGTCCAGCTCGGGGAAACCGCTCGTCTTCACCGGCTTCTCGGCCGGGGGGAACCGCCGCTTCAGCTCGGCGACGACGACGTCCTTGCCCTGCGCCTGGCTGTAGAAGGTGGTGCCGGGGTAGATCTTCTCGACCTTGAGCGCGGTCTCGCCCGGCGGGATCGCGAGACCCGTGCCGTCGCCGCGGCCGTTGGCGAGCGCGAGGATGCGGGGGATGCGCGGCCAGCCGCCGAGCTCCTCCAGCTTCCTGAGGAACTCCGTGCGCTCCGGCGCGATCCCGATCCGGCCGGTCATCGGGTCGTAGTGGCGCCAGAGCATCTGCCGGGCGGCCGGGCTGTTCATCTGCCGGGCGAAGTCGTTCGGGACCGGGATGAAGTGCGAGAACGCCTGGAGGCCGATCGGCACGACGCCGCCGCGGTGCGGGCTGTCGTACGAGAAGTACAGCCGGGTGCGGTGATCCATCCGCTGCATTTCCAGCTTGGCGAGCGCGAAGCGGGTGATGATGCCGCCCATGCTGAAGCCGCCCACCGTCAGGCCCGAGTCGCCCAGTTGCTCCGCCTGGGTCCGCAGGATGGCGGCGATCGCGGTCTCGGCGTTGGTCATGATCGAGGCGGTGCGCTCTTCGAAGCCCACCAGGATGACGTCACGGCCGCGGCGGCGGAGTTCGCTCAGGAAGGGATAGTCACGGTCGAGGCCGGCGTACAGCCACTTCAGGTCGCTCCTGCCGAGGTTGAACCCGTCGGCCATGATCACCGGTCGTGTGACGGCGCGGTTGCGCTCGCCGTAGAAGACATGGGCGAAGCCGTGCGGCAGCGGCCACTCCTCGTCCGGCTCCGGGACCGGATACGGCAGCGGGACCGGCGGCGCGGAGCTCAGCGGATCGGCGAGCGTGAACGCTCCGACGCTCTGCTCCGCCTTCTCGTCCTGTTGGTCGGACACAGCCATCTCCTTCCGAATTCGCGCATGGCACAGCAGCCCGTCGGAATGGGCTGGAAGACTGCGGAAGGCGCGAAGACCGGACATCATCAGCACATCGGCCACAGACGCAGCCATGCGCCGCTCGGATCCTCATTCGAATGGAGGCAGCGGGGACGGAGACGCACGTCTCCTACGCCAGGTCGGTCGACGTGGGGCACGTCGGCGCCCTCGCCATCACCCGTTTGACGCCGATCAGCACCTGGTAGCGCCGCCGCGCGGCGAACTCCGTCGTCTCCCAGACTGCCGGGCGGCCTGCCTCCGCACACAGGTGCAGCACCCGTCCCTCGTCGACCCAGAGCCCTACGTGGGCGCCGTAGGCGTTGTCGGTGGCGTTGAACAGCAGCAGGTCCAGCGGCTGGGCAACCGACACCCGAACCGTGGCCTGCGTATCGGCCCACAGTTCGCTCGATCGCAGAGGCGGGGGAGCGAAGCCGAAGTGCCGGAGCACCTCGTACGCGAACAGTTGGCAGTTCGCGCCCAACGCCAGACCGGGACGAGCTGCCACCGAAGGCGCACCCGGATAGCGGGAGCCGCGGTAGGGCACGGTCCAGAAGGGGGCCGGAAGTTGGTCGAGCAGTGGGTCCATCGACACATCATGCTGTCCGGCCGGCCCTGTTGAGATGCCGGCCCCGTGAGGGACAAGACGGGCGGGGTCGAAGGAATCCGCTTACGGCCGCAGCGCAGTCAAGCTCACTCAGAAGTTCCCGGTCTCCCGGCCGGGCGCAGTCCAGGGCCTGATCACCGACGAGGACCTCACGCCGGGAACTGCTCGGCCGGCCGGCGGAGTACGGCCTTCACCCTGACGGCGTCCAAGGCTGAAGGTGTGGAGGCCCTCCTCCGCGACGGGCGGCGCCGCGAATGGCGCCGCCCGTCACAGAGGGCGATCAGACCGTGCCGCTGGCTGCGATCTTGACCGAAGCCTTGGGCTTGCCGCTCTGGCTGCCGAGCTTCTCGATCTGGTCGACGATTTCCTTGCCCTCGACGACCTCGCCGAAGACCACGTGCTTGCCGTCCAGCCAGCTCGTCACGATCGTGGTGATGAAGAACTGCGAGCCGTTGCTGTTCGGGCCCGCGTTCGCCATGCTCAGCAGGTACGGACGGTCGTGCTTGAGGGTGAAGTTCTCGTCCGCGAACTTCTCACCGTAGATGCTCTTGCCACCGGTGCCGTTGCCCTTGGTGAAGTCACCGCCCTGCAGCATGAACTCGGGGATGATCCGGTGGAACCCGGAACCGGCATAGCCGAAGCCGTTCTGCCCCGTGGCCAGCTCCCGGAAGTTCTTGGTGGTCCGGGGCACCACGTCGTCGAAAAGGTTGAACACGATCCGGCCCGCCGGCTGGTCGTCGATGGTGATGTCGAAGTACACGTTGTCGCTCATGGAGATCAACATATCGCCAAGCCTGGAGCGCGTCCGCACAGGCTCGGCGTGTGGCCCGGGTCACGGTCGCGGCGGCCGATGTTTACGCGGCGTCGTGCGGGTGAGTGGCGCCTGAAGAGCCTCGCCACCGCGAGCTTCGCCACCGCCGTCGGCAACTTTGTAATGAGGTGTTCTGGTCTGTCCGGGTACCGCCAGGAAGGACTCGTGAACGAGGCGCTGTCGTCGCGCAGTGCCGAGGAGGCAAGGGTCGCGTCACCCGGACCCACGCGCGACGCGTTCTTCGACAATGCGAAATACCTCGCGATCGTGCTGGTGGCGATGGGGCACGCCTGGGAGCCGCTGCGTGACGGCAGCCGGACCGTCAGCGCGCTCTACATGTTCGTCTACGCCTTTCACATGCCGGCGTTCATCGTCATCTCCGGTTACTTCTCGCGCGGCTTCGACGCGAGCCCCGCCCGGATCAAGCGCCTGATCACGGGCGTTGCCGTTCCGTACGTGCTCTTCGAGACGGCGTACACCTACTTCACCCGGTGGACCGACGGCGTCCCGGACCGCGAGATCAGCCTGCTGGACCCCTTGTATCTGACGTGGTTCCTGGCCGCGCTGTTCATCTGGCGCCTGACCACACCGATCTGGAAGCTCGTGCGGTGGCCGCTGCCGCTCGCGCTCGTCCTCGCCATGCTGGGCACCCTCGCGCCGTCCATCGGCAAGGACCTCGACCTGCAGCGGGTCCTGCAGTTCCTGCCGTACTTCGTCCTGGGCCTGTGCCTGAGGCCCGAGCACTTCCGTCTCGTCCGCCGCCGGTCGGTGCGCATCCTGGCCGTACCCGTCTTCGCATGCGCGCTCGCCGTGGCGTACTGGCTGGTGCCGCGGATGACCCAGGCCTGGTTCTACCACCGGGACAGCGCGGCGGAACTCGCGGCCCCCGACTGGTACGGGCCCGTCATGACAATGGCCACCTTCGGCTGTTCGGTGGCTCTGGTGTCCTGCTTCTTCGCGTGGGTGCCGGGGCGCCGCACGTGGTTCACCGTGCTGGGCGCGGGAACACTCTGCGGGTACCTGCTGCACGGGTTCCTCGCCCAGGGATCGAAGTTCTGGGGCTGGTACGGCCCGGCGTGGGTGCACCGGCCGCTGGGTGAGGTCACGGTCACCGCCGTGGCCGCGGCGGTCGTGACCGTCCTGTGCACCCCGCCCGTGCGGCGCGTGTTCCGGTTCACGATGGAGCCGGAGCTGAAGCAGGCGTTCAGGCACGAGGCCACGGGAGCGGCCCGCGCCCCCAGTGTGGCGGTCCGCTGACGGCCCTTGTTCACGCGGCGGCTTGCTCGATCTTCGGTTCCTCGGCCCGGCTCTTCGTGGGTGCGGAAGCCCGGCCGCCTACGGTGGGGACCGCGCCGAGCGCCGTAGTGATGATCGGGGAGCCCGAGCCGACCGATGTCATCCCCACGACGACACCGCCCACCAGGCCGATCAGCAGGGGGACGACGGGCCGGACGGTACGTGGGCGTCCGCGGCGGCGGTCCAGCCGGCGGCGGATGAGCATCCCGGCGACGGCGACGGCGACGGCGACGGCGAGCACGAGCGCCGCACCGACGACGTACTTGACGCGTTGCTGGTTCACCCCGAACACCATGACCGTGACCGGTGTCATGGGGCGCCGCCGCCCATGCCGGTGAGTCCCACCGCGAAGCCCACCAGGGACCCGCGACGATGATCGGGCCGGTGAGATCCATGATGCGGACCGTACGCAGTTTCCTGTGAGAAACGCAGGGAATCCCGGGCTGCGACCCCGCAGGCAGCGTGCTGCAATGGGCCGGGGTGAAATGGGCGGACCGGCCGCCATCCGACAGCGAGGAGGGCAGCATGCCTCCCTGTGCCGCCTCCGGGGCCCCGTCCGCTCCGCACATGAGTGAAGCGGCGTTCCGGGCGCTGTACGAGCGGCTGAGCGCCGACACACGGCTCGTCAGCGGCCCGCCCGGCGGATCCCTGCGCCATCTGACGCCCGAGCGCGTGCGGGCGGCCGCGAGCGAGGTCCGTTCGGGGCGCACGGTGTCGCTCGCCGCCCCCATCGAGACACACCGGGGACCGGACAGCCCCGAGCCCGCCGACCACCGTATGACCGGGCCGGCCGCCGGCGACCTCGATGCGCCCGGCCTGCACTTCGCCCGCGACCGGCTGGCGATGAACGTTCATGGTGACGTGGACAGCCATCTGGACGCGCTGTGCCATGTGATCGTCGACGGTGAGCTCTTCGGCGGGGTCTCGGCGCGCAGCCTGACTCCGGACGGAGCCGACGCACTGTCCGTGGACCTCGTCCGCAACGGCATCGTCGGGCGGGGTGTGCTCCTGGACGTTCCCAGGCTGCGCGGAGCCCGCTGGCTGGAACCGGGCGACCATGTGACACGGGAGGACCTGGCCGCCGCCGAGGAGGCACAGGGTGTCCATGTCGGGCCGGGAGATCTGCTCTTCGTCCGGGTCGGTCACCGGCTCAGGCGGCTGGAGCTGGGGGCGTGGAACGTGGCCGAGGCACGCGCGGGTCTCCATCCGACGGCCGTGCGGTTCCTGGCCGAGCGGGAGGTCGCGGTGCTGGGCGGGGACGGGAACAACGACACCGCCCCCAGCGCGGTCGACGGGATCGGTTTCCCCGTGCATGTGCTGGCGATCCACGCGCTGGGGATCTACCTGATGGACTACCTCCAGTTCGAGGAGTTGGCCCCGGCCTGCGAGAGCGCCGGCCGTTGGTCCTTCCTCTGTGCGATCGCACCCTTGCGGCTACCGGGGGCCACGGGTTCTCCGGTCAATCCGATCGCCGTGCTGTGACCCGGACCGGCGCGCGGCCGAGCGCCGACGCGCGGCAGCGTCCGGGTGGACGAAGATGATCAGCCGGGCGGCGTAAGACCGATGCGTCACGCGTGCCGCTCGGCTGCGGCGGTGATTCCGTGTCCTTCGACCTGCGGGCGGTGGCCGGCCGGCCCGGGGTCACGCAGCGGAGGAGGCTGTCGATCGTGAGTTCCACCGAGGGCACGTTGCGGAGCGTGATTCCCGCCCACCTGCTCAAGGGTCAGAAGGCGCTGGTCACAGGTGCCAACTCGGGCATCGGCAAGGCGACCGCCATCGGCCTGGGCCGGGCCGGCTGCGATGTCGTCGTCAATTACGTGGCCGGCCGCGAGGATGCCGAGCAGGTCGTCGACGAGATCAAGGCGATGGGCGTGAACGCGGCGGCCTACGAGGCGGACGTGTCGCAGGAGGACCAGGTCGTCTCGATGATGGACCGGATGGTCGAGGAGTTCGGCACGATCGACATCCTCGTCGCCAACGCCGGGCTGCAACGGGACGCCCCGATCACGGAGATGACTCTCGCTCAGTGGCGGAAGGTGCTGGACGTCAATCTCACCGGGCAGTTCCTGTGTGCCCGCGAGGCGACCAAGGAGTTCCTGCGCCGCGGTGTGGTCCCCGAGGTGTCGCGTTCGGCGGGCAAGATCATCTGCATGAGCTCGGTGCACCAGATCATTCCGTGGGCCGGGCACGTCAACTACGCCAGTTCCAAGGGCGGCGTGCTGATGATGATGCAGACCCTGGCCCAGGAACTCGCGCCGAAGAAGATCCGCGTCAACGCGGTCGCGCCCGGAGCCATCAAGACACCGATCAACCGCCAGGCCTGGGAGACTCCGGAGGCCGAACGCGACCTCCTGCAACTCATCCCCTACGACCGTGTCGGTGAGCCCGACGACATCGCCTACGCCGTCGTAGGCCTTGCCTCCGACCTCATGGACTACGTCGTGGGAGCCACGCTTTACGTGGACGGCGGCATGACCCTCTTCCCGGGCTTCGCCACCGGCGGCTGACCCTCACACCCTTGTCGGCCCCGGGGGGCACCTGTGCACACCATGATTCACCTGCTGGCGGACCCACCACCCCAGATGCTGCCGGCCAGATCGCAGATGGCGTTCACGCTCGCCGCGCACATCATCCTGGTGCCCCTGGGCGTGGCGCTGCCGCTCATCACCCTCATCATGCACGGCTACGGCCTGCGCCGTAACGACCCCACCGCGCTGCTGCTGGCCCGGCGCTGGTCGGCGGTCATGGCCGTGCAGTTCGCCATCGGTATCGTCACCGGGACCGTGCTGTCCTTCGAGTTCGGACTGCTGTGGCCGGGCATGATGGGCCAGTGGGGTGATGTCTTCGGCCTCGGATTCGGCATCGAGGCCTGGGCCTTCTTCCTGGAGGCCGTCCTCATCGCCATCTACCTCTACGGCTGGCGCAGGCTGCCCGCCCGTACCCACTTCCTGCTCGCACTGCCCCTGCCGGCCGCCGCCCTGCTCGGTGCCTTCGGCATTCTGGCGGCCAACTCCTGGATGAACACGCCGCGGGGCTTTGTCCTCGACTCCGCGGGCAACCCCACCGGCGTGGACGTCCGCAAGGCCGTCTTCACACCGATGTTCGGACCGGAGTACTGGCACTTCGTGGTCGCCATGCTGCTGACCGCGGGCTATGTCGTGGCAGGTGTCTATGCCTCGGGCTGGCTGCGCGGGCGCCGCGACCGGTACCACCGGCTCGGATTCACCGTGCCCTTCACCCTCGCCGCGGTGCTCACACCGATCCAGTTCATGCTGGGCGACTCCATCGCCCGGCAGGTCTTCCACAAGCAGCCGGTGAAGTTCGCTGCGATGGAGATCGTCTGGAAGACCGACACCCATGTGCCGGAGTACCTGTACGGCCGACTGCACCCCGACGGCTCCGTCTCCGGCGGCATCAAGATCCCCCAGCTCGACTCCATCCTCGCCGGCTTCCGCCCGGACACGCAGGTGACCGGTCTGACCTCGGTGCCGGCCGATGCCCGGCCCACCGCCACCCAGGCCACCATCACGCACTTCGCGTTCGACACCATGGTCGGCATCGGCTCCCTGCTGATCCTGCTCGCGCTCTGGTACGGCCTGGTGTGGCTGCGCCGCCGCCGACTGCCCGCCTCCGTCTGGTTCTACCGCGCAGCGGCGTGCGCGGGCGTGGCCTCCGTCGTCGCTGTGGAGTGCGGCTGGATCACCACCGAGGTGGGCCGCCAGCCGTGGATCGTCTACCAGTACATGCGGGTCGCCGATGCGGTCACCGCGACGCGTGCCCCCGCTCTGTGGACGATGTTCGGCCTGGTCATCCTCGTCTATGTGTTCGTGTTCGGCTCCTTCCTCGTCGTACTGCTGAAGATGCGCACCCGCTGGCGGCTCGCCGACGCTTCGGACACGGCGGGGCGGGGCGCACCGGAGACGGACAATCCCTACGGACCCCGCTCCGCCCTCGCGGGCAGCGGCCCCGCACCGGGTCCCGGACCCTCCGCCGGCGGGGAGGACCGGTCATGACCGCCGCCGGTGTCGTCGCCCTGGTCCTGCTGCTCGCGATCGCCGCCTACGCCTGCGCCGGCGGCACCGACTACGGGGCCGGCTTCTGGGACCTGACCGCGGGCGGAGTCGAACGAGGCAAGCGCCCCCGGTGGCTGATCGACCACGCCATGGCGCCCGTGTGGGAGGTCAACAACGTCTGGCTGATCTTCGTCCTCGTCATCATGTGGACCGGGTTCCCGGTCTTCTTCCGTACCGTGTTCGTCGCGATGTGGCTGCCCCTGGCGCTCGCCGCCGTCGGCACCGTGTTGCGCGGCGCGGGCTTCGCCCTGCGCAAGCCGGCCCGCCGGCTGGCCGGGCGGCGCCTGTACGGGGCCGTGTTCGCGATCGCCTCGCTCCTCACGCCGTTCTTCCTGGGTGCCGCCGTGGGCGGGATCGCCTCCGGCCGGGTCTCTCCGGGTACCGCGGCGTCGGTGGCCAACTGGGCCAACCCCACCTCCCTCCTGTTCGGGTTGCTGGCCATCGCCATGACCGCGTTCCTCGGCGCGGTGTTCCTGGCCGGGGATGCCCGCCGCTTCGGCGCACCGGACCTCGACGGCCACTTCCGGCGGCGGGCGGTCTTCGCCCTCGCTGCCGTCGCCGTACTGACGGTGGTCATGCTGTTCGTCACCCACGGCGACGCGCCCCATGTGTGGCACGGCCTGACGCACGGCGTCGGGCTCGTCCTGGTCATCCTGGCGGCCGTGGCCGCACTCGCCACGGGCTGGTTGCTGCTGGGTACGGCCGAGGCCCGCTGGTCCCGCAGCACGGCCGTCGTCGCGGTGGCGGCGGGGGTCTTCGCGTGGGGCGTGGCGCAGCGGCCGTATCTCATCCCGGTCTCGCTGACCGTCGCCGACGGCGCGGGAGCCACGACCACACTGCGCTGGCTGATGCTGGTCACCGCCGTGGCCGTGGTGCTGGTGTTCCCCGCCGTGGCCTATCTGTACTGGCTGGACACCCATGGCGCCCTCGAACCCCTCACCGACGCCGATCTGCGCGGCCGTGCGGGTGACGACGCCTGACGCAGGGGGCCTGCCGCGCGCGGGAGCGGGCGGCAGGCGGTGAGGCGGTGACCCAGAACGAGATCCTGCTGGGCATCGGGCTGACCGTCGCGCTCGCGGTGGGTTCGCAGATCCTGGCGAGCCGGCTGCGGATCCCCGCCGTCATTGTGCTGCTGCCCGCCGGATTCGCGGCGGGAGCGCTGACCGACGTCGTCGACCCCGACAAGCTGGTCGGCCCGGACTTCGCCCCTTTGGTGTCACTGTCGGTGGCGCTGATCCTCTATGACGCGGGGCTGGGCCTCGACCTGCGCCACCTCCAGGGCGCGACCAGAAGCGTCGTCGTCCGGCTGATCGTGCTGGGGGTGCTTCTGACCTGGGGGGCGGTCATGGCCCTGGGGCCCGCTCTGCTCGGTGTGCCGTTCGCCGTGGCCTGCATGGTCGGGGTGATCCTCGTCGTGTCCGGGCCGACGGTCGTCGGACCGCTGCTCGACCATGTGCGGCCCTCGGACACCGTGCGCCGGGTGCTGATCTGGGAGGGCTCGCTCATCGACCCGATCGGCGGCATCCTGGGCGCCGTCGTCTTCCACTCCATCCTCGCCGGAGGGTTCCGGACCGGGCATGGATTCCGGTTCGCCGTGTTCTTCGGCGGGATTGTCGTCGGGCTTGTGGGCGGCCTTGTGGGGAGCGCGCTGCTGTGGTTCACGCTCCGCGTGCTCCGGCTCGGGGAGACCCTGGGCACGCTCGCTCAGCTGGCCACCGTGGTCGCGGTGGCCGCGGGCTGCGACATGGTCCTCGACGACACGGGGCTCATCGCCGCGGTCGTCACCGGAATGACCGTGGCCAACCTGCCGGGCTTCGACATGCCGGCGCGGCGGCCGTTCTTCGAGACGCTCGTACAACTGATCATCGGACTGTTGTTCGTGTCCATCTCGGCCACGGTGACCCCGAAATCGGTCGTCCCCGTGCTGCTCCCCGCCCTCGGGCTCGTCGCCGTACTCGTCCTGCTGGTGAGACCGCCGGTCTCCGTCCTCTCCACCGCCCGGAGCGGCCTGGCGGCGGGGGAGCGCGGCTTCGTCGGCTGGATGGCTCCGCGGGGCATCGTGGCCGCCTCCACGGCCGCCACGTTCTCCACCGCCCTCGTCGACGCGGGGCTGGACGGCGCCGACAAGATCCTGCCGGTCACATTCCTGGTGATCGTCGGGACCGTCCTGGTGTACGCGCTGACGGCCAAGCCGGTGGCCGCCCGGCTGGGCGTCGTACGGTCCGCACGGGCCCGGCCCCTGCTGGTCGGCGGCGCTCCCTGGGTGATCGACCTCGCCCGTGCGCTGCGGGCGGCCGGGCTCGACGTCCTCATGTGGGCCGGGCCCGCCCAGGAGCGGGAGCAGATCAGGGAAGCCGGGATCGAGCCGGCCGAGGGGGAGCTGCTGGCCACGGCGACGAGCCCCGGCGCCCGGCTGGAAGGTGTGACGGCGGCGTTCCTGCTCACGGACGACGACGACTTCAACGTGCTCGCCTCACTGGTGGTGCAGGACGGGGTCGACGGCCCGGTGCTGCGGATCGCGCCGCCACCCGACAGCGGCGCCGTGGTCGCCCCCTACGCCGGGGGCGACCTCCTCTTCGGCCGCCACCTCGCCCGGCACACCCTGACCGAACGCTTTGCGCAGGGCGCCCGTTTCCTGGTGCGGCCCGCGTCGGACATGCCGGTGCCGGGCCACGACACACTCTTCGTGGTACGTCCCGACGGGCGGCTGGAGCCGGCCACCGAGGCACGGCCCGTCACGCCGGGGGCAGGCGACACCCTGGTCCTCCTCGGGCCGGTACCTCACTGACGCCGGGCGTTGAGGGCGCTGTCGAGGGTGATGGCCGCGTCGACGAGCGCCAAGTGCGTGAAGGCCTGGGGGAAGTTCCCCAGTTGCCGCCCGGTCGGGTCGATCTCCTCGGAGTACAGGCCCAGATGGTTGGCATACCCGAGCATCTTTTCCAGGACCAGGCGGGCCCGGTCCAGGCGCCCCGCACGCGCCAGCGCGTCGACGTACAGGAACGTGCACAGCGAGAACGTGCCCTCGGAGCCCCGCAGTCCGTCGGGCGAGGCCTCCGGGTTGTACCGGTAGACCAGGCTGTCGCTGACCAGTTCCTTCTCCATCGCGTCCATGGTCGTGGCCCACGCCGGGTCCCCGGGGGTGACGAAGCCGACCGTCGGCATGCGCAGGAGCGAGGAGTCGAGGACTTCGCTCCCGTAGTGCTGGACGAAGGCCGCACGCTCCTTGTTCCAGCCCTTCGTCCAGACCTGGTCGTAGATCTGGTCCCGGGCGATGCTCCAGCGATCGGTCGCCGCCGGTCTGCCGTTCTCCTGCGCGAGCCGCAGTGCGCGGTCGAACGCGACCCAGGACATCACCCGCCCGTAGGTGAAGTCCTGACGGCCGCCGCGCGTCTCCCACACACCCTCCTCGGTCTGGTCCCAGTTGTCGGCGAGCCAGTCGAGGACGGTGCGCATGGAGTTCCAGCCCCGGTGCCCGAGGTGGAAGCCGTGCCGGTGCGCGAAGGAGATGCTGTCCAGCGCCTCCCCGTAGATGTCCAGTTGCAGCTGGGTCGCCGCGCCGTTGCCGATGCGCACCGGGGCGGACCCTTCGTAGCCCTCCCAGTGGTCCAGGATCTCCTCGTCGAGGTCGGCCGAGCCGTCGACCCGGTACATGATGTTCAGCGGTCCGGTGTCGCCACCCGCCTTGTCCTGGGCCCGGTCGGCGAGCCAGTCGATGAATGCCCTGGCCTCATCGACGAACCCCATGCCCAGCAGGGCGTAGACGGAGAAGGCGGCGTCCCGGATCCAGGTGAACCGGTAGTCCCAGTTGCGTTCGCCGCCCAACTGCTCCGGCAGTGCTGCGGTGGGCGCGGCGACCAGTCCGCCGCTCGGCGCGTAGGTCATCAGTTTCAGCGTCACCGCCGAGCGCTCCAGCATCTCCCGCCACCGTCCGGTGTACCGCGACTGGCTGAGCCATGTCCGCCAGAACCGGATGGTGTCCTCGAAGAGCTGCTGGAACTCCGCCACCCGGATCTGCCGGGGCGGGCCGTCGGCGGCCGACTCGATGACGAAGCCGCGCTGCTGGCCCGCCTGCAGGGTCACGGACAGATGCAGGTCGTTCTCCGCGCTGACCGTCGTGGGCAGCCGCTCGTCGTCCGGTTCGCGGACCGTGTGGACGGTCAGCTCCAGCTCGTCCGACGCGAAGACCGCCCCGTAGTCGGCGAGCTCGACCTTGTGGGGCCGGCGGCCGTAGTCGAAGCGTGGAGCGATGTCGACCTCGAACTTCATGCTGCCGCGCACACAACGCACCATGCGGACCAGGCGGTGGCGGGGCGTGACCGTCGTTCCCGTCACCGGCATGAAGTCCACGACCTCGCCCGCGCCCGCCTCGGTCATGAACCGGGTCACCAGAACCGCGGTGTCGGGCAGGTACAGCTGCTTGGTGGCGTACGTGGCGTGCGCGGGACGTACCGTGCAGTGCCCGCCCTTGCGCCTGTCGAGCAGAGCACCGAACACGCTGGGTGAGTCGATGCGCGGGCAGCAGAACCAGTCGATCGTTCCGTCGGTGGTCACGAGCGCCGCGGTCTGCAGATCCCCGATCAGGCCATGGTTCTCGATCATCGGGTAGTCGTCCATACGGCGTCCCTTCCGGCATGCGACGGTGCCCGGATGCCTGACCCCCCCACCCGTTCAGGCTAAGCCGGGCGGGCGCTTCGAGCCCGTCGGAGAAGGCGCCTACAGGCCCGGCTCACCGGTCCTCCACTCCCTCGTCGTCCCGGAGCCGGCGCCAGATTCTGGTGCGGTGCAGGACGTAGAGGGCCACGAACACAACAGCGACCTGCAGGCCGACGGCCAGCAGCCAGAACACGGCCGAGCTCTCCAACTCGTCGGTCATGTAGGTGAAGTTCATGCCGAAGTACCCCGTCAGGAAGGACAGGGGCAGGAAGATCGTCGAGACGATGGCCAGGCGGTTGATCACACCGTTCTGCTCGCCCGAGACCAGGGAGGAGTAGCTGGCGAAGGCGCGACGGCTGGCGTCCTGGAGGGACTCGATGTCGGCGAGAGCCAGCCTGCCCGCGTGCTGGAACTGACGGGCCAGGCGCTGACGCTCCGCCGGGAAGGTGCCGCTCAGCATCCGCCGGGTGAGGATCTCGTCCGTCACCTGGAGGTAGGGGAGCAGGGAATGATGCAACAGGGCGGAGTGCCGTCGCAGTTGTGACAGGCGATAGACCTGGTCGGGACGTCGTCGCTCGAACATCTCGTCCTCGAGTTCTTCCACCAGCAGCAGGTCCGACACAGCGGCTCGGCGAAAGGTCTCCAGGGCGTCCTGGAGCAGCAGGAACAGCATGGCCACGGCATCGGAGGGCCTTTCGAACCTCAGCTGCACGGCGAGGTTGTCCAGCGGGCCGGGCGGACCCCGGTGAACCGTGATCAGATGCCGGTCGGTCACCAGGGCATGGAAATGCCTGACCTGTACGCCTGCCACGACGGGCACGACGAGGCCTGCCACGTCCCCGAGGAACTCGGCCCGCGCATGTTCGCCGGCCCTGCCGAACCAGCGGATGTTCTCGGCCTCCAGGCCGAGCTGGTGGGCGACGGGCTGTTCGTCGGTCACCTCCTCTTCCGGCAGTTCGACGTCGACGAGCAGGAAGTCGGACATGGTGAGTCGCTCACGTGCCTCCGACACGTCGGTGCGAGTGATGATCCCTTCCGGCATCGAAACCACCGATACGATCATCGCCCCTCACTGTTGTCACAGGACCCGTCGGTATCAGCCTGCGCACGCTTCGAAGCCCGCGCATTCCGACGCGGGCAGACGCCCCGGCCGGTGCCCCGGACGAGTGAGGGCGCACGCCTGCGAGGCTCAGTCGACCGGCCATGTGTGCGCAGGGGCGTTGAGGTGCATGTAGTCGATGTACAGCTGCGTCATCCGGCGCAGGGCCTCATGGCGGCCGCTGTGGGTGGACTCGTCGATGCGGTGGAACATCTCCTTCTGCCAGACGGCTCCGTTGCGGGCGGTGACACATCGCTGCTCGATGACGCCCAGCAGCGGTTCCCGCCAGGCCGCGTCCATGCCGGAGTGCTCCAGCCCGCGGTGCGCCAGCGGCAGCAGGCGCCGCAGGACGAGTTCGGGCACCGGCACCTCGCCCATCCCGGGCCAGTACAGCAGTGCCTCGATGCCGTTGCGCGCCGCCGTGTGCAGGTTTTCCTCGGCTGCGGAGAAGGACATCCGTGACCACACGGGCCGGTCCTCCTCCACCAGGGCGCGGGTGAGCCCGTAGTAGAAGGCACCGTTGGCGAGGGTGTCGGCGACGGTCGGGCCGGCGGGCAGCACCCGGTTCTCCACCCTGACATGCGGTTTGTCGTGGGAGACCGCGTAGACCGGGCGGTTCCAGCGGTAGATCGTGCCGTTGTGCAGGGTCAGTTCGGCCAGTTCGGGGATGTCGCCGCGGTCCAGCGTCTGCGCGGGGTCCTGCTCGTCGCACAGAGGCAGCAGCGCCGGGAAGTAGCGCAGGTTCTCCTCGAAGAGGTCGAAGACGCTGTTGATCCACCGCTCGCCGAACCACACCCGGGGCCGTACCCCCTGCACCTTGATCTCCTGGGGGCGTGTGTCGGTCGCCTGCTCGAACAACGGGATACGGGTCTCGTGCCACAGCTCCTTGCCGAACAGGAACGGGGCATTGGCGGCCAGCGCGACCTGGACCCCGGCGATGGCCTGTGCCGCGTTCCAGTAGGCCGCGAACTCGTCCGGGGACACCTGGAGGTGGAACTGGGTGCTGGTGCAGGCGGCCTCCGGACTGATCGTGTCCGCGTAGGTCCGCAGCCGGTCGACACCGTCCACCTCGAGGAGCAGATCCTCGCCCCGGGCCGCGAAGACCTGGTCGTTGATCAGCCGATAGCGCGGGTTCTCCGACAGCGCGGCCTCGCCGATGTCCTCCTCCCGCAGCGTGGGAAGGATGCCGACCATGATCAGATGTGCGTCGACCGACCTGGCCCGCTGCTCCGCGTGATTCAGCGCGTCGCGGATCTCCGCCTCCCAGGCGTCGGGACCGCCCGCCGTCAGACGGCGGGGCGGAACGTTGATCTCGAGGTTGAACCGGCCCAGCTCGGTGGACCAGGCGGGGTCCGCGATCGCCTCGAGCACATCGCTGTTGCGCATCGCCGGCTCTGCCCGGTCGTCGACCAGGTTCAGCTCGATCTCCAGCCCCACCTGGGGCCGCTCGGACTCGAACCGCTCCTCGCGCAGCATCTGCGCGAACGCGTCGAGGCACTCGTGCATCTTGATCCGGTACCGGCGTCGGTCCTCGCGGGTGAAGACCATCGCCGGGACGTCGCGTCCCATCGGCCCTCCCGGGTTCCCCTCCTCGGACACCTCTCATCCCCCAGCGTCGCACCACCGGGCGCCCCTGACCACGTGGGACGCGTGCGGGACGGGTACGGTGTGCGGGCACTGCGGGCATGGCCCCCGGATTTGCGTTCGAGTGCACTCCAGCCTCCACACTGATCGCGACGGTATCCGTGCTGGGGAAGGAATGGCGGCAGCAGATGGAGACGACGAACGGGGCGGGGCACCCTCTGCCGTACGACAGCTATCGCGAGGCGATCGAGCGGGAGACGCTGCGATTCGCCGGCATCGCCGGCGGCGTGGACCCCGAGACCGCCGTGCCCTCCTGCCCCGACTGGACCCTGGCCGACCTCACCCGGCACGTGGGCGCGCTCCAGCGGTGGTTCAGCGCGCTGCTGACCCGGCTGGTCCAGGAGCCTCCGCGCAGCCGTGATCTGGAGCTGGGGCTGCCGGAAGGTGCGCAGGAGTATCCCGACTGGGTGGCGGCGGGCGTGCCCGCCGTGGCGGCGGTGCTGCGGGACACGGATCCGCTGGCGGCGATGTGGGCCTGGGGCGAGGACCAGCATGCGCGGTTCTGGGCCCGGCGGATGCTGTTCGAAACGCTGGTGCACCGGGTCGACGCGGAGCGCGCCGTGGGCCGGGACTCAGACATCGACCCCGTACTTGCGGCGGACGGCGTGGACGAGTTCCTCGTCAACCTGCCCCACGCGGGCCTCTTCGCCCCGGCCGTGACGAAGCTGCACGGCAGCGGCGAGACGATCGCCTTCCAGTGCTCGGACCACCCGGGTGGCACCGGTGAGGAGTGGCGCGTACGGCTGGACCCCGAAGGCTTCCGCCTGCTGCCGCGGACCGACACCGGCACCGACCCCGACGCCGCGACGTCCGCGGCGCAGTCGGTGGTGCGGGGGCCGGCAGCGGATCTTCTGTTGCTGCTGTACGGGCGGCGGGCGTACCAGGACGATGCCTTCGAGGTGTCGGGAGATACCGCGGTGCTCGACGTGTGGTTCGCCCACACGGCCTTCTGACCCACGCCGGAACTCCGCGGTTGCGGCTCACACCGGGGATCCGGCCTCGGCCGGAGTCCTGTGGCGACGCGTCCGCCCCCGGTTTCGCCGGCGGCGGGTGCGCATTCGGCTGACTCGCAGTCGGGCCGCGGACTCCGGGTCCCGTGCGGCCAGTTCGGTGAGCGCAGGGTGCGGGCCCATCAGGGTCAGCCAGTTGGCGAGCGGGTCGGGTCGGCCGGCGTCCTGCTGTGGGCTGAACCGGTCCAGCCAGTGGATCTGTGCGAGCAGGGCGAGGCCGGTGGCGGCGGCCGCTGCCCAGTTCGCCGGTCCGTGGGGGAAACGGTCGAAGAGTGCGGCGGTGGTGAACGACATCTCCGCGACGAGCAGCAGCAACCCGATGGCGCCCAGGCAGCCGAGGTCGCGTGGCGGGCGCGGCAGTTGGGGCATCAGCCGGGCGCGGTAGGCGGCGTGGAACTCCTCGCGGGCGCCACGGAGGGCCGTGTCGTGGAGCAGCAGATTGCCGAGGGCCGCGGAGGCGGTGCGTCTGCGCAGGGTGGCGAGCAGGGCGTCGGGCAGCGGGTGCCCGGCGCCGCGCGCGGGGTCGGAGCCGGCCGCAGTGAGAGCCAGGTTGCCGCGATGGTTGACGGTGGCCAGCCCGTCGAGCAGCAGTCGGGCGGCCGCGGCCTGGATGTCGTCCTCGGGCCACCAGCGGTCGGCGGCGGCGTGATAGGGGTCGCGGGCGAGTGCGGCGCAGCGTTTCGCCGCCGTCCGGTACCACCGGTCCTCGCGGCGGCCGCGCAGCCTGAGCAGCCTGTACTGCAAGGCTGTGACGGGCAGCGCGAAACAGGCCAGAGCGACGGAATCCACGCGTTGAGCGTAGAACCAGGGGTGGGCGCCGGTACATCCGTTTTCGCAGCCCATGATCGGGTGTCAGGGATAGCCTGACGCAATGACCGACGTTGCAGGCACTCCGTCCACTCCGGCCGCGGACGAGCTCCACCGGCTCTCTCCCCGGGACGAGTCCCGTGTCGCCCTCGCTCTGACACTTCGTCAACTCGCCGATGCCGTGCTGGATGCCGTGCCGGTCGAGCAGGATCCGGCGCCGGGCGACCTGCTCCGTACGGCACTTCGTCTCCAGCGCAGGGTGGAGGACGTGATACGCGAGGCCGTGGTGGCCGAGCGCGAGCGGGGCACCACGTGGTACCAGATCGGTGAAGCGGCGGGCATGACGCGGCAGTCCGCGCATGAGAAGTGGTACGGCGACGTCCACGCGTGGGCGGCCACGGGACGCAGCGCGCTGCCGCCGGACTTGAAGACGCTCGAGGTGGCGGCGGAGGCGGACGCCCGCTATGCCAGGCTGCGGCCGGACCGGCCGCGCGCGGTCACGTCGGGCCTGGACGCGGTCCGTTTCCCCGGTTCCCATGCGTACGAGGCCAGTCTGCGCGCCCGCGGCTCCGCCCTGCACAGCCGTCGTACCGAACTGGACGCGCGGACAACGCGGTTGAACGACGAGTACGGCACCCTGCACGAGCAGGGTCCCGCTGCCGCGCCCGTGGGCGGGGACCCGTTGGTGATCGCGGCCTACCGGGGACACGCCGATGCGGTGCGCGCCAACCGGCTCGCCATCGCGGCGGTGCACCAGGAGATCGCCGACGTGTACGACCAACTCGTCACGGCCGAGCCCTCTTTGGCGGAGGAACACCGCATGCAGGCCGACTGGCACCGCAATGCCTCCGAGCAGGCGCGCGCCTATGCCGACCTGCTGCAGGGCACGGACGGCTGACCTGCGGAGAAAGTTTGTAGCAGGTTTCGGAGGGGGCAATCCAACTGGGGCTCGTACTCGTATGGGTTCACAGGAGGAAATCTCTGAACACCTGGAGTCGCGATGTACTCCACCCATGGTGCCGAAGTCACTCTGAGGGGAGTGGGGGTGTGCTGCGCCGTTGGCAACACGGTGTTGCACACGCTCCTTGTCCCCGATCATCTCGAGGAGATGTTCTACATCGGTGTTCTGTTCGCCGCGGGCAGCGCGATCATGCTCGCCGTGGCGTTGACGCTGGTCGTGATGAAACATCCCTTGATCGCTTGGCTGACCGGGACGCTCGTCAGCCTCGGCATGATCGTCGGCTTTGCGCTGTCGCGCACCGTCGGCCTGCCGTCCGGCTACTACGAACCCGGTTGGGAGCCTCCGTACGGCCCCTTGTCCCTGCTCGTCGAAGGGCTCTTCGTCTTCGCCTTCCTTGCCTGGTACGGCGACAGGGCCGCCCACGGTGTCGCGCCCGGACTGCCCTCCAGGGCGGAGCGCGAGCCGGTTTCGGCGGAGCCCGGCGCATCGAAGCGCTGGTGACACCAGTACCCGGTGTGTTCATGGGGTCTACCGAGGGAGAAATTTGCGGCTTTTCTTCCGCCAACGCCATCCAATTCCCGTCCTACGCCGTATGTGATACGAGGGATCTTTCGACAGGAGGAACAGCATGGCGATCTTCAGCAAGCTCTTCCCGGCCAGTCACCGCGACCACGGTGACAGCAGCGGCCATGGTGACCACAGGAGGGACTCGGAATCGGGGCACGGGCACGGCGACAGGAACCGTGACCACGGGGGTCGTGAGGGCCACGAGGGTGACCACGGCGATCACCACAGGTGAAAGCAGGCTGAGCGGACCGGTGACCGGGGGAGCCGGCCCGTTCCGCCGCCGGTTTGCGACGGAGCCGTGCCATGGTGGCTGTCCCTCGGCGTGTTGTGCGGCGCCTGCTGGCGGTGGGCGGGGATGACGATGCCGCGAGCGCCCTCGTCGCGGCCGCGCCGCCGTTGCCGCCGCGCGAGGTGTTCCGGCGTTTTTGGCCCTATACCCGCGGCCGTCGGCGCTGGCTGGTGCCCCTTGTTCTCTTCAGCCTGATCGGGCCCCTCGCCGACGCCGCCGAACTCTGGCTGTTCAAGATCGTCGTGGACGATGTGCTCGTACCACGCGATCTGCGGCCCTTCATATGGATCGCGCCCACCTATCTGGGGCTCATCGTCGCCTCCGGCGCTCTCAGGTTCGCCGACGACGTGACCTCCACCTGGGTGGGCGAGCGGTTCCTGCTGGCCGTGCGTGCCGACGTCTTCCGGCACGTCCAGGGGCTGTCGCTCGGGTTCTTCGAACGGCGGCGGCTCGGGGACCTGCTGTCGCGTGTCACGGGTGACGTCGACGCCGTCGAGACGTTCCTGCTCTCGGGCGTGGCGGACGGCCTGTACTACCTGGTCCGGCTGGGTGTCTTCGTCGGTCTGCTCTTCTACCTGCGCTGGGACCTGACACTCCTCGCGCTCTTCATCGTGCCGCTGTTCTGGCGCGCCGCCCGGCACTTCTCCCGGCTGATCAAGGAGGCGTCCCGGGAGCGCAGACGCCGCAGCGGTTCGCTGAGCGCGGTCGCCGAGGAGTCGCTGGGCAATGTGACCCTGGTGCAGGCGTACAACCGGCAGGACTGGGAGGAGCGCCGCTTCGAGCGGGAGAGCCTCGGCAGGTTCCACGCGACGATGGCCTCGGCGCGGATCCACGCCGTCTACGGTTCGCTCGTCGAGGTCATCGAGGTGGCCGGAGGACTCGCCGTCATGGGCCTCGGCACCTGGAAGCTGGCCCAGGGACAGCTCACCCTCGGCGGGCTGCTGGTCTTCCTCGCTCTGATCGGGAAGCTGTACAGCCCGATCCGCGGCCTGTCCCGCCTGGGCAACACCTTCTACGCCGCGTCGGCCTCCGCGGAGCGGATCATCGAGCTGCTGGACCAGCGGCCCCAGGTCGTCGAGGCCGCCGACGCGCGGCGGATCGGCCGCGCGCGGGGCGACATCGAGCTCGACGGCGTGTCCTTCCGCTACCCCGGGACCGGACGCCGGGCCCTGTCGGAGGTGTCGCTGCACGTCGCTCCGGGAGAGGTCCTGGCGCTGGTCGGGGCCAGCGGGGCCGGCAAGTCCACGGTCGCCAAGCTGCTGCTGCGGTTCTACGACCCCGACCGGGGCGCACTGCGCCTCGACGGGAAGGATCTGCGCACCCTGCTCCTGTCCGACGTACGGGAGAGCGTCGCCGTGGTCCTGCAGGAGACGTTCGTCTTCCACGGCTCGGTGCGGGACAACATCGCCTACGGCCGTCCCGGGGCGAGCGAGGCCGAGATCGTCGCGGCGGCGCGCGCCGCGGACGCCCATGAGTTCATCGAGCTGCTCCCGGACGGCTATGACACCGTGGTCGGCCAGCGCGGCCGGACCCTGTCCGGCGGGCAGCGCCAGCGCCTGGCGATCGCACGCGCGATGATCAGGGACGCGCCCGTCCTGCTCCTGGACGAACCGACCACCGCCCTCGACGCACGGTCCGGCCTGAGGATCATGGACCCGCTGCGCCGCCTCATGGCCGGACGGACGACCGTGGTCATCTCCCACGACCTGCTCACCGTCCGGGACGCCACGCGGATCGTGGTGCTCGACGGCGGACGGGTCGTCGAGTCGGGGACCCACGACGAGCTGCTCGCCCGGGACGGCACCTACGCCCGGCTGCACCGGATGAGCCCCGCGGCCGGCCGTCTCGCCCAGACGGGTTCTGCCCAGTCCGGGACGGTGCTGTCATGAGTGGTGCAGAGGTGGAACCCGCCCCGCCGATGGCGCCGGGCACCCGTCCGGTTCCCGGTTACGAGGTCCTGGGCCATGTGACACGTACGAGCTGGCTGGACGTGTACGACTGCTGGAGCGAGGAGCGGGCCTGCCGCTGTGTGCTCAAAACGCTGAGGCCGGACCGCCGGGGCGAGACAGGGTTGCACGACCGTCTGCTGCGTGAGGGCCGGTGGCTGCGGGATTTCACTCATCCGCATCTGGTCCGGGCGTACGAGACCTTCACGCTGCCGGACCCGCTCATCGTCCTGGAGACGCTGACCGGGGAGACGCTGGCGTACATCGTCCACCGGTTGCGGCGCCGGCCGTCCGCCGTGGACGTGGCGCTCCTCGGCGTGCAGCTGTGTTCCGCGGTCCACTATCTGCACGCCCAGGGTCTGCTGCATCTGGACCTCAAGCCGTCCAACGTCGTGGTGGAGCGCGGGCACGCCAAGGTGTTCGACCTCAGCGTGGCGCGGCCGCCCGGCCCCGCTCCCGCCGGACTGGGCACGCGCCGCTACCGCGCACCGGAACAGGAACGCTGCGGAGAGCTGTCGACGCCGGCCGACGTGTGGGGCATCGGCATCACGCTGTACGAGGTGGCCGCGGGTGACGTGGAGTTCGTCCGTGCCGGAACCGGCGAGCCCTCCGAGGAGACGTGCGAGGTGCCGCCCGTCGCGTCACGGCGGCGTTTGCCCCGCGCTCTCGCCGCGGCGATCGACGGCTGTCTGAGGGTGCAGCCGGCGGCCCGGCTCACGGTCCCCGAGCTGGCCCGGGCCCTCGGCACGACGCTCCCCGGCTAGGGGCCCGCGCCGCCCGGGCCCGAAGGCATGCCATGGCACGCTGACAGCGGACCGTCGGCCGCGCAACCGCGCCGGGCCGTCGCACCCCCTACGTTTCCGGCTCGGCCGGGGCCAGGGGCGCCGTCGCGAGCACGGTGCCGTCGGGCGTGGTCACGCGGGCGCCGGAGAGCGCCGAAGGGTCGACGGGTGCGGGGGCACCCCAGGAGCCGCTGCCGTCGCGAATGCTGAAGGCGCCGACGGGAACCATGCTGCCGTCCTTGCGCTCCAGGAAGCAGACGACCTTGCCGTTGTAACTGCCGCCGGCGTGGGGGAGGTCCAGGGTCATGTAGACCCAGCCCTTGGGATCGGCATGGGCATAGACCTCGCCGACCTCCTTCCCCTTGGCGCCGGCCGACATCAGATCGCCGGACAGCATGTCCGTGACCGGCTTGACGGAGGTGGAGGGGCCGGCCACGACGTTCTCGATGGCCGAGCCGACCGCCCAGCCGCTGAACCCGACCGCGACGACGGCCGCGGCCGTCGCGGAGGCGATGCGCAGCCGTGCCCGTCCACGGCGGCCCTTGCGCGGGACGGTGGCCTCGCGGGCGTGCGTGCGCCCCTCATGCACCGGCGTCACCTGCGTCAGGGACTGGGCTACTCGCGTCTCGAATCCGACCGGCGGTTCGATTCCCGGCAGGAGACCGATGAGTCCGTCACCCACGAGGGTCAGCTGCTCGATGTACTCCCGACAGTCCGCGCACCCGTCCAGATGGGAGACGGCCCCGGCCCGCTCCCGGCCGGGCAGCACGCCCAGCGCCAGCTCGGGGCCGAGTTCCCGGAGCTTCTCGCAGCTCACATCATTTGACATGGTCGCCTCGTTTCGGAGACGCGAGCGTGGACCGCAGCTTGCCCATCGCCGTCCTGATGCGCGTTTTGGCGGTGCCCAGCGGGATCTTCTCCGAGTCGGCGATCTGCTGGGCGGTCATGCCGTAGATGCCCGCCATCACCAGGGCGCGGCCCTGTTCGGGCGGCAGCTCCGCCACGGCTTCCCGCAGCCGTGAGGACGCCTCGTCGGCCAGCGCGTGCTGCTCCGGCGTGTCGCTGACAACGCCGAGGATCGACTCGAGATCCTCGGGCGCCACCGGCTCCGGCTGGCGCGAACGAACGGCGTCGATGGCGAGGTTGTGGGCGATGGCCGTGAGCCAGGTCCGCACCGAGCCGCGCCGTGCGTCGTAGATCTGTGCATGGCGCCAGGCGCGCTCGAACGTCTGCTGGGCGATGTCCTCGGCGAGCTGCGGATCCCCGGTGACGGCGATGGCCACACCGAAGACCGTGTGCTGGAACCTCCGGACGAAGGTGACGGCGAGCTCCGGATCTCCAGTGGCCAGCCCGGACAGCAGAGCCTCGTCCGGGAGGCGGCCCACGGGGAACCGAAATCTCGACACATCCGTATATACGGCTCGTCCGCGCCAGGAGATTGCTCCGCTGCTGCGGAAACGGAAGACCATATTCCGATTCTCTCTCGGTCTGGGCCGGAAGCCGTAGTAACAGGCGGGGCGCATGGTGCAGCTGGGGCCTGACGGGCGCGTGGTGCGACACCGGCGTAGCAAGGGAGGGGGCCGGTACGACTCAGGGAGTTGCCGGCCATGCAGATCGTTGTGGATCCCACGGGCTGCCAGGGCTATGCGCAGTGCGTCTTCCTCGCACCGGAGGTGTTCGCGCTGCACGGCGAAGAGGGGCTGCTGTACGCCCCGGCCGTCCCGGACGATCAGCTCGAGCGTGTGCACCAGGCGGTGGCGGCCTGCCCGGTCCAGGCCGTCCTCGTCGGCGAGGAGGTGGCCGCCGCTGCCCGGTGATCTGCGGGACAGCCGCATCGTCGTCGGCGCGTCCCTGGCCGGGCTGAGGGCCGCGGAGACGCTGCGCGAGGAAGGCTTCACCGGCTCACTGACCGTGGTGGGGGACGAGCCCCATCCGCCCTACGACCGGCCACCGCTGTCCAAGCAGGTGCTGCTCGGCAAGGCCCCCGCGGACACCACGGCGCTGCCGATGCGCCGGGACCCGGACGCCGAGTGGCGGCTGGGCGTGGCCGCCACCGGCCTGGACCCGCTCGGGAAACGGGTGCTGCTGGCCGACGGCGAGTCCGTGCCGTACGACCGGCTGCTGATCGCCACCGGGACCCGGGCACGTCCATGGCCCAACCCGGACGAGGCTCCCTGGACGGGGTGTTCACCCTGTGCACCCGAGACGACGCCGCGGGACTGGCCGAGCGGCTCGACGCCGGCCCGACCCGGGTACTGGTGATCGGCGGCGGCTTCACCGGCTCGGAGATCGCCTCGGCCTGCCGGGAACGAGGAGTGGAGGTCACGGTCGCCGAACGCGGCCCCGCACCTCTGGTCGGCGCGCTCGGCGGGACGCTGTCGAAGCTTGCGGCCGTCATGCAGCGCAACCACGGCGTGGATCTGCGCTGCGGGGTGACGGTCACCGCGCCGCGCGGGGACGGGAACGGCCGGTTTACCGGCGCGGACCTGTCCGACGGCAGCCGCGTCGACGCGGACGTGTGCGTCGTGGCGCTGGGGGCGGTCCGCAACGTCGAGTGGCCGGCGGAGTCCGGCCTGGCCGCGGGCCCGCGCGGGATCGCCTGCCGCCCCCCTATCGGCAGAACGCGATGCTCCGCGGACCCCGCCATCTGCCGGTCCAATTCTGACCACGGACGGCTGCCAAGGCTGCCTCAGCTGTCGGGCCCTTCAGTCGAACGAGGCAGAGTCATATAGTGAAGGTCTGATTCCGTATTCAGGTGATATGCGGAGCGACTGATGATCGAGGTGCGCCAGGCCCGCTACTTCCTGGCCGTCGCGGAGACGCTCCACTTCGGACGTGCCGCGGAACAGCTCCGTATGTCCCAGCCACCGCTGAGCCAGGCGATCCTCCAGCTGGAACGCCAGCTGGGTGTGCGGCTGTTCGACCGCACGGGACGCAGGGTCACCCTCACTGAGACGGGCCGGGCGTTCGCGACAGAGTGCCGCAAGCTCGTCGCGGCCTCGCAACACGCGCAGGAGGTCGCCGACGAGGTCGAGGCCGGCCTCGTGGGCACACTGCGCCTCGGCGCGGTCGCATCCGCGCTCAGCGAACCCCTCCTAGCGACCATCGCGGCCTTCGGGCACGCCCGGCCGCGGGTCGACCTGCGGATCACCGAGGTGGACACGGGCTCGGGCCGGCAGGCCCTGCTCCGGCACGAGATCGACGTCGCCGTAATCCGGCCCAGTACCCCGGTGCGCGGTCTGCGCATCCAGCCCTGGCGGCACGACGAGTTCGTGATCGCCCTCCCGCCGGACCATCCCCTTGCGCCCGACGCCCCGAGCGCCGTCGATCTCGCCCGCTTCGCCGACGAGCCGTGGGTGTGGCTGAGCCGTGAGGCGTCACCCGACTATCACGACCAGTTGACGGCCACCTGCCGCAGGGCCGGCTTCGGTCCCGACGTCCGCCATCTCGCCAACTCCATCCTCACCCAACTGGCCATGGTGGCCTGCGGCCTGGGCGTCACCCTCGTACCGAACGTCACGGCACGCTCCACCGGACTGTCCGTCGCATACCGGCCCCTCGTGGACCGCGCGGACATCGTCGAACTGTCCCTGGTGTCCCGCGCCGCCGGGCACGAGCCGTTGGTCCGGGACTTCTTGGCCGTCGCATCGGACATCTGACAGCGAATGCCGGCTGCTCGCAACGGACTTGAGAATCGGCTCACGATGCCGCTGCGGCACCGGACTGCCGGACTGATGTGCCGTCAGCACCGGCTCGCGTCGGCGTGCGCGCCGGGACACCCTTCCGCGGTCAGGGCTGAGCGCGCAAGCGGGCGTGGACGCGTCCTGAGGAGCAGCCGGGGGACCGGCGCACCCGGTACCGGGTGCGCGGGTCAGCCGTGGTCCCGGAGGCAGGGGAAGGTCCGGCCTTCGGTGCCCCACCGGGCGGGATTCTGGCGGTTGGGCAGGAGCCCGCAGCTGAGCAGCGTGTCGGTGGTGCCGTCGGGCTGCATGATCTCGCGGATGAACACCGCCTTGTCGGGGGGATATTTGTTCCGGCCGTCCAGCTGGAGAACTCCGGACGCGCCCGGGTACTGGGACACACCGTGGGCGGTCAACCAGAGGTAGATGTCGTTGGGTTTGACGTCGGAGTCGGGGGACGTGGGCAGCACGTTCTCGATGACCTGGGTGACGATGCCCACGGTGTCGTAGCCGCCCGCGGCATCCGCGTCGGCTCCTCGGTCACCGAAGACCTTGGCGAAGTTCCGGGCGAACTGGGCGTAGGGGTCCCGGGAGTCCTGCGTGGGCGCGTTCGCCGTCTCGTAGAAGATCGTCATGTACGGGTACGCCTGTGCCGTCTTCCGCGGATCGATCTGGAAGTCGATGGGGGCGCTCTCCGCGATCAGCGGGATCGTGGTGCCCTGCGGGGGCTGGCACTCGCCGCCCGCACTCTGCATGGCGTTGAGGAGGCTCGGCAGTACTCCGGAACGGCCGAGGTAGACGACGATGCCCTGGGTTGCCGTGACCTTGTTGCACACATCGGTCGCGATGGTGGCCGGTGTGGTGGCGCCCGGCTTTTCGCTGTAGGTGACCTCGTCGACCGTGCCGTATGCGCGGTAGGCATCGACGAACAGGTTCTTCAGGTCCGTGCTGAAGTACGCGTCGGTCGGGTCGTACACGACCACGGCGTGCGGTGTGCCGGCGGTGAAGGACCGGACCACGGGGGAGTGACGGATGAAGTCGGCCAGGATCGGCGCCACCCGTGTGTTGGGCGCGGAGATCTGGAAGTAGCGCTGCGGAGAGTCGGGGCCGACCATGGCGCTGCCGGTCACTCCGTTGGCGATGACCGGGATGCCCGCCTGGTCGAGCTCGCGAGCCGCGTTGAGGGACTGGGGCCGGCTCTGGGTGAGCCCGACGACGGCGGCGATGTGGTCCCCCTTCTGGCGCTCGATGATCATCTTGCTGACGTCCGGGGCGTTCGGCGCCGACGCGTTGTGCGAGCCATAGCGGAAGTACTGGCCGGTGTTGGCGATCAGCAGGCGGATCGGCATCTTGTTCTGCCGGTCCTCGCTGTTCAGCTTGCGCTGCTGGGCGATCGCCCCGCGCAGGATCTGCAGCCCGATGGGCGGGTCGTCGTAGACCCCGTCCTGGAGGCTCAGTGGTGCCAGGAAGACCAGGGTGCGATACCGCCCGTCCTTGATCAGCGCGTTCTGCTCGGCGACCTGCCGCTCCAGCTCCCTGAGCTCTTTCCCACGCTCTCCCGGAACCGCCAGGTCGCACTCGCTCCCGTCGGTGATGCCGACGCGCTCACCTGTCGTGACCGTCACGCACGCGGGCGGCGCGGACGACGGTGGGGGTGGTGGCGGCCAGATGTAGTGCGGGAGGATCACGAGGGTGGCGGTCAGCGTCGCCAGGAACGGCAGCGCGCTCGGGCGGAGCCAGTCGAGGCCACTGTCCTTGCGGGCGCTGACGCCGGGATGGGCCTTCAGCCCGTTCTCCGCCGAGCGTTCCGCGTCGTCGTCCTCGGCGGGCAGCGTGACGAGGCGTACCGGTTCGGCGCTGCCCTCGTTGAGGCAGGTGAAGATCTTGTCCGCGATACCGTTCGGCCGGGTCGGGTCGGCGCCGAGGGGGACGGCGTAGTCCGGTGGCGCCCCTGCGCTCGCGGCCAGAACGAGCAGCGGCGAGGACGCTTCGTCGCGAGCGAGTTGTTCGAATGTGCCGAGAAACGCGCGACCCGGTCCGTTCACGTCGTCGATCTCGGGAATCAGGACCACGAAGGCCCACCGGCGGCGGGCCCAGCGATGACTCAGGGGCGTCCGGCGCCGGGTGGCCCTGCGCAGATCGCTGAGCAGGGCGCGCAGCAGGATCCGGCGTACGCGCGGGTCCTCCCGGTCCAGCTCGCTCTCCCGGCAGAAGGCGAGCGCGGCGTCCAGAAAGCACGAGGCGTGGAGTTCGTCGGCGACCCAGCGCAGTCCCCAGTGCCGTAGACGTAACCGGTAGAAGGCCTTGGGAATGCCGACGATCAGTGCCGCGACCAGTCCTTGGATCCAACCGGTCAGGAAATGCTGTCCGAAGAATCCCGCGATCTTCGCGCCGAAACCCAGGACCCTGCGCCGCTCGAGCAGTGCGGCATGCAGCCCGTCGAGAATGGGTTTCTGCCGGGCCCGCACATCTCCCGCGCCACGCTCCAGGTCGAGTACGGCCCGGCAGGTATGGAAAGCCGACAGCTTCAGGCTCCCCGAGGGCATGGTCAGTTCCAACCGCAGTGCCACCTGATCCATCGCCTCGATGGACCCGCCGCTCAACTCGGCGTCGTCCACCACGGCGTGCGGGACCTGGAAAAGGGAGTTGCCCCGGCCCCGCGTCAGCCGGTGCTCATACTCCCGGACCAGATGGGCCGGTGCCCGGACGTCGCCGCCGTCCTGTCTGACCAGCACCAGAGCCGGCACTTTCGCCGCCCTGGACCTTCGGGCCACGAAGGTGTCGATCTGTCGTATCAGGCGGTCCGACCATTTGGGATGAATGGGCGTCGTCCCGGAGTCGGGCACAACATTGCGCACGCTTTGCCTCCATGGGGAGAAGGAAGGAAGGCCAACATGCCATGGAGGGCGGGCGCAAAATCATGCTATTTCCTTCAATGAAATCCAATGAACGCTTTGGATCGCTCCCGGATCGGACGACGGCGACGCCGTGACTCAGGAAGCCGCTTGCCCCTGGCCGAAAATGCCAGCCACCCCGGCGCGGCGACTTCGGCGGACGAACGAGGCCCCGAGCCCGTCGCGGGCCCGGGGCTTCGATGTCGACCTGCGGCCTCCCGAGCCTGGTCCGGCGGGAGGCCTGTCCGGCCGCGCTAGTTGTTGGTGCAGGTGTTGCCGGCCGTCGGGTTCAGGAACGCGAGGATGTCGACGGTGTTGCCGCACAGGTTGACCGGAACGTCGATCGGAATCTGGATGACGTTCCCGGAGAGTACGCCCGGGCTGTCGGTGGCGACGCCGACGGGATTGGGGTCGGCGGCGAAGGCGGCCGTGGTCCCCGTGAGAGCGAGGGCGCCCGTGAGGACGGCGGTCACGGCAGCGGTGCGGATGCGCATGTGGTCTCCCTTGTCGGAGGTGGGGTGTATCCATCACATGCGGTGGTCCACCGGGCGCGCACGCGCTGTTAGGCCGGACGGAGGGAACGGCCTCGGGCCCACGGTGCGGTCGATGACCGCGGGTGAGGGGCCGCCGCGCGGTCCGGTTGGGTCTTGCATGTTCTATGCCATACAGCATAAGTTACCGGCAGGTAATCGCTCGAAGGACTGAAGGACTTCAGAAGGGCGGCGTCTGCGAGGTGAGTGGGCGAAAGAGCGACAGCCGGGAGCGGATGGTCGTCAGTGCCGCTGCCTTGCTGCGCGAATACGGCGCCGGCGCGACCAGCATCGACCGGGTCCTCGCGCACAGCGGTGCCCCCCGTGGCTCGGTGTATCACCACTTCCCGGGCGGGCGTACGCAGTTGATCGACGAGGCGGTGGCGCTCGCCGGTGACTTCATCGCGGGTGTCATCGACGCCGCCACGCGGGCCGAGGACCCGCTGAAGGCGATCGACGCCTTCTTCGCACTGTGGCGCCACCGGCTCGTGGAGAGCGACTTCAGGGCCGGCTGCCCGATCGTGGCGGTGGCCGTGGAGACCAACGACGAGGCACCGCAGCTCGCCCGCGCCGCCGCTGAGGTGTTCGCCCGCTGGCAGGAAGCGCTGGCCGCCCTGTTCGTCCGTCACGGCCTGCGCGAAGAGCGCGGCAGGCGGCTGGCGGCGTTCATCATCGCCGCCGTCGAAGGCGCGGTGATCATGTGCCGGGCCGAGCGGAGCACCGCTCCGCTGGACGCGACCGCCGCCGAGATCGACGACCTGCTGGTCCACGCCCTGCGGGACCGGCCCGACACGGACCACGGTCCGCGACCATGACCCGCCGTCCCGAGCCCCGCCGGCTCGCCGCCCCGAACCCCGCCGACCCGCCGCCCCGCCCCTGACCCACCGTCCCGATCCCGCCCGACCCGAGGAGCCACCATGCCCACACTCGACCGCCAGGACAGCGTCTACATCCTCGACCTCGGAGACGGCGAGAACCGCTTCCACCCGGACTGGATCGCCTCCGTCGAAGGCGCCTTGGCCGAGGTGGAGAAGGCGGAGGGGCCGCGCTCCCTGGTGACCGCCGCCACGGGCAAGTTCTTCTCCAACGGCCTGGACCTGGACTGGCTGATGGCCCACGGCGACCAGTACCAGGACTACGTCGTGTCCGTGCACGGGCTCTTCGCCCGGTTCCTGTCGCTGCCGGTGATCACCGTGGCCGCCCTGCAGGGGCACACCTTCGCCGCCGGGGCGATGCTCTCCCTGGCCAACGACTTCCGTGTGATGCGTGCCGACCGCGGGTTCTGGTGCCTGCCCGAGGTCGACATCAACATCCCCTTCACCCCGGGCATGTCCGCGCTCATCCAGGCCCGTCTGGCCCCGCAGACCGCCCATGAGGCCATGGTCACGGGCCGCCGCTACGGCGGCCAGGACGCGGCGGCCGCCGGCATCGTCGACCACGCCGTCGCCGAGGACGCCGTGCGGACGGCCGCCGTGGAGCTGGCTCAGGCCCAGGCGGGCAAGGCGGGCGACACTCTCGGCACCATCAAGGCCCGCATGTACGCCCCCGTACTCGCCGCCCTGCGCGACACGAGCAACCCTCTCGGCTGACACCCGGCCAACTCACTGTCGCCGCGGCGCAGTTGGCGAAGGTGGCCGACGGGAATGCGAAGAAGGTGAGTGCCGCAGGGCCCGCTACGCATGTTGCCACCGGTGCGCCCGGAAGGGACCGGGCTGCGATGGGCCCGGCAAGCGCCGCTCCCACCGCGAACCCGGTGATCTTCAAGCGCCCGCGTGGTGAAGATCTGTCGGCGCAGATACTCGGGAGCCTCCCGGTGGCGCACCGCGAACAAGGCGGTGAGCTGCGGCCCTTCACCGATCCCGGCGATGAGCAGGGCAACGACCAGCACGGCCGACCGCCCCGACGCGGCCAACGCGAGTTTCCCGCTCCCTCGACCGGCCGAGCAGGACCGGCTAGCGCCTCGACGTCCCCGGGGGGCGGCACCGGCAGGTAAGATCACCGGGTGAACACCTACTGGCACGTCGTTCTGCCGCCGCTCTGCGCCTGACCGGGCGCAGACGCTGACAGTTTGATCTCCGGCCCCGACCGACCCCGCAGGGCGGTCAGGGCCTCGTGTCGTGCGCCCGTTTCGGATCGAGTCCCAGACGCATTCGACGACGGAAGATCACGACTGTGCCGAACCGCACCACCCCTTTGACTCCCGCGCGCCCGGCCGCCGCCCCACGCCCCTCTCGAACCGGTTTCCTCAGCGGCCCCGCACCCATCCTCGTCTCAGCCGTGCTCTGGGGCACGACCGGGACCGCCGGTTCTCTGGCGCCGTCCGGCGCGGCTCCGGCGGCCATCGGCTGCGCCGGTCTCGGCCTCGGCGCCATCCTGCTGTTCCTCACCTCGCGCGGCGCCCGCTCATTGCCGGCCGCCTGCACGCACGCCGAGCGATGGCTGATCGTCCTGGGCGCTCCGGCGGTGGCCGGCTATCCGGTGACCTTCTACCCGGCAGTGGCACGTACCGGTGTGGCCGTGGCCACCGTGATCGCGTTGGGCAGCGCGCCGGTCTTCGCCGGGCTGCTCTCCTGGATCACCGGGCAGGCTCGGCCGACCGCACGCTGGACCGGCGCCACCGCGGCCGCCGTGGTGGGCTGCACGCTTCTCGTCCTTGGGCCCGAACTGGCCGGGGAAGGTACGCCGGTGGATCTGACGGGTGTCCTGTTCGCAGTGTGCGCAGGGCTGTCGTACGCCGCCTACTCGCTGATCGGCGGCACGCTCATTACGCGCCGGCACGCGTCCGATGCGGTGATGGGCGTGCTGTTCGGCGCAGCCGGGCTGCTCGTCCTGCCGGTTGTCCTGTTCGCCGACGTACATTGGCTCGCCACCACGCACGGAGCGGCGGTGGCCGGCTACCTCGCGCTCTTCACCGTCTGCCTCGCCTACCGGCTCTTCGGACACGGGCTGCGCCACACCCCCGCGTCGGTGGCCACGTCGCTGACCCTGGCCGAGCCCGCGGTCGCAGCGGTCCTTGGCGTCACCGTCCTCGGCGAACGCCTGCCCGCGGTCTCCTGGTCCGGGCTGGCCGTCCTCGCGCTGGGCCTGGTCCTCCTGGCCGCCAAGCCTGCCGGTCCTAGTCGTCCTGGGCGTGCTTGAGTGCGTCGCGGGCGGCCGGGCGTTCGGCGGGCTCGAGGGTGCCCCAGTAGGTGTGGGTGACGATCGTGACGGCGAGTCCCCGCTCCCGCTCTCGTAGTGCTGCGACCTGCGACTGCTCCTCGGGGGTCCAGCCGGGGGAGTCGGGGTAGGCGGGGGAGCCGTCGCGCCAGTAGCCCTCCGGCCGCTCCCAGGCCTCGATGGGCTCCACTGAATACGGCAGCCGCGCGATCAGGCAGGCGAGCTCGCCACGCACCTGTTCGAGATCGTTCTGTGCTTTGCGTAGATCGTCAGGAAAGTCGTATTTCACATACCAACACTAGTTCTGCTTTCCAGCTGTAGCGCCCTGCGGCGCGTGCAGCAAAGCGCTCAGTGGCCCGCCCACAGCCGGCCCGGCTTCGTCCGGGCCGGTGCGGCGCGCCCGGTCAAGCGCCGTCGATGCGGTCGAGCAGTGCCCGGGCCTCGGCGGTGCGGCGGTGGTCCGGGCCGAAGGTGGCCAGGCAGGCGTCGTGGGCGGTCGCGGCCCGGGTGCGGGCCTCGCTGTCACGGCCCAGCCCCAGCAGGGCCGTGGCCAGGGCCAGCTCGACGGCGCCGGTCTCCGGCCGGTGCTGCTCCTGGGGCTGCCTGCGGCGCAGCTCGTCGGCGCGCTCCGCCTCGGCCAGAGCCTCCTCGTGACGGCCCTGACCGTTGAGGCTCCGCACCAGGCCGAGCCGCAGGACCAGGGTGAACCGATCCGGTGTGCCATGGGCGGCGAGGGCCTCACGAGCGAGCGCCTCGGCCTCGGGGTGGCGGCCCTGCGCGTTGAGGGCGTAGATCTGTCCGTTGCGGGCGGCCGCCGTCAGGAACGGCATCTCCGGCCCCGTGCCGCGGGCCGCGATACGGGCGACGGCCGCGCACTCCGCCTCGCACTCGGCGTGCCGGGCGAGCGCGGTCAGCGTCTGGGCGCGGTCCGAGCGCAGCTTCAGGGTCTGCGGGTGTTCGGCGCCGAAGATCCTGCCGAAGACGGGCAGGAGAGCGTCGTGTGCGGCGCAGGCTTCGGCGTGGCGGCCCTGTGCGTTCGTCGCGATCGCGGCGAGATTCAGCGCCAGCGGCGCGTACATGTCGTCGCGGCGCCGGGACCGGGCCTCGGCCACGGCGCGGGCCTCGGCCTCCGCCTCGGCATAGCGCCCGGCCTGGTACAGGGCCATCGCCTGGGTCAATGGGGAGCCCGTCGTCTGCCCTGCGTCGTCGCGACCGCGCGACCGGAAGAATTTCATGCCCGGAGCATACGGATGCTGCGCACGTCTGTTCGACGAGGGGTGAGTTGGTCGCAACCGTTGCTACGACTGCCCATCAATCCACCGGCAAGATCCGCGAGTTCGGAAATCTTCTCGACACGGCCGTGCGCGGCGGGAGATCATCCGGTTGATGACACGCACCGATACGCCTCCCGGATGGGACGAGCGCACTCAGCTGACCACGTTCCTCGACTACGTCCGCGCCACCGCGCGTGCCAAGTGCGAGGAACTCTCCGACGAGGACGCCCGCAAGGCACTCCTCCCCGGTTCGCCGCTGATGACCCTGAGCGGCCTGATCAACCATCTGCGCTGGGTCGAGTACTACTGGTTCCAGGTCGTCTTTCTCGGCGAAGAGGACAAGGGCCCCTGGACCGACGAGGACCCCGACCGCGAGATGCGCACAGCCGTCGACTTCCCGCTGTCGCAACTGCTCGACGAGTACGCCGAACAGTCCACGCGCTACAACGAGTTGGTCGCCGCGCACGACCTGGACACCAAGGCCCGGACGAAGCGGCCCGACGGCAGTGCGTTCGACCTGCGCTGGATCCTGCTGCATCTGGTGGAGGAGACGGCCCGCCACAACGGCCACCTCGACATCCTGCGTGAGATGGCCGACGGGCGGACGGGCGTCTAGGCCCGCTTCACCGAGTGGATCAGTAGCCGGGGAAGACTCGGCGCAGCAGATCCAGATCGGCGGCGCCGGTCGTGGCGACGCCGTCGGGTGTGTGCCGGGCGGAGAGCCGGCCGGCGACCAGTCGCAGCCATGCCTCGGCGGGCAGAGCCAGGGTGCCGTCGGGTCGCTCGGGCAGGTCGAAGTCCACGCTGATCGGGGTCTGCAGCCGCAGGACGAAGTCGGAGGCGGGCTCGGTCGTCGTGATGTGGAGGGCCGCATGCCGCCCCTCGAGCACTTCGGTTTTGCCGATCCAGGCGAGCAGGTCCGGTTCTCCGTGCAGGAGCGCCGCGGCGGCGTCGGTGGGCAGTGCGGCCTGCTCGTCGAAGGCGACGCGGATGTCCCAGGAGTGCAGCGTGAACTCGCTGAGGCGAAGCCGCGCCGCCGTCGCCACGTCGACGGGGGCGGGCAGGAAGCCCAAGTCGATCCGGAGTTTCTCGCGGGTGCCGGCGTCCAGGGATTCGTACAGCGCGGTCAGTGAGTGATTCGCCCGGAGAAAGCCGTCCGCGCGCTCCCGCCGCGTCATGGCGTTCCACTTGTCCCAGACGGAGTGGTTGAAGCCGGGGCCGGGGTTCGCCGCGCCCTCGAGGGCGGCTTCGACGCCGGCCCTTGCGATCTCGGCGCCGCTGCCGAGGTGGCTGAGCACCTGCGAGACGTCCCACTCGGCCGCGCCCGACGGCCGGGCCAGGGCGTCGTCGCTGAATCCGGACACCGACGAGGCGAGAGCGTCGTGTCCCTCGCGCAGTACAGCTATGACCGTGTCGGCGTTGCCCATTGCTGCTCCACGAATGATCGATTCGGTTGGGGACTGGATAGCCATCACGCTAGGCCCACCGCGGCCGGCTGCGCCGAGGTATGCGTACTTCGTGTGGTGGGCCGGGTGAGTGCGCGCAAGCGTTCGGCCCCGGCGGCCGGGCCTATCCCGGCGCCGTCATGGGCAGGGATGTTCACGCCCGGCCGGTTGGACCGGCCGAGGGGTGGGGGCAGGGGATGGGCATCTTCGGGCGCAGACGGAGACCGGGCCCGCCGCGGGACTCATGGCCGCCGACGACGCTGCCGGAAGGACTGCGGAACCTGCCGCTGCCGAGCCACAGCGACAACGGGGATCGCTGGATGTACGAGATCGACGCAGAGTACGCCTCGGAAACCTGGGCACCGCCGGAGTCCATACGACGCTGGTGGCTGGTGGACCGGGAAGGCAATGTGGTGGGGGAGTCCGTGGAGAACCCCGCGTACGGCCCCCCGCAGGACGATCTGAGCCACGCCACCGACCCCGACGGCCCGCTGAACTGGCTCACCGATCCGGAGGCGACGGTGCGGGGGTGGCTGGCGGCCGCGCTCGACCGCATCGCGCAGGGCACCGAGGTGCACTGGCTCAAGGTCAAGGACACCCCACTGGTCCTCGCTGGGCACGACGCCCCCGACTTCACGCCCCCCGACCTGGACAGCCCGCCGCCACCACGCATCGGCGCCGCCGTACCGGTCGGGCTGGGCGCCCGACTGGCCGGTCACTCAACCGTCGTGCTGTGGGGTCTGCTGCTCTGGGTGATGGTCTCGGACGACCCGGCCGCCGTGCCCAGACAGAACGTCTGGTTCTGCCCTGAGCTCGACACCGACCATGCCGACGAAAGACTGCGCGTGGTGCTCCAGGACCCGGACGTTCGGTTCTGACACCGCCGTGCCTGCGGAGGGCGGAATTACAAGGCCCTTCTGAAGGACCGACCCTGACACGGCGTCAGGGTCGGTTCAGGGTAGGGACGGGGATGTCACCAATGGTGACGCGGGGGAGTGAGCAGCAGGCTGTTGCTCATGTCGCACACCACCGCCGATCACCGTCGCCCCGCGCTCGTCCGCCGCGCCGCTGTTTCCGTCGCCGGCGCCGCTGCCCTGGCAACCGTCGCAGGGGCCTACTCGCCCAGTCATGCGTACGCCGAGCCGACCGCCGCAGACCAGCCCCTGACCGACTTCAGCGACTGCCCGGCCCTCCCGGCAGGGGCGGACCCTGCCCGCTGGCGGTGCGAAGTGCACACCGCCGCACCGCTGTTGACGATGGGCAAGGTGACCGTGACGCTCGCTCCGATCGCCATGACCCATGCCGAGGGGCCACTCCCGGACGGCACCAATGGGCAGGTGTGGGGGGCCATGCACAGCACACCGACCGCCGTTGCGGGCGGCTTCCCCGCCGCCGTGGGCGAGCATGAGCGGCTTTGGGGACTGGCGATACAGCCGGAATACGGCGGCCGGTCCGACTTCTACACCGGACGGTTCAGCCTGCGCTTCCGGCTGCTGAGCCCACTGCTGGCGCCGAACTGCACCATCGGGGCCAACGCGCCGATCGACTTCCAGCTGAAGCGGTCGGGCCCCTCGCAGTGGGTCTCGCAGGATCCTCCGTTGATCAAGTTTTCGGCGTACGACGACACTTTCAGCGCACCTGCCGCTGAGCACTGCGGGCCGCTGGCAAAAGTGCTCAACCAGCGGCTCGGTCTCCCGGCTGCAAGCGGAAACCTGATGACGTACGACGCGGCCTACACCTTCAAAACCTATGACCAGCTGCCCGCGCGCTGACGGGCTGCGGGTGAACCGCTGGGCTAGCCCCAATACCGGTAACTTAGGGCTTTGGTGTCCGCTTGACCCGTTTGGGTTTGGTGGCGCCAACGATGGTGACGGCCGGAACACATGGGCGGTCTGCGACGCGGTGGGCGGCGCGTTTGAGCGGCCAG
>NZ_JAUYWJ010000041.1:0-56368 GCF_032656585.1 Streptomyces herbicida
GGCTGGCCGCTCAAACGCGCCGCCCACCGCGTCGCAGACCGCCCATGTGTTCCGGCCGTCACCATCGTTGGCGCCACCAAACCCAAACGGGTCAAGCGGACACCAAAGCCCTAAGTTACCGGTATTGAGGTTAACTTGCGCGTAAACACGGTGGCATCGCGCGGACCTGGCCGTATGCAGGCGTCAGTACAGCAGGGCTTCCGCAGACGTGGCGTACCAGGTGCTTACCTGGGGATCATTGATGACCAGCGGGTTGCCTGCGATCTGAACCGCGGTCGGCTGCGCGTCGGCAGTCAGGGCAATGTTGACGTTCTGGACGGTCTTGCCGCCCTCCTGGTCGGCCCGGGACAGCATCAACGCGGCATAGGCGGACTTGCCGACCTCCAACGCGGTCTCGGAACTCGTTGCCTTGCCCATGAGGTCGGCCTGTCCGTCAAGTTCGTCGAACGTGACCACCGGCTGATTGCGCGGGATACGGCATGCGGAGTGGCTGGCGTTGGTGGCGGTGATCAATGCGTGATTGACCGGGCGTGAGACCGGGGTGACGGTGAGCTTCAGCTGGTTCGAACGACACGTCGGGACGTCGCCCTCGGAAGGGGCCTGTCCGCCTGTGGAGCCCTCCCCCGAGCCCTCCGAGGTCGAAGAACGGGTCGGGGTTGCCGAGGCGGTCCCGCCGGTGGACGCCGAGCCGCTCTGCTTCGGCGCCGACGCGCCTACCGTGGTCGTCTTTTCCGGGGCGGCGGCGTCGGCACTGCCGGGGTCGCATGCGGTGAGCGCGAGCATACTCAGCGAGAAGGAGGTCAGCGCCGTCGCAGCGCGGCGGATGGTGGTGCTCATAGCAGTGTCCCCCAGTTAAGGATCGGTGATGGCGCAGACGGGCCGCAGATCGCAACGGCCCGGCCGTGAGCCACCATCGTGAGACTCTCGGGCCTCGTGGACCATCGTGGTCGGCCACGAGATCCACGAGCAGAACTGTGACGAAAACAGGAGAACCGTCCGGCAGGTCGGTGTGCTCACATGGTCGACGACACTCAAGGAGGGACGGCACATGCCACGGATCGGCCTGCGCGGGCGCGAGCAGATGCTTGTACGCATCCGGGAACTACTGCAGCGGGCCACTACGGGGTGCGGACGACTGCTGGTACTGCGCGGGCCCACCGGATCGGGGCGTAGCACGGTGCTGCGGGCCGTCGCCGACGAAGCACGCCTCCGTGGGATGTGTGTACGGCAAGCCCGTTGTTCCGCCGAGGAATCACAAACTCCGCTGGGCGTAGTGCGACAACTGATCGGCGACGGAGGGGGCTCGGGCTTCGGGGGCCAGGCTTTGCCGGTGGGCGCCTGGGACGAGTTGCGCGCTGCGGTGGGTCAAGGGCCTCTGCTGGTCGCGGTCGACGACGTCGATCTGGCCGACGAGGCCTCGCGGCGCTGGCTCGCCCACCTCGGCCGGCGGGTGGACCTGCTGCCGGTGCTGCTGGTGGTGACCGAGCGGCACCACTACGACGTGGAAGGCCCCATGCCGCCGGGAGCGGCTAGGGGGCTGGCGCCGGAGCTGGTCGTGACCGAGTGGCTGGAGCCGCTGCCGCCTGAGGCGGTGGCTGCGCTGGTCCAGGACCGATTGGGGGCAGTGGAGGCGGTTTCGGACGTAACCCCGGAGGCGGCCATGGAGCTCTGTACGAGCGCCGGATGCGGAAACCCCATGCTGGTGCACGCTCTGCTGGACGATCTGTGCGGGCCTGCGGCCCGTGAGAGCTTCACCGAGGCTGTGGACTGGTGGCTGGAGGCTGCTGGAGCGCTGACCGCGCACGTGGCGCGTGTGGTCGCCGAACTGGACGGCGAGGACTACGTCACGGCCGAGCTCCTGGCCGAGGTGGCCCAGGCCGACACGACCCGGGTCAGCGGATGGCTGGCCGCTATGCGCAAGGAGGGGTTCCTCGCCAAGGCATGCGAGCCGAGCGGCCATCCCGCACCGCGCTTCGCCGATCCCCTGCTGCGCGAGGCAGTACTGGCGAGGTGGCCCGCGCGGCGCCGAGCCCTGGTGCACCTGCGGACCGCCGAGGTGCTGTTTCGCCAGAACGCACCCGTGGACGTGGTCGCTCGCCACCTGCTGAGGGCTCCGGCGGCCGGCGAGGAGTGGGCGGTGGAGACACTCGTCGATGCCTCAAGCCAGGCCTCGCGCGAGGGCCGCCAGCCCGAGGCGATTGCGCTGCTACGCAGGTCGCTCGCCGAGAATCTCACCGATTCCCGGCGGGGTGAGGTACTCACCTCGCTCGGCTGTCTGGAGGTCAGGACGGACCGCAACTCCGGCGTACGGCATCTGACCGAGGCCTTGCGGCTCCAAAGCGGTGCTCACGGAAGGCTTCGGGTGGCCAACGCACTCGGCGCCGCGCTCGCCGCGCACGGCGAGGTCCCCGCCGCCCTCGACGTGCTGCGCCGGCTGGCGGAGGGTTTCGGTGAACGCGAGGACCTCGCCGACGTCGTTCATGCCGCCCAGGCCGCCACGGCGCTCATCGCCAGCCACGAGCTGTCGGGCTGGCGCAACCTGCTGCCGCACGTCAAGCACCGCGCCCGGCAGGCACCGCCGTGCACCGACCCGATGGCACACTCACTGCTCACCGAACACGAGGCCACTGCTGGTCTGATCAGTGCGGAAGAGACCATGCAGCGCGTCCGCTCGATCCTGGCCGCGCCGACCGACCCAGGTCTGCAGCTGTATCTGCTGGCCTCGCTGGCGACCCTGGCACAGTGGGCCGACGAGCTGGACTACGCCGATGTACTGGTCGAGCGCGGACTGCTTCTGCACCAAGACCATCCGCTGCACCCTGCTCAGCAGTGCCTGCTGAGCGTACGGACGGAAACCGCTGTCATGCGCGGCCGCTATACGCAAGTCGCCGAGGCGGCGACCGGTCCCGACGGCCACAGCGCCAACACCCACGTACGCGCACAGGGTGTGATCGCTCTCGTTGAGCTCGACCGGCTGGCCGATGCCAGGCGGCTCGCGTCGATGATCGAGGCACAGGGGAGCCGCGACTCGTGGGAGTGGATCGAATTCCGTTACGCGCAAGGCCTGCTGCATTGGGCCGAAGACGACCCCTCGGGCGCACTACGGCACCTGACCGCGTGCGGCGACCTCCAACAGGCGCGGCAGACCCAAAGTCCGGTGGCCACGCCTTGGCGTTCCGCGGCCGCCCACTGCCTGCTTCGCCTGGGTCGTGCGGCCGAGGCGCTCCCCCTCGCAGAAGAGGAACTGCGCCTGGCCCGCATCTGGGGCACCTCCCGCCTCGTCGGACGGGCCCTGCGCGCCGTCGGAGAGGCCCGAGGCGGGCAACACGGGCTCGCCCTGCTGCAGGACGCGGTCACGCTGCACCGCCAAAGCCCCGCTCCCCCGGAACTGGCAGCGACCATGCTAGTGCACGGCCGCGCCCTCTTCGCAGCTGGCCAACCCGGCCGCGCCCGCGAGGTGCTGCGCGAGGCCGCAGCCCTGGCCGAACGCCTGGGCACGATCCGCCTGAAGCGCTTGGCCGATACTGCCGTGCGCACCGTCGGCGGACGCCAACTCCGAATCCACCACACGGGCGTTGCCTCCCTCACCACCAGCGAACGCCATGTTGCCTCACTGGCGGCAGCGGGCAACGGCAACGCGGAGATCGCCGCCTTGCTCCATCTCGCCCGCCGCACCGTTGAAACGCACCTGACGAACACCTACCGCAAGCTCGGCATCCGAGGCCGCCCCCAACTCAGCTCCGCACTCAATGAGGCAAGCCATCCGGAAAGGCATCCGTGATGTCAGCGGTAGTACGGCTGTGCTGATGGTCCAGCGCCGGTATGTTGGTGGTGGGAGTTATTCCAGCGGGAGACGCCCACGGCGACCGTGACCGTACCGGTCGGCAAGTCAACAGCCTCAGACAGTCCCGAAACGTCGCGGCTGGGCCTCGGTAGGGGACGCGGAAGGTGCCGCCGGCTCCTTGGTAGGCCTTGTCGGCCCAGCAGCGGATGCCCGCCCGGGTCAAGGCGGCGGGGATGTCGTGGGTGCGGGCGGCCTTGATGTCGTGGGACGGCTCCGGGCAGCGCCGGAGACGCCCAGAGCAGGTGGCCGAAGGGGTCGGTGATGACCTGGATGTTCATGCCGTGCCTCTTGTGCTTGCCGGAGTAGAAGGCGCGGTCGGCGGCGATGCGGTCGATCGGCAGCAGTGTGCCGTTCAGGACCACGTACGCCTTCTGGGCAGCGGTGCTGACGGCCTCTTCGAGGGTGGGTGCCAGGGCGGCCAGGACGTCGACGGCCTCGCGGATGTAGCGGTAGACGGTGGCGATGCCGATGTTGAACGCCGCGGCGAGCCGGCCGTAGGTGCCGCCGCACCGCAGGTGCCCGAGCGTGAGCCGGGCCCGGCGGCCTACGGACAGGCGTCGCCATCGACTGCCGATCTCACGACGTCGCCGGCCCAGGTGACGCGCGAGGAGCCGCAGAGTCGAACTGGACAGGTCGATCCCGGACGGGTAGACAAGCACGGAAGCTCCTGGTGGACAACGGGTGATCCTGGTTGTGAACCCGTCTACCAGGAGCTTCACTTCGTTGTACCGCCCTCCGCGACCAACCCGGCGCCCACATCACGAGGTTGGAAAAGGCTCACGGTCTACTTCAGCCCCCTCTCGTTCGAGCGAATTGTTTCGAATCACCCGTCGCTGACAAACGGAACTCTCAACATGCCGCGGTAGTACGTCAACCTCAAGTCGAAGGCGGGTCATTGAAACGGCGGGTCAATGAGCGGCAGCTCTCGGTGTTGCAGTGGGTGGGAGCCGGGTGCCCTGCCGGCGTCTGGGAGACCAGCTCCTACAAGACCACTTGCCAGGCACTGCAGAACCGGGGCCTGGTCACGATCTCCCGGAAGGGCGGGCAGTGGAGTGTCGCCCTGACAAGCGTCGGCCATCACTATCTGGCGCACGGCACGTATCCTCCCCGCGGTTCACGCTCGCAGAAGACCCAGGCCGCCACTCCGCAACCCCCGTCTAACCGCGCGCAGGAACTCCGGCCTCCGTGCGAAAGCCAAGCTCTCCCCCGCAGCCTCGCGTGACGTTCACGGAGCAGCTGCTGCAAGAGCTCGCGGAGGCGAGCGGCCGGATCGTGAAGAACGGAAGCGGACCGGATTCCGCAAACTGGCCGTCCCGTATCGCCGCTGCACGCAGGTCCGGAAGGATCCCAGACGAAGGAGCTGTACGGGGGCTGGTGCTGTGGCGGGTACGAGATCAAGCTCGTCGACATCCCCGCCTGGCGTCTTGCCGTCCTCGAACCGCGGGGACAGACCGTGGGGTTCCTCGTCCTCCAGGAGCAGGACCGGACGGAGCACGTCGCCACCGAGAAGGAACTCACCGAGGCGAAGAAGTACTCCTGGGTCAGGATCCCCCGCTTCGACTACACCCCGTCCGAGCGTCTCTGCTTCGTCCTTTGCGGTGGCCAACCGCACCGGGCGAGCGAATGGGCAGACACTCTCGGACGCTCCCTCGAAGAGCAGCTCGCCGCGATCGCGCAGGAGGTCGCCCTCCGCGGCGAAGCCGCAGAACGCAGACGTCTCGACGAGATCGAAGCGGCGCGCCAGAAGCGCGTCCGCTGGGAAGCTGCCATGGAGGGGGCTCGCGTCCGGTACGCGGAGGCGTACCGCGTAAGGCACCTCGAAGCCCAGGAAGCGGCATGGCGCCACGCCACCCGACTGACCGAATATGTGAGCGCCGTGCGCACGCGAATCGAGGCCATGCCGCCGGGGAAGGCGAGAACCGAAGCCGAAGCATGGATCAGCTGGGCAGCGGACACCGTGGAGCGTCTCGACCCCCTGGAAGCTCCGCCCCAGTTGTCCTCGGGCACTGGAGCCCCTACGGCCCCTGACACGCCACCCGCCCGACGGCCCGCCCAGCGTCACAGCCAATTGCAGCGCGAGGCGTTCAGCAACGGCTACTTCACATCACCGTGAGACCAGGCACATAGCTGGACCCACGGTGACCGCACCACAGTTCATCAGGGCCGGCAGGACGGCCGGACGCTGAGCAGCTCGGTCCGCAGCACGGGCATGCCGTCGACAGGCGCCGGGTCCTGCGAAGTTGGCTCGATACCGCCAGCAGCGATCTTGTCGAGCGTCTTCAGGCCGGCGGCACCGACAGTGCCGAACACCGTGTAGTCCGGTCGCAGCGCGGAGTTGCCGTAGACGACGAAGAACTGCGAACCGTTCGTGTTCGGCCCGGCGTTGGCCATCGCCAGCAAACCGCGCCCGTAAAGGCGACGGACGCCGGTCGGATCGCTCGGTGCCGGCGGCAGGTCCACCGGCAGCTCGTCCTTGTACTCGTACCCCGGCCCACCCTCGCCAGTGCCGGTCGGGTCGCCACACTGCAGGACCTTCAGCGTCGGATACGCCGTCAGCCGATGGCACACCGTACGGTCGTAGAACCGGTGCCGCGCCAGGTGCACGAAGCTCTGGACCGTGCACGGCGCCTTCGCCCGGTCCAGACTCAGCGGGAGCGGGCCCTGGCTGGTCCGGACAGCCATACCGACCGTGCCGTGACTGGGGGTGTGCCGCGGGTCGGGCGGCAGGGGAACCCGCCGCGCCGCCGGCTCGTCCGGGGTCTGGGTGTACTGGCAAGGACCGTGTGTGGTTCGAGGCGGGGCATCGTAAGCGGAGGCGGTGGTGCTGCCCCCGGACACGACCAACGCTGCTGCCGCCAATACGGTCATGAGAGCTCGGTTCATCCTGCACACCCTCCAAAAGATCGCCAGATTTCGGAGCGGTCGCAGCCTAAAGCGCGGCCCGGCGGGCGAGAAGCCGCCCGCAAGCCACATCCGCCTCCCAGCATTCGGCCCGCGGCCGCAGGCCACTTCGTTCGGATGCGGCACAGTGTCGCTGGCCGATCAGGGCGTCCACCCGGTGCACGACGGATGCTCCCCGAACCCGGTCGAGCGGCCTCCCCAGTCCACGCAGAGGCCCCCACCGAACGCTGCCGTGCGCATGAGGTGATCTCACCGGGGTGCCGCTGTGGAGACTGACGGTGCCGCTGCCGTCATCTCGGGTCACTCCGCGGGAAGTCGCCGGTCGGCCAGCGTTCCGGCAGACCGAGAGCGGTGTGGACGGAGCGAATCGTGGGCTGGCGCTCGACCTGGATCCCAGCCAGTTGCGCTGTTGCCCAGGTAGGGAAGATGGGGGCAGGAAGCGAGGCGGGATCCGGGCTTTGCCAGAGAACGGGAGTGTTTTTCGTCCAGGTCCAGGGTGCTGGGTTGTTCACGACGAGCACGCCGCTGACACGGCTGTGGGCATGGTCGTAGGTGGCAGTCCAGTAGCCATCGGGCTTTCGGCTGAAGGTCGATCCGCTGTCGTAGGCGTACTCAACCGTACTCCCGTACAGCGCTCTCTCGATGTCCTCATCTTCGGGGAAGTCGGCTGCATGGCCTACCGCCACGATGAATGGCAGCTCCAGGTCACCATACTTCCCACCCTTGTGTGTGACGGCGTCGAGCACTCGCTCCGACCCGTCCTCGACCGCCCATGCCGAGGGGTAGACGCCGATTGTCCTGCTGGATGGATTGCCACGTTTGCCTGGGCTCCGGCGGCCCACTCGCTAGCACCACGTACCACTCATCAAGATCCGGACCAGGTGCGGACCGACTCAGCCTGGCACTCGACGTTTCCACTCTTTGTCGCAGGTCAGGAGCGAGGTCAGGCGTGTACCACCAGCAGACGAAGAACATTCTTTGTTCCTACAGCCCTCAGAAACTTGGCTTCTTCTAGAGCCTGAAGTCGGTTGCCTGGCGGCATTGTTGCGTTCCAGCCAACCCGACACGGTAGCCACGTTCCGCGATCACCCCGACACCTTGCGCCACTTTACGGACTCCAAGTGAATCCCTCCCGGGCCAACCGCGGGTCAAACGGCGTTCCTGTGTGTCCGGCGCAGTCCCGGAAGAAGTCTCGAACCCACTCGCAGCGGATTCCCCTTCCAACGCACTCTCGGCCGGGGAAAGACGTTCCGGCCGCGCGAAGCCGACACCGAAAAATTCGGCCCCGATCGTCCCCGCCGCCTCGCCTTCCTGAGACCGCCTCCAGGTCCAGTGGCTGCTCGCCCCCCCCTCCCCCGACCGTCGCGTCGTCAACTGCTCCCACAGACGACCCGCTGCGAGCCGGCGGACCCCACCCACTCCCACCCCATCAGGCGACAACAGGACCGGTCGAATACGCACCAAAAGCGGCCTCAATCCTGTAGAGGCAGGCCTGGTAGGGCGTCATGAGCCCACGGGGCGAGATTGGTCGGCAGCCTGGCGATGAGGGCGGTGAGCCGTCCGATCGCACGGACAGCATCGAGGTCGTAATCGGCCGACTGATCCCCGGTTCCGCCGTCCTGTGTGTCGGTCGGCTGATCCCTGAGCACGGTGAGGACGTCCCGTCCCTGGATCGACCACTCCATCGTCTCCGCGGCCAGCATCGCCTCAATGGTCTCCTCGGTGACCAGTGCCTCGGCGAAGTCAGGCCGCAGGGTTTCGACTTCAAGGGTGTAACGAGTGCGTCGGCCGCGCAGCGCGACCCGAATGGACGGGAAGGCGGTGTCCAGGTGCACGGCACAGACGGTCACATGGTGCTGCTGCCACGCCCGGAAGGGCGCGAAAGGTTCGGGCTCGAAGGCGTCCGCGATCGTGAATCTCACGCCTCCGTGAGTGCCGGACATCACGGCGAAGGGGTCGCGGAGTCCGGCCTGGGGCGGGCTGTTCAAGACCTCAGCCGGGGTTGCGGACAATCGTTGCAGCGGGCCGGGCTTCCAGCGCCCGGCGAGAGCCGGCAGGCGGTCTCGGAAGGCCCAGACACGGGCTCGCGCGAACGTGCCGCGCTCGGCGACGGTGATGGCTTTGGCCGGCCGTCGCCGGAACTCCGGCAGGGCGAAGTAGACGGCGGTCAGAGCGCCGTACTCCGCCACGGCGACCAGCCAGTGCACCCATTGCAGCGTCCAGCCGGCGCAGAAGAGACCGGCCGCCGCCAAGAAGTACGGTGAGAAGCACTGCAGAGGTGTTCCGCCTGCCCGATGCCGCGAGGTCCACACGGTGTCGTCGCCTCCCGGCAATTGGCCCGGAGCCGGTGCGCGGTTGAGGGACACGGCCACCGCCAGGTTGACCAGACCGAGCACCAGGGCGATCGGAACGGCGGCGAGGCAGGCGGTCGCCCAGTCGCCCCCTCGCGCGTCGATGATGCGGAACCAGATGACCAACAAGGCGCCCAGCAGCACGATGGGCAGACACCCCAGACGCGAGTACGCAAGCATCGTCTTCCCCCCCTCAGGCCGGATGTGCGGGACACGGGCGTGGTGATCGACCGGAATCGCCCGCTCGGTTCTCCGCTACGGCTGTTGCTCGCTACGACCGCTGTTTGCGCCGTGCCGACATCAGACCGATCACTCCGGTGATCGCGAGAGGTGCCGCTACGAGGGTGATGACCGGTGCCCCGCCGATGAGGCCGACGGCGTTACCGAGGGCCCCGATGAGGACCAGTGCCCTCCATCCGGCGAGGTTGCCGCCTGTCTGTTCCTGCGCCATGTCGCTGCCTCCGTCTTAGCGGATCCGATGGAGCGGCAACGTACTTCGCCACCGATCCGTCGCTCTGCGCTCAGACCTCCCACAGGTGACATCAGGGCAGGTCGGACCGGGCGGGAGAACGGTACGAGAAGTCCCCGGACCGGGCCGGACCGGGGGCACGGAACCGGTTCCCCAAATCCGGGCGTTCCGCCTAGAGTTCCTGAGATGGAAGAACCGGAGCCACAGGAGTCGCCGAGAGCGGCGTTCGCTGCTGCGCTGACGCGACTTCGGCGCCAAGTGCCGGATCTGTCGGACGAGGTGCTGGCCCGGCGAGCGAGCCGGACGGCGCTGCCGTCCGGGCACCGCGTCAGCGTCAACGCCCGCCGCCTCGGTGAGTGGCTGAGCGGGCGGTCGGCGCCCCGTGACTTCCATGCCGTGGTCGCCCTCGTGCGCGCCGTCGAGTCGCTGGCAGGCCCCGCTGATCCGCGGTCATCGATCGCCGGTTGGGAGCGGCTGTGGCGCGCGGCGTACGAGGATCGCGCCCCTGCGGTGCCCGCGCCCCGGATTGCCGCCGACCGGGCCGGAGGCACTGCGGACGAGGTGGTCATCGGTCGGCCGCCGAGCGACGCGGCCTCGTTGCGGGAGCGGGCGGCCCTGTCGGATGCGATCGACGTGGCGCTGCGGGACGACGCAGTCCGGGAGGTCGTCCTCACGGGAGCGGGCGGAGTGGGGAAGTCTCAACTCGCCGCAGCCGCCTTCCACCGGTTCCGCCAGCCCGGCGGGGTACGGGTGTGGGTGCCCGCCTCGTCCCGCCAGTCCGTGTTCACGGCGTACGCACGTGCGTGGCGGGTGGTCGCGGGCGGGGAAGGCGGAAGCGGGTGGGACGACGAGACCCAGGCCGACCTCTTCGTGGCCTGGCTGCGTACGACGACGCGGCCATGGCTTGTAGTACTGGACGACGTCGACGAACCGGCGGACCTGCGGGGCATCCGGCCGGTCGGGGAACACGGCAAGAGCATGGTGACGACCCGGCGGCGGGACGCGGCGGTGATTCGTTCGTCCTCCCGGATCGTGCAGGTCGGAACCTTCGCGCCCAAGGAGGCCGTCGATTACCTCCGCTCACGGCTCGCGGCCGACGAAGGCGGGGACGACGACGGGGAGCTGCACGCGCTGGCTGACACGCTCGGCCACTTCCCGCTCGCGCTGTCCCAGGCTGCGGCGTTCCTCATCGACACCGGCATGCCCCTGACCACGTACCGTCAACTCCTGGAGGACCAACGGCAGACGCTCTCCGATCTGCTGCCGGCAACCTCCCCGGCCGATGAACACGGCGACACCGTGGCCACCGCCTGGCAGCTCGCCCTGGACCGGGCGGAGATTCTCGCGCCCGCCGGAAGCGCCAGGGCCACCCTGGGACTCCTGTCGATGCTCGCACCGGACGGCATCACGGAGGCGGTGTTGCACACGACGGCGGCCCGCCGGTGGATCGTGCAAGGCGCGGACGACCACAGCGACACAGGCCGCGGCCCGGCACAGCCCGGCGAACGGGCCGTGCTCCTCTCGCTGCGCGCCCTGCACCGGCTCAGCCTCGTGACGCACGACCCGTCCCGCACGCCTGCCTCGGTCGAGGTACACGCCCTCGTGCAGCGCGCGGCGCGCGAGAGCGTGCCGGAGCAGGTCCGGCCGCGCCTCGCCGTGGCAGCCGCCGACGCGGTCGAGGAGCTCTGGTCGTCCACGGCGGAGTGCGCATACGAGCCTGAGACGGAGGCAGCCCTGTACAGCAGCGTCGAAGTCCTGCGCCGGACGACGGGCGGTGACCTGCTGTGGGACGGGCGCATGCACCCTGTCCTGCGCCGGATAGGCCCCTATCTGGCCGGCCTCGGCCGCGACGCGGCGGCACGGGGCGTCTGCCAGGAGCTGCTGGAGCTGGCGCGGACCCGCCTCGGGGACGAGCACCGCGATGTCCTGTACCTGCGCTGCCAGGTCGCCCTGGCCGCCGGCGAGCTGGGGGACGCAGCGTCGGCACGCATATCGCTGGAGCACATCCGGCGGGAAGCCGAGCGGATCCTGGGCCCGAGGGACCCGGACACTCTGACGATACGGCAGCACGAGGCCCGCTTCCGAATGGAAGAGGGTGCGGTCGCCGCCGCCCTGCGCGACTTCACCGAACTCGCCGACCAGGCAGCCGACGGACTCGGCACGAGCCATGCCCTGGTGATCGACGCGCGAAGCCACGCCGCTCTCTGCCGTGGTCTGGCCGGCGACGCCGTCGGCGCGCGGGACGCCTGCGCCGCCCTTGTCGAGATGCTGGAACAGCAGCACGGCCCCGGACATCGGCTCACACTGAGCGTCCTCGCCGATCTGGGCAGGTGGACAGGCGAGGCGGGCGACTCGCATGCGGCGGTCGACATCTACCTCCGGGCGGTGACACAACTGGAGTCCGCCGTCGGCCGCCTCCATCGGGACACCCTCATCGCCCGGCACAACCTCGCGTACTGGCGAGGACTGGCGGGCGAACGTGAGCTCGCGGTCGAGGAGTTCACCGCCGCGGCCGAGGACGCGGAGCTCGCGCTCGGCGCCGACCATCCGACCACTCTCACCTACCGCGTCAACCTGAGCTTCTGGCGCGGCCTCGCCGGCGAGCCGGCCACGGCGCTCGCGGAGTTGGCCGAACTCCAGCCCGCCGTCGACAGCGTGCTCGGTGCCGACCACCCACGTGCGCTGCGGACCCGTCAGCAACGCGCCGAGCTCCTGGAACTCTCGGGCGACAGCGGCAGGGCAGCCGCCCTGCTCACCTCGCTGCTGGCCGACATGATCCGTGTCCAGGGCAGCGACCACCCGCGTACACGCGAGGCCGCGGAGGCGCTGGTCCGCTGCGGCAAGCGCGAGGCCCGGTGAGGTTCGTCGGTCTCCGTCAAGTCCTCGCATCCGCCCCGCGGAGGCGGCCGCCGGGCCGCACACGAAGCCTGTGACCGGCGAGCTCTGCTGGTGCCGTCCCCCGCCGGCCTCCGAAACCAGATCGAGGGACCACCTTGCACCCCGGCTGACCGCTCTGGAGACCGTTCAGTCAACGGCGCCGCGCGGCAGATCCCGCATTTCCAGTGCCGCCGACAGAGGGGCAGCAGGCAGCGCCACATGGACGGTCCGGCGCAGGGCCGAGTCGGTGAGGCGGCACAGGACGAGTTCGTCGGGGACGGCCCGTGCGGCCAGCGAGGGAACCAGTGCCACTCCCAACCCGGCGGCCGCGTAGCCGAACTTCGCCGTCCACTCCGCGATCCGGATGATCTTCCTGGGCGTGAAGCCCGCCCGCGCGCAGGCGTCGGCGAGCACATCGCCGGCCTCGGAGCCTCGTCGGATGCCGACGGCGGCCCCCACTCCGTTCTGGGCCTCGCGACCGTCACGCCCACCCTGCTGTCGGCCGGCACTGTCCGCAGCACGGTGCCCGCGCTGGCACGAGTGTCGGTGGACGTGCGCGTGCCGACGACGGCGGCGCAGGACCGGGTCGACGAGCTCATGCGGGGGCTCACCGCCTGGACGCCCGGAGCCCGGCTCGAGCTGGGCGGCAGCAACGGTCACCCATGACACCGGAATCGTCCGCCGAACTGTTCGCCCTCGTCTCCCGGCTCGCCACGGAGTCGGGCCAGGAACCGCTGCGGGGGATCGCCGTCGGCGGCGCCTCGGACGGCAACTACACCGCGGCGGTGGGCTGTCCGACGCTGGACGGCCTGGGTGGCGTGGGCGCAGGCGCGCACGCGGACAGCGAGTACGTCGAGGTTGCGCGGATGGTCCCCCGCGCCCGTCTGCTCGCTCGACTCATCGAGCACACGGCCAATTCAACACACGACCAGCTGAAGCGGCCTCGACGAGGTCGCTCCGATACGAAACCGAGAGCCCTCATATGAGCGAGCCGGATTCCCCGTCCCCTGAAGTCGCCAGACTGGCTTCCCGCAAGAACTTCGGCCGACTCGAACGCACCTACCTGCCGAGGAAGGAGGTCGACGTGCAGGAGAAGCACAGCGGACTGTTCATCGCCGCTTCCCTGGCCGCCATCGCCTGCCTGGCGACCGGGGGCATCCTGTGGTGGGTCTTCGTGGACCGGGTGCTCCCGCTTGTTCCCCCTGCTCGTCGCCGTAGGCAGCGGTGCCCTGTACGACGGCCCGCACTTCCGTAAGAAACCGGGCGGCCAGTGCCTGTACCTCTTCGAAAAGGGTCTGCTCGTGGACCTGGGCGCCGGGCAGGGCGCCGAAACTCCGCGGCAGCTCCGGTGTCGACAGGATCGGAACGAGCACATCCGGCGGTGTCTTGAGGAGGTCGAAGCCGAGGAAGCCGCGCGCGGGCAGGATGAGCAGTCGATCGCAGCCCGAGCCCGGGCCCGGGTGGAACGGGCGAGGCAGGGCCGCAGCGGAGGTGGTCCGCTACCGGCCGGGGCGGATCGGGTGACCGTGGCCACCGCCCGAGTTGAGGCTGCCCGGCAGCATCTGCACGAGGCACAGGCCCGTAAGCGGGAGCGGATCGCGGAGGTCCGCGAGCAGGTCCGGCTGGCCGAGTCCGGCCGGGGTCCCAAGCCGAACCTCGGCCTGTTCAGCTTCGACGAGACCGAGGGCGAAGAGGTCTCGCGCGCCCGGCAGCGACTGGCCAGGGCGGATCAGGCCCTGACCGCCGCAGAGGCCGCGGCCTGTGAGAAAGACCTGCCGACGAAACGAGGCCGTGGCGGCAGCAAGGAACCGTGCAGCGTCCGTCGTCAGGTGCGACGCAACGTGACTGACCCGGACAGCAGGCTGATGTCCACAGCCGACGGCGGGGCAGTCCAGGGATACAACGCCCAGCTCGTGGTCGCGAGCGACGGACTGGTCCTGGTTCCGGAACTGGTGCAGGACGCTCACGACCTGCACCAGGTCCAGCCGATGAGTGGTCCAAGCGGCCCTTCTGGTCCACCAGGCTCGTTGCGATGAACAATGCCCCTCCCCAGGAGGCTGCTGCATCACATCCGCCGCCTCGCCCGCAGAAGGCCGCGGCGAAAAGGCACCTACCCGTGGTTGCGGGCAGTCCGCATGTCCCTGCGTGCAGGACTGGATCGGCGTACTGCTGCTCGACAACGGCTACTGCACCAACGAGAACCTCACCGCACCCGGTCCGGACCGGCTCATCGCAACCGGCGACTGCCGTGACCTGCCGCGGCTGGGGGAAGACCTGGGTATGCTGCCTTCGGACGCAGGCGCCCGCACCCGCATGACCCATCGCCTGGTCGCGGCTCGGCCGGAACCGCCAGTGCGTCTGTGACAACGCCTCCGGTACCAACACGCCGGAGTCGCCCTTCCGGGCAGCTGCACGTGAGAGTGAGCCGATCCACGATCCGTGCTGCTGCGGCTGGTGTGGCTCGCGCTCTTCCCGAGCATCGCATCAACTACGGTCCGCCCGGTCGAACAGGCCCAAGGCATCCTCGCCGAGCGCTGGCAGGCTTCACCGAGCCCCATCCGGCAGCGAGTGACGCAGGACGCGGCCCCACATGGACGCGTACTGGCGCCACAGCGGCCCGCTCTCATACGTGATCCCGTGCCGGGCGCAGATCTCGCGCACCCGTGGCGCGAGTTCGGCGTAGCGGTTGCTGGGCAGGTCGGGGAAGACGTGGTGTTCGATCTGGTGGCTCAGGTTGCCGGTGAGGACGTGGAGGAGGAAACCGCCCTCGATGTTCGCCGAACCCTGGATCTGGCGCAGGTACCACTGGCCGCGGGTCTCGCCGTCCAGCTGCTCCTCCTCGTACGAGAAGGTCTGGACGTCGCCGGGGAAGTGGCCGCAGAAGATCACGGTGTGCGCCCAGATGTTGCGAAGCCCGTTCGCGGTGGCGTTGCCGACCAGGCAGGGCAGCGCGGACGCGCCTGCGAGCAGGGGGAAAAGGACGTAGTCCTTGGCCGCCTGACGCGCGGCCTTCCGGGCCAGGCTGGCCAGGTCGCCCAGGAAAGCCCGCACGCTCTTGCGGCCGGACGGCACGGAGTCCGCCTCCAGGTCGTAGAGAGCGATTCCCCACTCGAACACGGGGGCGAGCAGAGCGGTGTACAGCGGCTGGAGGAGGTGGCCCGGATGCCAGCGCTGGTCCGGGCTCATGCGCAGGATCGTGTACCCGAGATCCCGGTCGAGGCCGACGACGTTGGTGTAGGTGTGGTGCAGGTGGTTGTGGGTGTGTTTCCAGGCGTCGGCGGGGGTGACGAAGTCCCACTCCCAGGTGCTCGAGTGGATCGCCGGGTCTCCCATCCAGTCCCACTGGCCGTGCAGGATGTTGTGGCCCAGCTCCATGTTCTCCAGGATCTTGGCAGTGGTCAGCATCGCGGTGCCCGCGAACCAGGCGGGCGGAAAGAGAGATACGGCGAGGACGGCGCGGCCGCAGGTCTCCAGGCCGCGCTGGGCGGCGATCACCGTGCGAATGTAGCGGGCGTCTTGGGCTCCGCGCGACGCGACGACCTCGGCGCGGATCCGATCAAGCTCCTCGCCGAGCAGCTCCGTGTGGTCTGCGAGCGACTCAAAGGGTGTTACAGGTACGACAGTTGCGGACATCGCAGGCTCCTTGAGGGGGCCTAGAGAGCGAGGGCGAGCGGGCCTGCGGCACCATTGACGCAGGTCTGGATCAACTCGCCTGGTTCACCGTGCAGTTCACCGGTTCGCAGATCGCGGACACGGCCGTGGACCAGTGGGACGAGGCAGCCGAAGCAGATCCCCCGGCGGCAGCCGTACGGCAGCGCCAAATCCGCCGCTTCGCCGGTCTCCAAGAGGGGGACGCCCGCGGCCGAGTCGGCCTCGACGCCACTGGGCTCGAACCGGACCCGGCCGCCGGCCGTGCCGGCGGCCGGCGACAGCATGGGGACTGGCCGGAAACGCTCCACGCGCAGCCGCTCACCGACGCCGGCCGCCGCCCAGTGCCGCTCCATCGCGTCGAGCATCCCGTCCGGACCGCAGGCCCAGGTCTCCCGGTCGTACCAGTCCCGGCAGAGCACGCCCATGTACTCCGGGACCAGTCGGCCTGCGGTACGGGTGTACTGCGCGTGGACGCTCAGCCAGGGCAACCGGGCTGCCAGGCCCGCCAGTTCGGCACGGAAGAGGAACTCGTCCGGGCCGGGTGCACTGTGCAGGAGGACGACGTCGGGGGCGGGCCCGGAGAAGCGGCGACCCGCAAGAGCGCGCAGCATCCCCGCCACCGGGGTGATGCCGCTGCCCGCTGTCACCATCAGTATCCGTGGCGGCAGCGGATCCGCTGGCAGCGTGAACTCGCCCTGTGCCGGACGGAGTCGGAGCACCGCACCGGGACGCGTCCGGTGCACGAGGTGCGGGGAGACCTGGCCGCCGGGATCCTCCTTGACCGTGATCGTCAGTGTCCGGCCTGGTGCCTCGGGGGGTGAGGTGATCGAGTACGTACGCCAGTGCCGTACGCCGTCGATCTCCACCCCCAGCGGCAGGTACTGCCCGGCACGGTGCCCCGCCCAGCCGCGCCCGGGACGGATCTCCAGCGTGGCGGCCCCGGCGCACTCCTGCCGCACGGCGACCACCCGGCCCGCGGGATAACGGGCGGACAACAGCGGGTCGATCAGGGCCAGGTAGTCGTCCGGGGCGAGGGGACTTACCAGAGCGCCCACGAGAGTACTGGTGATCCGGCCCGCTACCGTCGGCACACGGCCGCCGCCCCACTCGGCGAGCCTGTCGGCAAGACCAACAAGAGCGGCGAACAGGCCGGCCGACGTACCGGAGACGGCCGACGGCATCGACGGGGTCGGTGTACGCGGAACTGGCATGGGATGAAACCCCTCTCTCACCACAGGGCACACGCAGGGCCGGGCGCGTCAGGCACGTCATCTCGCCGGCTCGTCGGCTCGTCGGCTCGTCGGGCGCATCACCGCATCACGTACTCGGGACCGTCTCGGCCACGTGCATCGGCCCCCGGGGGTGGCGGGCAGCCGGCATGCCGCCAGAAAACCACAACGACACGACGCTCGGCGGACACGGAACCAGATTCCGCCACCCCTCACGCCCCTCCACCCACTCCTGTCGGCAGCGAGCTACCAGGGGCCCATGACCCCGCCCAGCCGGCACCCAAGTGGCTGGCTGGGGCGGTCCGTGCGCCGTCGCGGGCGCCGTTACCAGCTGCCCGCCCTGGTCACCGCAGCCGCCGCGAGTGTGCTGGCCGGCGCCCGGTCGCTCACCGCGATCACCGAGTGGATCAGCGACGCCCCTGCCTGGGCCGGCAGGGTCCTCGGCTTCCCCCTGGACCCGCTGAGCGGGACGGGGTCCGTCCCACACCCCCATACCCTGCGCCGTCTCCTCGTTCAGTTGGACGGCGACGCCCTGGACCAGGCAATCGGAGCCTTCCTGGCCGCCCGTACCACGCCGACTGGCCCCGGACTGCGGGCGATCGCCGTGGACGGCAAGGCACTGCGCGGCTCGCGCACCACCGCCGCCCCATATATGTCACCCTGCTCGCCGCGATGGACCACGCCTGTCACGTCCTGGCCCAGCGCCAGGTCGCCGACAAGAGCAACGAGATCCCCGCCTTCCAGCCCCTGCTGGACAGCATCGACCTGACCGGCGCGGTCGTCACCACCGACGCCCTGCACACCCAGCACGCCCACGGCACCTACCTCCGCGCCCGTGGCGCCCACTACATCGCCCAGGTCAAGGCGAACCATCCCGGCCTGTTCGACCGCGCCCGCCGCCTGCCCTGGCGCGAGATCACGCTCGACCACCACGACCGCACCCGAGCTCACCACCGCCTGGAGATCCGGCGGCTGAAGACCGTCGCCTTCGCCCACCTCGACTACCCCGACGCACGCCAGGTTCTACAAGTCGTGCGCTGGAGGAAGGACTTCACCAGCGGCAAGCTCACCATCGAGCGCGTCTACCTGATCACCGGCCTGCCGCCCGGCACGGCGACCGGCCCCCAGCTCGCAGCCTGGATCTGAGGAAACTGGCACATCGAAAATCTCCTGCACCACGTCCGCGACCGCACTTTCCGCGAGGACGACTTCAAGATCCGTGTCGGCCGCCTCCCGCGCGTCATGGCCGGCCTGCGCAACCTCGCCATCGGCGTCCACCGTCAGGACGGTCGCACCAACATCGCCGCCGCCCTCCGCTACACCGCCCGCGACTGCCGCAGACCCCTGACCGCCCTCGGCCTCACCGGATGAATCCGAACAGACCTCGATCACGCAAGGGACCTGCCTCCAGACCGGCTGATCTCCGTCACCGAACGTGTTGAGGTACCGAGATGCGAGCATCTGACTACGGGCCGACGTGGTGCAGCAGTGAATGCAGGAGCCCCTTCATCCCTTCCTGGGAGACGAACCGCAAGGTCGGGTCCTGGCCGTCCGGTTCCTGCGCCCACCACCGGGGCAACTCGACGTCGAGCAGGTTGTCGGCGTACCAACGACCATAATCGTCACCGTCGAGCAGAAGAGTGGCCCAGGGCAGCAGCCGATAGCCGAGCGAGGTTTCCGCCTCTGGATGTGCGGGCCGGCTCGGATGCCGGAGACTGTCTTGCAGCGCGAGGAGACGTCGTTGCTCGGCGGCACCGGCCTTGCTGATATGAACCTTCCGGAGCGACCACGTGCCCAGCAAGGCCGCTGCCACGCACAGCAGGAGAGCCGTGGAAGTGTTCCCCCTCCACATCAGGAACCCACCGGACAGTACGGCAATCACCATGCTGAACAGCACGTAATACGGTCGGGCCAGGTAACCGCGCTCACGGGCAGCCTTGGTAACGCTCTCCTGAATCTGCGCGAGGCTGATCCTGGTACCGCGGAGTGAGGCCGGCGGACCGGGTTCGCGCCGGAGCCGCAGCTCACCTTCCCTGCCAAGAATCGCGTCCAGCAGGGCGGCCCGGTCCGGGGGAAGCCCGGCCGCGGACCGGGTGCCGGGAAGTATCACGTAGCCGTCTTCGTACGCCGTCACTCGCAGATAGCCGTCCTCGGCAAGTGCCACAGTTTCGCTCATCACGACCTGCATCGGATTCTTGCGCCCGACCAGCCAGCTGCCGACCAGACAGCTCGACTCAGGCATCCCCGCCTCCGTGGCTGCACCTTTCACCCGTCCCCCTCATGATCGCACCGACGTTGGGACGGTACCGAAACCCCGCGGAGCGCCAACTCGGAACGCTGAAAGACGGGCCGACCTGTCCGGGCAGTGGCACCCTTCGGCGTGGGTGGAACGGATGGTGGCGGCGCCACGGCACCGAATGCCCCAAGATCCACGTCGGCCGCCTCCCGCGCGTCATGGCCGGCCTGCGTAACCTCGCCATCGGCGTCCACCGTCAGGACGGTCGCACCAACATCGCCGCTGCCCTCCGCTACACCGCCCGCGACTGCCGCAGATCCCTGACCGCCCTCGGCCTCACCGGATGAATCCGGGCAGGCTTTGTTCACGAGTTGCGTCGTCAGATGTTCACGGGTTTGGGAGGCACCCAGATCCACGGTCGGGTGATGTTCACGAGTTTTGACGGCACTTGGGTCCTTGCCACGGGAGCATCGGGGTGTTCCTGGTGAAAGGCCCTGGTCATGCCGCAGAAGGCCGGCCAGGCCGACGTCATCCGAGCGGGACAGGCCCTGCAACCCGGGGACCAGCGTTCAGATGAGCTGCGATGCGCGTAATCGTCCGGGCGTTGTCCTGGAACAGATGCGCCTGCATGCCCGCCGCCTGGGCAGCCTCAACATTTACTGGGAAATCGTCGATGAACAGACAGCTCTCCGGCCGCACCTCCAGGCTGGCGCATGCGGCCTCGAAGGCACGCGGGTCCGGCTTCTCGATGCCGATCTCGTGCGAGTACACGATTTGCTCGACCAGTTCGTCGAAGTGGTACAGCGCCGTCTCCCGCTCCCGGGCGCCAACGAAGCTGTTGCTCAGGATGCCCAGCCTGCAGCTTCCTCGCAGCCCTTGCACATAAGCGATGAGTTCCTCGTTCGGCTTTCCCAGGTATTCCGCCCAGAGATCAGCCATGAAGCCTTCAACCTGGGGCGCGTCGAGCCCCAAGCGTGCTGCCACCTGCTCGTGAACCTCTCGTTCACTGATACTCCCGACGCTCCCGGCTTGCCACACGTCGCGCATCCGCTCATGCACAGTGCCGAACGGCAACCCCAGCCGCTCTTCCCACCGCTGCACACACCCCGTTTCCGGCGTGATCTCCAGCACGCCACCGATATCGAGAATGACGCAGGTCGCCGTCACTCGAACTCCCCCTCTTCGTCCTGCCCTGCTGGCGAGCGCACACCGCTCGCTCGTGTGATCTACGGAGACACTGTCGCCCTTCACTCTGGGGCAAGGTCAAGCGATCTTGAAACCTTGTGGCAGCCCTGTTGCGAGCCGCCGACACGACTCGGCTACATCGGCAGGTGCCTTCAAAACTCGTGACGAACCGCGGAGTCCTCGACCGGACGATGACGTCAGAACTCGTCAACAAACGCTGCCGCAAGAAGTGATCGAAGCCACCGGGCAGACCTCGATCATGCAAGGGACCCTGCCGGACGCGCCGATCGGGAACGGACGAGGTCCCGTAGGACTGAAGGGTTACGACACGGCCGGAACCGCAGCGGCTGGCCCCATGGCCAGGCCGCACGCCTTCGCCGAGCAGACGGGCTCTAGCAGCATTTACCCTGCCCCGTGGGGTGGGGTCTCTGCTGTCTCTCTGTCCCCCTAGGCGGGTTGACCTGCGTGAACACGTTGGCGATGTCCACCGTCCCACCGCGCCTGCCTGAGAGGTGCCCAGCGGCAGCAGCGGCACTCTCGTGGAAGTGCTCTTCCTTCCCTACCGCAACCTCGACGCGGCCCGGCTACGTTGCCGGATCCTCCTACGCGCGCCGAACCGCCTTTTTCTCGGCCTGCGCTGAGAGGCGAAATCGCGAACTCGGCCTTGAGCATTGAGCGAGCAGCAAACAGAACCAGAGCCACGATGAGGCGCCGTTAGTGCAGGATGCTGACAGCGCGCGCGATCACGAGGAGCGAGGTCACCAGCGCGGAGACACTCTGGATGCTCATCATGATCTTGGCACGGGTAGACAGCGGCATGGTGTCAGTCGGGCTGAAAGCAGTGGAATTGGTGACGGACACATACAGGTAGTCCATCAGCGTGGGGACCCAGTCGGAGCTGCCGCTGGCGCCATCGGCGACCTCCTGGACGGCGTCGTCGTTCTCGTCCTGCGAGAATCGAAAGTCCGCCAGAGGCAACGCGGCACGGGACGCCTGGGTGCGGGTTACGGGGCCGCCCCTGTCCAGCTCCCAGTACGCCAGACCGAAGACGATGATGTTGGTGAGCCAGACCTGCAATGCGGCCACCAGCAGCGAACGGCCGTCCTTCACCCCGGCGTACACCAGCTCATGGACCAGAATTCCGAGGGCCACGAGATTGCTTGCCGCGATGACGGCAACGAGCGTCAGGGACAGTACACGGAAGACTCTGGTCTGTCGGGTGAGGCGCTTCGGGTTGATCGCAACGATCGGTACGAGCAGAAGACATTCCAGGGCCGGCAGCACATACCGGGGAGCGATCAGCAGCCGCTGCGGCAGACCCAGATACAAGATGATCGCGGCAAGTGTCGCGATCACCCCGGGCAGCCGCGCTTCCCCTCTCCGTTCATGACGAGGATGCCTGGTGCGGGCCTCTTCGCGCGGACGCGCCATGTCCCCCCTCCACTCACACCTGCCGATCATCCGGGGCACCGGAGTGTACCCACGGCAGCTTCACACCAGGCTTGTAGCCACGCCTGGCAGAGCCGACGAGTGTTCTACCGCGTGGACGCCGGATACTCCTGGGTGACCGTGCCGCTACACCACACGATCGGCGCCGCCCTCGGCGCCTCGCCCTCAACGTGGCCCACCCCGCCGCTTCCCACGCGGTCATCGACTGCTTCCAGTACAAGTACGGCGACCCGCTCCACCGGAGTCCGGACAGCTGGAAGACCCGGACGCCCAGACGTGCATCAACATCCCCGAGATCGAGGGCAAGCTGCCGGGCCAGCGGTGAGTGCTTGGGCAGCCAGATGAAGGAGAGCGGCGGAACAGAGGAGTGGGCCCGAACTCGTCGAGTCCGGGCCCACACACCCACGGAGGTCAGACGGAGCGGCCGTCGAAGGGGGCGTCCGGGCCGTAATAGGTGCCCAGTTCCTCGCGGTAGCCGGCGTCACCGAGGTGCTTGTCGCGGTGGAACTCGGGGGCGTTCTTGATCTGTTCCTTGGTGCGGTCGACCAAGATCTTCTTGTCCTCCGGGTCGATCCGGATCACGGTGCTCGCCGGAAGGAGGACCTCCTTGCCGAAGATCCAGACCCCGGTGTCCACGACCAGGTAGGCGTCACCGACCTCGTCGGAGTGCTTGTCGACCTTGCCGATGCTGCCATCGGCCGCCTCGACCTTGTAGCCGGTCAGATCGGCACCGGCCAGGTGGCCCGAGGTCGACCTGTAACTCCACACATGCTCAGTCACGCGAAAGCAACTCCTCCGGTAAACAGAAGACAGCGAGAATTTTCCTGCCTTTTTCCGCATGTGGTGCGGGGCGGTTTTCGTCTTCTGGCCCACTCCGATTGCCCCGCGTCGGCCGCTTCATTCGTCCGGCGCACGATCGGAATTCAGCCAGAACCGGATCCGCTACCAGCGGTACCAGCGGCCGCTACCGGACTTGGGCCGGGCGACGAAGCCGATCAGCCACAGCAGCAGTACGGCGATCGCGACCCACCAAAGGATCTTCAGCGCAAAACCCGCACCGAAGAGAATCAGAACCAGCAGAAGAACAAGCAGCAGGGGGACCATGATCATCAACCTCCGAAAAGTCGCGTGCCCAGACTTTTCCCGCTCACACATGCGGATCTTAAAACCGCCTGCATGCCGACGCTGAAATTGCCGGTCAGCGCATAGCCATGAAAAGGCCTCCGCCGCCGCAGATCCCCACCCACGGAACACCTGTCCGCCAGCGAAACGGACTTCCTGCAGTCTGCCGCTGCCGCCCGTGGCGGCCAGGGGTGCAGCAACGCTGGCTGTGCCCAGACAGCCGGGCTCAAGAGTGAAGCGGGACTGAGGAACTCATGACCGAGACACGGTCCGCGTCGGCCTCATCTTCTTCTCGACCCGCGGCTGTCGTCACCGTCTCCCCCGCGTTTGGATTCGCCCGCTGTATCGCGGGGCCGTCGCCCTGCTGCCGCCGTGGCAGGCCCTCTGGTGCCGGGTGCGCGGCGCCGACTCGCCAAATCTGCTCAGGGCCTCACGCGCCGCTTGGGAGGCGATCTTCGCGACGACTCGATCGGCAACGCGGGTCGCACCGCGAGCTCTCAAGCCTCCCCGGCTCCGGGACTCGCGGCAGCGGCCCAGGAGGCGGTAGCCCTCACCCCCAGACCCCGACCGGCCGCGGTGGTCTCAACAGGCTGTCCACAGCCTCGTGCGATGGCAGGGATGGCGCGAGGCCGGCCAAGCCTGCCGCCCGGTCCACCGCGGCGGCGCCAAACGGCCGGAGCTGACGCGGAAGGTTGACGCCGCCGTGACCATGCTCAGCGATGGCCGTTGTGCCGGGTGACACGCGTGCACCGGTGCCCGACCGCCCCTCGGTTCCCTTCCGGCGTTGGGAGACCACGCTCCGATGAGCGCCCTGTCATGACCGGCGGCCCCTGGCCTCCGCCTTCGGGGACCAGGGGCTGTCCAGGTCAAGCCGCCAGCCTTGGGACGAAGGCCGCCCGTGCGGGCGAGCCGGAACGGCGTGTCATCAAGGTGGGCGAGGTCCAGGTGACTAGGGTCTCCCCGTGCTGGATGAGCCGTTCCCAACAGCAGGCATGCCAGCGGGCGTTCATCATCCACGCCAGGGATCGTCCAACGACCCAGCGAGGCAAAGGACGGCGAATCCGGAGGCGTCCTTCGGCCAGCCGACGGTCTTGATCGTGAGGTTCAGATGTCATTTGGCCCAGGACACGAGCATGCCCGCGCGGGCGCGGCCGAACTATACGAAGGCGGTCTCACGGAACCTCAGGAGACGGCGGAACAGGACTCCGCCGGCCCCCGCGGTCGAGCCGGCCGTCCGGGTGGACATGACCAGCAGGGACAGGCCTCAGGTGCCGACCACGAGGTGGCGTTCGCGGCCATCGATGTTCTCCCCTGGGCCGTCACCGCAGGGGGCTGAGACCGAGCCGCCACCATGCCGGAACTGTGCCCTCAGCCGCTTTCGGGGCAAGTACCTGTAGTCCAGGCAGAAGTCCGGTCACGCCCAAGGAGCTCCGCGCCGTACCAGGCCGGATGCCGGGCCACCTGGCCTGGTGAAAGAAGACGGCCGGATCCCTGTACGCGGCCGCGGGCCGGACATTCAACGCCCACTGGCGGCAGCTCCGGCACTCCGGCGTGCAATTCAGCGTCCGCCGCACGTCCCCCGATGCCCGAAGCCTCGTCGGCCGGCCCGCCCCGTTTCCCATGTCTTTCCCTCCACCAAGAGAGAGGCTTACAGCCCGTAACCATCGGCCCGAACACGATCGGCGCCAGCGGACGAGACCGGCTTACGAGGCAGCCGAACCTCGAGCCGGCGTTCACGTGAGCCAGGTACGGCAAGTCGGGTGCAAGTGCCGGGCAATCGGGCTCCGAAGACTGGGGAGCATGACCACGAGCAATGCTTCAGACTCCGCCGTTCACCCCTACACCCGCGAGATGGCGATGATCCACCAGGTGTTCCGTCGCGAGTCGCGCCTGCTGGCCGACCTCGTCCAGGACGTTCGGCCCGCAGACACCGCCCGCGCCCGGATCCTCGCCGAGCACTGGCGGCTTTACTCAATCGGCCTGCACGCCCACCACACCGGGGAGGACGAGATGCTCTGGCCGGTCCTGCTGCCCCATCTGGACCTCGATGCCGAGCAGGTGCTGGCCATGGAGGCGCAGCACCGGGAGCTCTCCGAAGGGATCAGCGAGGTCCAGGTGCTCATGGACCGGTGGCAGGCGAAGGCCCTGTCCGAGGACCGTGACGAGCTGGCCGAGGCGCTGCGCCGGCATCACCGGCAACTGTGCGCCCATCTTGACGAGGAGGAACGGCAGGTCATGCCTCTTGTCGCCCTCCACGTGAACGAGAAGGACTGGCATGCGGTCGGGGAGCGGGGCCTCGCCGAGACGCCCCGCAACCGGCTGATGATCGCGCTCGGCGCCATCCTGGAAGACGCCTCTCCCGAGGAGCGCAGGGAGTTCCTCGCCCGGCTGCCCGTTCCGGCGCGGGTGCTGTGGAAGTTGCTCGGGCAGCGGCAGTACCGCCGCGAGACCGACCGGATCCGGGGCCGGCGTACAACCGCGTGAGCGTCGTCCCCGCCGGCTGGGCTGGATGCGCGCCAGTGCGTCCGGCCCCGTTGTCCATCCCTCACCGATCGAGGAACCTCACCGATGCGCATCGGATTCTCCGTACCCCAGTTCGGTCCGTTCGCCGACCCCCGCCTCTCCGTCGGCATGTGCACGGCGTTGGAAGCGCTGGGCTGCCACAGCCTCTGGGTGGCCGACCGCCTCTTGGCCCCGCTCATCCCGCCCGACGGGTACCCGGGCGGGAAGATGCCCGCCCGGTACGGCACCCACCTCGACCCGCTGCTCGCGCTGGGCGTGGCAGCCATGGCGACCGAACGGGTACGTCTGGGCAGCAGTACGCTCAACGCCCTGTGGCAGCCGCCCCTCGTGCTCGCCCGGGCGCTGACGACACTCGACCTGCTCAGCCGCGGGCGCCTGGATGTGGGCATCGGGCTGGGCTGGATGCGGGAGGAGTACGAGGCCTCCGGAGTGCCCTGGGAAGGCCGGGGCGCCCGGCTGGAGGAGACTCTTGACGTCCTCGACGCCGTATGGCGGCCCGGGTCGGTGGTCCACACCGGCCCGCTGTGGACGATCCGCGAGTCGACCATCCTGCCCAAGCCCCTCCAGAAGCCGAGGCCACCGGTGCTGCTGGGCGGATTCACCCCACTTGCCCTGGAGCGGGTGGGCCGGCGTGCCGACGGCTGGCTCGCGGCCTCGATGCCGCTTGAGTACTTCCGCGGTCTGTGGGCCGTGGCCTTCGAGGCGGCCGAACGGGCGGGGCGGGACCCGGCAGGACTGCGGCGGGTGCTGCGTGTGAACCCTGACGTCACCAAGTCCGCGGCCGACCTGTCGGAGGGCCACCACCGTGGGACCGTGCGCCAGATCTGCGACCATCTGCGCACGATGTGCGCGGCGGAGACCGACGAGGTGCTCGTGGACCTCCAGTTGACGACGGACTCGCCCGGTCGGTTCCTCGAGCTGGCGGCGGAGTTCATGGCCGAGCTGGCCTAGCGTTGCGCGATCCGGACCGGCCCCACCCCCGTGACCGCCTCCCGTTCTACTCGCCCGACTGCGGAAGCCGGGCCAGGGCCGCCTGGGCGGCATCCGACCAGTGCGGGGAGTCCCATGCGGCTGCTACCCGGTCGGCCTCCCGGTAGTGGCGCTGCGCTTCCTGCGCATGGCCCAGGAATTGGGCGAGTTCGCCCAGGGTCTGCGCGACGGGCCGGAAGACGAGGCTGAGGCTGCTCGCTCCGCCTGCCAGCCCTTGAAGGGGAAGGAGATCGCGGTAGACCTCGGCGGCCGCTTGCCGGTCGCCGAAGGCGATGGCGGCGATGCCGCGCAGGCCGGCCAGGATGGAGTAGGCGAAGTCGCGGCGGATCGGCGCCCTGCGGGCGAAGACCTCACGGGCCTCTTCGGCGCGGTCCGCGGCCAGCAGGGCGAGGGCGGTGAGGGATTCGTTGTGCGGCTGGTACTGCTCCCACACCGCGAGCAGCACCGGCAGGACCTCGGCGAGCCGGTCCTGCTGCAGGCGGATGCATCCGGCCGCCAGGCCCGCCAGTCCGCTGAGGTCCACCGCCCCACGCGCTCGCAGTTCCGCCACCGCAGACGCCAGGTCCTGCTCCGCCTCGCCGAATCGGCCCTGGGCCATGGCGACCATGGGGCGGCGCAGCCTGGCGATGGCGAAGGCACCGCGCAGCTCGTAGGTGCGGGCGATCTCGTCGGCGCGTACGAGGCACCGCTCCATCTGCGCCGGGTCGTTGCCGGCGGCGGCGATCCGGGCGGCGGTGTAGGAACTCATCCAGGAGTACTCGGGGCTGTCCTGGGAGGCGGCGACCTCGGCAAGTTCTTCGTGGAGTTCGAGATAGGCGGCGGGTTCCAGTTCGCAGTCGATGCGGCGCAGCAAGGAGGTGAGGGTCAGGCCCTGGAGCCGGGGATCGCCCACGGTCCTGGCGAGCTCCACGGCCTGGCGTGCCACGGTCACGGCGCGGGGGTCGGTGTCGTCTAGTGCGTCGGCGAGCTGGTCGAGGAGCAGGCACCGCTGCCGGTCGTCCGGGTGGTGATTCTCCAGCAGGTTCGTGAGCTCCTCGACGGCCTCGGGATCACAGGCCGCGTACGGGCGGACGCGCCAGGGCGTCGGTTCGGTCCATGTCGTGTAGGCGGCGGTCAGCAGGTCTGCCCGGCCCTCGGCACGGGCCACCCGGACGGCCTGCTGCTGTGCGTCGCGGGCCGGTACGACGGCCCCCATCCGGATCCGGCAGTCGACGAGCTGGCCCAGCAGCATCACACGCAGCAGGGCGGCGTCCTGGTCTGCGAAGGCTGCCGGATGGTCGGCCAGAAGGCCGAGGGCCGTGTTCAGCAGGGCTTCGGCGTTCTGCGGGGCATAGCGGCGCACGGCCTGCTCGCACGCCAGCCGGGCATGGTGGACCGCGGGGCCGGCGTCGGCGGTCACGACCGCGGCCGCCCGCAGGAGGTGGTGGGCGGTGGCGGCGACGTCGTCCGAGCCGAGGGCGATCAGGCTCCTGCCCAGTCGGGAATGCATCCGGGCCAACCGCAGGCGCGTGAGGTCCGCCTCCAGGGCGTCTCGTACGAGGGCGTGGCTGAAGCGGACCGTACCCGCCCGCGGCTCGGTGAGGAGCCCGGCGGTCACGCCGGCGTCCAGGGCGTCGAGGAGTTGCTCGGGATCGCAGTCCGCGGCCTGCACCAGGAGGGCGATCGGGGCCTCGCGTCCGGCGACGGCTGCGAGCCGCAGTCCGGCCGTGACGGTCGGTGCGAGCAGGGCGAGCCTGCGCCGCAGTACGTCCTGGACCCCTTGCGGGATCCGGGCCAGGGCTTGCTGCTCGCCCTCGCCGGCCAGCAGGAGGGAACTTTCACGGAGGTAGAAGGGGTTGCCCCCGGCCCGTTCGGCCAGGGCCGCCGCGGCCTGCTCGCTGATGTCGGCCGTCGACCGCCGCAGCAGTTCCTTCGCCTGGGTGTCCGACAGGCCCGAGAGCTTGATTCGTACGGGCGAGCAGGCAGCCAGGCGTGCCAGTGCGCCGGTCAGGTCGCCCTCGCCGGTGCGGTACGAGCCGACCAGGACCAGTGGTGCGTCGCGCAACTGCTCGGCGCAGAGCAGGAACAGCTCGATGCTCTCCTGGTCGCCCCGGTGCAGGTCGTCCAGCACGATCGCCAGCGGCTGCCGCGCGGCTGCGTCGCGGAGCCAGCCGAGCAGCGCCCGGTGCAGCCGAAAGCGCCGGGCCGGGCTGCCGTCCGGCTGCTCGGAGCCGCTCGAGGTGCCCGGGGCCAGCAGGGGGGCCAGCTCGTCGGCGTACGGTCCTGGTGGCGCGTCTTCGGCGAGGCCGGGGAGGAGATCGAACCAGGCCCGGCCGGGCGGGGCGCCGTCGGTCTCCGGGCACTGCCCAGATCCGACCAGCCAGCCCTGTGGGGGCAGTTGGCGCAGTGCGGCCTGCAGAAGGCTCGACTTGCCGATTCCGGCCTCGCCGGAGACCAGGACCACCTGCGCGCGGCCGCCGCGTGCCCGCTCCGCCGCGTCGGCGATTGCCGTCAGCTCTTCGTCACGGCCCAGGAGCCGGCCTGCCATGAGGACCGTCGGCGCAGTCGGCGTCCCCGGTCCGGCAGCCGTGACGGAGCTGCGGAGCGTCACGGTGGCGGCCATCCCGGTTCGCGCGGTGGTCGCGGTGGGCGCCCCGGTCTCTCGGTGAAGGACGTCCAGACGCTGGTGCAGCAGGGCCTGCTCCAGCTCCAGCAGGGCCGGACCGGGTTCGACGCCGAGTTCTTCTCCGAGGACGTGCCGGGCCTGCCTCAGTGCCGCCAGGGCGTCCCCCTGTCGGTCGCGGGCCCACAGCGCCAGCGCCAGCAGCCGCCATCCCTCCTCGTGCAACGGCTGCTCCCGGGTCAGCGCGCCCGCGTCGGTGAGGGCCTGCGCAGCCTGCCCGTGACTCAGCCGCGTGGCGACGAGCCGTTCGCGGGCAGCGCGGTGCAGTTCCTCCAGGCGGGTGCGTTCACCGGCCGTCCAGGGCTCGTCCGCGAACTCCGCGTACGGCTGCCCGCCCCACGAGGCGAGCGCTTCGGCCAAGCCCTCGGCCGCGGCGTGGGCGGGCAGACCCGCAACCGAGCAGGCTGCGACCCGGTCCTCGAACACCCAGGCGTCCAGCGCGTCCCGTTCCAGGGCGAGGGCGTAGCCGTACGGCGCACTGAGCAGGAGCCGAGCGGCGGTCCTCGGTGCTCGTTCCGGTTCGAGAAGGCGCCGCAGACGCGCGATGTAGGCGTGCAGCGACGCCTGCGCACTCGACGGGACACGCGTGGGCCACAACCTCTCGATGATCCGCTCCGTGGAGACGACCTCTCCACGGGCGAGCAGGAGTTGGACCAGAACCATCCGCGCGAGCCGACCCGGTGTGGCAACCGGGCGGCCGTCGACCTCGACCCGGAGCGCGCCGAGCACCTTCATTGTGACCATGACAACCACATCGTAAACGGCGCGGCACCGTGGACGATCTCCGGCGACCGTGCCGAGAACCCAAAGAACCTCGCCTGATCCCCTCCCCCGCCGCGCCGTCAGTCCGCGTGCCCTGAACGAGCCGGAGTGGTGATCAATGGTGCGGGGACTTCATGACGGCCGCCAGGCGGTCCCCGTCCGACGGTGCGGGGAACGCTGGGCGGGCAGAGCGACGCCCGAGACGGGCGAGTGCTGCGGCGAGGTGGCCGATCAGGGCTCGCACGGAGACTCCTCACGCACGGAGCGGGAGTTCAGCACGGTCGGCTCCGTCCTGTATGCGACGGCGCCGCCAGGGAACGGAACTGATCCCACTGCACTTTCGGGCGGGGCAGACCGCGCCGCGCGAGATAGCGGTCGGTCGACCGCTTGGTCTGGCGCAGGACCCGCAGGGTATCGCTGACCCGGCCCGAACCCATGGGTTCGATCACGCTGGACGGCACCAGGAGCCAGCCCGAACCGGTCTGCCTCAGGTCTCCGCGTACGAGCGCGTTGTACATGTGGTTCAGCAGTTCGTCGTGCCGGTGCACCAGCAGGCTGGCCGGCCCCGGCTCGACACGGCAGTCCGGTGGGACCTCGACCAGATAGCCCGACGGTGTCGGCTGCGGGCGGGTACGGGCGAGCAGCGGTGCCCCCGAGGCGTCCCGGCCGGCCAGTACCGCCGTCGGCATACGGCCGAGTTGCGCGGCCCCGGGCAGCGTTTGCGTCGCGGCGGCGGGAGCCGGCGCCTCGAGCCCTGGCAGCTCCTCCAGGCTCGGCCTTATGCTCACCCGTTCGGGTTCGACGGTGATGAGGAGGCGCAGGTAGTACCAGGACATCACCGGCCTCATGGGGCGCTTGAGGTAGGCGCGGCTGTGCGGCTGGCGTTCGAAGAGCCTGCGCCAGTACTCCTCGGCCCCTTCCGGACCCGTCATGATCGCGTCGGGGCAGTGGGCGCGGCCGCTGACGAACACTTGCGGAGCCCGGTCCAGTTCGCTGCCCGTGGGGTCGGAGAAGAGCAGCGCGACCCGGCCGTCGCGGCGTACGTTCAGCGCCTTTTGGGCGAAGGCGAGGGACGTGGTCAGCAGGAGGGTTCCGTCTTCGCGCCGAGCCACGGCCGTCGGCCAGGCCAACGGCGTTCCGTTCTTGCCGAGGGTGACGAACTCGCAGGTACGGTAGGCGTCCAGGACGTCGTGGGGAGCGCAGTCGAGTACCGTCATCGCGCCGCTCCGCGGACGAGTACGGCCGGCGTCCGCTGCGCGGTGCGTTCGCCGAGCGATGGCCGGACGGACTCGTCCTCACCGTTGCGGTGGCGGTGCAGCCCGTATTCGGTGAAGCGGTGGGCGACCGAGGCGGCCCGGCCCGTTGCACCGTGCGGGGCTGCGGGGAGCAGGGGCGACAGCGGTTTCCGCTCGCGGTGGTCCGCGATCGTCTCGTAGGGGCGGGGCTGTTCGGAGGTACTGCTGGGTGACACGCTCGGTTGCTCCAGGATCGAATGCCGACGGCGGATACGACACGGTGCTCACCGGGCCTTGGCGTGGACTTGGTGCCGACTTGCCGTTCCTGGACACCGAAGGCATATGAGGCCCATGACGGCCCTTAAATGTGGCCGCCTACCGCAGCCTGCGCCGGCTCAACGGCGCTGTCAGCCCGTGCCTGGAGCTCAGCGCGCTCAGCAGCGGCGTGGCGCCCTGCGCCGACGAGCTCGCTCTCCCCGTGCTGGAGGAACTCACGGCCCTGGCCATCGACCACCTCGGTGACGCCAACGACCTGTGGTCGTACCACAAGGAATTCCAAGAGCCCGGGGCCATCCCGACCCTGCTGCCCCACGTGCTGATGGCCGAGCGCGACATCAGCCTGCCCGAGGCGGTCACCGCCACCGCCAACCTGTGCGATGACCTGATCAGAGCATTCCAAAACAAGGCCAGCACCATCGAGCCCACCGCCCCGGTCCAGATCCTGCGCTACCTCGACGTCCTCCGCGCCTGGGTCCGCGGGAACCTGGAATGGTCCGCCCACTGCCACCGCTACCACCTGGAGGGCTGAGCGCTCGGCGGGGTGCGGAATACCACCACGGCTCACTGCCCGGACTCGTGCCACGGCAACCACCCGAGCCGCGTCCCTGTCCCCAGAGCGGATCGAGGAGCTGCCTGCCATCGGCATGCGGTGGACGTAGACGGACAGGCGGCCGTCCCGGAGAGTTGTGACACCGTCAACCGTTGAACCATCACCCAACTGGCCTTGTGGGAACAGGAGGTCTGGTCACGCCAGGGCAGCCCCTTTCCGACGAGGGCAACACCGTATTGCGTGACGCATCCATTTTTCGGGAATTGACAATATGTGAGTGCTTTGCGCTCGCATGGGACTCCGGCCGCCGCCAGGGGAAGGCTGTCGGCGGCGGCCGGAGACAGACGGCCAGGGCCGCCTGCATGGACACCTCTCACGCGCCAACGCCACGACGCACGAGCCCTGTCGGCCCATGCCACGCCATGCCCGGCATCCCGGACGGAACCGCTGACCACGACCCTCGGCACTCCGCCTCACAGCCCGGAAGGCAAAACCGGACCCAGCAGCGGCCGAGCAGGCGACCCCGGTCCCGTGCGATGTCAGAGCCGCGATCCGCGCACGTCCCGCCGCCGGGGGCGCCGGAACAGGCCCTGTGGTCGTCATCAGTGAGCGGGTGCGGGTCGGATCCGAGGCGGCGGCGCCGGCGGTGGGCGGCCGCTGCCGCGTACACATGTGTGCAAGCCTGGCAGCCGACGGCGGCCGACGACACGACTGGACGGTGAGGACGCGATGCGGAAGGCCTATCACGCGGAGCTGGATGCGATCAGTGATGGCCTGGTGGAGATGGCGAACCTGGTCGGCTCTGCCATCGGCCTCGCCACCACCGCGCTCCTGGACGCCGATCTGCAGCTGGCAGAGAGCGTGATCTCCGCCGACGAGAAGGTCGACGACCTTCAGCGCGACCTGGAGAACCGGGCAATCGCGGTACTGGCGCGGCAGCAGCCTGTTGCCACGGACCTGCGCATCGTGGTCACCTCGCTGCGCATGAGCGCCGACCTGGAACGCTCGGGGGACCTGGCCCAGCACGTGGCCAAGCTGGCCCGGATGCGTTACCCCCGGCGGGTCGTGCCGCGCGACCTGCGCCGCACGATCTTGGAGATGGGCCAGCTCGCGCAGCGCCTGATGGCACAGGCCGCCGAGGTGGTCCTCACCCAGGACGTCACGGCGGCATTTCAGCTGGAACAGGACGACGACCGCATGGACGAGCTGCACCGCCTGATCTTCCAGCACCTGATGGACGAGAAATGGCAGCACGGCGTGGAGACCGCTGTCGACGTCACGCTGGTCGGCCGCTACTACGAGCGGTTCGCCGACCATGCCGTGTCGGTGGCCCAGCACGTGGTCTACATGGTCACCGGCGAGCACGCGGACGAGCTCCCCACGGACGGGCCGGCATGACCTCTGTCCGGCACGGTGCCCGCTTGTTGTCGTTCCTCGATCGCACGACCGGCAGCAGTGGGTAGCCGGCCGGGCTGTCCCCGCTCCGGGGGCGGAGCCTGCGGCGGGGCTTTCCGGGGATCGAGCGGTGAGACCCCGATGACGGGGTGGGTCACGTCGTCGAGTTCCGGCGGTGGTCGCCGCTGTGTGGGCGGAGACGGTCGGTGTCGCGGACGAGGTCATCGATGCGCGCCGCGAGATCGGGGTGGTCGGACGCCAGATACGGCTGCGTGAGCGTCAGGGGGCCGACGAGGGCGGCCGCGTCGTTGCCGGCGAGGGCGGCGGTGAGCTCGGCAATAGGACCGCGGGCGGCTGCGGGAAGGCCGGTGGCCGCGGTGATCTGGCCGGCGAGCTGACGCAGGTTGGCGGCGTTGGCGCGGGCCCAGGCGGTGACGGTGCGGTCGGCGGCACGGCGGTCGCGGGTGGCCCGTACCCGCTGCTCGCCCGTGGACCCCGGGGTTCCGGGGCGTATACGCAGGTAGCGGCGTTCGGCGGCCTGGCGGCTGGCAACGCCGAGGGGGCGGGCGAGGTCGGCCCAGCTGGCTCCCGCGTTGCGGGCCGTTTCGATCAGGCCGGTTTCCCATCCGGCGAGCTGCTCGCGTACCTGCCGCAGCAGCAGAAGGGAGGCCAGGGCCTGCTCCGAACCTACGTGGGCCTCGGAAGTGCTGGTGACCTCGTGCCGGGCGGCATGCAGGGCTTCGTCTATGGCTTGAAGGGCTGTGGCGGCGGCGAGGAACGACGCCGGGCCCTGTGCATCGGCGCTGGCTGAGGCCGGCTGGTCGGCCGGGGTCATGGGCACCTCCCTCGGTGTGTCATCCTTCGGACGACACCGTGTTTGTCATCCATTGGATGACATGTTACAACGGTTTCAGTGAGGCGCATTGGCAGCAACTGCCCGAACCTGCTGGAGGTGTTTTCCGATGTTGATGCGCACCGACCCCTTCCGTGAGCTTGACCGGCTCACTCAGCAGCTCCTGAATACCACCGGCACCTGGTCGCGGCCCTCCCCGATGCCGATGGACGCCTACCGCGAGGGCGACCAGTACGTGGTGGCCTTCGACCTTCCCGGCGTCAGCGCGGACGCGATCGACATCGACGTCGAACGGAACATGCTGACCGTCAAGGCCGAGCGCAGGCCCGTGGCGAAGGCCGACGACGTGCAGATGGAACTGTCGGAACGGCCGCTGGGGGTCTTCTCCCGCCAGATCGTGCTCGCCGACACGCTGGACACCGAACACATCCAGGCCGACTACGACGCGGGCGTGCTCACCCTGCGCATCCCGATCACGGAGCGCGCCAAGCCCCGCAAGATCGCCATCGGCGTCGGATCCGGCCGCAAGGAGATCTCCGGCTGAGCCCCCTCCCCCGGCGACGCGCCCGGAGGACGGGGGGACGGCCTCCCCTTGGGCCCCCGTCCTCCGCTCGCCGCCACACGCGCACGGGAGCAGCGATGACCATGCGATGGCAGGCGTTCCTGGACAAGGTCAAGGAACGCGGCAAGTACGAGACCACCGAGGAAGCCGAGCGGGCGGCCCGCACGGTGCTGGCACTGCTGGGCGCACACCTGGTGGGCGAGGTACGGGCGGAACTGGCCGCCCGGCTGCCAGAGAATCTGGCACTGGTCCTGCTCAATCCGCTCCAGGCGCACGAGCCGCTGTCCCCCGAGCGGTTCGTGAGAGCCACCTCGGCATGGATCGAGGGAGCAACCGAACAGACCGCCGCCTGGGACGTGGGCGCTGTGCTCAGTGTGGCCGCGGACGCTGCGGGCGAAGAGCTCACCGGCCGCATCCTGCTCCAGCTCCCGGCGGGCTACGACCTGCTGTTCGGCCACCCCCAGCCCGTCTAGCCCACAGGCAGCGACACCCTTCCCCTCACCGCGAACAACACCGGTGGCCGGCGGCGAGCCCCGGCCACCGCCTCACACGAGAAAGGCGACCGCGTCACCGATGATTCCCCAGCAGGAGCCGTACCGGTCCACCGTGGGGATGACGTTCGAGCAGATGCTGGAAGAAGTGCGGTACGAGGGTGCGTACCCCACCCGCGCCCAGGCCGAAACGGCCGTGCACGCCGTACTGGCCGCCCTCGGACGACAGCTCACGGGCGATGAACGCGTGGAGCTGGCCGCCACGCTGCCCCACGAGGCCGCCGTCACCTTCACCTCCCAGATCCCCGCCACCGTCCCCCTCACCGGCTGGGGCTTCGTCCACGACCTGGCATCCCACACCCGCAGCACGCCAGCCACCGCCCGCTGGGACGCCGGAACCGTCCTGCGCATCGTGGCCCAAGTGGCCGGCGAGGAACTCCTCAGCCGAATCCTCACCCAACTCCCCTCCGGCTACGCACTGCTGTTCGGCCGCGCCGAACTCACCAGGCGGCCTGACACGCGGGCAGACGGTGCACGGCTGTGCAACGAGGCCGACACACCGGGCCGCTGGCGCTACTACTTCACGGGCACGAGCACCGCGCCCGCCGCCAGGGCCACGGGCGACTTCGTCGACGTGAAGTGACGAAGGGTCACGGCGCCGCCTTTAAGCGACGCACAAGGGCGCGCTGCCGTGAGGCAGCGCGCCCTTGTGCCCCAATGGCCGCTGACAGCAGTCGTCGTGCCCTGGACCGTCAGTGCCAACACAAGGAAGTAGGACGTGGTGCGAGGTCGAACGACGAGCGCGCTGTGCGCCGCGGCAGTCGCCCTGCTGTCCGGCGCCTGCGGTAATGCCCCGAAGGCGCTGCCGCACGAACGTCGTGGGTCACTGGACAGGCGACTGTAGATCGACGCTCACGGTCGAACCGGACCGCACCTTCAGGTCCGTGCGTTTGTCCGCGCATCAGGTTTGCCGCGGCCTGCTCGCCCTCCTCTTCCTCAACCCGACACTTTCCCTGGCTCCCATCCCGTACGCCCTCGACCCACACACCGTGGAGCGGGCGTGGGTCCTGGCGTCCAGGTGGAGCGCGCCACTGTACGAGCGACCTGGACTTCGAAGCTTGACCACTCAGTCGGAACTCCTCGAAACAGCAGGTCAATGCGGCATTCGAGAGCATCCCGGCACGCAGGCTACTTCCCTGCTGTGCCTGAGCGGTTCAGGTGGCGGGTTCGCCATCTGTGGCGCTCAGGTGGCGGCGCGCGGTCAGAGACGAAGGACGAGCAGGGCGATGTCGTCGCGGGCGCCGCTGCTGACGCCGAGGTGCGCGAGCAGGGCGTCGGCGAGGCGTTCGGGGCCGTGGCGGGCATGGCGGGCGAGCGCGTCGGTGAGGCGTTGCAGGCCGGCGTCAATGTCCTCGCCACGGCGTTCGATGAGGCCGTCGGTGTAGAGCACGAAGGTGTCGCCGGGGGTGTAGGGCAGGTCGGCCTGGGGGCGGGGCACGTGTTCGGGGCGGGCCCCCAGCGGAGGGTCGGTGGCCTGGTCGAGCAAGTCGCAGCTGCCGTCCTGGTGAAGCAGGACGGGAGGCGGATGGCCGGCACTGCTGTACGTGATGCGGCGAGCACGGGTGTCGACGACCGCCTGGACGACGGTGGTGGCCAGCGCACCCTCCACATAGCGTGCGTACAGGCCCAGGACGTCCAAGGCGCTGGCGGGCTCTTCCAGGGCCAGGACGGAGGCGGAGAGCGCGCTGCGGAGCATGCCCATGACGGCGGCGGCCTCCAGGCCGTGGCCGACGACGTCGCCGACGGCGACGGCGTATCTGTTCTCGGGCAGGTCGACCACCTCGTACCAGTCGCCGCACACGTTCAGTGACCCGGTGGCGGGCAGGTAGCGCACCGCGGTGTCCCGGTGCCGTGCCAGATGGGGCGAGCGGAGCATGGCCTCCTGCAGGGTGAGGGCGACCTGGCGCTCCCGGGCGTGGGCCTGGCCCAGTTCCTCGTTCAGCCGCCTCAGCTCCCGTGCCCGCGCGTACAGCTCGACCTCCATCGCCTCCGCGTCACTGAGCGCTGTATCTTCTCGCGGGCGGCGGGACCGGATGAACGAGGTCACATCCTCCCCCCGGTGGATGATCCACACCACCTGCCCATCCGGCCCCAGCACCGGGGTATTGATCGCGGACCACCACCGCTCCTCGAACACGCCCGGCTGGCCGGCCACCGGAATGTCGTACTTCTGCGGCGCCATCGTGTCCGGCTGCCTCGAACGCAGGACCCGCTGCAGCGAGGCGTGCAGATTCCGCACCCCCTCAGCATCCGGGTCCGCCGGATTTTCAGGGAACGCATCAAAGAGGTACCGCCCGAGCAGATCCTCCCGGCTACGGCCGGTCACCCGGCAAGCCGCCTCGTTGACGTCGGCGATCACCAGGTCCGGGCCGAGCACCATATAGGGGCTGGGGGTAACCGCGAACAACGCCTCGTAGTCAATCCCCGACCCCGCCACGCAGTGCCGCCATGCACCCTCACCAGGAATGTTCCCGTCGCTCACCCCTACGTTCTACCGTGCATCAGGGCCTTCGACACCCGGGCAAACGCCTACCTGCAGCCCGTCTGTGCCGGGCCGGTGGGGGTGGGGGCGGCAGTTTTGAAGCCTCGGAAAGCTCTCCGTCAGCGCATCCCAGACAGGTGCGTGGAGGGTTGCCTACCCCGCTCGGCTCAGGCCATGGATCAGCCCGGTGGCCGCGGCGGCTGGACGAGAGCGGGCGATGGTGCGATTCCCGGACCGGCGCATGACCGGCGAGGTGTTCACCGGCTGATGCGCACACCACCGTTGCCGCCGACGCCATCAGGGTCACCGCCGACGGCCACGCCGGCGGGCGGGTTGCCGGCCAGGCGCCGGGGCCGGACTGGTCGGATGTCGTGCGTCCTCAGCCAGCAGCTCCGCCCAGTCCGCGTGCATAGCATCTGCGGGCTGTTCCGCCAGTTCCTCGTTCGCGAATCGGAGCGTGCGAACGAATCGCTCCGTTCTGCGCCGCAGAACGCCGCCCGCCACCTGGACGGAGTCGAGTCCCAGGAGCGCCAGGCCAGCGCGGTGCGCAGCTGTGGGCAGGGCAGCAAACGGCCCCGGTGCCGGGTGGTACCGGGCAGCACCGGGGCCACGACCGGCGCGAGTCCCGTCGTAAGGCGCCCGGACTCGCACACGCGTCACGGGATAAACGCGCCCTGACGGCGCAGGTCACGGGCCCGGTCAAGCGTCCGTATCAGCTCGCCAGGCATCCACCACCCGCTCGGCCGGGTCACGTCTCCGGTCAGGCGCCCGTCGCTCCAGAGCAGTCCGCCGCCACCCACTCCCCCACCGCAGCACCTTCCTGGAACAGGGCAGCTGCTCCCGTCTCCGGGCGACACAACAGCCGCCCGGAACACGCCTGCTGGTCCGGCCACTGAGGCGCATGCCCTCCCAACGACCCAGACCATACTGAGCCCATGGGTCACGCTGAACGCAACGGCGACACCGAAGAACAGGGATCACCACCTCTGGTCATCCAGTACAAGCAGGACAACGCCTGGGTCATCGCCGTCCCCGGCAACTGGGACTTCAGCTCCATCGCCCCGCTCGCCGATGCCATGGAGAACGCCGCACGGGAACACGCCCTCCTCGTCGTGGACGCCTCCGCCGTCGCCTTCGCGGACTCTGCGTTCCTGAACCTGCTGCTGCACATCCACCATTCCGGCACCACCACACTCCGCCTGGCCGGCCCCCCGCCGCAGCTGCAACGCGTCCTGCAGCTCACCGGAGCCGACACCGTCCTCGACATCCGCCCCACCGTCCACGACGCCACCCTCACCTAGCCAGGCGGGTTCGTTTGGATCAGTCGGTCGTTGGTCTGGGTGTGCCGTTGCCTGACGTGCAGTGGGCACGGATCGATCTGTCCCGCCGGGTTGGACGCCGAACGGGTGGCCGGTGACGCGGCATGCGGTGCAGGCGGGAGCGTTACCGGAGCGGGTGTTCGCGGTGACACACGCGATCGTGACCTTGGTGGTGAGAGCAGGCCCTGTACTGGGAGAACGCGGAGATCTGGCCGTACCGCCTGCACCGGCCGGCGGGAGCCAGCGTGTCACATGGCGCCGACGCCACCCCCGGGGCATCCTGTGGGCACTTGCGATCGCGGGAACAGCCGACGAGAAGGGTCCAGCCATGCCGGTGTCGTCGCAGGACGTTACGGTCGTGGCGCTCCTCGCGGACCCGGACGCGCCGACGGAGATCGCTCAGCGCATGGCCCAGACACTTCCTGATCGGCTCGCCGACAAGTCAGGCCAGGGGCGACGGTTCGACGTCGAGGTGGTCAGTGAGCCCTTCACCTCAGGGACCGAGGACCCGCCCACCTTGATGCGTCGGATCATGGACCGTGGGAGTGCGGAGGACTGGGACATCGTCGTGGCCCTCACCGACCTTCCGCTGCACTTGCACGGGCGCAAGCTCGCTGTGAATCTGAATCACGAACACGGCTTGGCGCTGCTCTCTCTTCCTTCACTGGGGGGCCTGCGGCTGCAGACGAGGGCCCGGCGGGCCGTCGAAGAAGTTGTGCTTGGCTTGGCGGGTCCGCACACCACTGGGGCTGAAGGACCTCCGCGAAGTCAGCCGCTTCTGGGGCCCTTCGTCGATCGTCTCGCGCCTATTCATCCGGCCCAAACCGGTGAGAAGGAGACCGACGATCTTCGGTACGTCGTCAGCGGGCCGCGCGGTTACCTGCGGGTGCTCGCCGGTATGGTCCGCGCCAACCGGCCGTGGCGGTTGGTGCCGGGCTTGTCGAAAGCCCTGGCGGCCGCACTCGCCACGGGAGCAGTCGCCACCGTGAACTCCACCGTCTGGAGCCTGGCCGCGTCCCTGAGCACGCCACGCCTCGTGATCGCCACGGTCGGGTCTGTCGCGATCATGATCGGCTGGCTGATCGTGGACGCGAACCTGTGGCATCGATCACCAGAGAGCTCGCCGGAGGCGAGGCAGAGGGCGGCTCTCTACAACGCCTCGACCGTCGTGACCGTGGGGATCGGGGTGCTCGTCTGCTACGTGGGTTTGATGGTCATCAACTTGGTGTGGGCGCTGTTCATCCTCAACGACCGAGTGTTCGCTTCCACGACGCGAACCCCGCTTCACGCCACGGGGTACTGGACGTTGTCCTGGTTCGTCGCTTCGGTCGCCACCGTGGGCGGCGCCCTTGGATCGGGTTTGGAGAGCGACGCGGCGATCCGGGCAGCCGCCTACTCCAAGCGCGAACAGGAACGTCGCAGAGTACTGGACGACGATCACGGTGACTAGGCACTTTGTGTTTGGATCATCGGGCTGGCCAAAGGAAGATGCCCGCGATGTGGAGTCCGGCCAGGTAGATGGTCGCGGTCATTTCGTAGCGGGTGGCGTTCCCGCGCCACTGCTTCAGACGGTTGAAGCACCGTTCACGGGCCATCAACAGGCTCAAGAACTCCCGTGCCGTTGCGACGCGGTATGACAAGCGCGGCTACGTCTTCCTCGGCACGGTGACCGCAGCGTCGCTGGCTATCTGGCTGAGGTCATGACCGCTCGACAGCCGCTACTGGTCGGCGCGGCCGTGGAGCCACGCGCGGGACCAGGAGCGAAGCGCTTGACCCTCACGTGGCGTCATGCCGCATGGTCGGTCGCATGGAGGAACACCTGACCGTGGGACGCGTGGCCGAGCTGGCCGGCGTGAGCGTCCGCACGCTGCATCACTACGACGACATTGGCCTCGTGCGACCGTCCGCGCGGACCGCGGTCGGGTACCGGGCGTACTCCGCGGGCGACGTGGAGCGGCTGCGGGAGGTGCTCGGCTACAGGCGGCTGGGCTTCGGATTGCGCGAGATCGCAGATCTGGTGGACGACCCGGCCACCGACGCGGTCGCGCACCTGCGCCGGCTGCGCGGCCTGCTGCAGGAACAGCGCGACCGCGCTGCCGCCATGGTGATGGCCATCGACAAGGAACTGGAGGCACGAGCAATGGGGATCAAGACGACGCCGGAGGATCAACTGAAAGTGTTCGGGGCGCAATTGTACGAATCCATCGGGTCCGCCTACCCGGCGACGCGGCGCACCGAGCCGCGGATCGCCGCGAGGATCTGGGATGCGCTCGGGGACGCCCGGACAGTACTGAACATCGGGGCCGGCACCGGCTCCTACGAGCCCCCGGACCGCGCGGTCACGGCAGTGGAACCGTCAGCGGTGATGCGGGCGCAGCGTCCCGCGGGTGCGGCGCCGTGCGTGGCCGCCAGTGCGGAGCGCCTGCCGTTCGCTGACCAGTCCTTCGACGCTGCGATGGCGGTCAGCACCGTTCATCACTGGCCGGACCCGGTTGCTGGGCTGCGCGAGATGCGGCGGGTGGCCCGCCGCGTGGTGGTGTTCACGTACGACGCCAGTTCGACGGGCTGGCTTCAGCGGTTCTGGCTCACCCGCGACTACCTGCCTGAGTTCGCTGACCTTCTCGTCGACTGGCCTTCACTGGCTGACATGACACGCGCGATCGGGGGCCGCGCGGAGCCGGTGCTCATCCCGTGGGACTGCGCTGACGGCTTCTTCGAGGCCTACTGGCGCCGGCCAGAGGCGTACCTGGACGAAGGTGTGCGCCGCGCGGTATCGGTGTGGACCAGAGTCGGCACGCAGGCCGAGCAGCGGGCAGTGGACAGCCTCCGCGACGACCTTTCCTCGGGCCGGTGGGCCGAACGCAACCGGGACCTCGTCGCCCTCGACGCGGCAGAGCTGGGGCTGCGCCTGCTCGTGGCCTGAACGATCCCACGACGCGAGGCGATTGACGCTTGCCCAGTCCCCGATGTTCGTGGTCACCGCCTTCGCCGAGCAGCTGTCCTGGGCGCTCTACCGTCAGGCCGCACGCGTCGGCGTCGAGGCCGTCGTCTCAGCTTGGCCGGGCACAGCTTGTCGAGCAGGCTGGAGGCGTTGGAGACGAGTTCCCTCAGGAAAACGTCCGGCGGTCGACGGCAACATCCGCATGCATTCAATCAATACCGGTCAGGAACGCTCCTGTACGGCACCGGGGCGTTCCTGTTCGTAACGCGCTCGCACAACCACAGAAAGGGGCCCTCGCGCGTGGAAGTTGGTCGGTAGGGTCACGACTCGCGTTCGGACCTGTCGGGGGATATCGGATGAGTCATGACGACACGGCATCGTGTGCGGGGCTGGGGTGTCTTGGGCTGGTGCTGCTCAATGTCTGGGTCCCAGTGGGGTACCTGCTCGCCGCGCCGGTGACCGTGCCTGCGCTGCTCGCCGCTCAGTCGCCCGCGGTCCGCACGCCGTTCGCCGCTCCCTGGCTGCTGGTCGCTCTGGCCCTGCTCGTGGCGGCCCTCGTGACGTGGCGCGCCGGCCACCGTGGGCGGGTGCGGCCGTGGGTGCTGCTCGCCCAGTCCGCGGGGTTGGTCTCCCTGTCCGTCGTGGTGGCCCTGTGGGTGAGGTCGCGGATCGAGCCGCCCGCGCTGCGCATGGCCAAGGGGGACACCGACGGTGTCTGGACCTTGGTGTCGGAGGCTCAAACGCTGGCGGTCATGCTGGTGGCGGTGGTGTTCTTCCTCGTCGTCCGCAAGGTGAGCCCGGCGCCGCCGCCCCGGTGGGCCGCTGGGATGCACCCCGTCGGGCGGCGCTTCCCAAGTCCTGGCGAGATCTGGTTGTTCGAGCAGACCGCGAAGAGCGGTGAACGCAGACGCCGGCCCTGTCTGGTGATCGACCGCGATGAGGAACAGGCTCGCGTCCTGTGGTTCGACTGGCGGCCGAGCGAGACTCCCGGCGCCTCCGTGGCCGTGCTGGACGGCGCCTGGAACGCGGGGTGGAGCGGGGACACCAGGTGGGTGAACGTGCGCCGGCCGAGAGACGTGCCCCTGACCGACTGCAGCAGAATGCTGGGCCATTGCCCCTTCAAGACCTGGCGCCAGGTCCACAAGGCGGTCCGCGCCACGTCCGGGGGCCTTCGGCACCGGACTCCGGTGTCGTACCGGAACTCCGGGCGCCGACGGCCGCTGCGCCGGCCGGGTCGTGCCGCTCCCCGTCCTGCGATGGGGGACGGGCCCGGACCGTGGGCCCCGGAAGGCGCGGGCGCGGCCCAGGATCCGTCGGCGTACACCGCATCGCAGTGCCCGGGGCCCATGGCGGACGCTCCGGTACGGCGGATCCGGCGGCGTTTCCCGTGGATCGGCCGTCCGCCCGGGCGGCCCTGAAGGTGAGGGTCACGTGTCCGCGCGGCCTCACCCTCATCCCCTGTCCCCCACTCCGGACTGGCGTAGGTACCTGACATGCACGCTGTTGTCGACGTCTCGAACGTCTGCTGGTCCCAGGAGATCGGACCGGTCTCGAAACTTCCCTTCCTGCCTCGGCTGGACCGCGTCACCGAGGCGTGGCGCACGCTGCACGGGGACGGGACCGTGCTCGTGGCGGTCGCCGACCAGTCCCTGTTCCACCAGATACCCGAGGAACAGCGCGACGAGTTCGAGCGCCGACGCCGCCGCGGGGTCCTGCGGGTCGTACGCCAGGCCGATCCGGTGCTGCTCTCCCTCGCGCGGGAGCGCGACCTCCATGTCATCAGCCGGGATCGGTTCGTGGATCTGCGGCGGGCCCACCGCTGGATCGAGGAGCGGCCCGAGCGCTTCCACAGCTGGCGCCGGGACGGGGACGGACTGCGCTTCGTCCCCAGCGGCATCGTGCCGGTGTCGGGCCAGGCCAAGTCGCGGGCGGAGGAGGACAAGGAGCTGGTCCGCATCGGGCTGACGCGCCGCAAGGACATTCTGCGCTCGGTGTGGCGGTGCGACTCCCGCTGCCCGATCGCCCAGTTGTGGCCCGACGGCATCCGGCTGTGGCCGCAGCTGGACGTGCGGACGGGGCAGCCCGTGTGCCCCGAGGAACGCTGCGGTCGTCCGCTGGTGAGGGTGGGCGACCGCCGGCCCACACGTGAGGTGCTGATCGAGCGTCTCGACCGCGCCGAGGAGGACGCGGTGATCCTGCGTTTCCCGCTGGAGGCCGACAGTTGCCTGGAGATCGGTCGCGGGGCCCTCGCCCAGGGGATCAACCTCGACGGCATCGGCGCCGAGCACCGCGCCTCGGTGGCCCGGGTCAGCCGCAAGCACCTTCTGATCGAGGCGGATGCCGCTCTGGCGGTGTCGGTCAGGGATCTGGGGTCCTCGCACGGCACGGTGGTACGGCGGTGGGAGCACGACGCGCTGGGGCGTCCCCGTCCGCTGGCACCGGGCGAGCCGGTGCGCCTCGAGGGCCTGGACCAGGTGGTCCTCGCCGAAACGGTGGCTCTCAGGCTGTCCGGCCGTCGGCACACCCACCATCTGGTGACACCCGTCTTCGGTGAGGAGGGCGGCGCGAGGACCGTACTGGAGTGACGCCCACACCCGGCCGGAGCATATCCCTATTCAGGAGATTAATTCTGAAATATGCAGACTTCGTCCCTCACATCCGCTTCCGTGGCTAGGGTGCTGTGCGTGTTGGTGAGTCTGACGAGGGTGGGAGCGGCACGGCAGGCGCTGGCCAAGGGACTGGCGGTGCAGGGTGCCGATCGGGACGCGGTGGTGGCGGCCGTCGAGCGCGGCGGGCTCCCCGAACTGGGGTCCGGCAGGCTGCGGTTGCTGCCCGGCCGCCGTCATCCGGCGTTGCTTCAGCTGGTGACGCCGCCCGCGTGGTGGGGCACCCGGGGCGCGCGTGCCGACGGATTCGGCGTGCTGGCGGGCGCGATCGACGTCGTGGCCGACGCGGCGCGCAGGGCCGGCGGTGTCCTGACCGTGCCGGGCGTCTCGCTGGACGGGGCCGCGGTGCCCTCGGACGGCGACCTGTACTGGCTGGAGACGATCGATCCGGTGGAACGGGAGCTGCTGTACGGGCTGTTGCGCCGGCACTCCCCCGCGTTGATCGCGCTCGCCGGCCGCGGTTCCTTCTCCCGCGGCGGGCGCAGGGACCGCGTCGGCTCCCGGTGGCTCGCGGACTCCGGAGAGCATCTGGCGGCCCGGAACATCGGTCCGGTGACGGAACGCCATCTGGAGCGGGTGCGCGCCGAGTTGCGCCGACGGGACGGCATCGGCGACCTGGACCGCATGGACGTGGCGCCGGTCAAGGACGACGGCACCGTGCTGGTCCGCTGCCTCGACGCGCAGACCACGCTCGCCGAGGTCCGCGCGCACGTGCTGCTGCTCGACGCACTCGCCCTGCGGGCCCGCAGGCAGGCCAGGAAGGGCCACCGGTCCGAGTTCGTCCGGCAGGACCTGCTGGACGACAACCGCGCCCGCGCGGTCACCGAGGGACTGCGTGCCGCTTTCGTCGAGGACCGCGGTCCGAAGCCGGGCGCGGGCCGGAACGAGCAACGGCGGAGCGGTCAGCCGAGAGATCGCTCCGAGCGGCGCCGCCCCGCCCGGCAGGCCGCTCGGGCCCTCCTCGCCGACCTGGTGCCGGAGTTCGCCAAACTGGACGCGACCGCCGAAGAGCTCGCGCCGCTGCTGAGTCTGGTCGACCTGCCGGGCCGCACCCGGCCGCCGAGCGGGCAGGACCTGCTGCGGTGTGACACCGGCGGCCGTCCGCTGTCCGACACTCTCCGCGCGGGCCTCACGGACACCCGGCCGGGAGGCCCGCTGCTGCCGATGATCGTCGGCAGCCACCCCGGAAGCGCCGCCCTCATGCTCCAGGCCTGGGGCCAGGCCCTCAGCACAGGCGAACCGCTACGGGAACGCCGTGGGCCGGACGAGCCGGGCCGGGCCGGACCGCGCCGCGGGAACGGGCCGCACTCGAACCGGCGCCGACGGCCGGCCGACAGGACGCCGGACGCGGCACCGGACGGCCGCCGCGACCAGAGACCGACACGGGGAGGGAAGCAGCAGTGACCATCGCACCGCCCCGGATCCCCACGGGGGACGTGGAGGTCGTCCTCGACCTGCGGGAGGCCGATCTCGGCCTGACCAGCGCCCAGGCCCACGGCGAGTTGTGGCGGCAGCTGGAGCCGACCCTGCTGGGGCGCCCGCTGCGGACCGGCGTCCCCTTCCGGTGGGAGTCGCCCACCGGGGACATCGTCCTGGAGGTCCTGCGCTGCGCCGCGGGCGTCACGCTCGTCCGCGAGGACACCTGCTTCGACATCGTCGCCGTACGCGAACGCCCGGATCTCACCCGCACGGCCTGCGCGGTCTGCGCCGGAGGCGGGCACGCCGCGTACGGGGCCTTCACCTGCGAGCCGTGCGAGAAGCAGCAAGCGCCCTCGCGCCTGTGCGACGACCATGTGGTCCTCCTGGACGGGGCCCTGACCGCCACCTGCACGGCCCATCACCCGTCCTGCGCGGAGTGCCGGCGACCGGCGTCATTCCGCTGCGCGGGGCCCGGCTGCGCAGCGGCGACGGCCTGGTGCGACGCGCACCGCCATCCCCATCCCGCCGACCCGGACCTGGACTACTGCCCGGCCTGTCACCGGCGCCAGTTCCCCGTCTGTGAGCAGGCGGGCTGCCGTGGCGCGGGCCAGGTCCGGTGCGACTGGGCGGACCCCGCGGGCAAGCCCTGCGGCCGGCAGGTCTGCTCCCGGCACGTCCACCGCTGGCAGGTCTTCGGCCACGAGAAGGTCGGTCTGGGCCTGTGCCAGGACCACCACCGGACCCCGCGCACCGCCCCCGCGCCCGAACTGGTACGGCAGATCGTGGCCACTGCCGTACGGCGGCGGGGCGGCGCCCGGGTGTCGCTGGCGCTGCTGGGACACAACCTGCGCAACACCGGCCACCGCGAACTCGCCGTGGACTATCGCGGGATACACGCCCTGCTGCGGCGGCTCGCCGACGACTCAGGTCGCGGCAACACCGCCCGCCGGCTGGCGGAGCAGGTGCGCCGGGCGGAGCCCGACTGGCAGCGCGAGCTCGCCCGGCTCGGCGACACCGCGTCGGAGGGCCGCCGATTGTTCGAACGGCTGCGCGCACTGGTGCGCGAACAGGAGGCGGGCCGAGCGGAGATCGCGGACGCCCTGCGGTTCGTGGAGTACAAGGCCCCGCGCACACGCGACGGCGTGACGGAGCGTCAGGGCCTGCTCTTCGTCGATCTGCCACAACACCTGCGCGGGCGGTTCATCGGCGGCAAAGGCGCGCATGTGGCCCGATACCGGCAGGCACTGGGCGTGGACGTGAGGTTCGAGGGCGATCGGAGCCGACGATGAGGGGGACGACGACGGATCCGCGACTCACCCGGGGCGTGGTAGTACCGGCGGGCGGAGTCCTCACCGGGACCCGGGTCGGGGTGTGCGGGGCGGAGTGGGAGCGTGCCGTCGGGCCGTCCGCAGGAGAGCGGTACCGGGTCCTGAGCGTGGGTGCCGGGTACGACGCCACGGCCGTGGCCGTCGAGGTCGTACCCCTGGCTGACGTGCCGTCGGGGCTGCTCGCGGTGCCCGAGGACCTGGCCAGGGCGACGGACTTCGACGCCGTCGATCCCGGCGCGTGGCGGATGGAGGCCGCACCGGTGGTGGCGGCGCGCTCGGTGCAGCTGGAGTCGCCCACCGAGCGTTCCCTGGAGGAAGCCGGCCGGGAGCTGGCGTCGGCCGGGCTGGCGGGCCGGGCGTTGTGGGTGCCCGCCGACGACCAGGAGATGTGGCTCCGGACGGACTCGGTGCCGTATCGCGTACGGCAGTTCGACGCCGGCGGACGGCGCGAGGTGATCGTCACCATCGAGGAACGCACCGCGGTCGACCTGTTCGTGCCCGGCGCCCGCAGCGGTGTCGACATCGTGGTCCTGGCGGACTGCAGTGGCTCGATGAAGTGCGAGGACATCGTCCCGTTCGCCGAGTACGCGGCCGCGACCGCCACTACCTCGCGCTGGCGCGGTCTGATCGGCTCGCGCACCCGCGCGTCACGGGGCGGTCTGAGCCGGATGCGCGCGTTGCAGGAGGCGTTGCGCCATCTGCTGGAGGTGCGTCTCCAGGCGGGAGGCCGGGTGTCGCGGATCGCACTGCTGGAGTTCACCCACCACACCCGCCAGATCTTCCCGCCGGGCGGCGGCATGGCCCAGATCGACGCGGGCACCCCCGCGGAGGCCGACCTGTTCCGCAACGCCCTCGGCGTGCTCAAGGCCCAGAACGCGGGCACCGACATCGGCAACGCGCTGCACGAGGCCGCCAACCTGCTCTACCACCACCACAAGCCGGGCAACGAGAAGCTGATCGTGCTGGTCAGCGACGGCGCGCACTGGACGCCCAAGGGCGAGCAGGGCTCGGGCGAGGTACTGATGGCCACCGAGGAGCCGGTCAGCCTCATGGAGCACCTGCACGCCGACACAGGCATCCGGCTGCACGCCATCGGCATCAGCACCCCGCAGCTGTACCAGGACTGGCTGACCGGCGCCCAGGTGCAGGACCACGTCTCGCTGCGTCCCGACCACGCGCTGCTCGCCGAACTGGTCAAGGTCGGAGGAGGCGACCCGGCGGCCGTCGGCGGCTCCGAGGTGCTCGACGAGTACTTCTCCGGCCTCGGCGCCGGCATGACCCGGCGCGTCCAGGTGACCCGGGCCCGGAGCGCCGGACTGCCCGCCGCGACCGCGGAGGCGCTCAAGGAGTGGCGGGACCGGCTCGCGCACACCACCGGACACCCGCCGCCCCCGGACGAGGGTCCCGGCCGGGAGGCGGCCCGCGAGCGGCTGTCCCTGGCCGCCAGTCGCTGCGCGGAGGCGGCGCAGACCGCGCTGCGCACCCCGCTGCTGGACCTGATGCGGGTGCGGGACGCCATCGACCGCGGCCTGGAGGGCGAGCACGGCGTGCCCGACCCGCGCGCGTTCGTCCGCACCGTCGGACGGGCGCTGCCGAGCCAACGGCCCGACGGCGCCGCCGTGCCCGTAGCGGTGCGGCCTCATCTGCACGAGACGGAGCGATTCCTGACCGGGCTCGCGCAGGAGTTCGACCGTGTCACGGCCACCGGTCCGGGACCGGACACGGCCTGGGTGGTGGGCCGCTGCGACCTGCTCGCGGAGCTACTGGAGTCCCTGACCGCGGCGTTGGAGGCCGTTCCGGCGGCCGTCCCGGACCCGGTGCCGGCCGGTGGCGGACTGCCGAACCGGCAGGTGCCCGTCGACGAGGACCCGTACGACGTGCAGGCGGCGCTCGGCACCGCGGGCGTGGGGGCGGGGGCGGGGGCGGGAGGGATGTCCGTCTCGACCGGGCTCACCTTCCGTCTGAGGGAGTGAGACGTGCACGTGCAGAGGACGCCCAACGAGCCCGGCATGCGCGTGGGGAGCCGGGAGAACCCCGATCAGTACACGTTGGAGCACCGCATCGGGGTGGCGAGCGCGGAAGGCGAGTGCTGGCGGGCCCGTCGCGTCGACCGGAACGGCCAGGTGTCGTGGTGGATGGTGAAGGTTCTCACCGCGCACAAGGACGACGACGACCTGCGGCGCTGGCAGTCCCGCTGGGAGGACTGCGTCCATGACGCGAACCGTCTGGCGATCGGCGGCCTGATCGCGCCCCTCGTCCTGGTGGGACCAGCGCCGCACCCGCCCGGCGCCGCCACGAAGACCCTCTGCTCCTACCTGGTGTCCCGCTGGTTCGACGGCTGCGAACTGCGCGAATGGGCGGCCCGCGGCCCCGATCCCCTGGCAGCCGCGGACGTTCTTGTGCAGCTGTGCTCCATCGTGGACCGGATACACGACAGCGGCTGGGTGCACGGGGACGTCTCGGCACGCAATGTCATGGTGGGCCAGGACGGCTCGATCCAGCTGATCGACCTCACCTTCCTGCACCAGGCGGGACGGCGGCGGCAGACCCTCGTCTACTCCCCCGGACACGTCGCACCGGAACGGGAGCTGGACATGTACCTCCTCACCGTCGAGGGCGAACGCTACGCGATCGGCGCGGTGGCCCGGACCGCGCTGCTCGGCAGGCCGACCGCACTGCCAAGCGCAGGAGGCGGGGCCGACGCGCAGTTCCGGAACGAGCTGCTGCAGGCGGGTTTCTCGGTGGAGGTCGCCGCCCACGCTGCCCGGCCACTCTCAGACCACCCGGCTGACCGGCCGCGCCTGCTGCCGTGGGCGAGGAGACTCGCGGAGTTGCTGCAAGCGGGCGGGCGTCCCGCACGGCACTGCTGCGTGGACGTGCTCGCCGACGGCGGCGACGGTCTGGTCGTCGTCGCGGGCGGCGTGGCGGGCTTGGAGTACCTGCGGGTGCCCGGTCCCGGCCGGGGCACCCCGGACACGCTCCTGCCGCCCTTCGCCGACGCTCCCCGTTCACTGCGTGAGGTGGCCACCCGCCGCACGGGTACGGGACAGCCGGTGATCGCCGCCCTGGATGTGGTCGGGACCCTGCACATCGGCACGGCCACCGGCTGGAGCAAGGCCTGCGACGATGCTGAAGGAATCGCCGTCACCCGCTCCGCGTCGGGGGATGTCGTCGTGTGGACCGCGCACGACAGGGCGTTGTACGCGGTGCACTGCCCGGCGGAGGGCGGTGAGCTGGACATCCGCCCGGTGACCGGCTCCTCGGCGAGTCGGGTGCTCGCGGCGGCCCATGACATCGACGGCAGCGTCGGAGTGCTGGTCGAGGACAGTGGTGCCCTGGTGTGTCTGCGACTGCACCCTGGCCTGGATCCCGTACGGGAGACCGTCCCGGTCGGCCTGACGAACCGGGGCTCACTCGCACTGAACCGGTGGGGGCATCTGGAGGCCGTGCTCACCCGCCGGGACGGACAGCCCGTGCGCGCCGAACAGGACACCGGGATCTGGGAGCTCGAAACGCTCCCGGACATGAACGGCGTCCAGGACGTGACGGCCGTCGGCCACCGCGGCGGACCGACGCTGGCCCTCGCCGGCCCTGCAGGCATTCGAGTGCTCACCCATGGCGCCGGAGGTTCGGAATGGCACCTCCTGAAGGACTCCGCCTCCGCGACACGGGTGCGCGTCGCGGAGGGGCCCGGCTGGCGGTTGTGTGTTGCGGCCGTGGTGGACGGTACGGCACGTCTGTGGTTCGAGAAGGTCACGCGCAACGGCTGGGACCGTCACGCAGTTCTCGTGTGATCTGTCCAGACCGACAGCCCGTCACAGCAGTGCGATCCGGTAGGCAAGGTGGGCCGTCTCGGGGCAGGCGTCGGTGAACCGGGCCAGGAGGTCTCGGCGCTCGGTTCTGTCGCCCGACACGGCACGGACCTGTACCAGGGCATGGCGATGGCGTGCCTCGTCGCGGCGGACCGGTACCACCACCTGGCGCAGGAGATACGGCCGGCGTTGCAGCGCGGCAACGTCGTCGTGTGCGACCGGTACATCGCCTCGTCGCTGGTACTCCAGGTCATCGACGGTCTCCCCGTGACGCGGTGTGGGAGCTCAATCGGCACGCCGGACTGCCGGACCTTTCGGTGTTCCTCACTGCACACCCGGACGTCATCGCGGACCGGCTTGCCCGGCGCGGCCCGCACAGCCGCTACGAGCGGCTACCCGGCGGCAGCTTGACCGAGTTCGCACTTTTCGCCGAAGCCGCTACGTTCCTCACTGACCGCGGCGCCCGCGTCCTCGACCTGGACACGACCGCCACCGATTCGGAAAGCCTCGCGCGCACCATCGCGAGTGAGATCATCACAATGCAGACCAGGGGCCGCCTCGATGGAAGTGCTTCGAGGCGGTCGCCGTCGGCGTCGAGAAGCGGCACCAGGTCCTCGGCTCCAAAGAACAGGAAGACATCGGACTCGTCGCCGTCGTGGTAGCGCGGCAGACCGAGGTCGGTCTTGCGGGTGATCGAAGGGGCCGTTGCCGATGCCGGAGTCGTACGACAGTTCCAGCCGGGGACCGAAGTCGGACCGCCCCGGGCTGGTGACGACTGGGACGGACAACGTCCCCGTGCCGTTGGCGGAGTTGGCGGCGAACTTCTCCCCGATGCCGCGCACCGCACCGCCACCCTTGGGCAGTGTCACCGCCGGCGGAACCGAGAGACCGGCCAGGCCCCCGGCACCCTCACCACCGGAGCCAGTCCCGCGCACGCCAACATCGCCCCTGTCCCCCGATATGACCCAAGGCAGGGCCAGTATGGCGGCCAGCTGCTGATCAATTCCGCCCTTATCAGAAAATTCCTCGACCTCATGAGTCTGTCCCGAACGCCCCGCCCCACCACGCCAGACCACAGGTGCTCCAGCAGTAACGGCACAAGCAGCCCAGACGCTCGTTCGACAGGCCCAATTCCCGATGGACCCAGGGGTCAGCCCTGGTGGGAACGGTCGGCAGCGGGAGGCAGGACGCCTCGCGTGTGCGTTCCAGGACCCGGTACACCGTCCCCCGGCTGACGGGGTACAGCTCGGCGAGGTCGGCGACGGTGTAGTCACCGGTGGCGTGCTCTTTGAGGAGGTGAGCCCTCGTCGGCAGCGGCCCGGTAGGGAGCGTAGGCTGAGATCATGAGCACGTGTGAGCGGGTGATCGTGTCCCCTCAAGGCGATTTCACCTGGGTCACCATGAATCATCCCGAGCGCAGGAACGCCCTGAGCTGGGAGATGCTGCGAGAGCTGCACAAATCCCTGACCGAGGTGGCCGGCTCCCGAGCCACGGGGATCGTGCTGGCGGCCACGGGACCGGTGTTCAGTTCCGGGCACGACTTCGCTGACGTGCTGGCAATGGACGTTAAGGGCGCCCGCGAGCTGCTGCAGTTGTGCACCAACGTGATGCAGCTGGTCGAGTCCGTCCCCCAGGTCGTGGTGGCCCGCGTGCAGGGGCTGGCCACGGCCGCCGGGTGTCAGCTCGTGGCGTCCTGCGACCTGGCCGTGGCAGGTGACCGTGCCGGGTTCGCCCTGCCCGGCGGCAAGGGGGGCTGGTTCTGCCACACCCCTGCCGTGCCGGTGGCCCGCTCCATCGGACGCAAACGGCTCATGGAGATGGCCCTGACCGGTGACGTGATCGACGCCCGCACCGCCCTGGACTGGGGACTGATCAACCAAGTCGTACCCGACAGCGAGCTGGACACAGCGGTCGAGGAACTCCTCACCCGCGCCACCCGCGGCAGCGCGGCCAGCAAGGCACTGGGCAAACGCACCCTGTATGCGCAACTGGACCGCCCTGAAGCAGACGCCTACGACATCGCTTGCCAGGTCATGGCCGATTCCTCCCAGACCCCGGCAGCCCGTGAAGGCATCGCCTCCTTCCTCGATAAACGCCCACCCCACTGGCCCGAATAGCACCAATGTCGGCCGACGACACGCAGTTCGGCTGCCGGAGAGGTGCTCTGGACACGGGCAGGAAGGGACGCGGACACCGCAGATGCCATGCTCGGCATGCCCAGCGGATACGCCGGCACGTGCCGGCTGCCAGTCCGGGGAGAAGGTGCACCCTGCTGCCGGCGGGCCGCGATGCCGGGCGCGGCCGACGGGGCAATCGACCGGCGCACCCCGTCCGGGTCGGAAAAAAAGGGACGCGCGGCTGCGCCTGTCAGTGGCCGGTTGGACGCCACCGCCAGCGGCCACTGCTGCCCTGCGGCACGCTGCGCCGCCCGCTCATGCCGCCGAAGCCGGGGGCGGTCGTGGGCGCCGGCGGCTGGGGCACCGCGGAGCGCTCTTGAGCGGGTCGGGTCTTCTCGTCAGGCCCAGCGGGCCTGCAAGTGCCGCAGGAGGATGGCCGCCGCAGCCGGCGCGGCTTTGACGAAACCCAGAAACGGGCCAAAGTCCTGTGCGGCTGCGAAGCCGGTGAGATAGAGGCCGGGAACGGTGGTCTGGAAGTTCTCGTCCAATACCGGGAACCCGTTGCGGGTGGCGATCTGCTCCAGCAGACCGGCCAGGTAGGGGACCCGCGCCAGATCGGGTGCATACCCGGTGGCGAACACCACCTGATCAGCTGTCAGAGTGTCTGAGTTGGACAGCGTGACATGCACGGTGTCACCGGTCGCACCTCCGCCGACGCGGACGACATCGGTGTCCGGCCACACCTGCACCACCGCGGGGTCCAGCCGGGCAGGCAGCCACGGTTCCAGAGTCGCCCGTCCGGCCCGCCAGCACCGCATGACGATCGCCTCCCGCTCCGTGGCCGCCAGCCGACGCCACCACCCGGTGACCTGCAGGGTGCTGTCGATGTAGTCGTCGAAGAACGCCCAGCTCACCGGCTCGAAACGCGGAACGGGATGGCGGTGGACGATGTCGACGTGTTCGGCATCGTGCTCGGCCAGCAAGGCCGCCCACTCGTATGCGCTCTGCCGACCTCCGACGATCAGCACACGTCGGCCCGCCAGGTCGTCGAAACGGACCAGGTCACAGCTATGGGCCGCTCGACGGGCCGGCACACCGGCCGCCCACGCAGGCAACTGCCGGAAATAGCAGACACCAGGAGCGGCGACCACGACCTCGGCACGCACCCGTCCGCCATCGGCGAGTTCCGCTTCGAACCCCGTCTCCCGGCGCGCGATGTGTTGCACCAGTCCGGGCCGTACCGGCACCTGCTTGACGCGGCGGAACCACTCGCCGTACTCACGAAACAGTTCCACGGGGACGGGGAGGACCTCGTCACCGGTCAGCCCCTGCTCTTCCAGGTAGGCCCGAAGTGTGTGCACTCCCGCGGCGTCCAGATGCCAGTCGACCCCCGAGCGCAACAGCATCCCGTCAGGCATGTGCTCATGCCAAAAACCCATCGGCCGCCCGACCACCTGCGCGTCAATGCCGTAATCGCGGGCGAGGGCGGCCGCTGAGAGTCCGAACGGTCCCGCACCAACGACGAGCACATTGGTGGAGAGAGTTTCGTCCATGTCAGCTCCCTTCCGGCCTGCACATCCGCGAACACCGGCGGGTGCGTGTGACGCGGCCGACCCAGGACACCTCATGGCCCTCAGCCCCGGGCCTGTCCTCTGCAGACCCGGCAGGGTCCGCCCCGGCCGAGACACTCCGTTCCCTCCCGCCATTGCACCGCACACGGCGCGCGCGAGCATCACGGCCGTCGCGGACCGGCATCCGACGAGACCGTGACGGGCTGATCAGCAGCCCGGTGTCCCGTACCACCCGGGAATGTGCTCCATCCCGCGCGTTTCTCTGAGCCGCGCTGAGTCACTGGCCCCGTGGCCAGGGGGTTCTCCCTCTTTGGTGAGCACAACGACTGTGTCACCGGGTGCCGGGTTCGCATCCGATGCCGTTGATCGGCGGCGCGATCTCGATCGCGATCTGCCGGGCCGTCTCCGCCGTCAGGCAGCGGCGGCGAGCGTGGCGGTTCTCCTCCTCGCTGTGTCCGTGGTCGCCGCCCGCCACCACCTTGGTCCCCGCGTTCGTCCCATGCACGTAGACGGCTGGCATCAGCCGCTCAGCCAGTACCTCGGGCGTCAGGTCCTGCCGTCCGCCAGTCACCGAGGCGACCGCCTTCAGGCAGCCGGCGCGCAGCGCGGCCTCCTTGAGCATGTCGATCAGCGGCACCCTGTTCCGGCGGTGGGCGACCTCGGCTTTGACCCGGCGCAGGTTGCGCGGCTCCTCCTGGGCCTCCGGGGCGGTGGACTTGATCACATCGGCCTTTGCGCTTTTGATCTCCACCCAGTCCAGTTCCGGCAGGACCGCATCGAGCTCGGCCAAGGCCTCGCTCAGCTGCGCTCGCAGCGAGCCGGTATAGACCATGAGACCAACCGTCGTTGGATCTTGGGTGTGCAGCTCCGCTACAACTACCGGGCCTACCCGGACGCCTCCCAGCGCCGCGCGCTGGCCAGTGCGTTCGGCTGTGCCCGCGTGGTGTGGAACGACTGCCTGCGCGACCGCAAAGAAGCCCACGCTGCAGGCCTGCCGTACGTGAAATCGGCAGAGCTGTCCCGGCTTCGCATCACCC
>NZ_JAUYWJ010000042.1:0-54998 GCF_032656585.1 Streptomyces herbicida
GCCGGAAGTATTCCTCCCGCTCACGGACCAGGATCTTGCGGCCCTGAGCCTTGCCCCGGTTCTCCCGGATCTTGAAGTCCATCGCACCCCACCAGCTGGGGTGTTGCGACGACCACTAGAACCCAAGATCCGGCCGGGGCCTGTGCCAAGATCCGCGCGGCGGACGTCAGCCGTTGGGGCGGAGGGTCCAGGTCACCGTCATCTCACCGGTGACGGCGCCGTCCTCGCGCTGGATGGCGACGGCCACCGGGAACTCGGGGCGCTTGCCCTCGTCGAGTTCGGCGACGACATCGGCGATGGGGCGGCCGAGGGTCGCAGTGGCCTTGACCGGACCGAGGGCGATCTTCTTGAACGCGATCTCGGCGGTGACCGGAAGCGGCACGGCGCGCGACAGCTGGGCGCCGAAGGCGGCGAGGACGATCGCACCACTGGCGGACTCACCGAGGGTGAACATCGCCCCGGCGTGCGGCCCGCCCACGTGGTTGCGGTACTCGCTCTGGTCCGGCAGGGACAGCACGGCCCGCTCCGGAGTGGTCTCCAGGTACTCCAGGTTCAGGGTCCGCACCATCGGAACCGTGGCGGCGAGCAACTCGCCGATCGACATCTGGTCTGCGCTCATGGCCGCCATGTTACTCACGAGTAGCCGAACCTGGCCAGGGTCGGGCCCGGTGGTCGCTGTATCGTTACGGCGCATGTGACCTGGGGAACAGCCGCCTGGCCGGTCGTCGCTGCCGGTGTCACCGGATGTGAGGTCGCGGACACGACGGCCCGCGACCTCCTGCGCACGGTGCGGCTGCACGACGCCGGTCGGACTCCTGAGGCGGCGCGTCCGTTGGGTGGGATGCATTCCTTGATTCGGTACGTCCCTGACAAGGGGTGGTGACCGAATCGTGTCCCTGGCGCCACTAGGGTAGCTGCCCATGTGGCCAGGACAGCAGCCGCCCGGGGGCGAGCAGAACCCGCAGAACAACCCGTATCAGCAGCCGGGTTACCAGCAGCCGAATCCGTATCAGCAGGCCGGCTACCAGCAGTATCAGCAGCCGAACCCCTATGGGCAGCAGCCGCAGTGGGGCGCTCCGGCACCGGTGGGCGGGCCCCAGCCGCCGCAGGGCGGTGGCGGCGGAAACCGGACGAAGCTGATAGCGATCGTCGCTGCGGTGGCCGTGGTCGTCGCGGCGGGTGTGACCGGATTCCTCGTCCTGGGTGGGAACAAGGACGACAAGGCGGACGGCGGTTCGGGCAAGAAGACCAGCCAGTCGCCGAGCCCGAAGCCCACCGCCACCTCGTCCGGTTCGAACGACAACCCGCGGGGCGACGAGACCGAGAAGCCGCTCATCACGGGCTGGAAGGTCGTCGTCAACCCCAAGTGGGGCACGGCATTCGACGTGCCTGCGGACTGGCAGGTCGACAGCCCGGGCACCCAGATCGGCTTCTCGGACCGCAAATCGAGCGATGGCAAGGCCCTCATCACGATGTCGGCACCGGCCGAGTACAAGTCCAAGTGGTGCACGTCCGACGACGACAAGGACGGCAGGACGGACGACACGGCGCTGGCCGCGGTGGGCACCAAGGGCGAGAGCGGTGCCAAGAGCGCCGGCGACGCGGCGATCCGCGAAGTCCCCTGGTGGGTGTACGGCGGCTACACACAGCCGGACAAGAAGAGCATCACCTACGACAAGAAGGCCACGGACTTCACGACCAAGTCGGGCATCAAGGGCGCCTACGCCTGGGCGCGTTCGACCAACACGCCGCGCAAGGGCAAGTGCGCCACCGACGGCAAGTCGCTCACCTTCGGCTTCGAGAACTCTGCCGGAGACATCGTGTCGTTCAACTTCTACGGCGCCAAGGGCGTGAAGGAGGAGGTCGACACCGCGACCATCATGAAGATCCTCAGCACGGTACGGCTGCACGGGGAGCCCACCGAGAGCTGACCGGCGGGGTGGCATGAAGGCGCACAATTCGGTTGGCGGGCCGGACGTTCGGCGGGGACGGCCGGCCGGTGACCTCCACCGCCGACTCCCCCTCCTGCTTGCTCAAACCCTCCTGGGGCGGGCCGCAACTACTCCCTGCTGACCGCCGCGGCGATCGTGACGAGCCTCGGCGGCAACGGCCCGCTGATCGCCGCCGCGTTCGCCGTGCTGGACGCGGGCGGCGACGGCGGCGACGTGGGACTGGTGGCCGCCGCCCGCACACTCCCGCTGCTACTCCTCCTGCCGATCGGCGGAGCGGTGGCGGACCGCATCCCAGGCACCGGGTGATGGTGGCCGCCAACGCCCTCAACCGCCTTTCCCAGGAGGCCTTGCGCTGCTCGTCCTCGCCGGGGAGCCCTGGATGTGGCAGATGATGCTGCTCGCCGCGCCGGGCGGCACCGGGCAGGGGTTCTTCGGTCCGGCGGCCTCCATCCTGATCAGGCCTGAGCGGCGGCTCAGCGGGGAGGGATGCCGCCCAGCGCCGAGGGTGACTCCCTGGGGGCACCCCGGGGCCGGTGGGGGCGCGAAAGCAACGGAAGCTCATGTTCTATGACGTCAGTCACAGCGCCCCGCCAACAATCCGGCACGCTTAGTAGATGCGGCATGGCGGACATCTAAGGATTTGTCCGTCTTGGCCCGGATGTGGATCCCGCCGCGCGTCCCGGGATTCCCCCGGCCGGCCCCCACGCCCGTTGGCCCATGATGCAAGGCTTCTGACGCCGCGACACCTTTCCCTCCTGACGCCATGTGCGGAACGGAGACTCGTGCACTTGCCCTGGCGAGGTCCAGGGACCTACGAGGCGACGTAGTGGCGGGACCCTTTGCGCTCCCTGTCGAGCCGTTCTAAGAATGACGACCCACAGGACGTCGCCGCAGTTCGGAACCGGTGTGCACGCAGTGTCGACCGCGCACCGGGCGCTCGGCGTCACCGAGTGAGCAGGAGCCCCCCACATGAAATCGTCCCGAACGTCCGCGAGACTCCTCACCCTCGCTCTCGGCCTGGGTCTGGCATCCAGCGCGCTGGGCGCGGCGGTGCCGGCGAGCGCCCGGACAGCCGCCACCCCGTCCGCTGCCGCCGGTACCTCCGTGGCACGGTACGCCGGGTCGGTTGAGGAGGCCGCGAACAACAAGGCGTTCTTCGAGGCCGTGCTCAAGTCCGTCGCCGAGAAGCGCGCCGCCCAGCCGAACGCGCAGGCGGTGACCGTCTACTACAACGCCTCCCAGGCACCGAGCTTCCGTTCGCAGATAGCGAGCGCGGCCTCGATCTGGAACAGCTCCGAGTCCAACGTCAAGCTCCGGGAGGCGTCGAGCGGTGGTGCCGACTTCTCCTACCGCGAGGGCAACGACCCGCGCGGGTCCTACACCTCCACCAACGGCCACGGAAGTGGCTACGTCTTCCTCGACTACACCCAGAGCCAGCAGTACGACTCGATCCGCGTCGTCACCCACGAGACCGGGCACGTGCTGGGCCTGCCGGACGACTACGGCGGGCCGTGCGGTGAGCTGATGTCGGGCGGCACCGCCGGCCCGTCCTGCACCAACCGCTACCCGAACGTCACCGAGCGCTCGCGTGTCGACCAGCTGTGGGCCACCGGACTCGCGCAGGCCCCGGGCACGGCACGATCACCCGAAACCGCCGGCCCGCTCGCAGGCGGTGTCGCCGGTGGGGGCGGGGCACCGATCAGGGGCGGTGCCCAGGCCCCCAGCACGCCCGCGATCACCGTGCCGGCACCCGCACCCGTCCTGATCCGTATTGGCTGATCCCACGGCAGGGGCAGAGCCTCGGCACGACACCCCCAGCGCGCTGAAGGTGCTGGCCAGGTTGACCAGACGAGTAGCGGTGGTGGGGTGGTCGGGGCCGAGCGAGGGTTGCCAGATACAGCGGGGTGCCGAGGTCTTGTTACGGCAGGTCGCGGCGGGTGGTGACCAGCACCTGCCCTGTGCTCAGGCGGCCGGGACAGGGGCAACGGACATACGTGAGACGTGCTGTAGTGGCCAGGGCCCGAGATGTGGCCGCCCTCGGCGCAGGCGTCGGCTGACCAACGGTGCTGCACCAAGATCCCCGCTCTGACCCGCCGCACCGGGCCGGTCACCGCCCAGGGTTCGCCGCGGACGGCCGCGAACGGCTCAGCCGATGCCGAACGCGCCGTCGGGGGGCTCGGGTGACGGTACGGCGTCCTCGTCCCGTACCGGACGGGCGCCACCGATGAACTCGCGCAGCGCGGGGCCGTGTTCGACCCGCGCCGGGAAGGCGTCGGAGGCGGTGCGGCGGGCCAGGGCGCCCGCGTCGACCGGGCGGTGCGAGGCGACGAGCACCGCGTTGCCGAACCGGCGGCCGCGCAGCACACCCGGCTCGGCGATCAGCGCGAGCTCCTCGAACACGGCGGCGAAGGTGGCGAGTTGGGACCGGAGGAAGGGGAACGGCGCGGCGTCGGCGAGATTGGCCAGATAGACCCCGTCGGCACGCAGGACGCGCTCGGCCTCGCGGGCGTAGGCGAGCGAGGTGAGGTGTGCGGGGACCCGGGAGCCGCCGAAGACGTCGGCGATCAGCACGTCGGCCGAGTCGTCCGGGGCGGACTCGAGCCAGGCGCGGGCATCGGCCGGGTGCACGGCGATCCCGGCGTCCTCCGGCACCGGCAGATGCTCTCCCACCAGCTCCAGCAGCCCCCGGTCGGCCTCCGCGACGTCCTGCCGGGAGCCCGGCCGGGTCGCCGCGAGGTACCTGGGCAGGGTGAGCGCTCCCCCGCCCAGGTGCACGACGTCCAACGGCCGCCCCGGTTCCCCCACGGTGTCCAGCACGTACCCGAGCCGCCGCGCGTACTCGAACTCCAGATGCGTCGGCGCGTCCAGGTCCACGTACGACTGCGGCGCCCCGTCGACCGTGAGCAACCAGGCCCGCTCACGGTCGACGTCGGGCATCAGCTTGGCGGTGCCGTGGTCGGTGACACGGGTGACGGGTATCGGTTCGCTCACGTCCCCATTGTGCCGGTGAGGGATGACACCGGGGCTGCCGCGCCCCTGGAAGGGGCGCGGGGCTGTACCGATGTGCGGCTCCGCCGCGTGGGCGTGACCAGCCACGCAGGCCCCGGCGCACCGGTCAGCCCAGGGACGTCACCGTCCCCGCCCCGACTGTCCGCCCACCCTCACGGATGGCGAACCCGAGCCCCGGCTCGAGCGGCACGTCCCGCCCCAGCTCCACGGTCATGGTCACCGTGTCCCCGGGCCGAGCGACCGCCACCTCACCGAGGTCGACGTCCCCGACCACGTCCGCCGTGCGGATGTAGAACTGCGGCCGGTAACCGCTCGAGACCGGTGTCGTACGACCGCCCTCGCGCCCCGACAGCACATACACGCGGGCGGAGAAGCGCCGGCTGGGCACCACACTGCCCGGCGCGGCCACCACGTGCCCGCGGCGGACCGCGTCCCGGGGGACACCCCGCAGCAGCAGCGCCACGTTGTCCCCGGCCTGGGCCTCCTCCATCGGCTTGCCGAAGGTCTCCAGCCCGGTCACCACGGTCTCGAGGTCCGCGCCGAGCACCTCGACCCGGTCACCTACCCGGACCGTGCCGCGCTCGACCGCGCCGGTCACGACCGTGCCCCGCCCGGTGATCGTGAGCACGTTCTCCACAGGTAGCAGGAACGGCGCGTCCAGATACCGCTCGGGCATGGGCACATAGGTGTCCACCGCGTCGAGCAGCGCCTCGATCGAGGCCGTCCAGCGCGGGTCCCCTTCCAGGGCCTTGAGCCCGGAGACCCGTACGACGGGTACGGAGTCGCCGCCGTAACCCTGCGCGGTGAGCAGCTCCCGTACCTCCAGCTCGACCAGGTCCGTGAGCTCCTCGTCGCCGGCGTCGGCCTTGTTGAGGGCGACGACGATGTGGTCGACGCCCACCTGGCGGGCGAGCAGGACGTGTTCGGCGGTCTGCGGCATGATCCCGTCGAGCGCGGAGACGACGAGGATCGCCCCGTCGAGCTGCGCGGCGCCGGTGACCATGTTCTTGACGTAGTCGGCGTGGCCCGGCATGTCCACGTGCGCGTAGTGCCGGGTGTCGGTCTCGTACTCGACGTGCGCGATGTTGATGGTGATGCCGCGGGCGGCCTCCTCCGGGGCGCGGTCGATGCGGTCGAACGAAACGTATTCGGTGGTGCTGCCGGTGCCGCGCTCGGCCAGCACCTTGGTGATGGCCGCGGTCAGGGTGGTCTTGCCGTGGTCGACGTGACCCATCGTGCCGATGTTCAGGTGCGGCTTGGTGCGCACGTATGCCGTCTTGGGCATGGCTCTACCTCGAAGCCTCGTAAGTGGTGATGGGGACCCCGAGGACTGGCCGACCCTCCCCCTGCGGGGTCCGCCGGACGATCCGGGGAGGGTCAGCTTCGGGCGCCGTCGGCAGCAGCCAGGATGATCGGGACGGCAGCCTTCGGAGCATCCGCGACCGCGGATGCTGCGAGAACGAAGGCGTACCGGAACATGTCGACGATCATCGCCGACGCCCTGTCCCGCGTCGAATGGTTTTCCGCCGGAGCGGGTCCGGCCGTCGGGCCTCGTCAGTCGCCGATGTTCTTCAGCGCCTCCCGGACCGTCAGCGGCGCGAACCTCCCCCGTTCACGGGCGAGGAAGGACCGTACGGCCTCCGGGTCGGTCTTGGCGTACTCGCGCAGGCACCAGCCGATCGCCTTGCGGATGAAGAAGTCGGTGTGCCCGGACTGGAGCAGGCAGTAGGAGAAGAGACGGTCGGTGTCCGTGTGCTCCTTGTGGCGCAGTTGGTGGAGCAGGGCGGTGCGGGCGACCCACAGGTCGTCGTCCGCGATCCACCGGTCCATCTCGACGGCCAGCTTCGGGTCGGCGGCGACGAGTGCGCCGACGACATGGGCGGCGAGCAGGTCGACCGTGTCCCACCAGGGGACGGTGGTGACGAGGTGCCGGGCCACCGGCAGGAAGTCCGACGAGCAGCGCCCCGCGTGGCGGCGCAGATAGTCGGCGGCGAAGTAGTGGTACTCCCGCTGCGGCAGCGCCCAGCAGCGCAGGGCGATCGCGGTGCAGTCGGCCTCGTCGGGGCGTGGGGTGCCCGCGAGGACGGTGCGGGACAGGGCGCGGCGGGCCGGGGTGGGGATGCCGAGGAAGGGGGCCACGTCCTTCATGTAGGCCCGCATGGCCGCTGCCCGCTCCGGGTCGGCCGCGGCGGCGTAGGCGGCGGTGACCCGCTCCAGCACGGTGTCGGCGAGATCGCTGGGCGGCACGTCCGCCGGGCGGGCACCTGTGACGGTCATGAGGCGAACCATACGGCGATCACACACATGTGTCGGTTAGTGTCACCGGATGCTCGATGCCAACCGCTCTGGCACCGCCACGGCCTCTCCCCGGGCCGCCGCCACGGAGCTCGCCGTCGCCGTCCCCACGGCCGTCACCGTTGCGCCGCTCTCGCGCGCGGGTTTCGTCGCGCGCTGCACGCGCATGCTGCTCTCTCCCTGGTCGCGGCTGTCCCTGCTCGTGGCGCTGCTCGCGGCGGCCGCCTCGACCATGCTGCTGTTCGAGCCGCAGAGACTGATCACCCACGGCTGGCCGCCCCAGCTCGGCGGCGCCGCGGCGACGGTGGTCTTCGCGGCGGCGTACGGGCTGTGCACGGTGGCGTTCGTGCCGCGGCCGCTGCTGAACCTGGCGGCCGGTGCTCTCTTCGGTTCCCAGATGGGGCTCGGCACGGCGCTGGCCGGTACGGTGCTCGGCGCCGGGGTCGCCTTCGGCCTGGGCCGGATCCTCGGCCAGGACGCGCTGCGCCCGCTGCTGCGCGGCCGCTGGCTGAAGGCCGCCGACGGCCAGCTCAGCCGGCACGGCTTCCGTTCGATGATGGCGGCGCGGCTGTTCCCCGGAGTGCCGTTCTGGGCGGCGAACTACTGCGCCGCCGTCTCCCGCATGGGTTGGCTGCCGTTCCTGCTCGCGACGGCGCTCGGCTCGGTCCCGAACACCGCCGCGTATGCCGTCGCCGGGGCCCGCGCCTCGACGCCGACGTCCCCGGCCTTCCTGCTCGCGATGGCGTGCATCGCCGTACCGGCCCTGGTGGGCGCGGTGGTGGCCTGGCGCAAGCGCCACCACCTGCGCGCGCCCTGACGCGCCGTTACGCGGCTTGAAGGATCATCGCGTTGGCGAGTCCGCCCGCCTCGCACATCGTCTGCAGGGCGTAGCGGGCGCCGCGTTCGCGCATCGCGTGGACGAGGGTCGTGGTCAGGCGGGTGCCGCTGGCGCCCAGGGGGTGGCCGATGGCGATCGCGCCGCCGTGCACGTTGACCTTGGCGAGGTCGGCGCCGGTCTCCTGCTGCCAGGCCAGGACCACGCTCGAGAAGGCCTCGTTGACCTCGAACAGGTCGATGTCGTCGAGGGTGAGGTGCGCCCTGTGGAGCACCTTCTCGGTCGCCGGGATCACGCCGGTGAGCATCAGCAGCGGGTCGGAGCCGGTGACGGCGAAACTGTGCAGGCGGGCGATCGGGCGCAGGCCCAGGCGGGCCGCGGTCTCGCTGGAGGTGATCAGCACGGCGGACGCTCCGTCGTTGATCGGGCTGGCGTTGCCCGCGGTGACGTTCCACTCGATCTGCGGGAAGCGCTCGGCGAAGCCGGGGTCGTAGTACGCCGGCTTGAGGCCGCCGAGGATCTCGGGGGTGCTGCAGGGCCGTACGCACTCGTCGTGGGTGACGCCCTGCAGGGGCGCGACCTCGGCGTCGAACAGGCCCGCGTCCCAGGCGGCAGCCGCCTTGTGGTGCGAGGAGACGGCGAAGGCGTCCATCTGCTCGCGGGTGATGGACCACTTGGCCGCGATCAGCTCGGCGCTGATGCCCTGCGGGACGAGCCCCTCGGGGTAGCGCTCGGCGACCCCGGGGCCGAAGGGGTCCTTGCCGGGCGGCACGTTCGACCACATCGGCACGCGGCTCATCGACTCGACGCCACAGGCGACGACGAGGTCGTAGGCGCCGGAGATCACGCCCTGGGCGGCGAAGTGGACGGCCTGCTGGGAGGAGCCGCACTGGCGGTCCACCGTGGTCGCCGGGACCGACTCGGGGAAGCCCGCCGAGAGGACTGCGTAGCGGGTGGTGTTCATGGCCTGCTCGCCGACCTGGTCGACGGTGCCGCCGATGACGTCGTCGATCAGGGCCGGGTCGACGCCGGAGCGCTCGACGAGGGTGCGCAGGGTGTGGGCGAGGAGCTCCACGGGGTGGACGTGGGCCAGGGAGCCGTTCGGCTTGCCCTTCCCTATGGGGGTGCGTACGGCTTCGACGATGACTGCGTCACGCATGGTGCGGGCCTCCTTGGCCGCCGGGGCGATGGCCGGCGCGATTACCGGTGAGTAGGAAATCCAAACTCACCATAACTCGCCGAGTTGGAAAATCAAACCCTCACCTAGACTGGGCGCCATGGCCGCCATGAAAGACCCGCGCCCCTGCTCCATCGCCGACGCCCTCGCGCTCGTGGGCGAGAAGTACTCCCTGCTCGTGCTGCGGGAGGTGTGCCTCGGCAACGGCCGCTTCGACCAGCTGGTCCGCAACATCGGGGCCCCGCGCGACATCCTGGCCACCCGGCTGCGCCGGCTCGTCGACGCGGGCATCCTCAGCAAGCGCGCCTACAGCGAGCGCCCGCAGCGCTTCGAGTACCGGCCCACACAGGCGGGCCTGGAGCTGGAGCCCGTCCTGATGACCCTCATGGCATGGGGCGACCGCCATCTCCGCGGGGCCGACGACCGCCCCATGGTGATCGAGCACATCTGCGGCAACGAGCTCGTCGCGGTCGTCACCTGCTCGGCCTGCGGCGACCCCGTGCGCCACGAGGACCTCACCGCCCACCCGCAAGCCCCGGGCTGGACGCTCACGGGTCCGTCGGCGGCGTAGCCGGCCCTACGACCCCTGCGGGTACACGTCGAGCCGTCCGCACATCCCGAACTTCCCGTAGACCGAAGGCCGTTCGGCCCGTACGACGGCTCCGGCCAGACGAGAGACATCGCCCCGTGCGAGGCGGTCGAGCTCCTCCCCCCTTGGCCGCCGCGTCGCCGACGCTCGCACCATTCGGCGAGCCGGGGCCGTACGAGCGCGGCGGCGGCCCCATGGAAGGCGGCAGGCGTCTCGGGGCCGGAGGCCCCGCGCGGCACCCGGTGGCCGACGTACGTGCCGGGAGCCGGAGCCGAAGCGGTGCCGGAAGACGATCGCCGCGTACGGCCCGCCGGCCGCGCCCTCCTCCGCCTCGACGGCGTCGAAGTCGGCCGGCGTCGGCACCGGCGGCTTCTCGCACCACACCCAGGCCCCGGCACGCAGCGCGGCCACGGTCTGCGCGCGGTGCAGCGTCGGCGGCGTGCAGATGGTGATCAGGTCGGGCCGCTACTCCTGGAGCATCCGGTCCAGGTCGGTATGGGCGTGCGGGATCCCGGCCGCCACGCAGAAGGCCCCGACCGCTCCCGCGCCGGTGCCGATGACGGCGACCTGATACGCCGGCCGGTGAGCGGGGCTGTGGAGTAGGGCATGGGCGTGATCAGCACTCCTCCGGGACGGCGGGCACGTAGGGCAAGCGGGTGGCAAGCGGTGCAGCAGGCCATATAGCAAGCGCTTTCTCGCGGTGCAACGTAAGCGGCGTCATGGCGGACGGTCAACACCCCGAGTCGGTAAGCGGCTGGTAAAGGCCTGCCCAAACCCCCTGTGTCCGGGCCGTCATGGCGGGGCGCTACGCTGCCTTCCGCACACATGATCACCACTCGAATGATGATCACCTTCACCGGACTTTCCCCGATCAGCGCTTGGACGCCCTAACTCCATGTCTTGGTTTGAATCGCTCGTCCTCGGACTCGTCCAGGGGCTGACCGAGTTCCTCCCTGTCTCCTCCAGCGCGCATCTGCGGCTGACCGCGGCATTCTCGGGCTGGCAGGATCCCGGTGCGGCCTTCACGGCGATCACACAGATCGGCACGGAGGCCGCGGTGCTGATCTACTTCCGCAAGGACATCGGGCGGATCGTCTCGGCCTGGTTCCGGTCGCTGTTCGACAAGGCGATGCGCCAGGATCACGACGCCCAGATGGGCTGGCTGGTGATCGTCGGCTCCATCCCCATCGGCCTGCTGGGCGTGACGCTGAAGGACCAGATCGAGGGGCCGTTCCGCGATCTGCGGATCACGGCGACCATGCTGATCGTGGTCGGCATCGTCATCGGCATCGCCGACCGGCTGGCCGCGCGCGACGAGACGGGCGGCCGGCACCGGGCGCCCCAGCAGCGCAAGACCCTGGAGAACCTCGGCGTCAAGGACGGCCTCATCTTCGGCCTCTGCCAGGCCTGCGCTCTCGTTCCGGGCGTCTCCCGCTCCGGCGCCACGATCAGCGGCGGTCTGTTCATGGGCTACAGGCGCGAGGCGGCGGCCCGCTATTCGTTCCTGCTCGCCATTCCGGCGGTGCTCGCCTCCGGGGTGTTCGAACTGAAGGACGCCGCAGGCAGCGGGCACGTGGCGTGGGGGCCGACGCTCTTCGCGACGGTGATCGCGTTCGCGTCCGGCTATGCGGTCATCGCCTGGTTCATGAAGTTCATCTCGTCGAAGAGCTTCATGCCGTTCGTCTGGTACCGGATCGCTTTGGGCATCGTCATCATCGCGCTGGTGGCGACGGGGGCACTCAGTCCGCATGCGGCCGAGTCCGCGGGCTAGCCGAAGGTGATTCATCTCGGCCATCCCCCAAAGACCGGCGTACCGAAGGGCTTTGGGGGCGTCCTACCCCGGCGTGGCAAGGGCGAAGGCCCCCCGGCCGCCGACCGGCCGTCACCGTGCCGTGGCGTGCGGTCCCGCAAAAGCCGTGGCGCGCGCACGCGGACGCCGTCGCGGCCGTGACCAACCGCATACGGTCTGAGTAGTGGTCCGGTAGCGCAGTGTCAGTACTTGCCCCTAGGCTTGTCCGCATGTCCCCCGATTCCGTGACCCGTGGTTCCGTGCGGTCTGCTGCAGAGGTCAACGAGCAGATCCGGGCACTGTGGCTGCGTGCGGGCGGATACCTGTCGGCCCAGGACCGTGCGGAGTACGAGCTGTTGGTCGTCGAGTGGGCCGAGGCGATCCGTGACGAGATCGTCGAGGCGGCCTGAGCCTCCGGCGGCATCAGGGGGCGGCAGCAGCGGCCATCTCCCGCCCAACCGCGGATTCGCCCATGGTTGATCAGTCTCCGGCGATGGCTCCCATGTCGCTCATGAACGACGTGCAGGCGCATGCGCTCTCCGATGGCACGGCAGCCCGGACCGGGGCGCCTCGACTTCGCTGGGCGGCGTACCCGGCCTCATGACCCAGGTGAAGCCGTCTCCGCCGACAAGGGCCACGAAGATCCTCCCGGAGTGAGGGGCGCCGTCACCTTTCGTGCCTCAGTGACAGATCTGATGCTCCATCCGATGTGTGACTTGTGGGGAAGGTGAGCACAGTGATGCTGTTGATGCAGACGATGCGAAGCATGCGGCGTGCATGTGATGACCTCCGCCACCATGCCATGTGACAGAAAGAGGCAGTTCCTTACGCGATGGCGCGTAAGTGCTGCGAACAACCCCTTTGCACCCGTGGAGGTTCCGAGTGCGACCATTCACCCTCAACTATGCCCTGCCCAAGGCGTTTCCGACCGTGGTGACGCCGTACCACTTCGACGAGTCCCGTCAGTTGAACGTGCTTCCCGACGGCCGCCCGGCCGTCAGTGACCCGGACCTGCTGCTGGCTGTCGGCACGACCACGTCCACCGCCGGTTCCCAGACCCACTTCGATGACTGACGCTTCGTAACCGAATGACCGTACTGATCCTCACGTCCGATGAGGACGTGACCGCCGACATGGTGGTGGCCAAGCTGCACAAGAAGGGGACCCCTTTCGTGCGGCTGGACCCTGCCGACCTGCCGGACAAGGTCGTGTTGTCCGCCCACTACGCCCACGGCGACTTCGACGGCCACCTGTCCGTGAACGGACACGTGCTCAGCATGGGAGGCCTGCGCTCCGTATGGGTGCGAAGGCCCGGCGAACCGGCGGCGCACGCGACGCACCCCTCGCCGTGGCTGACGGCCGAGGCCCGGCAGGCCCTGTTCGGAATGCTCTTCTCCACCTCCACCCGGTGGATGAACCATCCGCGCAACGCCGACCGGGCCCGCCTGAAGCCATGGCAGTTGAAGATGGCTCACCTCAGTGGCTTCGCCGTACCGCCGACCGTCTTCACCACGGCCCCGCGCCTGGCACGGCAGTTCGCGGAGGAGCACCGGAACGTGGTGGTGAAGTCCGCCTCGGGGCCGCCGCCCGGTGACCCCGGCGTGGCCCTGCCCACCACCCTGATCGGGCCCGACGCGGACTTCTCGGCCGTCGCGGCCGGACCCGCGCTGCTGCAGCGTTACGTCCCCAAGCGCGCCGACATTCGTCTGACCTGTGTCGGCACCCGGCTGTTCGCCGCACGGAAGACGGCCGAGCCGGACCAGGTCGACGGGCGCTACGGCGACACCGAGCACGCCTGGGAGGCGCTCCCGGTACCCGAACGCATCGGCCGGTCGGTGCGTGAGTACCTCGCCCTGGCCGGACTGGCGTACGCCGCCTTCGACTTCGCCGAGGACGAGGACGGCCTCTGGTGGTTCCTGGAGTGCAATCAGGGCGGCCAGTTCGGCTTCATCGAGCTGGAGACCGGGCAGCCGGTGTCGGAGGCGGTCGCCCTGTGGCTGTCACAGTGCACGGCGGCCGGCCGGGTATCAGAGCTCCACTGGTGAGGCGACCACCACGCCAGTACGACCCGACTTCACGCACGGCCTTCACGCACAGCAGCGTTCGGCGCCAGGGGCGCTGCTGTGCGTGGTCGGGTGTCGGCCCCGCGGCGTGTCCACAAAGACACGTCGCTGCTCGTCGCCACGGCCAGGGTCTGCCCGGAGGGAGAGAAGCCGACGGCTCGGAGTTCGGAGTAGTGGGAGTGAAAGATGTGCCACCACCGCTCTCCGTGCGGACCGGAGTGGGGCAACCCGCCGTCGCGGGACAGCAGGACCCGATCATTGGGCCAGGCCGGGGTGACGACCTCCAGAGTCCAGCTGTCCGCGGTGGTGGTGTGCAGTCCTCCGCCGAAGAGCCCGGCTATGTGCACCCTGCTGCCGGCGACCGGGCCCAGCCCGGGGCACGACAGGTCGGCAGTGTCGTCGGGGGTGCTGTCCTCCGGGTCCGGGTCGCGGTCCCGGGCGATCTTCTCCCCCGTAACGGCGTCGAAGAGGCCATGGCCGTCGCGCGAGACGACCATCACCAGGTCATGGCCGCTGTCGGGGTGCGAGGCGAAGCCGATCCCTAGGAGTCCGCCGACTGGGACGCCGTACTCGCACTCGAAGACGGGCTGCCACGGTTCGGGCGCGGGCACCACGGGGGCCGCGAGGAGCCGGTCCCGCAAGGCCCGTTGGTAGGGGGACAGGTCCGGTTCACGGTTTGGTCGCTCCACGGGAGCCGCCTTCTCGGTCCGCTTCATCACCACTCCATGATCCACGTCATCGCCTCTCCATGATCGACGCCCGTCACGGGCCTCCGGGCCGTCAACCCCGGGCGGCGGGCCGGCGAATGTCCCCGCACACCTCTTGGCTCCGCCCGTCCCGTGCCCAACACTGTGCCGATGACGCAGCGCGTGGAGCTCGCGACCGTAATGGACCGGCTGGCCGTGGACGGAGTGGTCACCGAGTACGCGGTGGCCGTGGACGATGGTGACTGGGCGGCGTACCGGGCACTGTTCACGAGGGACGGGCGGGCGGACTACCGTTCCGCCGGCGGGATCGAGGGGGACGCCGGCCAGGTCGCCGGGTGGCTGGCCGAGAGCCTGGGGCTGTTCGCGATGCGGCAGCATCTCATCGTCAACCGCCGGGTGCGGTTCGGGGTCCTGGAGCAGGACACCGGGGACACCGCGCGGGTGCAGGCCGACTACATCAATCCGATGCGGTTCGCGGGCGGCGACGGCGGATCCACGGCCCCGGACTTCGTGTGCGGCGGCCGGTACTCCTTCGGGCTGCTGCGGACGGGCGAGGGCTGGCGGCTGCGCGAGGTCGTCGTCCAGGAGAAGTGGCGCCGTCTGCCCGACCCGCGCCCGGCTCCCGTGACCGGCTGAGCCGAGGCCCTCTGTCCGGGAGGGCTTCTTGGCGGCCACACTGGAAGGAGCCGCTGGGTAGGAGGCGACGTATGAAGACGATCGACCGCTGGCTCGCCTCCCCGTGGCGTCGCTCCGCCGCCGCCGTCCTCGCCGGAGCCCTGCCCGTGTTCGCCTTCCCGGTACCCGCGCTGTGGTGGTTCGCGTACGTCGCCCTGGTCCCCTGGATACTGCTCGCCCGCTCCGCCCCGACCGGGAAGCGGGCGGCGTACGACGGCTGGCTGGGCGGGCTCGGGTTCATGGTGGCGGTGCACCACTGGCTGCTGCCCAGCCTGCACGTCTTCATCTTCCTGATCGCGGGGCTGCTGGGCGCGCTCTGGGCGCCCTGGGGCTGGCTGGTGCGCCGGTTCCTGGGCGGGGTGCCCTCGCCGGGCCGGGGCGCGGTGGCCCTGGTGGTGCTGCCGTCCGCCTGGCTGGTGGTGGAGCTCGTCCGGTCCTGGCAGGGGCTGGGCGGTCCCTGGGGCATGCTCGGCTCCAGCCAATGGCAGGTGGAGCCGGCGCTGCGGCTGGCCTCGGTGGGCGGGGTGTGGCTGCTCAGCTTCCTGGTGGTGGCCGTCAATGTCGCGGTCACGATGCTGGTGGCGATACGCGCGGTCCGTACACCCGCCGTCGCCTCGCTGGTCGCCACGGCCGCCGCGACCTCGGCGGCCTGGGTGTGGTCGCCCCGCCCGGACGTCGACGGACGGGTCAGGATCGCCGTCGTACAGCCCGGTGTGATCAACGGCGCCGACCAGCGCTTCGCCCGTGAGGAGCAGCTCACCCGGCGGCTCGCCGGGCAGCACGTCGACCTGATCGTCTGGGGCGAGAGCAGCGTCGGCTTCGACCTGGGCGACCGGCCGGACCTGGCGGAACGGGTCGCGGCCCTGTCCCGGCGGACCGGCTCGGACATCCTGGTCAACGTGGACGCCCGCCGCTCCGACCGGCCCGGCATCTACAAGAGCTCGGTCCTGATCGGCCCGGACGGCCCGACCCGGGCCCGCTACGACAAGATGCGGCTCGTCCCGTTCGGTGAGTACATCCCGGCCCGCTCGCTGCTGGGCTGGGCCACCTCGGTCGGCAAGGCGGCGGGCGAGGACCGCCGGCGCGGCACCGAGCAAGTGGTGATGGACGTCGGGCACGGGCTGCGCATCGGCCCGATGGTGTGCTTCGAGACCGCGTTCCCCGACATGAGCCGTCACCTCGCGCAGGACGGCGCCGACGTGCTGCTCGGCCAGTCCGCGACGTCGACGTTCCAGCACAGCTGGGCCCCGGAGCAGCACGCCTCGTTGGCCGCGCTGCGCGCCGCCGAGACCGGGCGTCCCATGGTGCACGCGACGCTGACCGGTGTCTCGGCCGTCTACGGCCCGAGCGGACAGCGCCTGGGCCCGTGGCTCGGCACCGACGCGAGCACCGCCGAGGTGTACGAGGTGCCCCTGGCCCACGGCATCACTCCGTATGTCCGCTACGGCGACTGGCCGGTGAACGCCGCCCTGCTCGCGCTGGCCGCCCTGGGCGTGACCGAGGGGGTACGGGCGGTCAGGCTGCGCCGGAGCGCTCCTGGACCGCGTGTACGACCCGCTCGCACAGTTCGTGAGTCACCAGTGCGTCACGGGCACTGAGGACCTTGCCCGCGCGCACGGCGTCGAGGAACGCGAGCACCGCCTGTTCGATACCGCGCTGCCGGGCGACCGGCACCCAGTCGCCGCGCCGCCGCACCGTCGGCTGCCCCTTGTGGTCGATCACCTCGGCGAGGTTGACCACCTGGCGCTTGGTGTCCTGCCCGGAGACCTCGAGGATCTCCTCGGCCGAGCCGCTGAGCCGGTTCATCACGCCGAGCGCGGTGAAGCCGTCCCCGGCGAGCTGGAGCACGACGTGGTGGAGCAGCCCGTCCTGCAGGCGGGCGCGCACGGTCACGTCGTCGACCGCGCCCGGCACCAGGAAGCGGAGCGTGTCCACGACGTGGATGAAGTCGTCGAGGATCATCGTGCGGGGCTTCTCCGGCAGCCCGATGCGGTTCTTCTGCATCAGGATCAGCTCGCGCGGGTGGTCGGCGCACTGTGCGTACCCGGGGGCGTAGCGCCGGTTGAAGCCCACGGCGACGGAGACGTTGCGCTCCTCGGCGAGCTTCACGAGGCGCTCGGAGTCGGCGAGTTCGTAGGCGAGCGGCTTGTCGACGTAGCTCGGTACGCCCGCCTCCAGGAGCCGGGTGACGATCTCGGGGTGCGCGGGGGTGGGCGCGTGCACGAAGGCGGCGTCGAGGTCCTGGGCGAGCAGGGAGTCCAGGGTCGTGTGCCGCCGGTCGGCGGGGAGGTGGAGGCCGTCGGCGACCCGGGTGAGGGTCTCGGGCGTGCGGGTCTGCAGGTGCAGCTCGATGCCGGGCTGCATGCCGAGCACCGGCAGGTACGCCTTCTGCGCGATGTCGCCGAGTCCGATGCAGCCGACCTTCACGTGCTCTCCCCTAGCGGTTGCCTACCGGTGCCCTCCCGGAAGCATACGGCGGCCGCCGGTCGGCGATGCCGTCGAAGCCGCGCGGGAAGAGCGCCGGTCCGGCGAGCGACGGTGCGGCGGGCGTGGTGTTGCGTACGGCGATGACGGCGCGGTTGCCGGTCATGTTGAGCCGGGCAACCTTGACGGCTCGGCGGGCGATCGCCGTCGTACGGGGCGGCCGTGCGGGCGGGCAGGTCGCGGGCATGGTGGGCGAGGACGACGGCATCCTCGACGGCCTGGTTGCCGCCCTCTCACAGGGTCGGCGGCATGGCGTGGGCGGGGTCGCCGAGCAGGGCCACCCGCCCGCGGTGGAAGGCGGGCAGCGGGTCGGCGGGGCGGTGGACGTCGTGGCGCAGCACGTCCTCGGGGCGGGCGGCCGCGATGACGGCGCGGATCGGGTCGTGCCGGTCGCCGAACCGGCGGGCGAGTTCGGCCCGCTCGTCGTCCGGCGGGTGTTCCCCCGCGGGGGGTCGTGGCCGCGTCGAATGCGTACACCCGGCCGTCCTTGCGGGGGTGCGTGCCCCGGATACGGCCCCTGCCCCAGGTCTCGTGCGAGGCGAACTCGGCGCCGGGCACCGGGATCCGACCCGCCGGGTGGTGAAGCCGGCGTGGACCGGACCGGGATGCCCGGGGAAGAGCACGCCGCGCGCGGCGGAGTGGATGCCGTCGGCGGCGACCACCAGGTCGGCCTCCAGCTCGCCGTCGTCGGTGGTGACTCGGGCGCGCCGGTCGGTGCCGCCGGGGTCGGTGACGGTGGCGGCGGCCCGGCATGTACTGGCGCGCGGAGGTGCCGGATCTGGACGAGGTGCGGGCGGGGCTGCGGGAGCTGCCGTCAGGGATGCTGGGCCGCTGGAGACGGCGCCACCTGGGGGGCCGACGTCAGCCCGGGGTCTCCGGTGTCCCTCGTACGGGGCGGGAGATCACCCTTGTGAGGGATCATCCGTCCTCACCCTGTTCCAACGCCGGAGCCGACGCAGCAGAGTTGCGCGGGTGCATCGATCGACGACCTCCGCAGCGCTCCTGGTCTCCGTGGCCGTGTCGGCCCTCTCCGGCTGTGTGACCGTCCAGCGGCCGCCGACGCCCGGGCCACCACCGGCGGGGGCACCGTCGCAGTCCTCGGCGCCCCGGACGGACGGCAGCGCGAAGCCGAGGGTCGTACAGGCGCCGGCCCGGGAGGCGCTGGAAATGGTCGGCCCACCCCGCAGGCCGAAGCGCTCCGGCAACCCGGCCCTTCCCCCACAGCTGTCCAAGCCCCACCGCTCTCCCGCGCCCGCGGCACACCCGGCCCCCCAGCCACACCGTGAGCCCCGGCACCAGCCCCCCGCCGGCATCCCGGACGTGCCCCGGTCCGTCCCCCAGGCCCCGGACGTGTGCTCGCTGGGGACGAAATACGGCGGCTGGCGGCCGGACAGCCCCGAGGCGGTGATCTGCCGCCGGACGTACGGCCAGTGAGTCGGCGGCGGGGCAGGCTCAGGTCGGCCGACGGCGGGGTGGGCCCCAGGGGTCTCCTCCCGGGGAGTCCTCCTCGCCCAGTCGGTGTTCCAGCCGGATGATCGCCGCCCGGATGCCGTCCCCGTAGCTGTCGTCAGCCAGGGCGCCGGCCGCGCCGCGGGCGCGACGCAGATAGGCGCGGGCGGCCTCGGAGCGGCCCAGTTTCATGTAGTCGGTGGCAAGATTCAGGTGCAGGGAGGGATAGAACGTGCGCAGCGCCGTCGGGCCCGTCGTCTCTGCCGAGAGTTCCTCCGCCGCCGACAACGCCCGCAGATCCCAGGCCAGTTCGTCCGAGGGGTCGTCCTGGGTGTCGGCCAGGTAGTGCGCGAGCGTGCAGCGGTGCACCGGGTCCCCGTCCTGCCCGACCTCCGCCCACAGGTCCAGCAGACGGCTCCTGGCCTCTTCGCGGTCTCCACCGTGATGCAGCATGACGACCTGCCCGATCCGGGTCAGCACGGCGTCCGGCGCCGTCCGCTCCTGTCGCTCCGCCACCGAGTCCTCCAGGCTGATCCGCACGACAGGCCCAGTCGGCTGTCCCCCCGACGCTAACCGGCGGCACGGACAAACCCGGTCAGGCGGCCCCGTACGACATGGGACCGCCCTCGGGGCGGGTCAGCCCAGGTCCGGGATCGTCCAGTCGATCGCCTCGTGGCCCTGCGCGGCAACCGCCTCGTTGATCTGCGTGAAGGGGCGGGAGCCGAAGAACTTCTTGGCGGACAACGGCGAGGGGTGCGCGCCCTTGACCACTACGTGCCGGGTCTCGTCGATCAGGGGCAGCTTCTTCTGCGCGTAGTTCCCCCACAGGACGAAGACCGCCGGGTCGGGCCGGTCGGCCACCGCGCGGATCACCGCGTCCGTGAACTTCTCCCAGCCCTTGCCCTTGTGCGAGTTGGCCTCGCCGGCCCGGACCGTGAGCACCGCGTTGAGCAGCAGCACGCCCTGCCGGGCCCACGGCATCAGATATCCGTTGTCCGGGACGGGCGTGCCCAGCTCCTCCTTCATCTCCTTGTAGATGTTGCGCAGCGAGGGCGGGGTCTTCACCCCGGGCCGGACCGAGAAGCACAGGCCGTGGCCCTGACCCTCGCCGTGGTAGGGGTCCTGGCCCAGGATCAGCACCTTGACCTTCTCGAACGGAGTCGCGTCCAGCGCCGCGAAGACCTCCTCACGCGGCGGGTAGACGGCACCCTTCGCCCGCTCCTCCTCGACGAACTCCGTCAGCTCCTTGAAGTAGGGCTGCTGCAGCTCGTCGCCCAGAACCCCGCGCCAGGACTCGGGCAGCATGGCGATGTCGGTCACGTCAACGTCCTCACGGTGTGCGGTCACTTGCAGGTGTTGCAGTGCTCAGAACCTACAGGCGCCCACTGACAATCGGTGCCGCGAGTTGACATCACCAGCTCGTCTTGCGGTGCAGCTCCCACATCATCATGATCGCCGACGGGTCCAGCGACCGTTCCGCGCCGGAGATGTCGGCGCTCGCGGCCAGGTACTGCTTGCCCTGCCACAGCGGCAGCAGCCGCGCGTCGTCGGCCAGGATCGTCTGCGCCTCCCGGAACTCCTTCACCACGCGGGAGCGGTCGCTCTCACGGCGGGAGGCGGGCAGCAGATCATCGGTGATCTTGGGCGACGGGTAGGGCGTGCCGACCGCGTTGTTCTGGCCGACGAACGGGGCGATGAAGTTGTCGGCGTCGGGGAAGTCGGGGGACCAACCGCGCCCGAACACCGGGTACTCGCCCTTCTGGTAGCCCACCACGTACTTGTTCCAGGGACGGCCGTGCACGGTGATGGTGAACAGGCCGGACGCCTCGAGCTGGCGCTTGATCTCCTGGAACTCCTTCGCGGTCGCCGAGCCGTAGCGGTCGGTGGTGTACCAGAGGGTGAGAGGCACCTTCTGGTTGATGCCCGCTTCGCTGAGGATCTTGGCGGCCTTGCCGACGTCGGGGTCTCCGAAGTCGTCGAAGAAGGCGGTGCTGTGCCCGGTCAGGCCGGCCGGGACCATGGAGTACAGCGGCTCCACGGTGTCCTTGTAGATCCGGTGCGCGATCTCGCTCCGGTTGACGATCTGGGCGATGGCCCTGCGGACCGCTGTCTTGCGGGCCCAGGGGTCCTTCGGGTTGAACACCAGGTACTCGATCTCGTTGCTCGGCCCGTCGATGAGGTCGATGTCCCTGGAGCCCTGGCCCTGGAAGGAGATGACGTCATCGGCGGCAAGGCCGCGGAAGGTGAGGTCGAGCTTCTTGGCACGCAGGTCGTCGGCCAGCGTGCGCGAGTCCTGGTAGTAGCGGATGGTCACCGCATCGTTTCTGCGCTCCGCGGCACCCTTGTAGTGCTTGTTGCCGACCAGCACGGCCTGCTTGCCCTCCTGGTAGGACTCCAGGTTGTACGGGCCGGAGCCGAGCACCTTGCCGTCCTTGCGCAGGGCATTGTCCGGGTACTCCGCGGGATCCACGATCGACATGCCGGGCGTGGCCAGCACGAACGGAAACGTGGCGTCCGGCTTGTTCAGGTGGAAGACGACCTCGCGCTCGCTCACTGCCTGGACCCGGTCGAGGCTGCCGAGGAGGCCTGCGGGGCCGCTGTTGACCTTGATCTTCTCGATGCGGTCGATCGAGTACTTCACGGCCTGTGCGTCCAGCTTGTGCCCGTTGGAGAAGGTCAGGCCCGAGCGGAGCTCGCACGTGTAGACGGTGTTCGACTGCGAGAACTTGCAGCTCTCGGCCGCGTCGGGCTGCGGTGTGGTCGCGCCGTTGGGGTAGCTGAGCAGGGTCTGGTAGATGTTGCGAAAAAGTTCCCAGGACTGGTCCCAGGAAGCGGCGGGGTCCAGCGTGCTGGGGGCACTGGTCGTACCCACCACGATCGGTCCACCGCTGTCCTGGTTGCCGTCGGAAAAGACGCTGCACCCGGCCACCAGGGATATGGACGCAACCGCCGCCATTCTCTGTAGGCATCGGTTCCGGTTGAACACGCGCACGCTCCTCGATCCGCCATACCAAGGGTCGGCAGACGATACCGCAGTGACACGCCGGGTGAACCTGCTTCGTACATGGGTCTTGATCAGCTTGTTCATGACGACGTTGTCATCCCTCCGGGCCTCTCCCCAACAATGACAAGGGCGCCGATTCCGTCAAGGAAACGGCGCCCTTGTGCGCCCGATCGTTATGCCCGCCCGGGGGTCGGGCCGTCACGCCGGGACAAGTCAGGCAACGCCGGCGTTCAGGAAGAGTCCGCCGTCGACGACGAGCGTCTGTCCGGTGACCCAGTCGGACTGCTCCGAGGTGAGGAACGCGGCGGCGCCGCCGATGTCCGAGGGCACGCCGAGCCGGGCGAGCGGGTAGGCCGCGGCGGCCTCCGCCTCCCGGCCCTCGTACAGGGCCTGCGCGAACTTGGTCTTCACGACGGCCGGGGCGATCGCGTTGACCCGCACCCTGGGCGCGAACTCGTGCGCGAGCTGCTGGGTCAGGTTGATCATCGCGGCCTTGCTGACGCCGTAGGCGCCGATGAACGGCGAGGGCGCGAGGCCCGCGATGGAGGCGATGTTGACGATGGCGCCGCCGTTGTCCTTCTGCCAGGCGTGCCAGGTCTTCTGGGCGAAGCCGAGCGCCGAGATCACATTGGTCTCGAACACCTTGCGCGCCACGTCCAGGTCGAGGTCGGCGATCGGCCCGAACACCGGGTTCGTCCCCGCGTTGTTGACCAGGAAGTCGACGCGGCCGAAGGCCTCCATCGTGCGCTCGACGGCCTCCGCCTGGTGGGCCAGGTCGTGCGCCTTGCCCGCGATGGCGATGGCCCGGTCGGAACCGAGCTTCTCGACGGCCTCCTTGAGGGCGTCCTCGTTGCGGCCGGTGATGGCGACGCGGTCACCGCGCGCGACCAGCGCCTCGGCGACGCCGTAGCCGATGCCGCGGCTGGCGCCCGTGACGAGCGCGACCTTGCCGGAGAGTTCAGGCAGTTCAGTCATGTCCGTGTTCCTCGAGTTTCCCGGTGCCGACTAGTCGAGCGGTCCGCCGGCGACGTACAGCACCTGGCCGGAGACGAAGCCGGCCGCCTCGCCCGTGAAGAAGGCGATCGCGTTGGCGATGTCCTCGGGCTCGCCGACGCGCTGCACGGGGATCTGGGTGGCGGCCGCGGCCTTGAACTCCTCGAAGCCCATCTTGACGCGATCGGCGGTGGCCTTGGTCATCTCGGTGGCGATGAAGCCGGGGGCGACCGCGTTGGCGGTGATGCCGAACTTGCCGAGCTCGATGGCGAGGGTCTTGGTGAAGCCCTGCAGACCGGCCTTGGCGGCGGAGTAGTTGGCCTGCCCGCGGTTGCCGAGCGCCGAGGAGGAGGACAGGTTGACGACACGGCCGAAACCGGCGTCGACCATGTGCTTCTGGACGGCCTTGGTCATCAGGAACGAGCCGCGCAGGTGCACGTTCATGACGGTGTCCCAGTCGGTGGCCGTCATCTTGAACAGCAGGTTGTCGCGGAGCACACCGGCGTTGTTGACCAGGATCGTCGGCGCGCCGAGCTCCTCGGCCACGCGGGCGACGGCCGCCTCGACCTGCGCCTCGTCGGAGACGTCCGCGCCGACCGCGATCGCCCGGCCGCCGGCCGCGGTGATCCGCTCCACGGTCTCCTTGCAGGCGGCCTCGTCGAGGTCGATGACGGCGACGGCGCGGCCCTCGGCGGCCAGTCGTACGGCGGTGGCGGCGCCGATGCCGCGCGCACCTCCGGTGACGATGGCGACCCGCTGGTCAGTGGTGGACATTGCTGCTTCTCCTCGCCCTTGAGAATTCCCCAGCCGCGGTGAGCGACCGCTTAGTACCTTCGACAGACGTGACGCTAGAAGCACTGGCACCCGGTGTCAACGGCACACCGGGTGCGTGTGATCCATTACCTCACCAGGAGGTCCAGCAACCGCTGCGCCTCGGCCGCCGGATCGGTGGTGAGCCCCGTGTGGACGGGTCCGGGCTGCACGATGGTCGACCGCGGCGCGATCAGCCAGCGGAATCGTCGCCCCGCGTCGTCCCGGGCCGCCGGTCCCGCAGCCGCCCCGCCGCCGCACACACCCTCGACGGCGCCGAGCGCGGCCCGGACGCCCGACACGTCGGCGTCCGGGTCGAGGGCCAGCAGCCGGGCCTCGTCGAGGTGGGTGCGGGCGCCGATGTAGCCCTGGGCGCGGCAGTACACGACCACGCCCGCGTTGATGCACTCACCGCGCTCGACGCGGGGTACGACCCGCAGCAGCGCGTACTCGAAGACGTCCCGGCCGCCGCCCTGGCCCGCCCGGGTGATGTGGCGCTCGGTCACATGGCCGGCCATGTGGATGTGGTGCTCGCTCACTTGTCCCCCTCGATGCCGGTGATGCGCTCGTGGACCCCGGCGGCGCGCGCGAGCAGAGGGCGCGCGTACGCCCGCCGCAAGTCGTCCGGACTGTCGAAGCCGCGCTCGCCGGCCAGCCAGGCGTCCGGGATCTCGGCGGTGACCTCGGCCAGGAGTTCCTCGGTGACCAGGGGAGCCAGCTCGGCCGCGGCGCCCGCGACATCGGGGCCGAAGCCCGCCAGTGCGTGGTCCGCGGCGTCGTAGGGCCGGGCCGCGGAGGCCTCGGCGCCGGGCCAGTTGTGGTGCCAGATCATGGTCGCGCCGTGGTCGATGAGCCACAGGTCGCCCCGGTGCATGAGCAGGTTGGGGTTGCGCCAGGAGCGGTCCACGTTGTTGATCAGCGCGTCGAACCAGACGATCCGACCGGCCTCCCCCGGGCTCACCGTGAAGGCCAGCGGGTCGAAGCCGAGGGCGCCGGAGAGGAAGTCCATGCCGAGGTTGGTGCCTGCGCTGGACCTCAGCAGCTCCTGCACCTGCTGGTCGGGTTCGCCGAGCCCCAGGACCGGATCGAGTTCGATCGTCACGAGGCGGGGCATCCGCAGGCCCAGGCGGCGGGCCAGCTCCCCGCAGACGACCTCGGCCACCAGCGTCTTGCGGCCCTGTCCCGCGCCGGTGAACTTCATGACGTAGGTCCCGAAGTCGTCGGCCTCGACGAGCCCCGGCAACGAGCCGCCCTCACGCAGGGGCGTGATGTATCGGGTCGCGATGACTTCCTTGAGCATCGCCCCAGGTTACTGGGGAGTCGCCGGGCCCCCGACCGACAGCGGAACGACAGCTCTGGCTTATGGTGCTCCGACCGCGCGGACGTCAGGATCTCGACACCGGCTGAACGGGTCGTGCCCGTCGGCCGTACCCCTGGACGGATCACCAAAAAGGCTTCGCGGAAGGGAATTCCCACATGAGCAGCGCATCGCCCAAGCCCGCAGCGGGACCGGCCCGCCGTACGGTCGTGGCCGCGGCCGGAGCGGCGGGACTCGCCGCCGCGCTGACCGCCTGCGGATCGGGCGACGACTCCTCGGACTCCTCCAGCGCGTCCGGTTCCTCCGGCAGCACCGGGGCGACCGGTTCCACCGGGACGCAGGACGGCAGCGGTTCTGGCACCGGCGGCTCGGGCGGCGGCGACAACGCCGCGGCGGGCGGCACCGCACTCGCCAAGACCGCGGACATCCCGGAGGGCGGCGGCAAGATCTTCAAGGACCAGGGTGTCGTGGTCACCCAGCCGACGGCGGGCACGTACAAGGCGTTCTCCTCGAAGTGCCCGCACGCCGGGTGCGCGGTGGGCAGCATCGCGAACGGTGTGATCGTCTGTCCGTGCCACAACAGCCAGTTCTCCGTCACGGACGGCAGCCGGAAGGCGGGTCCCGCGACCAAGGGGCTCACGGCCGCGAACATCACCGTGTCCGGCGACGAGATCAAGCTCGCGTGAGGGTCAGGCACGTCGGCGCGGACGCTTGAGGCATCCGAGCACCTCGTCCGTGGTCGCGACCGTGGCGACCAGTGCGAGCGTGTTGCGGATCATCGCGGGGGTGTAGTCGGAGGGCACCCCCGCGATGGCGTCCCGCGGCACGACGACGGCGTAGCCGCGGTTCACGGCGTCGAACACCGCGTTGGGTATCGCGACGTTGGCCGAGACACCGGTGACGATCAGCGTGCGGCAGCCGAGGTTGCGCAGCAGGGCGTCGACGTCGGTGCCCTGGACGGGCGAGAGCCCGTGCAGCCGCCGTACGACGAAGTCCTCCTCGGTGACCTCGATCGGGGGCGCGACGCGCACCGCCGTGGTGCCGGACAGCTGCTGGACGGGAAGCCGTTCGGCGGCGCGGAACAGCCGGGCGTTGCGGTTGGCGCCCCGGCCGTCCGGGCGGCGCTCGGCGACGGCGTGGATCACCTGGAGACCGCTGTCGTGCGCGGCGGCGACCAGCCGGGCGACATTGCCGAGGGCACCCGAGGCACGGGCCTCCCGGGCGAGCTCGGGCAGCGCGCTGTCGGGACCGACGACCCCCTGCTGGCACTCCACGGTGAGCAGCACGGTGCTCGCGGGGTCGAGGAGTTCTCCGAGTTCTTCGTACGACGCCATGAGGCCCCCTTTCGCCGGGATGCGGGGCGGGCGAGACTAGCCACCATTGCGCGTGAACGGAAGACGACTCATTCTTTTCTGACGTGATGTCAGAGGATCTGGGCGACGACGGGACCTGGACCACCTCCTCTGACACGACGTGGGAGAAGAGGGGGCAGCATGACCGTCACTCAGCGCCGGGGCCGGAAGATCATGATGACGCCGGGCGAGCTGGACGAATTCCTGACCACTCAGCGCACCTGCCGGGTCGCCACCGTGTCCACGGACGGCGCCCCGCACGTGAGCGCGCTGTGGTTCGCCTGGGACGGCAAGTCGCTGTGGCTGTACTCGGTGGTGCGCAGCAAGCGGTGGGCCGATCTGAGCCGTGATCCACGGGTGGCGGTCGTGGTGGACTCGGGTGAGGAGTACGACCAGTTGCGCGGCGTCGAGCTGTCCGGAACCGTGGAGTTCGTGGGCGAGGTTCCGCGCACCGGCGAGCTGTGCGCCGAACTCGACACCGCGGAGACCCTGTTCGCCCGGAAGAACTTCGGTCTGGACGAGATGCCGCACGACGGCCGGCACGCCTGGGCGCGGCTGACCCCGGAGAAGGTCGTCTCCTGGGACTTCCGCAAGCTGGGCTCGCCGTAGGGCTGTTCGGCCCGGGCCGGCTCCGGTTCAGCCGACCGTCGCGGCCGCCGCCTGCAGCGCCTCCACCGCCGCGCGGATGGAAGGGCGGCGGTCGGCGTCGGCCCGCCAGACGACATACACATGCCGGCGCACGCGCTGCTTGAGCGGGACCGTGACGACATTGGGGGGCACCGGGTGCCGTCCCAGCAGCGGCGCGATGCACACCCCCAACCCTGCCGAAACCAGAGCGAGTTGGGTGTGGGTCTCGGCGGCGCGGTGGCCGACGTTCGGTTCGATGCCGCGCGAGCGCAGCGTGAACATCAGCCACTCGTGGCAGAACTCGCCCTCGCCCCAGGTGATCCACTCGTCCTCGGCGAACTCCCCTAGGTCCACCTCGTCCCGGTCCGCGAGCGGGTGGCCGGCCGGCATCGCCACATCGGCCGGATCGTCGAAGAGGGGCGCCTTCACCAGGCCGTCCGGGACCGGCATCGGCTTGTTGTACCAGTCGAGGACGACCGCGAGGTCGAGGTCGCCGCGTACGACTCCGGCGACGCCGTTCTCGGGCTCCAGCTCGCTCGAGCGCACCCGCAGCGCCGGGTGCCGGGCGCGCAGGGCCGCGAGCGCGGCGGGAAACAGCCCACGGGCGGCGGTGGGGAACGCGGACAGCCGCAGCTCGCCGACGACCTGCCCGCGGTGCGCCTCCAGGTCGGACTGGGCGAGCTCCACCTGGGACAGGATCCGTGCCGCGTGCTCGGAGAGCAGCCGTCCCGCGTCCGTGAGACGCACCCCCCGCCCGTTCTTGGCGAGGAGCTGCTGTCCCACTTCCCGCTCCAGCTTGCCCAGCTGCTGCGAGACCGCGGACGTGGTGACGTGCAGCGCCTCGGCCGCGCCACTGACCGAGCCGTGCCGGGCGAGGGCATCCAGGGTGCGCAGGCGCTCCAGGTTCAACATGTAAGCGATACTACGAGATATTGCGCGAGAAATCTCGATTGTGCTACGAGGTTGCCTGCGGCATCGTAGGATCCATGAGCACCGTCACCACCCCTCGCGCCGAGGTCGGCACCGTCCGGCAGCCACGCGCCCGCCTCGACTGGCGCCTCCGCTTCGGCGCCCTGTCCCTGATATGGGGCTTCAGCTTCCTGCTCATCAAGGTGGGCACGGAGGGCTATGCACCCTTCCAGGTCACCCTGGGGCGGCTGGTGTTCGGTACGGCGGTGCTCGCCGCGGCGATGGCGGTCAAGCGGGAGAGACTCCCGCGCGGGGCGCGCACCTGGGGCCATCTGGCGGTCGCCGCGTTCCTGCTGAACGCCCTGCCCTTCTCGCTCTTCGCCTACTCGGAGCTCACCATCCCGTCCACGCTGGCGGGCATCTGCAACGCCACCTCGCCGCTGTGGGGCATGGCGCTGTCCCTGGTCGCGCTCTCGGAGGACCGCCCGACACGGGTTCGCTTCGCCGGCCTTGGCATGGGGTTCCTCGGGGTGTTGACGGTGCTGGGCGCGTGGCAGGGGTTCCATGGACTGGATGCCACGGGCACGGCGATGGCCCTGCTGGCTTCGCTGAGCTATCCGATCGGGTGGATCCATGTCCGGCGGACGCTGGCCGGGACGGGGCACTCGCATTTGGCGATGACGGGGGCGCAGCTGTTGTTGGCCACGGTGCAACTGGCCGTTGTGACTCCGCTGTTCACCTCGGTTCCGGGCCACTTCTCTCTTGTTCCGCTGCTTGCCGTTGCCGCGTTGGGTGCGCTCGGTACGGGGCTGGCGGTGTTGATCCAGTACGGGCTGGTTGCCGAGGTCGGCCCGACCACGGCACAGATGGTGACCTACTTCATCCCCGTCATCGCGACCGCGGCGGGAGTTGCCATTTTGGGGGAGTCGCTTCGGTGGACCACTCCGGTGGGGGCGGTGATCGTTCTTGCGGGGGCGGCGCTCACTCAAGTGAGGCCCAGGGGGAGTGCCTCCTGAGGTTGTGGACGGCTGCGGGCGTGTCGTGGCTCGTCGCGCCCGCGCGGCGGAGCCGCATATCGAACACGGCCCCGCGCCCCTGGGGCAGTTGGCTTTCCCTACACATAAGTTCGGACCGGTGTCGGGCCCACCGCTGCCGCTACCGCTTCCGCCAAGGGGCCGGCATCCTCTGGAGCCATCGTCGAGATCGTGATGCGGATCCCGGGTGCGGCGTTCAGGCGGAAGCGGGCACCCGGGGAGACTGCCCAGCCTGCGTGGAGGAGGTGGGCGACCGTGCCTGTCTCGTCGGGGACCGGTACCCAGACGTTCATGCCGCTGCGGCCGTGCGAGGCGACCCCGCGCTCCGCCAGCGCGTCGATCAGCAGGTCCCGGCGGGCCCGGTACGCCGCCGCCACCGCCGGTCCGTCCACCGCTCCGTCCTTCCAGAGGCGGACCACGGCACGTTGCAGCAGCCGGCTCACCCATCCCGGGCCCAGCCGCTGTCTCCCGCGCACCCGGTCGACCGTGACGGGGTCGCCGGTGAGGACGGCGAGGCGCAGGTCGGGTCCGTATGCCTTGGCGACGGAGCGGACGAAGGCCCAGTGGTGGGTGACCCCGGCCAGAGGGTGCAGGGGCAGGTCGACTATGCCGTGGCCGTGGTCGTCCTCGATCAGCAGGGTCTGCGGGTACTCGCGCAGCACGGACCGCAGGGCACGGGCGCGCGTGGTGCTCACCGAGGCGCCGGTGGGGTTCTGCGCGCGGTCGGTGACGATCAGGGCGCGCGCTCCGGAGGCGAGGGCGGCGCGCAGGTCCTCGGGGCGCGGGCCCTCGTCGTCGACGCCCACGGGGGCCGTGCGCAGCCCCAGTGCCGGTACGAGGTCGAGGGTCCGGCCCCAGCCGGGGTCCTCGACGGCGACGGCGTCCCCCGGCTTGAGGTGTGCCGCGAGGACGCGCTCCACCGCGTCCAGCGAACCGGAGGTCACGGTGAGCGGACCGTCGGGCACCCCGTCGGCGTCGAGATCGGCGCGCGAGATCCGGGCCAGTTCGGGCTCGACGGGCTCGGCGCCGTAGAGCACCGGCTCCCGGTCCCCCTCCGCCGCCACCGCCGCGAGGGCGGGCGCGAGCGGAGGGAGCAGTGCGGGGTCGGGGTTGCCGCTGGACAGGTCCCGCACGCCGGCCGGTACGGCCACATGCAGCTGGTCGCGGCCCGTCGTGGCCGGCCTGGGCCGGATACGGCTGCCTCGGCGCCCTGCCGTCTCGATGACCCCACGCTCCCGCAGGGTGCGGTAGGCGGCCGCGACCGTATTGGGATTCACCCCCAGCCGGGTGGCCAACTCTCGCATGGGTGGCAGCAGTTGGCCCGGTTCCAGGTCACCGGCCCCCACCGCGCGCTCGACGCTCGCCGCGATCTCTGCTGCGCCGCGGCCTTCGATCGGATACTCTCCTAGCACAAAAGAGATTATGCACTAGTGCAATGGAGAGCGCAATGCAGGGACCCCAGCAGACGTCGCCGCCGTCCGCCGCCTACGCCTCGACCGACCGCACCGTCCCGACGCGCGCCGCCGAGCGGGCGTCGTACGACAAGGAACTGGTGCACTCGATACTCGACGAGGGCTACGTCTGCCACCTCGGCTTCGTCCGCGACGGCGCGCCGGTGGTGCTCCCCACGCTGTACGGCCGGGTCGGCGAGCGGCTCTACGTGCACGGCTCCACGGGGTCGCGCCCGCTGCGGATGACGGGCGGGACCGAACCGGGTCTCGCGGTGTGCCTGACGGTCACCCATGTCGACGGACTGGTCCTGGCCCGCTCCGCCTTCCACCACTCGATCAACTACCGCTCGGTCGTGGTGCACGGCATCGCCCACCAGGTCACCGACCCCCAGGAGCGGCGACTGGCCCTGGACGCGCTGGTCGACCACGTCGTACCGGGCCGCTCCGCCGACTCCCGGCCCGCCAACAAGAAGGAACTGGCGGCCACCGCGGTCATCCGGCTCGACCTGGACGAGGTCTCCGCCAAGGTCCGCACCGGCGGCGCGAACGACGAGCCCGAGGACCTGTCCCTCGCTCACTGGGCCGGCGTCGTCCCGCTGCGCAAGGGGTACGACGCGCCGGTCGCGAACGCCGACCTCTTCCCCGGCATCGAGCTCCCCGGCTACCTCAAGGCACTGTGATGCTGATCCACCCCTGGGACGCGCCCCGCGACGACAGCGAGTGGCAGAGCTGGCTGGCCGCCCATGACTTCGGCCAACTCGCGGTCAACGGACTGCCCGGTGAGCCGCCCTTCGTGCAGCCGCTCCACTTCGCCTTCGACGCCGTCCGCGGCGAGGCCGTCACCCACCTCGCCCGACCCAATCCGCTGTGGCCCGCCCTGGAGGCGGACCCGCAGGTGCTGCTGAGTGTGGTCGACGACTACGTCTATGTGCCGGGCCCCTGGCAGGCCGCGCCGGAGGGCCCGCCCGAGCACGGCGTCCCGACGAGCTTCTACGCCGCCGTCCAGCTCCACTGCACGGCCCGGGTCGTGGACGACCCGGCCGAGAAGGCCGACCTGCTCAACCGCCAGCTCGGCCACTTCCAGCCGGAGGGCGGCTCGTCCCGGGCGACACCGGACGAGGCCCCGTACGGCCGCCTGCTGTCCGGCATCCGCGGGCTGCGGCTCGTAGTGACCGATGTACGCGCGAAGTTCAAGTACGCGGGCAAGAAGCCGGAGGAGGTGCAGGACCGGATCGCCACCGCGCTGGCAGGGCGGAGCGGGCCGGGGGACGCGGCGGCACGGGAGCACATGGTGCGCAGGCGAGGGGCGTGAGCGGGCGGACCGGCCCGGTTCACTCGGCGGGCCGTGCCGCCGTGCCCTGAGCGGCGAGTTCGCGCTGGGGCGCGCCGCTCGCCACCGGGCCCGGGGAACCCTTGGCAGGCGTCGAGGACTGGGCGATGAACGCGCCGACCAGGACGACCGCACCGCCGACGACCTGCGGCGCGGAGAGGTGTTCGCCGAGGAGCACCCAGGCCAGCACGGTCGCGACGACCGCCTCCAGGCATGCCACGACCCCCGCGACCTGCGGGGAGAGCCGCCGCACGGACACCACACCGGTGATGTAGGCGATGACCGTGGCGACCAGGACGATCCAGGCCAGCAGGGCGGCGGCCGGGACCGGGGTGCCGCTCATGTGGGCGGTGCCGGAGAGGACGGACCAGTCCATGGCCCAGGGGCGGGCCACGGCGGTCAGCACGAGGGCGCCGATGAGCAGTCCGTACGCGATGACGCCGAGCGGGTCCGGTGCCTCCTCGCCCGCCTCGCTGCCCTGGTCGGACAGGACGAAATAGCCGACCTGGCAGCAGGCCGCGCTCAGGGCGAGGAGCAGCCCCAGCGCATCGAAGCTCAGCCCGGACCAGACCTCGACGACACAGGCGAGGCCGCCGGCCGCGAGGACCACACCGAACGCGGCGGCACGTGTGACCGGCCGGCGCTGCACGAATCGCACCCAGCCGAGCACCAGGGCGGGGGCGAGGTACTCCACGAGCAGCGCGACCCCGACCGGGATGCGTGAGATCGCGGCGAAGTAGCAGGCCTGGACACCGGACACGGCGAGCAGTCCGAAACCGGCGAGCAGTGCGGGGCGGCGGCGCACGAGACCCCGGTGGCGCACGGCGAGCGGCAGCATCACCAGCGCGGCACCGGCCACCCGCAGCCACACCACGTGCAACGGGTCGAGTCCCGCCTCGATCAGCGGCTTGGCCGCGACACCGGATCCCCCGAAGGCGAGCGCCGAGGCGAGCGCGAGGCCGAGCCCGACGCCCTTCCCGTGGCTGCCCTGACTGGTTTCAGACGTATGCACCGGCACATGATGACAGGCGATGACATGAGCGTCACCCCCAATGGCACCTGTCTCACCGGCTGGACGGGCGCGCGCTCAGCAGGCCGCGCCGTCGTCCCCCGCGTACTCCTCCGAGCGAGCGATCCGGGCGGGCAGGTCGGCCACCTCGACCCCGGCACGCGCGAGCACCTCGCCGGCCCGGGCCCGCGGGTCCCGGACGAGCGCGACGAGCAGATCGGTGCCCGCGGCCCGTTCGCCGCCGCGCAGCCGGGCCCGCTCGACGGCGTGGTCCATCGCGGCGGCGGCCAGCGGCGACCAACCGCCGGTCCCCTTCAGGGTGGGTATCGCCCCCGAGTCCTCCACGGTGCTCTGCCAGCGCAGGCCGTAGCCGATGCTGCGCTGCACGAGATAGCCGAGCAGGCGGGCGATCTGCGGAGGGTCCCCGATCACCGCCCGGACGTCGGGATCGGACTCCAGGAGCGAGTGCAGCAGGTGGGCGGTGTCGATCTGCCGGTCCCCGTCCCGAACGGCCCTGCGGCGGGCGCCGGCGATCACCGCCGCCAGCTCGGCGCTGAGCCCGGCATCGTCATCCGCGCGGAGGATTCCCTGGTCGCGGGCGGACTGGAGGGGAATACGGGGTTGCACATCCCCTACCCCATCAGCCTCTCGGGCCGAGGTCATCGCCGAGGGGAAGCATTTGCGCGTCCCACGGTGAGTGGACATCCCCGGCCGGAATCTCCTCCTTACGGAGGAGATCAGGCCGATGTGCCTGCAGGAGCGCGTGCCGTTTGTCTCGCGCCCCACGGTCGCAGCCCTCCCCGCAGACTCACCCCCGCAGTCTCGGCCCTCCACACTTTCTGACAGTTCATCAGTATTGAATGTTCCCGGTCCTGCGGCTACGTTCCGCGACACCACAGCCCGACACGAAGAGGTGGTCGCATGGCCGAAGTCAGCGCGGAGGCACGCATCGGGGCACCGGCCGAGAAGGTGTGGGCGCAGCTCACGGACTGGCCGGCGTACGGGGAGTGGAACGCGACCCACACCAACTTCCCCAAGGGCGGCCCCGAGACCCTGGCGGTGGGCGGCACCTTCCAGGAGAACATGAAGCTGATGGGGTTCCCGGCCGAGGTCGAGTGGACCATCGAGGAGCTGGAGCCGGCCCGGGTGCTCGCCATTCGCGGCAAGGGCCCGATGGCGGTGACCGTGGCCACGCGCTACACGCTCACCCCGGACGGCGACGCCACAACGGTGCGCATCGACGGCGAGTTCACGGGCGCCGCCGTGTCGCTGATGGCGGGCAAGCTCAAGGACTCGGCGACGGCGGCCCTGAACGAGTCGCTGCGCAAGCTGGGCGGGCTGGTGGCCTGAGACAGCAGGACGGACGGCACGACGGACGGCACGAGGGCACGACGGAAGGTGCCCCGCGGAGTGCTCCGCGGGGCACCTCGGTCAGTGCCTCCACTCCCCGCGAGGAGGACGGTCAGCCCTCGTCGGCGAGGATCAGATACAGCTTCTTGCGGGCGTCGTTGATGACGGCCAGCGCCTTCTCGCGCTGCTCCTTGCTGCCGGTCTTCCAGACCTGCCCGAAGGCCTCCATCAGACCGAAACCGGCCTGGCGGATCTCGCCGAGGGCCTCCCAGTCGACCCCGCGCGAGGCCTCCTCCCAGGGGGCGTCGGGCCCCTCGTCGGCCGCGGTGCGACCGTCCTCGGTGAGCGAGAACAGCTTCTTGCCGCCCTCGGACTCACTGGTGATCAGACCCTCGTCCTCCAGCAGCTGCAGGGTGGGGTACACCGAGCCGGGGCTCGGCTTCCACGCGCCGCCGCTGCGCTCGGCGATCTCCTGGATCATCTCGTAGCCGTGCATCGGCCGGTCCTTCAGCAGGGCCAGGATCGAGGCCCGTACGTCACCGCGCCGCGCCCTTCCCCTCGGGCCGCCGCGCCCTCGATGACCCCAGGGGCCCGGTCCGAAACCGGGCCCGCCGGGCCCGAAGCCGGGGCCGCCCGGACCGAAGGGTCCGAAGGCCGCCCGCAGCCCCTCGAAACCGCCCCGCTCACGCCGGGGGCCGCCGCCGTGCCGATGTCCGTACTCGTATCCGTGGGAACGCATCGCAATCACTCCATTCCATCGTCGATCTGTCGCGATGCGTCAACGATATATCGGAACCGATCGGATGACAAGCCTCTTCGGCACCCACGGCGGCTCCCCCGTTTCCCGGACTCAGGCGTTCCAGCTCCACTCCGCGACTTCGGGCAGGTCAACGCCGTGCTCGCGGATCCAGGCCTGGTGGCGGGTGCGGGCGTCGGCCATCTGCTGGCGCACTCCGGCGGCGCCCGCCGCGAGGCCGGGGACGCGGTCGATGACGTCCATCACCAGGCGGTAGCGGTCGAGATCGTTGCGCACGACCATGTCGAAGGGCGTGGTCGTGGTGCCGGACTCCTTGTAGCCGCGGACGTGCAGGTTCCGGTGGCCGGTGCGGCGGTAGGCGAGGCGGTGGATCAGCCACGGGTAGCCGTGGTAGGCGAAGATCACCGGCTTGTCGGTGGTGAAGAGGCCGTCGTACTCGAAGTCGGTCATGCCGTGCGGATGCTCCTCGCGCGGCATCAGCCGTGTCATGTCGACCACGTTGACGACGCGCACCGCGAGCCGGGGCAGATAGCGGCGCAGCAGCTGGGCCGCGGCCAGGACCTCCTGGGTGGGCACGTCCCCGGCGCAGGCCAGCACCACGTCCGGTTCGCCGCCGTTCTCCGTGCCGGCCCACTCCCAGATGCCGGCTCCCCGCGCGCAGTGGACCCGGGCCTGGTCCATGGGCAGCCAGTCGAAGCACGGCTGCTTCCCGGCCACGATCACGTTCACGTAGTCCCGGCTGCGCAGGGCGTGGTCCGCGACCGACAGGAGCGTGTTGGCGTCCGGCGGCATGTACACGCGTACGACCTCGGGGCTCTTGTTGAGGACGTGGTCGACGAAGCCGGGGTCCTGATGGGAGAAGCCGTTGTGGTCCTGGCGCCACACGTGCGAGGTCAGCAGGTAGTTGAGGGAGGCGATGGGCGCGCGCCAGGGCAGGTCCCTGGCGGTCTTCAGCCACTTGATGTGCTGGTTGACCATCGAGTCGACGATGTGCACGAAGGCCTCGTAGCAGGAGAACAGTCCGTGCCTGCCCGTGAGGAGATAGCCCTCCAGCCAGCCCTGGCAGAGGTGTTCGGAGAGGATCTCCATCACCCGGCCGTGCCGCTCGAGGTGTTCGTCGACCGGCAGGATCTGTGCCTGCCAGGCCTTTCCGGTGGCGTCGAAGACGGCCTGCAGCCGGTTGGAGGCTGTCTCGTCGGGACCGACCACGCGGAAGTCCCGGCGCCCGGTGGTGTCCTTCATGATCTGTTCGATCAGTGCGCCGAGGACCCGGGTCGGCTCGTGCAGCGTCGTCCCCGGCTTGTCGACCGGGACCGCGAAGTCGTCGAGGCGACGGATCGGCAGGTCCCGTACGAGGAGGCCGCCGTTGGCGTACGGCGTGGCGCCGAGCCGCTTGCGGCCCTCGGGAAGGCAGGCAAGGACATCGGGGACGGGCTTGCCGTCGGCGCCGAAGAGTTCCTCGGGCCGGTACGAGCGCAGCCAGGCCTCCAGCTGCCGCAGATGCTCGGGGTTCTCACGGACACCGGCCAGCGGGACCTGGTGGGCGCGCCAGGTGCCCTCCACCGGCTCGCCGTCCACCTCGGCCGGACCGGTCCAGCCCTTCGGTGTGCGCAGCACGATCACCGGCCAGTGCACGCGCTCGCCGACGCCGTCCTGGCGGGCGGTCCGCTGCGCCACCGCGATCCGGTCCAGCGCCTCGTCGAGCGCCGCGGCCATCGCCCGGTGCACCTCGGTCGGAACGTCGCCGGTCACATGGATCGGCTCATGGCCGTATCCCCGCAGGAGCTCGTCGAGTTCGGACTCGGGAAGGCGGGAGAGCACCGTCGGGTTGGCGATCTTGTACCCGTTGAGGTGCAGGATCGGCAGGACCGCTCCGTCGTGCACCGGGTCCAGGAACTTGTTCGAGTGCCAGGAGGCGGCCAGCGGTCCGGTCTCCGCCTCACCGTCGCCGATCACACAGGCGACCAGCAGGTCCGGGTTGTCGAGGGCGGCGCCGTAGGCGTGGGCGAGCGAGTAGCCGAGCTCGCCGCCCTCGTGGATCGAACCGGGCGTCTCCGGGGCCACATGGCTGGGCACCCCGCCCGGGAACGAGAACTGCCGGAACAGCCGCTCCATGCCCTCCGCGTCACGCGACACGTCGGGGTAGGTCTCGCTGTAGCTGCCCTCCAGCCAGGAGTTGGCCACCACGGAGGGCCCGCCGTGCCCCGGCCCCCAGATGCACAGCGCGTCGAGGCCGCGTGCCCTGATCACACGGTTGAGGTGGGTGTACACGAGGTTGAGGCCGGGCGAGGTGCCCCAGTGACCGAGCAGCCGCGGCTTGATGTGCTCCGGCCTCAGCGGCTCGGTCAGCAGCGGGTTGGCCATCAGATAGATCTGGCCCGCCGCCAGGTAGTTGGCGGCGCGCCAGTGCGCGTCCAGGGTGCGCAGTTCGTCGTCGGAAAGTACGGTGGCGTCCTGGTGTTCGACCTTGGACATGGGTGAGACTCCGGAAGTCGTCGACGTAGGGGTCATCGGGCGGTGGAGGCGGCATGGCCGGCAAGAAGGCGGCGGAGCTGCCGCGGAAGATGTACGAGAAGGAACTGCTGCGCCTGCAGACCGAGTTGGTGAAGATGCAGGAGTGGGTGCGGGCGGAGGGCGCCCGGCTGGTCGTCGTCTTCGAGGGGCGGGACGCGGCGGGCAAGGGCGGCACGATCAAGCGGGTGACCGAGTTCCTCAATCCGCGTGTGGCACGCATCGCGGCGCTGCCCAAGCCGACCGAGCGCGAGCGCACGCAGTGGTACTTCCAGCGGTACGTGGAGCACCTGCCGGCCGCCGGGGAGATCGTGCTGTTCGACCGGTCCTGGTACAACCGGGCCGGTGTCGAGCATGTGATGGGCTTCTGTACGCAGCAGGAGTACCAGCTCTTCCTGCGCCAGTGCCCGATCTTCGAGCGGATGCTGGTGGAGGACGGGATCCTGTTGCGCAAGTACTGGTTCTCGGTGAGCGACACCGAGCAGCAGGAGCGGTTCCGGCGGCGCCTGGACGATCCGGTGCGGCGCTGGAAGCTGTCGCCGATGGACCTGGAGTCGATCACCCACTGGGAGGCCTACTCCCGCGCCAAGGACGAGATGCTGGTGCACACCGACGTCGCCGAGGCGCCCTGGTACGTCGTCGAGAGCGACGACAAGCGCCGCGCCCGGCTGAACATGATCGCCCATCTGCTGGACTCCGTCCCCTACCACGAGGTGAAGCCGCCGGTGCTGGAGCTGCCGGAACGACCGCCGTCGACCGGCTACGAGCGCCCGCCGCGGGATCTGCAGACGTACGTCCCGGACCACGCGGCGAGTCTTTGAACCACCGCCCACCGCGTTCACGCCCGACGGGGTACGACCGCGACGGGGCAGGCGGCGTGATGCAGAACGCCGTGGGTGACACGGCCGAGCTGGAGCCCGAAGGAGCCCTGCTTGCGCTCGGCACCCACGACCAGCAGGCCCGCGTCGCGCGAGACGGCCGGCAGCACCCGGCGTGCGTGGCCCTCGACGGTACGCCGTCGCAGGTCGACGCCCGGGTGCTGCTCGGCCGCCTCGCCCAGGGCCGCTTCCAGGGTCTCGGTGGCCCGCTGCTCGTGCAACCGGGCGGAGTCACCGCCGGCCAGGTGCGCCGGGTGCCGCCAGGCCCGTACGGCCTCCAGGGGCACCCCGCGCAGTTCCGCCTCCGCGGCGGCGAAGCGCAGTGCCTCCGAACCGGCCGGCCCCTCCTCCACGCCGACCACGATCCGGCCGTGCGTCTCCGGCCCGCCCCGCTGGTCCCGGCTGCCGCGAAGCACGATCACCGGGCAGTCGGCATGGGCGGCCACGGCCAGACTCACCGAGCCGAGCAGCATCTCGACCATGCCGCTGCGGCCGCGGGTGCCCATCACCAGGGCGGAGGCGTTGCGGCTCTCGCGCACCAGCGCGTATTCGGGTTCTTCGGGCAGGACCTCGGTGGAGATCTTCACGTCGGCCCGGCGCCACGCCGCGCGCCGGGCGGCCGCGGCGACGATGTCCTCGGCCATCACCTGCTCGGACGGCTTTCCCACATCCTCGGCCAGCGAAGTGCCCTCGTAGCGCTCCCACAGCGAGGCATACACCAGCCGCAGCGGCACCCCGCGCAGCACCGCCTCGTCCGCCGCCCAGTCCACCGCGCGCAGACTCGGCTCCGAGCCGTCGACCCCCACGACCAGTGGCAGATCCACCCCGCTCACCGCCCCGCCCCGAGGTCGAACACGATCCGCGCCTTGACCTGCCCGCGCAGCACCTCGTCGATGGACTCGTTGACCGCGGACAGCGGACGGGTCTCACAGATCACCCGCGTCCGCCCCGCCGCGTGCAACTGGAACACCTCGGCCAGGTCCTGCCGCGTGCCCACGATCGAGCCGATCACCGAGGTCCCGTTCAGCACCGTGTCGAAGATCGGAACCCGCACCGTGCCGTGCGCCCGCAGCGCCACCATCACCAGCCTGCCGCCGCGCCGCAGCCCCGCATTGACCGCCTCGAACGCGGCGTCGTTCACCGCCAGCGCCAGCGCCGCGTGCGCCCCGCCGTACCGCCTGAGCACCTCGCCCACGTCGTCCTTGCGGGCGTCGATGACCAGGTCCGCGCCGAGCTCGGCGGCCAGCTCCAACTTGTCGTCGGTCACGTCGATCGCGGCCACCTGCGCGCCGGCGATCTTCGCGTACTGCACCGCCAGATGCCCCAGCCCCCCGATCCCCGAGACGGCCACCAGCTGCGCCGGCCGCACCTGCGCGACCTTGAGCGCCTTGTAGGTGGTCACCCCCGCGCAGGTCAGCGGGGCAGCCTCGAGCGCGCTGATGCCGTGCGGTACCCGCTGCGCGAAGTCCGCCCAGGCCAGCATCTTCTCCGCATGGCCACCGTCACAGCCGTACCCGGTGTTGACCTGCCGGTCGCACAGCGTCTCCCACCCGGACAGGCAGTGCTCGCACCGCCCGCACGCCCAGCCCAGCCACGGCACGGCCACCCGCTCCCCCACTTTCAGGTGCGTGACCCCCTCGCCGAGTTCCTCCACCACGCCCACGCCCTCGTGGCCGGGCACGAACGGCGGGTTCGGCCTGATCGGCCAGTCACCGTGCGCCGCATGGATGTCGGTGTGGCACAGCCCCGACGCCTCCACCCGGATCCGTACCTGGCCGACACCCGGCTCGGGATCCGGACGCTCCTCGATCACCAAGGGCTCACCAAAGGCCCGTACAACCGCTGCCTTCATGGGTTTCCTCTCCTCCGGGGTGGGTCGGTCGTGTCCTCCGGGTCAGTCGTGCGCGACGACGGCGACCGGAGCGGTGGCGTGGTGCAGTACGGCATGCGTGACGGGACCGATGTGCGCGCCAAACGCGCTGCGGCGGATCCGCCGGCCCACGACGAGCAGGGAGGCTTCGCGAGCGGCGTCGACCAGGTGGTCGGCCGGGGTTCCGTAGTGGGACTCCGTGGTGATCTCGACGTCCGGGAACTTCTGCCGCCACGGCTGGAGGATCTCGGTCAGGGAGGTCGCCTCGCCGAGCGTCTCGGGCGCCTGGATCACGAGGTCCGCGGTGAGGGCTTCCATGTAGTACGGCGGTGGGGTCCAGCCGTGAACGACACGCAGGGCCGTACCGCGCCGGGCCGCCGCGTGGAACGCGAACCCGATCAGCTCCTCGTCCGGCGACTCCACGTCGAGGCCCAGGACGACGGGGCGGAACGCTGTCGCGGCGGACGGGATGCCCACCGGGTCCATCTCGTGCTCGTCGGCGGCCTGTTCCCCCGCCCTGACCAGCACGACGGGTCGTTCGGCGTGGGCGACGACGCTCAGACCGACCGAGCCGACCATGAAACCGGCGACGCCGCCCAGCCCGCGCGAACCGAGGACCAGCAGTTCGGCGTCCTTCGCCGCGTTCGTGAGGACCTCGCCCGGCATGCCGGTCTGCTGCTCGGTGGTCACCTCGAGGCCGGGGTGGCGCAGGATGATGCCTTCGGCCGTCTCGCGGGGGATCCGGTCGGTCCAGTGCTGCCGGGTCTCGGCCCCGAGCAACGGGGCCTGTGCCATGGGCTCCGGTACCGGCTCCCACACCTGGAGCAGCTTCAGCGGCAGACCGAGCAGCTCTGCCTCGCGGGCCGCCCATTCGGCGGCGGCGCGGCTCTCGGCCGAGCCGTCCAGGCCGACCGTGACGGTGCGGGTCATGATCTCCTCCTCCTGAGTGGGGGCTCCCGATTCGAGCGTCGTGCACGGACCGGGCGGGGGGGCAGGGGCCGCAGGTCCCGGAGAAAGGCCGACCGGCCCTCGTGGGAGCCGGGGCCCGGAGTCCGCCGACGCGGAGGGGGTCGGCGGCGGACACTGCGGACAGGACGTCAGGAGGACGGCGCGTCTCATCAGCGCCGTCATCATGGTGCCCGCGACGGCCGCGATCCGCAGCCCGACACCTCCGACCAGGGCTGATCCGATGCCGAAGACCGCTGGCGGCGGAGCCGAAGCCCGGTGGCCACCGGGCTGAACGGTCCCGCCCGGGGGGCTCGTTGGGCTCGGTGGCGCGGGCCGCGGACGAATTCGCGGATACGTCTCGCGACGGGTCGTACGTCGGTGGATCATGAGGTCAGGCACGGAGAAGGGTGGCTCATGTCCCAGGGTTCGGCCGGGCAGGCTTCGGGGTGGCGCCGTCCGGTGCCGGGGCTCGCGGTCCTCCTCGGCTATCGCCGCTCGTGGCTGAGGGGCGACCTGCTGGCCGGCGTGACCGTGGCCGCGTATCTCGTGCCGCAGGTCATGGCCTATGCCGGAGTGGCCGGGCTGCCGCCGGTCGCCGGACTGTGGGCGATCCTGCCCGCGCTCGCGCTGTACGCGCTGTTCGGCTCCTCCCGGCTGCTCTCGGTCGGCCCCGAGTCCACGACCGCCCTGATGACGGCCACCGTGGTCGGGCCGCTCGCGGCGGGCGACTCCGGGCGGTACGCGACGCTGGCGGCCGCGCTCGCGGTCACGGTCGGTCTGCTGTGCGTGGTGGCGTGGGCGGTACGGCTGGGCTTCCTCGCCGACCTGCTCTCCCGGCCGGTCCTGATCGGCTATCTCGCGGGCGTGGCGCTGATCATGACCGTGGATCAGCTGACGAAGCTCACCGGAGTCGCCACGACAGGCACCGAGTTCTTCCCCCAGCTCTGGTCGTTCGTCACGCACCTGTCCGACGCCCACCCGGCCACGGTCGTCTTCTCGGCCACGGTGCTCGCGTTCCTGTTCCTGGTGACGCGGTATGTCCGCGCACTGCCGGGACCGCTGCTCGCGGTGGTCCTCGGCACGGCCGCCGTGGTGGCGTTCGACCTCGACGGCCGGTACGGCATCAAGGTGATCGGCGAGGTCCCGTCGGGAGTACCGGACCTCGCCCTGCCGGACCTGGGCGACCTGCCGCGTCTGATCCTGCCCGCGCTCGGTGTGCTGATCGTCGCGTACACGGACTTCATCCTCACCGCGCGGGCGTTCACCGGCGGCGCCGACGAGGGCCCCGGCCTGGACGCCAACCAGGAGTTCCTCGCGCTGGGGACGGCCAACCTCGGCGCCGGTGTGCTGCACGGCTTCCCGGTGAGCAGCAGCGCCAGCCGTACCGCGCTCGCCTCCTCGGCGGGGGCCCGCAGCCAGGCGTACTCCCTGGTGGCGGGGGCCGCGGTGCTCGCCGTCCTGCTGTTCCTCAGCCCGCTGCTCTCCCGCACGCCCTCGGCGGTGCTCGGTGCGCTCGTGGTCTACGCGGCGGCCCGCATGATCGACTTCGCGGGTTTCCGCCGGCTGGCGTCCTTCCGCCGCCGGGAACTCATGCTGGCCCTGGGCTGCCTGGCCGGGGTGCTCGCCCTGGACATCCTGTACGGCGTGCTGGTCGCCGTCGGACTGTCGGTGGCCGAGCTGCTGACGCGGGTGGCCCGGCCGCACGACGCGGTCGAGGGGCTGGTGCCCGGGATGGCCGGCATGCACGACGTGGACGACTACCCCGAGGCCCGTACGATCCCCGGCCTGCTGGTCTACCGCTACGACTCGCCCCTGTTCTTCGCCAACGCGGAGAACTTCCGGCGCCGGGCGCTGGCGTCGGTCGACGAACAGGCCGATGCCGTACTTTGGTTCGTCCTGAACACGGAGGCCAACGTCGAGGTCGACATCACGGCCCTGGACGCGGTCGACGAACTGCGCCGTGAACTCGTCGGGCGGGGCATCGTGTTCGCCCTCGCCCGGGTCAAGCAGGACCTGCTGACCGACCTGCGGGCCTACGGCCTCGAGGAGTCCGTCGGGCCGGATCTCATCTTCCCGACGCTGCCGACCGCCGTGGCCGCCTACCGGAGGTGGTGCGAGGGCCGGGCTCCGGGAGCGGACGACCTCGACTGAACCGATCCTCGAGCCGTTCTTCAGCCGCCCCGCCAAGCATGGTCGGCGGGGCCCTCGGCGCGCGTGCGACCGCCGTGGGGACCGACGAGAGCCGAGTGGCCTGACCGACGGGCCGGGTGGCCCATGGCCCGCCGTGCCCGACGGACACACGCTGGCCTCGGCAGTTCCTACGCGCCGCCGGGAGGCACGCCATGATCACTACCCGCACGCCCAGCATGCTGCAGGCCCTGCCCGTGGAGCACCGGCAGCAGCTGATGCGCATCGCCCGGGAGGTGTCGTTCCCGCAGGGGACACGCCTGTTCGAGGAGGGTGGGCGCGCCGACCGGTTCTGGATCGTCCGCACGGGCAGCGTCGAGCTCGACATGCATGTGCCCGGCCGCAAGGCCGCCGTCATCGAGATGCTCCGGCCGAACGAGCTGCTCGGCTGGTCCTGGCTGTTCTCGCCGCACGTCTGGCACCTGGGCGCAGAGGCGGTGACGCCAGTACGTGCGTACGAGTTCGACGCCGCGGCCGTGCGCACCATGTGCCGGGAGGATCCGGTGCTGGGCAACGCCGTCGCGCAGTGGGTCGGCGAGGTACTGGCCCACCGGCTGCGTTCCGCCCGGGCCCGGCTTTTGGACCTGTACGCCCCGTACGGCGCCGGCAGTCTCGTCTGATCGGTCCGGCGGCCGCCCACGACCCGGTGGGCCCCGGTGAGTGGGGCCGGTCGGCCCTGGTGCGACCGGCCCCGGCGAGTGATGATCGGCCTCACGGACTGCCCACAGGCCGTCCGCCACCGGGGAGCGAGGGATCGCCATGGCCGACACAGGCACTTTCGACGAGCGGAATCCGATCCGCGTGTTTCTGCTCGACGACCACGAGGTCGTACGGCGCGGTCTGACCGACCTGCTCGACGCCGAGCCGGACATCTCCGTGGTCGGCGACGCGGACAGCGTCGAACAGGCACTGGTCCGCGGCCCCGCGCTGCGCCCGAATGTCGCCGTGCTGGATGTACGCCTGCCGGACGGCGACGGCATCACGGTCTGCCGGGAGCTGCGCAGCCGGATGCCGGAGCTCGCGTGTCTGATGCTGACCTCGTTCGACGACGAGGACGCGCTGCTGGACGCGATCATGGCCGGGGCGTCGGGCTATGTCCTCAAGCAGATCAAGGGCTCCGACCTGATCTCGGCGGTGCGCACCGTCGCCTCGGGCCAGTCGATGCTGGACCCGGCGACCACAGCCCGCCTGATGCGCTCGCTGCGCGCCGACCCCGCGGACACGCCGGCCATGCCGGCCGAGCTGGCGAGCCTGTCGCCGCGCGAGCGGGACATCCTCGCCCTGATCGGCGACGGCCTGACCAACCGCGAGATCGGCAAGAAGCTCTACCTGTCGGAGAAGACGGTCAAGAACCACATCTCCCGCCTCCTGGCCAAGCTCGGCGTACAGCGCCGCGTCCAGGCCGCGGTCCTCGCCTCCCACCTGGACCACCTCGAGACCGGCGACCACGCTGCGAGGTGAGGCCCACACCCGGCCCCACCCCCCGACTCCTCCGGGAACGCACCGTCGCCTCGGGCCGGTCGATACCGGACCCCGCGACCACGGCCCGCCTGACGCGCTCGCTGCGCGCCGACCCCGCGGACACGCCGGCCATGCCGGCCGAGTTCGTCGTACAACGCCGCGTCCAGGCCTCGGCGCACGGCGATATCGGTCCAGCATCCCCGAATTGGCCTTGGTCCCGGGGTGCGCGGGGCGTCTAGCGTCGGCGCATGCGGATTCGTATCGTCGACGCCTTCACCGACCGTCCCTTCGCCGGCAACCCGGCCGGGGTTCTGCTCCTCGACGCCTTCCCGGACGACGACTGGCTCCAGAACGTCGCCATGGAGGTCAATCACGCCGAGACGGCGTTTGCGCACCGCCTGCCGGAGGGCGGCGAGGCGGACTGGGCGCTGCGCTGGTTCACGCCCGTCGCCGAGGTCGCGATGTGCGGGCACGCCACGCTCGCCACGGCCCACGTCCTGCACACCAGCGGCGCCCACGAAGGCCCGGTGCGGTTCGCCACCCGCAGCGGTGTGCTCGTCGCCACGCCCGGCGAGGACGGCTGGATCACCCTGGACTTCCCGACCGCGCCGCTCACTCCGGTAGAGGTCCCGGCCGGGGTCGCCGAGGCGCTCGGCGCGGAGCCGCTCGCGGCGTTCGACACCGGGCCGAATGTCGGGGACCTGGTGGTGGAGCTGGCCGACGAGAAGACCGTCCTCGGGCTCGCCCCCGACCACAAGGCGCTCGGCGCCTACTCCGCACGCGGCATCATCGCCACGGCCCGCGCCGAGGACCCGGCCCGGGGCCACGACTTCGTCTCACGCTGCTTCTTCCCCAACGTCGGCATCGACGAGGACCCGGTCACCGGCAGCGCCCACACCGCCCTCGCCCCCTACTGGTCCGAGCGCCTGGGCCGACCCGACCTGACCGGCCTCCAGGCCTCCCGCCGTTCCGGTCTCGTCCGCACCGGACTGCGCGGCGACCGCACCCTGCTGACCGGCCGCGCGGTCACCGTCATCGAGGGCGAGCTGCTCACGCCGTAGGCAGCCAGTCCACCTTCCCCGCCAGCAGCGCGTATCCCACGAAGGCACCGATGTCGAGCAGGGAATGCGCCACCACCAGGGGACCGACCCGGCCCCAGCGCCGGTACAGACAGACGAACACCACCCCCATGACCATGTTGCCGACGAAGCCACCGATGCCCTGGTACAGGTGGTACGAGCCGCGCAGCACGGAACTGGCCACCAGTGCGGTGCCGGGGGTCCAGCCCAACTGGCTCAGCCTGCGCAGCAGATAGCCGACGACGATCACCTCTTCGAGGATCGCGTTCTGCAGCGCCGAGAGGATCAGCACCGGGTACTTCCACCACACGTCGGGCAGCGCCTCGGGCACCACGGTGAGGTTGAAGCCGAGGCCGCGGGCGGCCAGGTAGAAGGCGATTCCGGTGCTGCCGATCACGGCCGCGACACCCGCCCCGCGGCCGAGGTCGGGCCAGGGGCGGGTGCGGTCGAAGCCGATGGTGCGCAGGCTCTCGCCCTCACGCATCAGCAGGTGGGCGACGAGCAGGACGGGGACGAGTGCCGACGCGATCCCGAAGAGCTGCCAGGCGAGATCGAGCCAGGGACGGCCCGGCGCGGCCGAGGCATTGAGGGTGGCCGCCTGGTCCTTGAGGCCGCCCGGTTTCGTGACCGATCCGACAAAGCTGATCAGGGCGGACACTCCGCTCGCGCCCAGCGAAAGCCCCAGAACGAGCAGCGTCTCGTCCCGGAAGATCCGTCGCGAGGGCCGCTCCAGCGGAAAAGAATCGGCCACCGGGTCCGCCTCCACCTGCACACCTGCCTCCAGTTGGGTAATCCCGCCCCATGCCCATCTTCGCCCCGCTAGTGTCTCGAAAGTAGTTACGAAGAACGTGCGCCACGGACTGTCGGGGGGACAGGGAGGGGCACCGCCGTCATGGGACGTCACAGCTTGCCCGATCGGTACCGGGCGGGCACGGCCGACCCCCGCCCCCGCGCCCGCCGCCGCTCCGTGGCCATCGCGACCGCCCTCGTCCTCACCGTCGCCGGCGGCATGGCAGCCGCCGTGCAGAGCGGACTGCTCTCCTTCGGCTACTCCTGCCAGGACGACCCGGTACGGCTGACGCTCGCCGCCTCCCCCGACGTCGCCCCCGCCCTGAAGGCGGCGGCCGGGCAGGCCCGTGAGCAGAACCTCACCTCCGACGGGAACTGCGTGGCCGTCACGGTGAGTGCGCAGGACTCCTCCAAGGTCACGGACACCCTGAGCGCGGGCGGGAAGCCCGACGCGCAGGTCTGGGTGCCCGATTCGGACGTATGGGTGCAGCGGGTCACCGCGGACGGCACGGCGACGCAGGTGACACCGGAGGGCAATGTGGCCGCGACGCCGGTGGGAGTGGCGATGCTGCCCGCCGCCGCGAAGTCGCTGGGGTGGCCGAAGAAGACGTACACCTGGACCGAACTGGCCAGAGCCACCCTCTCGGACGACTCGCTCAGGCTGGGCGCGGCGGACCCGGCGCGCAGCGCGACCGGGCTGCTCGCACTCACCCGGCTGAGCGCGGCCGCCGCCGAGGCGAAGGGCGGGGCCACGCAGGCTGCGGCCATGATGAAGGCACTGTCGCAGCGCGTCCGGGAGACCGACGGCGAGGTTCTGGACAGCCTGCCGCACGACTCCTCGGGCACCGAGCAGGGCAACCCCAGGCGCAACCAGGCACTGATCCTCAGCGAGCAGGCGGCGTTCGCCCACAACTCGACGGCCGGCCGCGGCACGGACCTGGACCTCTTCTATCCCACGGACGGTTCGCCGACGCTCGACTACCCCTACGCGCTCGTCGACGAGCCGGAACTGACCACCGACGAGAGCCGGGCCGCGATCCGGTTCATGACGTATCTGCGGGAGCCCGCGCAGCACAAGCTCTTCGAGAAGTACGGATTCCGCACGGACGACGACTCCGTATCGCCGTCGGTCGTCGCCGCGGCGGGTGGCCGCAGGCCGCAGCCCTACGCCGAGCCGTCCCCGGAGCCGGCCTCCGACACCGCGCTCCAGGAGGCGCTGGGGACGTGGACGATCACGGTGCAGAGCGCGCGGATCACCACGGTCGTCGACGCCTCCGCCTCCATGTCGGAGCCCGTGGCGGACACAGGCCGGTCCCGTATGGACGTCACCAGGGCCTCGTTGCTCCAGGCCCTCGCCACCTTCACCCCCGAGGACGAGATCGGTCTGTGGGAGTTCGCCACCAGGCTGGACGGCGACAAGGACTACCGCGTCCTGGTGCCGACCGGGCGGCTGGGCGACCGCAAGGGCAGCGGCACCCAGCGGGACCGGCTGTCGGCGGCGTTCGGCGGACTGGAGCCGGTCCCCGGAGGTGCCACCGGTCTGTACGACACCACCCTCGCCGCGTACCGGGCGGCCACCTCGTCCTATGTGAAGGGCAAGTTCAACGCGCTGGTCGTGCTGACCGACGGGGTGAACCAGGACCCCGGCAGCATCTCCCGCGCCAAGCTCGTCTCCGAACTGCAGAAGCTCCGCAACCCCGAGCGCCCGGTGCCGCTCATCGTCATCGCCGTCGGCCCGGAGGCCTCCAGGAAGGAGGCCCAGGAGATCGCCCGGGCCACCGGCGGATCCGGCCACGAGGTCAGCGACCCCGCCCAGATCCACTCGGTCATCCTGCAGGCCATCGTGGCGGCGGGGGCACGGAACGCCACGGGCTGAACGACAGCCCTCCCCTTGTACCCGACCGTGCCGCCCTCACCCCAACGGCACCGGCTCCGGCAGGCCCACCGGCCAGGTGTGTACCGGCTCCCCGATGTGCATCAGCTCGCGGTAGCGACGGGTGGTGGCGGCCAGGGCGGCCTGCCGGGACAGACCCTGTTCCAGGGCGCGGTGGAAGGTCGCCGACTGCCAGCTCGCGCCGTTGACGCGGCGGCGGCAGCGCTCCTCGATGACGCCCAGACAGTGGTCCCGGTCGGCGGCTTCGACGCCCCACGCGTCCAGGCCCGCCTCGGCCATCGGCAGGAGTTCGTCGCGTACGAGGGTGACGGCGTCGACCTCGGCCGTACCGCCGTAGCGTCCGCGCCGGGGCCAGACGAAGCGGGCGTCGATGCCGTCCCGGCAGGCGGCGTCGAAGTTGGCCTCGGCCGTCGCGAAGGGCAGCCGGGTCCACACCGGGCGGGACTCCTCGGCGAGGGCGCGGACGAGGCCGTAGTAGAAGGCCGCGTTCGCGATGACGTCGGTGATGGTGGGTCCGGCGGGCAGGACCCGGTTCTCCACGCGCAGGTGCGGAACGCCGTCGGCGATGCCGTAGACCGGACGGTTCCAGCGGTACACCGTGCCGTTGTGCAGGACGAGTTCGGCGAGCTTGGGCACGCCTCCCTCGTCGAGCACCCGCAGCGGGTCCTCCTCGTCGCAGATCGGGAGCAGGGCCGGGAAGAAGCGCAGGTTCTCCTCGAACAGCTCATAGGCGGAGGAGATCCACCGTTCGCCGAACCAGGTGCGCGGCCGCACCCCCTGGGCCTGCAGTTCGGGCGGGCGGGTGTCGGTGGACTGCAGGAACAGCGGCGGCCTCGACTCGCGCCACAGCTCGTGGCCGAACAGGAAGGGCGAGTTGGCGCCGACGGCGATCTGGGCGGCGCAGGCGGCCTGCGCCGCGTTCCATACGTCGGCGAAGCGGCCGGGGGTGACCTGGAGATGCAGTTGGACGGAGGTGCACGCGGCCTCGGGCACGATGGACTTCGAGGTGCAGGTGAGGTGTTCCACCCCCTCGATGTCGAGCACGAAGTCCTCGCCGCGGGCGGCCACGATCTGGTCGTTGAGCAGGGTGTAGCGGTCCACCTCGGAGAGGTTGGAGGAGACCAGGTCGTCCCGGTCGAGCGTGGGCAGAATGCCGATCATCACGATCCCGGCGTCCAGCTCCCCCGCCTTGCGGTCCGCGTACGCCAGCGAGGTCCGCAGTTCCTCGGCCAGCCGGTCGAATACCCGGCCGCCCAGGCGGTGTGGGGCTATGTTGACTTCCAAGTTGAACATGGCGAGTTCTGTTTGGAAATCACGGCTCGCGATGCGTTCGAGTACCTGGCCGTTCAGCATTCTCGGCATACCGTCGGAACCGGCGAGATTCAATTCGATCTCGACGCCCATGAGATTCTTCGGGCGGTCGAACCGTTTCTCCACCAGCAGCCGCTCCAGTCCCGTCAGACACTGCCGGAGCTTTTCCCGGTAGCGCTGGCGATCGGACAGGTCGAACGCACCTGCCACGACCTTCTCCCCCATCGAAGCGTCCCTCCTCGATCGGGCGGGCCGAGGATCCGGCCGCCGGGTGTCCCGGGTCAGGTGGGATGATGCCCAGCCGAGGCGATCGATAACGTCCCACGGAGACCCGGCGCCCGCTACTCTGTTGGAATGTGCCGCGCGGCACATTCACGAGGCATGGGGCATCACGCAACTTCGGGTGCCCCGAGAGCCTCGTGAAAAACGCCGACGACATTCGGCCGACCGCACCTGAAGCGTATTCCGAGGTCAGCGGGAGTCCACCGGGCGGGGAATCGGGATGATTCCCGCGAATCAACGGCTGAATAGAGCCTTGTTCGCGATGCTGGAAACAGCTAGTGGAAACATCACGTGAACACCTGTCGTATAAACTCCGCGAACAAGGCAGAAGGTTGGCGCCCACGGTCCTGGTTCCTGCCGTCAAGGTGACGTGCGGCAGGCCTCACCCGCACCCTCGCTCACCGACCCGGGCCCCGGCCTCTCTGACCCCATCGAGCTGACAGCGCCGTCCGCCCCCCTCCCTCGCGCCGTCGCGCCTGTCGAATGAGAGGCGACCCACCATGCCGCTGCAAGTCCCCCCTGCCCCCGCGCCCGCACTGCGCTCCGTCCTCACGGCCCTCGGTTCCCCCACCGCGGTCCGCGAGGCCCGAACCCCCTCCCTGCGCAACGCCCAGGGACCCGCCACACCCGAACTCCCGCTGCCCGTACATGTGCTGGACCGGATCACTCCCGAGGGTGTGTCCGCCACCCGGCTCACCGGGTGGCGTTTCCTGATCCGGTGCGGCGATCGCTCGGTGGCCGCGGCCGAGACCAGGCTGATGCCGGACGGCTGGGCGTTCTCGCACTTCTTCGAGGGCCCCTACGTCGCCTCCACGGAACGCGCCCTGCGCCAGGCCGAGACCATGCAACAGCCCTACCAGCCCCGCCTGCTCTCGGTACCCGGCCTGTACATGCTCACACTGTGGCTGCACGGCGACTGCGCGGCGGACGGCGCCGAGGGCCATCCGGCGGCCGCGGACCTCCTCGTCCCGCTGGCGCCGGCACCGCCGGGCATCGCGGCCCACCGCCCGCACCGGGTCGCCGAGCTGCTTCCGGTGCTGACCCATCGGGTGACTCCTGTGCCGCTGCTCGGCACACCTGCCTGACACACCCCTTTCGTACCCCGTTTCCAATTTCCGGAGGCGGGGTACGTCTGCATTTCCTGCGGCTATTACTCACTCCCCCGCTCGTACGAGCAATAATGCGCTCCGACGAGCCGAAAAGGCGTCCGGCCCGACCGGACTAGCCCCATCCGGCCATCCAGAACCACCCGAAGTGGCTGCCCAGTTGGGATGAACCAGTCACGCGGCCGATGCGTCATCAACCTGTGAAGAAGCGGTGCTGCGAAATCCCTGCGGATTGACGCCCGGAGAGCAACACTGGGTTCCGACCGACTTAATCGCAACGGGGGACGGACATGACCACAACACAGCGAAAGATCCCATCAATGTGCCAGCACCAGCCGCCGTGCCCGACAGCCGAATCCGCCGACCGGGAGTCCGCCCGACTCATGGCGCACCACCCGGAGCAGGGGTGGAGCCTGCTGTGCAACGGCGTTCTGCTCTTCGAGGACACCGGTGAGCTCCTGCCGGACGGCCAGATCATCGCCCCGCACCGCCCGCTGGGTGCCGACCGGGTGATGACGGCCGCCTGAGCACCACCCCGGGCGGTCCGCCGCTCCGCCCGGCGACATGAGGGGCCGGCTCGCACGTCCCGGTGCGCACCGGCCCCGACGCGTGTCCGGGGGTGACTACTCCTCGTAGTCGGAAGGCGACCGTGTCGGGACCGCCCCTCGCCGCCGTGCGGTTGCGCGTCCGGGGTCCGGATGTCGACGACGAGCGTGACCGGCCCGGATGGCACGGGGTACGCCGTCGGCCGCCGCCGCACCGGCCGCCTCAGACATTCAGCCGGTACGGGAGCATGCACACCACCACATCGGTACGGGCCCGCAGCACGGTCGCCAGCAGCAGGCCGCGCTGGTTCTGGAGGATCTCGTAACGGCGGTGCTGCGGCTCCACCTCGGGGATGAGGACGGCGACCTGGCGTCCGTCCCCGGCGACCCGCTGCACGTAGTCGACGATCGGCTGGACCAGGGAGCGGTGCGGGCTGTCGATGACGTCGAGGCGTACACCGGGGTTCCAGCGGTCCCAGGCCTCCTCCAGCGCACGGGTCTTCTCCGGGTCCGCGTGCACCGCGACCGCGACCACCTCGTCGCCCAGCGCCAGGGCGGCGGTGATGGCGTGGCGGGCGAGTTTGCTGACCTCGCCGAGCGGGACGATCACCAGGCTGCCGGTGCGCCGGTCGGGCGGTTCGGGGACCCGGCCCAGTCCGAGTTCCTTGCCGACGGTCGTGTAGTAGCGCTCGATGCGGGCGAACAGCAGCATCATCAGCGGTACGGCGACCACGACCACCCACGCCCCTTCCAGGAACTTGGTGCTGAGGAGAATGAGCCCGGCCAGGGTGGTCAGCACCGCGCCGGTGCCATTGATCAGGGCGCGGTGTGCCCATCCGGCGGGTCTCTCGGTGGCCCAGTGCCGGACGAGGCCGAGCTGGCTGAGGGTGAAGCCGATGAACACGCCGATCGCGAAGAGCGGGATCAGCCGGTGGGTGTCGGCGCCGGTCGCCACGAGCAGCAGCGCGGCGAGCAGGGCCAGGGCCAGCACGCCGTAGCGGTAGACGGGACGCTCGGCGCGCAGCCCGAACAGGTGCGGCAGACGGTGGTCGCGGGCGAGCAGGCTCATCAGGATCGGCAGCCCGCCGAAGCTGGTGTTGGCGGCGAGCCCCAGGACCAGGGTGACGAGGATGTTCGTGGCGTAGTACGCCCAGCCGTCGCCGTAGGCGCCGGCCGTGAGCTGGGCCAGGACGGTGACGTCTCCGCGCGGGGCCACGTGGTCGCGGCGGATCAGTACGGCGAGGCCGATGAGCATCGTCCCGAGCAGCGCGCCGAGCATGAGTTCGGTGCGCTGGGCGCGCCGGACGCGCGGGGTGCGGAAGGTGGGCACGGCGTTGGCGATGGCCTCGACGCCCGTCAGGGCCGAACAGCCGGACGAGAACGCCTTGAGGATCAGCAGCAGGCCGAGCGACTCCTGCGCCGGGAAGGACTCCGCGGTGCCGACGACGGCCGCCGGGTGCGTGCGCAGGAGTCCGAGGACGATGACACCGAGGATGGACACGACGAACAGCGCGGCGGGGAGCATGAGCACCCGGGCGCTCTCGGCGATGCCCCGCAGGTTCACGGCCGTCAGCAGGGCGAGGCCCGCCAGACACACCCAGAGCTTGTCCCCGGCGAGGGCGGGAAACGCGGAGGCGAGAGCGTCCGCTCCGGCGGTGAGGCTGACGGCGACGGTGAGGACGTAGTCGACGACCAGACTGGCCGCGGCCAGCAGGCTGGCGGTCGCGCCGAGGTCCTTCTTCGCGACGGCGTAGGCGCCTCCGCCGTCCGGGTGTACGGCGATCACCTGGCCGTACGAGATCACGAGGACCACGAGCAGGAAGACGATCGCCAGCGTGATCGGCAGCGTGGCCGTCAGCGCCCCGGTCCCCGCGACCACGAGCGCCAGCACGATCGCCTCGGGACCGTACGCCACCGAACTGAGCGCGTCCAGGGACAGCGCGGCCAGGCCCTCCAGGCTGGTGAGGTGGTGCTTCTCCCCTTCGCCGGGGCGCAGCGGAACCCTGGGTCTCAGCTGACGATGTGCCAGGCCATATGCCATCGGGACCTCACCACGGCCGGGTCGGACGATCGGCACCAGTCTCAGCGGCGAGACGTCCGCGCGCCCTCCGGCAGGGCCCGGGCGGGTCGCCACGTCCGGCTGACGCGCGGCCGCCAGCCGGAGGGCCGTGGCGCCGTCGGGCGCCGCGTCCACTCCGTACTGGCGTGCCTGCATATTGATCACGAGTGCCCGTACGAGCTGTGGGTCGTCTTCCACGACCAGCACTCGGGTCATCAGTTGCCCTTGATCAGTTCCTTGAGCGCGATGTTGAGTTCGAGGACGTTCACGCGGGGCTCGCCCATGAAGCCGAGGGTGCGGCCCTCGGTGTGGTCCTTCACGAGCTTCTCCACCTTGGCCACGGGCAGGCCGTTCTTCTCGGCGATCCGGTGGACCTGGATCTGCGCGTACTGCGGGGAGATGTCCGGGTCCAGGCCGGAGCCGGAGGAGGTCACCGCGTCGGCGGGGACGTCCGAGGGCTTGACCGTGTAGCCGGCCACCGAGTTGTCCTTGACCACCGCGGCCTTGGCGTCCTTGACCCACTTGATCAGGTCGGCGTTGTCACCGGAACGGTTGGTGGCGCCGGACAGGATCAGCTTGTACTGGGGGTTGACGCTGTTGGCGCCGAGGCCGTTCTGCGGCCGGCCCTGGAACCACTTCAGGTCGGGCTCGGGGGTCTCCTGGCCCTTCTTCAGCGGCAGGTTGTAGGCCTGGCCGATGAGCGAGGAGCCGACGACCTTGCCGTCCGCCTTGCTCTCGGAGCCGTTCGCCTTGTTGTTGAACAGCCCCTGGGCGATGCCGGTGACAACCAGCGGGTAGATGACACCCGTCACCAGGGTCAGCACGAGAAGGGCTCGCAGGCCCGCCCAGAGCAACCGGGCGGTGTTGCTAACGGAGTTGTTCATGGCGTTCAGCCGATCCCGGGAATGAGGGAGATCATCATGTCGATGATCTTGATACCGATGAAGGGGGCGATCAGCCCGCCGATGCCGTAGATCGTGAGGTTGCGGCGGAGCATCCGGTCCGCGCTCACCGGCTTGTACTGCACGCCCCTCAGAGACAGCGGCACGAGCGCGACGATGATCAGCGCGTTGAAGATGACCGCGGACAGGATCGCGGAGTCGGGCGAGG